>CAZYYD010000025.1:0-65420 GCA_964651225.1 uncultured Ignavibacteriaceae bacterium
ATATCTTAAACCATTGTAAAAAGTACAAGATTAATTATTTGGATCGGCACTAGTTTACATCTTTGTACTCAAACTCAGTTTGGAAATGAGGAGAGGATCTGTGGGGGATACCTTCTGAAGGTTGGAAGGATACCTCAGCAACCTTTGAAATGAATCAGGTTCTTTCCTTTTCACGGGAACACTTCTCTCCCTCTTTTCGTCTACTCCTATTCGCGAAGATTTCGAAAAAATTTATGTGTTTTTTACGATGAATCCTTGAATTTCTTGTGTATTTTTAATAAAATTGTTCCGCTCCAAGAGTCACATATTCTTTGAACAACAATCTAAACGCCTATGGCTATTGCAGTAAGAAACCTGACTAAACTTTACGACACCGAGAAAGCCGTGAACGACATTTCGTTTGATGTCAAGACCGGCGAAATTCTCGGATTCCTCGGCCCGAACGGCGCCGGGAAAACCACCACGATGAAGATCATTACCTGCTACATGCCGCCAACCTCAGGGTCGGTGGAAGTAGAAGGATTCGACATCGCAGAACATTCGTTTGAGGTTCGGAAAAAGATCGGCTATCTGCCGGAGATGAATCCGCTCTATCTCGACATGAATGTGGTGGGATACCTCGAATACTCCGCGCAGCTCCATGGGCTGAAAAATGCCATGCTCAGGAGCCGGATAAAAGAGATGATCGACGTCTGCGGCATTGCGTCTGTTCGTCATAAAGATATCGGCGAGCTGTCGAAAGGATTCCGCCAGCGCGTGGGCCTTGCGCAGGCGATGATCCACGATCCTGAGGTGTTGATTCTGGATGAACCGACCAGCGGCCTGGATCCCAACCAGATTGTCGAGATCCGCAATCTTATCCGCCAGCTCGGACGTGCAAAAACCGTCGTCCTCTCAACCCACATTCTTTCTGAAGTGCAGGCAACGTGCGACCGGGTCATCATCATTAACGAGGGAACCATAGTTGCAGATGGAACGCTGGAGCAGCTGCGGCAGGATTTTCGCGGGTCCGAAAAAATTTCACTCGAGCTCAAAGCCAATGTCTCCAATGCCATGACGGATATGTATCCGAAGTTTAAGGAAATCCCACAGGTGGAGTCGGTGGAGTACGGCGGAGAGGAGGGAGATTTGCACAAATTTTCCATTCACACCGTCAAAGGAAGCGATGTACGCGAAGAGATCTTCCGCCGCAGTGTCTCCGAAGGATGGGTGCTGCTAGAAATGTCGCGCAAGGCAACGAGTCTGGAAGAAGTGTTTCATAAATTGACAACCGCTGAGTAGTTGAAGAAAGAAATTCGGTAAATAAAAACTGGAAATTGACTATGGGCGCAAAGTTTGATATCAACGAAGCAATAAAATATTTGGGCCGGCTTGCCAATGTCGGGACAATCTTCAAGAAAGAACTCCGTTCCTACTTCAACTCGGCCGTGGCGTACGTGGTAATTGTCGTCTTCCTTGCCATTGTAGGCTGGGTGTACACCAGCAGTATGTTCCTGATCAATGTCGCATCACTCCGGATGCTGTTCGAATGGATCCCGATGGTCTTTCTGTTTGTCATCCCGGCCATTACGATGCGGCTGCTGGCAGAGGAGAAAAAGGCTGGAACAATCGAACTCCTAACAACAAAACCGCTCCACGATTGGGAAATTGTGATCGGCAAGTTTCTTGCTGCGTGGGCGCTCGTCGGTATTGCACTCCTGCCGACGCTGATTTATTATATCACTATTGTATTTCTTGGTGATGTCGACCACGGTCCGGTCATTGGCGGATACCTCGGCCTCCTTCTGATGGCGGGAGTGTATGTAGCGGTTGGTTTGCTGGCATCGAGTGTTACGGAGAACCAGATTGTCGCTTTCATTCTCGGCTTACTGATGATGTTTGCTCTCTTTATGCTGGATAAAATTCTCATCTTTGTACCGGAGTTTATGACGAGTATTGTAGAGTATCTTGGTGTGGATTTCCACTTTTCAAACATTGCGCGCGGTGTCATCGATTCGCGTGATATTGTGTACTTTGGTTCTGTGCTTGGTTTTACGCTCTATCTCTCCGTGGTGGCGCTGGAACGGCGGAAATGGTGATTGCTTTCCATGCTGAATGTTTAATTGATTAAATTTTCCTTCTGACATGATACTATGAATACAAAAAAAGCTCAAACGTTGACCCGGGTGTTGCTGGTGCTCGGAATCCTGATCCTGATCAATTTCATATCGGTGCGTCTCTTCTCTCGGATCGATTTAACCAAAGCGGGTGTCTATACACTTGCTGATGCCAGCAAGTTGCTCGTGCGTAATCTCGATGATCGCGTCACGGTCAAGGCGTACTTTACAGAAGATCTCCCTGCACCGTATAACAATAACCGCCGTGCAGTGCTTGATATCCTGAATGAGTATAAAGCGTACGCCAAGGGGAATCTCTATTATGAATTCATCAACCCGGAAGGAGAGAAGAATGAGCGGGAGGCGCAGCAGGCAGGTATTCCCCCGGTCGAAGTACAGGTCGTTAAGGAGGATAAGTTTGAAGTAAAACGTGCCTTCCTCGGACTTGTGCTTCTGTATGAGGACAGGAAGGAAACCTTACCGGTGATTCAGAATCTCGGATCGTTAGAATATGATATCAGTTCCGCTATCAAACGGTTAACGACACGCACAAAAAAGCGAATCGGATATACCACCGGCCATCAAGAGGCGGCATTGACAAGCATGCAGCGGGCGAATCAAGATATCAGCGCGCAGTATGACGTGGTACCGGTTGATCTCAGTTCAAGCTCTGCCGTGATTCCTCAAGATTTAGCAGCGCTTCTTGTTATTGCACCCGCAATAAAATTTGCCGATACAGCGAAATATCAGATCGATCAATACATTATGCACGGCGGCAAAGTGGCGTTCCTGTTAAATAAAATGAATGCTTCGCTGCGGGCAGAAAACCAATATGGCCGGCCTATCGCCCAGCCGATGGAATTAGGACTGGAAGATATGCTGGAGAATTACGGCATCCGTGTGAATAGCGATCTTGTCCGCGACGCACAGTGTGCTTCAGTGACTGTCATGCAGCAGCAGGGCCCTTTCCAAATGCAAAGCCAGCTGCCTTTCCCGTATCTGCCGAACGCAGTAAACATGGACCGTTCAAATCCCATTGTGAAAGATCTGCAGGGAATCATTTTCTACTTCGTCAGTTCTCTCGACACCAGTCTTGCCGCTTCCAGAGGATTAACGGCAGACGTTCTTGTACGCTCTTCTAAACACAGCGGCCGTCAACCTGGGATGATCATGCTCGATCCTATGAAGCGCTATACGAATGAGGAATTGGCCGAATCGAGCATCCCACTGGCAGCCGTTGTGAGCGGCTCGTTTAAAAGCTTTTTTGAAGGAAAGTCGCCTGTACCGCAAACGACGAAAAGTCCCGATACCCGAATCGTTGTCGTGGGTGATGGTGATTTTATGAAGGATGATTTTGCAGGCAGCCGCAGCAATTTGACGTTCTTTATGAACATCGTGGATTTTCTTGCAGATGATGCCGGACTAATTACGATTCGATCCAAGAATGTTTCCATGCCTCCTTTGGATCAGGTGTCCGATGGTGTGAAGAAAATGCTCAAGTACGGCAATTTGTTGCTCCCGCCATTGCTGGTTATTGCGTACGGACTGCTGCGCTGGCGGCGGCGTGTTGCGCTCAAGCGGTCGCTAGAAAGTCACTTGTAAGACGAGAGAAGGAAAGAGCGTGATATGAAAAAGAATACATACATTCTGATCGGTGTGTTTGTTGTTCTGCTTGCTGTCGCCTTCCTTGTTCTGCAAAAACCGGGAGAACGCAGTGCAAGTTCAGCAAGTACCGGACCGATGTTCACGATTGATTCCGTCGCGGTTGATAAGATCGAAATCAAGGCTGAAAAAGCTTCCGTTGTTTTGGAAAAGCGCGGGGCGGAATGGTATGTGGTTCAACCCGTCAGCTACAAAGCAGACCAGGCCAATGTTGGCCAGGCCCTTCATCAGATCAAAGTCGTTGAGGTGAAAAATGTGGTCTCCAGCAAACCTGAAAAACATGCTGTTTTTCAGGTTGACCAGAATGGAACAGAGGTGAAATTGTATGAGAAGGGAATGGAGAAAGCAGGGTTTATCCTGGGGAAAATGGCTGGAGGATATAACGAGTATTATACGCGAAAGTTGAATTCCAATGATGTTCTTATCGTAGAAGGAATTTATGGCTACACGTTTAATCGTGTTCTGAAAGACTGGCGTGATCGAACGATCGTAGCGGTTCCAAAGGAGAACATCAAAGAAGTGCGGTATCAATATGGCGACACGACATTTACGATGACGTTACAGAACAGCGCATGGCTTGTGGGAAAAGATACTGTACAGCAATCGGCAGCGGACGGCATGCTGACAGCGCTTTCCAATGTTCAGGCAGATGATTTTGTTGATAGTGTTATGGCGAAGAAAGTTACGGCAACGGTATCCTATGCCGGAGTACAGCTTCGGTTTTCGTATGACAAGGCGGCACAAAAGTTCTATCTCCAATCTTCCAATACACCTCAATGGTTCTTTCTGGACCAGTGGAAAGCCAATCAAATATTAAAACGGAAAAAGGAGATACTCGAAGCAAGGAAGAAGTAGACCGCCTCCCTCAGCTGTAGAAGTTGTCTTTCAGCATGAAGTATCAGTCCAGAAGCCCTTCGAACGGAGGGCTTTCTAATTCTTCCTTCGGTGTTACAATTCCTTGCTTGCGGCGGCATTTTTGGTTATTTTTTCGATGAACATACAGCATCTATCATCTCAAACTCAGGGGTTACCAGAACTATGATTCGCACACTTCTCTTTGGACTCAGCCTGTTTGCTCTTTTACTCCTCGCCGGCTGCGGGGCTTCGAGCCCTACTCTTGCTACAATTGGCGATGAACAATTTACCCTTCATGACTTTGAAAAAGCGTATATGAAAAACAATGGCGTCTGGGATACCTGCGCGCGTTCATCAATTGAAGATCGTCAAAGATTTCTTGATCTCGTTGTGAAATTCAAGCTTAAAGTCAAAGAAGCCCGCGCAATAGGCCTGGAAAAAGACTCGGCCGTTGTGAGTGAGATGGAATCGTATAATGTATCGGTTGCACAGTCATATATGCTGGAAAAGGAAGTCGTGGAGCCCGGCATTCAACAGCTTTATAACAGGAAGAAAGAAGAAGTGCGTGCCAGCCATATCCTGTTCCGTATCCCCCCTTCCGCCAGTCCTGCCGATACCGCGGCAATCTATGAACGGGCAATAAAGGCCATCGCACAGATTCCAACGACTCCTTTTGATTCTTTGGCAGTACGATATTCAGAGGATCCGGGGGCAAAAATAAATCATGGCGATCTTGGGTTCTTTACAGGCGGCAGAATGGTGCCGGACTTTGAAGATGCATGCTTCTCACTCAAACCTGGGGAATATACGAAAGTACCAATACGTTCACAATACGGGTACCACATAATTAAAGTCACCGCACGGCAGCCAAACCCGGGAAGCGTCCGCATCAGCCATATCCTTCTCCGGTTCAATGATTCGTCCAGTGATACGGACTCGGTTCGGGATACTGTATGGATGCTGTATCAGAAGCTTAAGAGTGGCACTCCGTTTGCAGAAGTGGTGCAGAAGTATAGTCAAGATCCCGGCAGTGTCGAGAGAGACGGAGATATCGGCCTTTATGAACGTGAACGGATACCTCCCAATATTGCAGATATTTTTTACAGGTTACAGGTTGATTCTATTTCCGAACCCATACGATTCAATTACGGATACCACATCTTCAAACTCACAGAGAAAAAGCCGGTGCCGCCGCTTGCCGAGATCCAACAGGACCTCAAGACACAGTATCAGCAGGTCCGTTATCAGTACGAATATAACCGGTATGTGCAGGGATTGAAGGCACGTTACAAGGTCGCTATTGATTCAGCGGCAGTCAACAGACTCATTGTCTCGATCGATACAACTCAGTATGCCGGAACGGAAAAATGGAAAGATACGTTAACGAGTGAGATGATGGGAACAACCCTCATCAGCAGTACCGATCATCCGCTGAAAACGAAGGATTTCGTTGAAAAGGTAACAACCAATAATGAGAATAGTGCAACCAGGTTAAACCGGAGCAATATCTGGATGCTCATGAATAAATTAGCCGATGGTGTTGCCCTGGAAGCCTATGCACGGCTAGCGACAGAACGTCATCCTATCTTAGGCCAATTGTTACAGGAATATAAAGATGGAATTCTCCTGTATCGCATCGAACAGGATGAGGTATGGAAAAAAGTAATGGTGAATGATTCTCTGCTTCGCGAATACTATTCTACATACAAAGAAAACTACCGCTGGCCGGAGCGTGTCAACTTCGCAGAAATCTACACGTTAACGGATAGTATGGCAAATGCGGCATACTGGAAAGTGCAATACGGCGAAAATTTCCAGGAAGTTGCCAAGGAATATACGAATCGGGCATCCTATCAGGAAAAAGGGGGTGAGTGGGGCTTTCAGCCATTCACCATGAATGAATTATCTCGTAAAGCATCGACCATGGCAAAGGATAGTGTGACAGCGCCATTCCGCTATGAAGCAGGTTGGTCTATCCTGAAGACCCTTGCATTTGACAGCTCGCACGTGAAAAGTTTTGAGGAGGCGACTCCTGAGATCGCCGGTGCGTATCAAGAAGCAGCCTCAAAGCAGCGCGAACAGGAATGGGTCGAACTGCTGAAGAAAAAATTTCCGGTGACGATCAAAAAAGAATTACTGCCGGAAGCTTTTAAAGGGAAACGGGTTGAAACTCAGTAACCTCATTCTCGCTGCATGGATCGTCCTCGCGGGTGCCGGCTGCATAAAAACGGAATCAAAGAAAACACCCGTCGCCCGTCTTGATAACGAGACCTTAGGACTGGAAGAAATCCGTGCGCGCATCGATACCTCCCGTGAACCTTCTCAGGTGCAAATACAGCAATATATCCAGCGATGGCTCACGGAAGAATCGCTTTATCGCGAAGCTGTGGAACGAGGTCTTGATCGAACAGATGAGATGAATCAGAAAGTGGAGGATGTACGCCGTCAACTTGCGATTAATGCATTGCTGGAACAGGAAGTGTATTCCCAGCAGATAACGAACTTTTCCATGCAGGATATCCGTCAATACTATGAAGCGCACATTAAAGAATTCAACCAAATGCACGACATTGCTCTCGTGAGTTATGCGCTCTTCAAGAATCGGGATGCTGCTACGGAATTCCGTAATAGTGTTTTAAAAGGGACCTCGTGGAATGCAGCGGTTGGTCAGCACGCGTCTTCGATCCTCTTACGGATGGATTCAACGTATCAAACACAGGCATCCCTCGTCTTGTCCGAACTGTGGCGCGTCGTGACAAATGCATCAGCGCGTGAACTTTCTTTTCCTGTCAATACGGATCAAGGATACTATATTCTCGTGGTATGGAAGTTCATCAAACAGGGTCAAACAGCCGATCTCGAGCTTGTAGAGCAGGAAATTCGCGGACGGCTTATGATCGAACGCCGGCGAAAATTGTCCGCGCACCTGGTGGAGAAGCTTCGGGCAAAGCATGCGATTGAAGTTTTTGTGAACGCGGCTTCCGATTCAGGGATGTCAAAAATTGTAGAATAGGAAAATGTATGAAGCGTGCCGGTAAGGGTTTCGTTATAGTCAGTCTCCTTCTCTTTTCCCGGCTGTCGGGGCAGACGCTGGTAGATCGCATTGTTGCTGTTGTCGATAAAGAGATAATTACGGAATCGGAACTGCAGGAACGTGTGACATTTCTGGCCATGCAAAACCGGATAGATCCAAACCAGGCAGGCCTACGTGCGCAAGTGCTCGATGCCCTGGTGACTGAGAAACTTATTCTTGCCCAGGCGATTATCGACAGTATTGAAGTGACAGATGACGAGGTAACACGTGCTCTTGACCAGCAAATAGCGAATTTTGTGCGGCAGGTCGGTTCTGAGCAGCGGGTAGAACAAATGTACGGTAAACCCATCAGCCGCATCAAACGGGAATATCGGACAGAAATTAAAAACCAACTGCTTGTGCAGAAAATACGTCAGCAGCGGGAGGCAACACTTTCCGTCACCCGCCGTGAAGTGGAAGACTTCTTCGTCTCGTTTAAAGACAGTCTGCCGGAGGTACCGGAAGAATTTGAATTGAGTCACTTGTATATTGTTCCTAAACCGGATACAGCGGTGGAAGCTGCAACGCGGCGATTTATGCAGGCAATTCTTGACAGTATTCGTGCCGGCGGAGATTTTGCAGACTTTGCAAAACGATATTCGACGGATGCCGGTTCCGCGGCGAGCGGCGGTGATCTTGGGTGGGAAAAGCGCGGGGTGTTTGTTCGGGAATTTGAAGAGACCGTGTTTTCCATGAAAGAGGGCGATATTTCGGATATTGTTAAAACCCAATTCGGATTTCACATTATCCAATTATTGGGACGGCGGGGTGAATCAGTTCACGCACGTCATATTCTCATGAAAATTGATAAAGGTCCCGCTAGTGATTCTGCAGCAGTGGAGTTCCTGCGGAGTCTCCGGCAGCGTGTCCTCAACGGGGAATCGTTTGCAGAGCTGGCAGGCAAATATTCAGAAGATGAGGATACAAAATCTGTGGGGGGTGATCTTGGCACCTTAACAGCTGATCAATTGCAGCCGGATTTTTCCGGACAAATCAAAGAGTTGAAAGCGGGGGACATCAGCGAGCCGCAGCGGACAGTCGTCGGTTCGTCGTACGGTTTTCACATTATCTGGATGAGAAAACGTACACCACAGCACGCCATCAATTTAAACGACGATTTCAAACGTGTCGAACAGCTGGCTCTTTATATGAAACGCAACAAGCTCAATGCAGAGTGGATTGATGGATTGAAAAAAATCATCTATGTTGATATCCGGCTCTGACTGTCGGCACATTCACCCTCTATTAGCGGCAGATACGTGGCAACGAACGAAAAACACATCAGCGATGTCGAGTCTGTACAACAGCTCGCAAAGTCCTATTCGGCATTACGCGCCGAAATCGCAAAAGTAATCGTTGGTCAAGAAATGACCATCGAACACCTCTTCCTCACCCTGCTTTCACGCGGGCATTGTCTTCTGATCGGCGTGCCTGGCTTGGCGAAAACTCTGCTCATCAAGACATTGGCACAGGCGCTGGATCTGAAGTTCAGCCGTATTCAATTTACACCTGACCTCATGCCTAGCGACATTACCGGAACGGAAATCATCGAAGAAAATATTTCTACGAAAGGAAAATCGTTCAAGTTTATCCGGGGTCCGGTCTTTGCCAATATTATTCTTGCCGATGAAATCAACCGGACACCGCCGAAGACACAGGCAGCATTGTTGGAAGCAATGCAGGAGCATCACGTTACCGCCGCCGGGGAGACATACATCCTCGATGAACCGTTCTTTGTGCTTGCGACACAAAATCCTATTGAGCAGGAGGGGACCTATCCGTTACCTGAAGCACAGCTCGATCGGTTTATGCTCAATCTCTGGCTGGAGTATCCCTCGTTTGCTGAAGAAGTGCAGATCGTGAAGTCTACCACAAGTAAATATGATTCGTCGGTCAAGCAGGTGCTTTCTGCTGACGATATTCTTGAGTTTCAGAGTCTTGTACGCAGTGTGCCGGTGGCAGATAATGTTATTGAATATGCCGTGCGGCTTGTTGATGCGACCCGTCCGTCATCACCAGATGCTCCGGTATATATAAAGAATTGGATTCGCTGGGGTGCGGGTCCCCGCGCATCGCAGTATCTTATTCTGGGGGCAAAAGCGCGGGCGATTCTCCGCGGGCGATTCACTCCGGACATTGATGATGTGAAAGCAATCGCCGGTCCTGTGCTTCGGCACCGATTGGTAACGAGCTTCAATGCCGAAGCGGAAGGTGTATCTGCTATCCAGATCGTCGAGAAATTGATTCACGATGTAAAATTTTAACCACAGTGTTGATTGCGGAACAGCATGAGAACTCCGATAAAAATCCAGGCACAGATTGCCCTCTGTGTAATGATGCTTCTCTCAGAGGACGCAATCGCCCAGTCCTCTTGTTCTCAGCGTACGTGGGTATTCTTCCGCGATAAACAAACACTGTCACTCTCATCAGTGAACCCGGCCGACATTGGTATATCAGATCGTGCCCTGCGCCGCCGCGCGAAAGTATTGCCGCCTAGCCGTCTTCTTGATAATCTTGATCTTCCTGTGAAGCAGGAATATCTTGACCAGCTGCGAGCGTTAGGTGTCTCTGTCCATGGGACTTCGCGCTGGCTGAATGCCGTCTCAGTGGAAGCGACTCCGCAGCAATTGCAGCTCCTGCAAATTCAACCCTATATTTCGGCAATGAAGCACGTCATAGTCCAGAAACGTCCGCAGCAGAAGTTGCTTCCTGTCGAGATGGAACTCCCATTGAAAAAAACAGATAGTGGAACACTCGATTATGGTGTTTCTCTAACCCAGCATACGAGAACGAAAGTCGTCGATGTCTATGCGCTTGGTATCACAGGGTCAGGTGTTCTCCTCGGTATGGGGGACGATGGATTCAATAATCACAGGGTTCACGCTGCTCTCAAGAACATTCCCGTTGTTGCGGAGTATGATTTCGTCCAGCGGGACAGCAACACATCCATTGCACCCGGGGAGTTCGCCGGACAGGGCAATCATGGAGAGGCAACGCTTTCGATCGCAGCAGGCTTTCTCAATGGAACACTCATCGGTGCTGCGTACGGTGTATCGGTGGTCCTTGCAAAAAGCGAAATTGACAGTGTTGAAATCATGATCGAAGAAGACAACTATGTTGAAGCGTTCGAGTGGATGGAACGGCTTGGTGTGGATATTATTTCGACGTCGCTGGGATATGACGATCTAGATCCCATGGGATCGTACAATCCCGGCGATATCGTGTACGACATGAAAGATGGACGCACAGGAAAAACATCTCTAGCTGGTTTAATTGCTGCACGGAAAGGGGTTCTTCTTGTCACGGCTATGGGGAATGAGAATTGGGCAAAACAAGATACTATTGTTCAACGCGATGTAAATGGAAACGTAACGAACATTGCCTGGGGAGTAAAACCTGGAACAGGATCACTGATTACTCCAGCAGATGCAGACAGCATAGTATCGGTTGGCGCAACTTCATCTTCCGGCATGTTAACAACCTTCAGTTCCACCGGTCCAACGGCAGACGGACGCATAAAACCGGAGGTAGTCAATCAGGGCGATTCAGTCTATTTTGCACGCGGAACATCAACCGGTTATTCGTCAGGAGGGGGTACTTCTTTTGCTACACCTCTTACGGCCGGCGCAGCGGCTTTGATACTCTCTGCACACCCTGAATTAACCCCTATGCAAGTGCGCGAAGCTCTCATAAATACAGCACATCGGGATATCGTTGACAGCCGAATCGGCTCACTGCCATATCCCAACAACTATTATGGTTGGGGACACGTGAATGCATTGGATGCGATATTGTATTGGGGACTCGTGTTCAGCAATCATCCAACAATAACCTCGAATGATTCGGTATATATCGTATCGACAAAAATTAAATCTGCGTTTCCGCTGACCATGGACTCCTTATTCTTATTTTATAAGCAAAAATCAGCAGACATTTTCCAGCGCGTTCCGCTTCATTCCACCGGTACTGCAGACGAATATGCGGCTTCAGTGAAGAAAACAGAGCTGGATTCTACATCCGTAGGGTATTTTTCCGCACGCGATAATTCCGGAAAGACATGTACAAATCCGAGCGATATTCCCAATCAAACCTTCGGAATAAAAATAACCAGTACGGTTGTTACCGATGATCCGCGGATCATGAATTCGATCCCCGTAAAATATTCCCTGATCAGTTTTCCGAATCCCTTTAATCCTTCGACCACTATCCTGGTAACAGTACCGCTGAGAGAGGAACTAGAACTTGCAATATTCAATATCCTTGGACAGCATGTGAAAACGCTCTTCCATGGTGTCGTCGATCCCGGAACCCGGCAGTACCAATGGAATGGGACCAATGAACGAGGTGGCCCGGTCGCCGGAGGAATGTACATTGCGCGCTTGAAAACAACGACAAACCTCCTTTCGGTAAAATTGATCCTGTTGAAGTGATCATGGGCATGATCCTTTTCCGACACATCGGATGTTCCGCTCTCATCACTGTTTGTATAGTATGTCACCTCACCGCACAGGTACACCAACAACGGCCGTATTGGATTTATCTCCGGTCACCCAAACCGGCAATTTCTGATCTCCACTCTCCAGCTCTTGCCCGGTCATTCGGTATCAGCGAACGGGCTTTAGCACGTCGGGCGAAGACATTGCCACCTGACCGTTCTATAGATGAATTGGATTATCCGGTTTCTTCTTCTGCGCTGGAACAGATACAAAGCACAGGAGTAAAGATTCGTACGGTGTCACGCTGGTTCAATGCAGTTTCGGTTGAGGCAACACCGCCGCAGCTGCAAGCGCTGAACATGTTACCCCTCGTTGCAGCTTCAGAACCGGTGGCCCTGGTCAAGCGTTCAGTTCCGCTGCCGGAAACAACCGGCGCTGGTGCCTTATGGATGCCAAAATCATCGGCTACGGCCGGATTGAATTATGGGCCATCAGCAACACAGCTCATCAATATGAAGGCCGTTGATCTTCATGCCCTTGGTGTGAATGGATCGGGCGTACTCATCGGCATTCTGGATGACGGATTCAACAATTATCACACCCATACGGCATTAAAGAGTGTTCACGTTGAAGCAGAATACGACTTCATTCATAACCTACCTAATGTTGAACGTCAGCCATGGGAACCATTAGTGCAGGGCGCTCATGGAGCGAACACCCTCTCTGTGCTTGGTGGATTCGACAACGGACAATTGATTGGTGCCGCATATGGTGCATCTTTTCTTCTTGCCAAGACAGAAATGGACAGCAGCGGGAGTGCCGCGGATTTTCTCGGTGAGGAAGATACCTATGTCGCCGGACTGGAATGGGCTGAACATCTCGGAGCGGACATCACTTCTTCATCTGTGGCCTATAAGGAATTCACCAGTCCCCCGTCTTATTCGACATCTCAACTGGACGGAAGAACAACGAAGGTTGCACAAGCGGCGGTTATTGCAGCAAGAAAAGGTGTCCTGGTCGTAACGTGTATGGGAAACGAAGGATACATCAGCGGAAAAGGAACGCAGGCATTTTATGCTGATACGACGCTCTGGTCTCCGGCGGATGCCGACAGCATTATTGCGGTGGGGGCGACATCATCAGATGGTGAGCTTGCCGCATTCAGCGGGTGCGGACCTTCGGCCGATGGCCGTATCAAACCGGAACTTGTTGCGCAGGGGATGGGAGTGTACATGGCAGATGGATATTCATCAAACCTCTATCAATATGCCAATGGGACATCGTATTCAACACCGTTAACTGCCGGGGCAGCTGCACTGGTACTCTCAGCTCATCCCGAACTCTCGAATATGGAGGTTCGCAAAGCACTCCTGGAGACAGCTCGTACTATACCGAATAGCATGCCTCAGAGTGCTTCTTTTCCAAACAACTATTATGGCTACGGATTTGTCGATGCGTACAACGCGGCTTTATATTATGGACCAGTGTTCAGCAATAACCCTCGGATAGTAAAAACAAATACCGGATTTATTGTCACGACAATGATAGCTTCGAAATATCGACTCTATCCTGATTCAATTCTATTTTATTATCGTTTTGATGATACAAGTGCATATCTTTATGCGAAACTATTGCCTACTTTGATCCCACACGAATATTCAACATCGATTCCTCTTTCTCCAAATGATTCACTCCCATCAGGATATTTCTATGCTCGTGAAGAATATGGGGTATTCGATTACATTCCTTCCAGAGTCACACTTTTCCAAAATTATCCTAACCCATTTAATAGCGGTACAACAATCAGATTTGATTCACCGGTATCAGAGGATGTAGAAGTAACAGTGTTCAATCTTCTTGGGCAGCGCGTGAAAACGCTCCTTTCCGGGAGAATACTCGTGGGCACGAAAACGATATATTGGGACGGCACCAATGAACAGGGAATGCACATTGCAACAGGGATGTACATTGCCCGCTTGAAAACATCGTTAGCGGTGTTCACCCAAAAAATGTTATACCTGAAATAGGTGCCGCTGATGCCCGAGCTGCACATTTCCTTTTGCTTCCGCATTCTTCTTCTCGTTCTTGCCGCAGTCTGTTCGACTGCGGGAGCACTGTTTGTCTATCGTGTCACGATGCCGCCCGTCTCTTCTGTAAAACGATATATTCTCATGTCTCTGCGTGCCCTTGGTTTATTTTTGCTGTTTCTTCTTCTTGGTGAACCATTACTCTCTCTCATAACCCATTCCGTCGATCAGCCTGTTGTTGCGGTGCTGGTGGATATTTCCCGGAGTATGTCTATTCATGATCGATCCGGATCCCGGGAAGAAATGTTGAAGTCCGTTCTTCGTTCTGAAATGTGGAAGCAGATTGGTTTAAGAGGAAAAATTGCATACTCGCTATTTGATGGAAAGGTACGAAACATATCCGCGATGAAACCGGACTCACTGACGCTGAGAGGAGAAGCAACAGACATTGCGGAAGCACTACGAACCACGAAACGAACGTTCGCCTCTTCTCCTCTCCGAGCCGTCGTACTGATCACCGATGGGAATTCAACCGCCGGCATGAATCCGCTGTATGAGGTGGAAGCCTTGGGCGTACCGGTGTTTACGATCGGTATCGGTGATACGAGTGAGCAGAAAGATCTTCTCATCCGGAAAATTCTGACGAATGATCTGACATTTGCCGGATCCATTGTGCCGGTGCATGTTACGCTGCACAGCTCCGGATATGGCGGTGAGCGTGTTCTTGTGTCTCTTTGTGCCGGTACAGCACAGATGGATGAGAAGCCTATTGTTTTAGAGCCCGGCATCCGAGATTACCTTGTGACGCTCTCGTATAAACCGGAAAAAGAAGGGACACAAAAATTCACTGTGGAAGTCTCTACCCTTCCCGGAGAACTCACATCCCAGAACAATTCGATGAGTTATTATGTGAAAATATTGAAAAGCAAATTGCACGTCGGATTGATTGCAGGGGCACCAAGCCAGGATGTTGCTTCGGTCAGGCGTGTACTGACAAGCGATAAAAATATTGATGTGACACCGTTCATCGAGCGGAACGATGGCCAGTTTTACGAAACCACACCGAGTCCGCAAGTTCTGAATGATCTGGATTGTCTCGTGCTCATCGGCTTTCCGGCTGCACGCACCATGCCTCGTACTCTCCAAATGGTGCTGGATGCGGCATCCGCAGGAAAACCGTTGTTGGTGATCCTCAGCAGGACAATGGATTTCAATAGGCTCCATATGCTGGATCCTGTGCTGCCATTTATTACTGAACGGCCTGCCGGGGATGAACTTCAAATTTTTGTTTCTATTCGAGAAGCCCAGAGAAATAATCCGATTGTGAAAATTGGCACTGGCTTGAATACTCTCGAATCATGGTCGAAACTTCCGCCCATTTTTCAAGCCCCGGGAGGATTCCGCCCTAAAGTAGAATCCGAAGTTCTTGCTGCTGTTCGTCTTCAAACGGTTATCCTCAAAGAGCCATGCATCATTGCCAGGAACGTGAATAAATATAAATCACTTGCAGTGCTCGGTTATGGAATTTGGCGCTGGAATATGCTGTCAGGAGCCGGTAGCGGGTCGGAGGATGTCCTAGAAAACTTCATCGGGAATGCTGTTCGCTGGCTGACGACACAGGAAGATGAACGCCGCATTCGCGTGCAAGCCGCGAAAAATATTTTTACAACGCAGGATGCCGTGGAATTCAATGCCCAGGTATACGACGAGAATTATCAGCCAGTTGATGATGCACAGATCGAAGTCCGGGCTCAGCGTCGCGGTGAGGTGAGCACGCTGTCACTCACGTCGCTGGGCAGTGGTCAGTATCAAGGGGCATTTGATCAGCTGCAGGCGGGGGACTATACATTCACCGCGACAGTATCTGCCGAAGGTACATCGATCGGTAGTGATCAGGGGACATTTTCCATTGGCGATCTTCAGGCAGAATTCATTGAAACGCGCATGAATAAGCCGCTTCTGCTCCAGATAGCCTCCCGTACAGGGGGACAATGGTACGATATCAACGCATCAGGTTTACTTTCCAGCGCCGTTACCTCATTGAAAAATTTTACATCGCAGGAGATAAGCAGATCGCAGGAGATAGAAATATGGAATTCCCGATGGATGCTTGCTCTTGTAATAGCTGTTTTTGCTTTGGAGTGGTTGATGCGGAAATGGCACGGAATGTTATAGAAAAGGAAGAAAAGAATCTGGATTTATAAGAAAAGGGAGTGCAGAGAGCATTGGTTCGGGAACACGGGAAGGGGCACGAGCAAGTTGGCTTCTAAGTTCGAGGAATAGACAAACCCGAAATAATCCATGACCGTTATTAAAAGGAAATCCATGAAGCAGGCTGATTTTTCCATATGGCTCATTAGCGTTCTGATGTCCATTCCAGGGTTGAGTCTCCGATCTCAAGATCACCCTCACAACAATCCGTGGTGGGTAAATCTTGGCGCCGGTCCGTCGTTCGTGGGGAACACTTTTTCCATGAATGGCGGGATGGTTTATTGTTATCAATTTGAGCAAACCATAATCAGTGCCCGTATCATTGGAATCACAAATAATAATCCTACGGTTCAACAAATCGACAAGTCATCCATTGTCTATAAAATGGCGGATTATGGAATTCTGTATAGTCCTTTCTGGCAGAAAGGGGAATTGTACTTCTCTATTGGCGCAGGACTTGGATTGGTACGGGCGGCATATGTGACACCCTTATCGATAACGACGAACAGCAGTATCAGTTTACCTTTGGAAGTGGAATGGTTTTGGCGTCCAACACGATTTGTTGGGATTGGAGCATATACGTTTGTAAGTCTGAACTTTGAGAAACAGCTCTACGGTATTCTATTGTGCACCCAGCTCGGCATGTGGTGAAGAAAGAAAGCTGGTGCCCGTCGGCCGTGAATTCTGGAATAGACCGGAGATGCACGCCGCGGTTCAATGCACTTCTTTTCATTTTTTTCTATCTTAACGGTACAATGATTCGGTTCTCTCTAGTACTTTCTATTCTTATGGTTCTTGGTATCTGGACCGCACACGCGCAAAATGCTGCAGCCGATACAGCGCGTGGTGCTCTCCCAGCACAGGATACCGTCAAGCGAAGCGCATCGGCCGGTGTTGATACCGTTGTAAATTATTCCGCCAAGGATTCTATTATTTATTCCCTCCGAACACGCTTTATGAATCTCTATGGAAAAAGCGAGATGCAGTATCAAACGATCGGCCTGAAAGCGGAATGCGTCAACGTGAACTGGGATAATTCCACACTTCTTGCCCATGGTGTTGCAGATACGATAAAAGCAGATTCGGTGATAGGGAAACCCATTATGCGCGATGGAGGGGATGAGTATAAAGGAGATCAGGTGACATACAACTTCCGGACGAAGAAGGGAAAAATTACCATCGGTAAAACGCAAATGGACAATGGCTTTTATGTCGGTGAACAGATCAAAAAAGTAGAGCCGGATGTCTTATGCGTGGAAGATGGAACATATACGACATGCGATGCAAGTCATCCGCATTTTTATTTCCAGAGCCCGAAAATGAAGGTGTTCGTCCGCGATAAAGTGGTCGCAGAACCGGTGTATTTTTTTATTGCCGACGTACCGGTTTTTGCCTTGCCTTTTGGTGTATTCCCGGCGCATGGCGGCCGTACATCCGGCCTTATTGCCCCTGCTTACGGGCAGGATGACCGCTATGGATGGTATCTCAGTCATCTAGGGTACTATTGGGCAGTCAGTGATTATTGGGATCTCGCAACGATGTTTGATATCTACTCCCGCGGACGGTGGCAGAACCAAACCAATATCCGCTATGCGCTTCGCTACGTTTTCGGCGGAAGCATCAGCGCGCGGATCACAAGTACTCCGGAAGGGGAGCCAAGCGATCCGGGCTACAACAAGGTTCGCGATTACTACGTCAACATCACGCACGGCCAGCAGATCAGCCCGACATCGCACTTCGATGCTAACTTTACGTTTATGAGCAGCAGCTACTTTAAGAATACAAGCTTCAGCCTCAGCGACATTCTGCGGCAGAATATTATCTCCAACGCGACGTATTGGAAAAGCTGGGAAACCTCCAATCGATCGTTGTCGATTAGTGTCTATCGCGATCAAAATTTGATTACGGACGAGACCAACGAACGATTGCCCTCCATTTCTTTTTCTCAGGGAACGATATTTCCGTTCCGTAAAACAACAAAGATCCGCGGACTGAGTTCCGGCACAGAGCAGGAGATGAGTTTTATGGAGATGCTGGGTTTTAATTATAGTGCCAATTTTGGGAATAATCGGTCAAAAGTCACAGCGTCAGACTCTGTGAAAACCTCTCCTTCAGCTCAGCAGCTGGTATTGGTCAAAGATTTTCAGCGCACCAATACACAAGCGTTGGCACAAAATGTCAGTTTATCGATTTCACCCAAGCTTGGATATTTTACTGTCTCACCATCATTTTCGTTTTCTGATAGCCGTACCTGGTCGACCACCGAAACCCCTGCTCGAAATCCGGAAGATAGTCTTATGGGGTACAAGAATGACCGAAAACAGTATATTCAGGGGAATTTAAGCACAGGCATCAATACCAGCACACGGTTTTTTGGGATTTCCCAGCCGAATCTCTTTGGCGTAACGGCAATTCGTCACACCGTGACTCCAACGCTTGGCCTTTTCTACAATAAGCAGGTCTATGGCGATAACATGCAGAAGTACTCTATGGTCGGTTCATTGAGCATGGGTAATAATTTTGAAATGAAATATCAAAAAAACGACAGCTTGAAAACGGAAGAGAAGATTCAATTACTCAATATCGGCGGAAGTGTGAGTTATAACTTTGCCGCGGATTCTATGAACTTTAGTGATGTCGGCTTGAACTACCGGACGGATATTGGCCAGTACCTGAGCATTGGAGGGAATGCGAATTATAACCTCTATGTTTTTGACCCGTCAGCAGGAGGCGGGCGCGGTGCACGCATCAACCGGTTTTTACTGAAAGAAAATGGAAAGTTCGGTGATCTGACTTCATTCTCACTGAGTTTATCAACCTCGTTCCGCGGGGAGAAAAAACAAAAAGCAGCAGATGCAGGTATTCCCGACCAGGTAAAAAAAGAACAGGAGAATGTCTCTGGACAGGCGGAATCCGAGCTGGGTCAAAAGAAAATATATTATTCGATCTATGATCGGGAAGACGCGGATTTTAGTATCCCCTGGAATATTACGCTCAGCTACAGTTTCTCTGAGTCCCGGCCGACGCCGCAATATTATTCCCGTTCATCGACGCTGAACGCAAGTCTGTCGTTTAATCTTACAGAACTCTGGCAGGTTTCGACCAGCGGATCGTATGACTTTGTCCGCAAAGAACATTTCATTCCTTCTGTCAGCGTGACCCGTGATCTTCACTGCTGGCAAATGAGTTTTTCATGGTTCCCGATGGGTTATCTCGAAGGATACAGATTTGAATTGAAAGTGAAAGCACCGCAGCTTCAGGATATCAAAGTCACAAAGCAAAGCAGCAGATCCGGAAATTACTATTAGCCGCGCAAAGACTGCCGCACTCCTAAACCGAGAAAGCTAATCCAAGACAGGAAAGTCATCCCTGGATTGCACATAATTGGAGAACTTCTCTCCGTATTCGAGGTAAACAATCAGTGCTCATGCTTTTGAAGATAAGCAGTGAATTGTTCTTCCCGTCGCGGATCGCTATTGTGGCGAAAGTAAAAATCGCGAAACTTTGTATAGTCTACAACAACTTCTTCTTTCTTCTTTTGATTCAGAGTTGCAAGGTACTGATCGAGGTATGAAGGGAAGGGGATGAATGCGACTTCGTTCGGGAATTTCCTGTGTAAATTATCCATTAAGTGCGTGTCATAGAAAAACATTTCGGCACGGGCATAATCCCCTCCAGCTCTGAAAAAGACGCGTCTGTACGATGCCGTGTCGTAAGGTGTCCGGAAGAACACAAAATGAACACCGCGGTTGACAAGGTACTCAAGAGGGGCGCTCTTTTCATGTCCCGGCCGGCCTCGGTTTTCTATCGGCAGGTGTGCTATGGTGGCATCGGTCAAACCGGCATTCTCGATGCATTCAGAAAAATGTGCGTAATATCCTAAGCTTGCCTGACCTCTCAGGAGAACCTTCACGTGCTCGTTTCGGAAGTAGTACTCCAATTGCCTTCCTACGAGTTCATTTGCTTTGATAGGGTCGATACCCATGGTTTCCGTCTGCGTCCAGTACCAGTACTCGTCCGTAATACCTGCAAGCTGAAACGCAGGTTTGCGTTTGCCGTTATCTTCAACGAACAAACTATCCCGTCGGCTTTTATCCAGTACAACGAGCACAAGCAGGAGGAGAAACGCGATATGAAGATACCGTTTCTTTTTTGCGAACAGCTTCCTCAAAGAAAGTTCGCCGATAATGTACATCATGGGAATGACTGGATGGAGGAATCGTGCGTACATAAAGTCGCCGCCGACACGCGCAACGAAGAAGAGACCGTAGAGAAGGAGGTACCCGAAGGCAAGAAGAATAACAGCGTTCGATGGCTGGAGGAACAGCAACCGCATTCGTTCTCGCCACGTTGAAACCTGCTTCAGTAAAAAAGGAAAGACCGCAATACCCGCAAGCAATGCGAGTGAAGAAAGATACGATTGAAGATATACCCAGATGTAATAGAATCCCTGACGATAATAGCTGAGCCCGCCGCTTTTTGCATAATATGTATTAGGGAAGATGTCGCCATAGTACAGATACTTCCAAACAAAATAAGGAAGGTAGACGATGAGAAAAGAACTTCCGAATAAAACCAGAGAGCGAATGAGATGTTTCCAACGGGCATCTTGTACATACGAACGAAGAGCTACAAACAAGCCTGCTGCGGCATACATGATAATTCCGTCGGGACGCGTCATTAGTGCAAGGACCAGGAGTAATCCGCTGACGACCAGCGCCCGTTCTGGACGTGAGTTCCAGAGACAAAGTGAGAAAAGCGAAGCCGACACAAGGAACGTAAAGAGCGATGTTTCAAGTCCGCTCGTAGCCCATATTTTGAAATCAAAATTGAACGCCAGGAGCAAAGCGGTAAGAGGAACGACGAGGTCAGGTTTTTGTGTTGTTCGCCATGAAATAGCAATAAAGACGAGAAGTATGCCTGCAAATGAGCAAAGGCCAAGCAGTTTAACAATTTCATCAGGTTGAGAACCTAAAAGCTCAAAAAGTGCGATGAGACACATCCAGAGAAAATGCGTGTACCCCTCGACATATTCGCCAACATTATAGACAATACCGTTTCCGGAAAGCCAGTTCTCAACGTATCGAAAGGTGATAAAAATATCATCGCAGAGCCAGCGCATTTCATACGAGGTAATCAAGCCGTACACCAAGGCAACGGCGGCACCGGCGAAAAAGAGAAGGGGAGGATGTGAAACAGTTTTGGGTTTTGTTTGAGAGGGATTTTGTTTTTTCATGGTATCAGGGGCGCTCCATGAGAGGTCGTGATAACATCCTGAAAGGGAATACGCTCATGGAGCTCAATCCGAATGAGCAGAGAAGCACTAAGAAACGTTGGTCTACGCAGATTTCCGTTCTTCGTAGAGGTAAATCGGATCTTTTGCTTTGAGAATGGTGTCTTTGGTAATAATGCACTTCGAGACATTATTTCGTGACGGTAAGTGATACATTACATCGAGCATCACTGCTTCGATGATGGTGCGAAGTGCGCGCGCACCCGTGCCGCGTTCCATCGCTTTATCAACGACGGACTTGAGTGCATTCTCTTCGAGTTCTAATTCCACACCTTCTAATGCAAAAAGCTTCTGGTACTGTTTAACGATGGCGTTGCGCGGCTGGGTCAGAATACTGAGGAGCGCAGATTCGTCAAGTGGATCCAGTGTTGCAGTAACCGGCAACCTGCCGATAAATTCTGGAATTAATCCATATTTCAATAGATCGTCGGGTTCCACTTGCTGCAAGAGTTTTTCTCGTGACTTACTTTTCTTCCCTTTGAGATCGGCACCGAAGCCGACCGGGTTCTGACTGACGCGCCGTTCAATGATTTTTTCCAATCCGTCGAAAGCCCCGCCGCAAATAAAGAGAATATTCTTCGTGTTGACATTGATGAGGCTCTGTTCCGGATGCTTGCGTCCCCCTTTGGGCGGAACACCAGCAATGGTACCTTCTAAAATTTTGAGTAGTGCCTGTTGTACACCTTCACCGGAAACGTCGCGTGTGATTGATGCACTGTCCCCTTTGCGTGCAATCTTATCGATTTCGTCGATATAAACAATGCCCCGCTCTGCTTTTTCTACATTATAATCCGCATTCTGCAGGAGATAGACAAGAATCGTCTCGACATCATCGCCGACATATCCTGCTTCCGTCAAGGTCGTAGCATCTGCAATCGCGAACGGTACATCAAGGATACGAGCAAGTGTTTGCGCTAAGAGTGTTTTACCGGTACCGGTGGGACCAACGAGCAGAATGTTGCTTTTCTCAATCTCTACTTCATCCAGGTTGGCCATCTGATCGCTTGCATCAATCCGTTTGTAGTGGTTATAGACGGCAACAGCAAGCGTGCGTTTCGCATGATCCTGTCCGACGACAAATTCGTCGAGGGCCTTTTTGATATCAATAGGAGTTAACGAACGGCGGAAACCGAATCGCCGCGCGCTGATAGCCGCCATATTATTCTTGATGATATCAACGGAACTGGCAACACAGAGATCGCAGATGTAGACATCCGGTCCTGCGATGATGCTGTTGACTTCTTCCGGTGTGCGCCCGCAGAAGGAGCACGCGATTTTTTCGCCCTGTCTAGATTTTTGTGTCATATCGTTTCCGGTTTGCTGCTGTCGGTCATGGGTGAATGACTATTTCTCTTTCTTCGTTTCGCCGACTCGCTTGATGAGAATATTATCGATCAACCCGTACTCTTTTGCTTCGCCTGCCGCGAGGTAATAGTCGCGATCGGTGTCCCGTTCAATTTGATCCAGAGGGCGTCCGGTATGCAGAGCAAGAATTTCATTGATCCGTTTCTTCGTCTTGAGGATCTCTTCTGCCTGAATACTGATATCAGAGGCAGTGCCCTGCACGCCGCCCCACGGCTGGTGAATCATCACCCGCGCGTTCGGCAAAGCTGTTCGTTTTCCTTTCATACCGCCTGCAAGGAGTACAGCTGCCATACTTGCTGCCATACCAATGCAGATGGTTGAAACATCTGGTCGAATATACTGCATCGTATCATAAATCGCAAGGCCGGCGCTCACACTTCCCCCCGGGCTGTTAATGTAAAGGTGAATATCCTTATCCGGATCCTCGGATTCGAGGAATAAAAGCTGGGCAATGGTCAGACTGGCAACGGTGTCGTCGATAGCGGTAGCAAGAAAGACTATACGTTCCTTCAGCAGCCGCGAAAAGATGTCAAATGCACGCTCACCCCTGCCGGTTTGCTCAACGACCATAGGAACGAGTTGGTTGTAAATTTCAGCGTGTGTCATACGAGTATTTTCCCTTTACAGTTTTTCTGGAACTTCCGTGATATAAGCGGAGTCGGTAAGGAATTTCAATAATTTATCTCCAATAAGACGGTCTTTGATCTGTTCAGAGGTTTTATAATAGCTGATGAGCCGTTCTTTTGGGATTTTTATCTTTGCAGATTCCTCTTCCGCTAATTTCTCAAGGTCTTCGTCCGATGTTGTGATGTTTTCTGCCTTAATCAATTCTTCCCGCAAGAGTGCCCACTTTGCCTGGTAGATTGCGTAGTCGCGATTTTCTTCATTGAATTTTTCCTGTTGAAAATCATCAGGTAATCGCTTGTTGGGATATTCGTTTCTGACCTCCTCCCGTAAACTGTCTAAAACACTGCGAATGAGCGACTCTGGTACCTGAAATTCATGCCGGCGGATAATTTCTGCAGTCAACGAGTTGATCACCTGGCGATCGGTCTTTTCTTTCCAATACGTAACGATGTCTTCCCGAATACTTGTTCGAAGCGCATCAACCGTCGTAAATTTCTCTTTGGTGACTTTAGCTACAAGCGCATCGTCCAGCGGAGCCATGGTCACTTTCTCAATTTTCTTCACGGTGATCAGGGTATTGACCGTATGAGTATGTTCTCCATGTGTATGTTCAAACTGAATACGGTAGTTGCCGTTTTTTTCTGCCTTGTTCAATACATCTTTGAAAGGCTGCTCAAGCTGCTCATCGGCAAGGTAGAAACGGATATTTTCGCTTCTCTTGCCGACGATTGGGCTGCCGGAGTCGTCTAAATCCTGAAGTGTGGCGGTAACGATGTGTTCAGGATTTGTAACGGTTTCGACCTCTTCCATGGTTGCGTTAACCCGTTGGAGCCGCACAAGTTCTTTCTCAACCTCGGCATCGGTAATCGTGTGCACAATTTTTTCAATGGGAATACCCCTGTAGTCCCGAATTGTGATCTGAGGACGAACATCATACTGGATCTTACACCGGAAGAGTTCACCGCGTTTATAATCCATATCCACCAGTACAGGTTCACCGATGGGCTTCAGTTCCTTTTCCTTGATTGCTTTGCGATACATCTCGGTGGCGATGTCATTGAGAGAATCGTTTTCAATGAGGTCTCCATAGAGTTTTTTAACAATATCTATTGGTGCTTTGCCTTTACGGAAGCCCCGGATTTCGATTTTCTTCCGGTATATCATATAGGCTTTGTCGAAATGAGGCGCAAGGTCTTCTAGCGTGGCGGTGATTTCTACCTCGCGCGAAACTTCGGATAACGATTGCACAGTTACTTCCACGTCCTGCTTCCTTCATATAAAGATTAAATCCGTAGGCACGGAGGGACTTGAACCCACACGGATTGCTCCACTAGCTCCTAAGGCTAGCGCGTCTGCCAGTTTCGCCACGTGCCCGTTGCGAAAAAGCCCAATGAACTCAGCGTTCTCTTACGCTTGTTATTGGGCTTTTCAATATAAGAACCGATTGAGTAAAAAGCAAAAAGGGATCCCATCGGAATCCCTTTTTATAAAACGTCCCAAAGAGAGAAAATTACTTACCAGTCCGCTGAAGTTCATTCAGTTTCGTGAGGAAATCGACAGCTTCCTGTTTTGTGGGATCAAGACCAATAGCATTGTTAAAATACTCCCGCGCTTTCTGGTAATCTTTTACGTTTTGATGGGCCAGCCCGATCTGAATATTGGTCTTATAGCTTTTGGGATTCAGTGCAAGTGCGCGCTTAAAACTTTCTATCGCTCGTGCAGGATCGGCGTCTCCGAGGAAGGCTACTCCCAGATTGTAATTGATCTCCCAATAGTCATTGCCTTTCGAAAGAGCATTCGTGAGCACGTTAATAATTTCTTTGTAGTTGCTCTGTTTAATGTAGATGTAATAGCTTTCACGATAGGCGCTCATGTAGAGAGTATCGATTTGAAATGCTTTCTGGAATGAAACGTTTGCGCGGATAGACTCACCGGTCCGGTTGTAAAACTTCCCAAGGGCAAAGTATCCATACGCAAAATCGGGTGCGATGAGTGTGACCTGCCGGTACTTATCTTGCGCGTTTTGAACATCTTTTGCCCGTTCGAATTGCTCTGCTTCTCCAAGCATTTTCAAGATTTCCGGCGAAATATGCTGCTCGCGATTGCCGATAATCACCCGCATCATATCAAACCGGCCGATTAACTCCTGGTCATAACACGTCCGGAAAATGCGGAAGATTTCTTCTTTAGCGCTTGCCAGGTTGCCATAATAAAAATCATTGACAGCTTTCAGCATGGAAAAATAGGGCAGCGGGAAAGAAAGTGTATCTTTTTTGAGGTTTGGGAGGAAATCGATCGGAAACAAAGGAAGATGGGTCTGGTACCGTTCATTACATATCCGGAGAAAGGTCTCATATGATTCCAGAATATTGTATTTTGTGAGGCGCGCCTGAAAGTCCTCAGAAATCCTTACTTTGAGATCCACTGCAGCAGTATCCGCAAAATTAAGCGAAGAATAAGCCCAGGCCAGGGTCTCGATCATATTGAGATACAAATATCCATTTTTACTTGTCGCTGAACCTTCAATGATCCACCGAGTATTCTGATCGTCCAGCACTCGCTGAAGTGAATCGTGAATGTTAGCAATCTGGGTGAGTGAATTCCGGCAGCGATCTAAAATTGGTGCGATCGTTGGGTCAAGTGTGCCGATATTCCATTCAGATCTGGGCAGGGAATCAAGAATATACTTGAATGTTGGTTTGAATCCATCCACCAAAGCGATCCTTGCTTTTAAATCCAATTGCGCATTTGTCGCAGCTGCCTGGAATGAATTTGATGTTTCATTGTACGATCCGTTAAAACACTGAGTGCGCTTATTCTTCGATCCGTCGTATTGAGGAAATATCTGTAAACCGGCGTTTCCCAATATCTGTTCGTAGAGACCGATTGCAGTTTTAAATTGTTTTGCGAGTGCGGCCTCATCAGCCTGCTTGGTGAGATCCACGACCGTTGAATATCCGGGCCAGAGTTCCATGGGCAGTTTGAATTCTATCTGGCTTACGGCTTCATCAAGAGGACATTGGAACAGGAAGGCCTGGTTGAGTCTAAAGGTTTTTGGGTACCCTATGAGAAGAAAATTATTCCCGCCGGCAATAATTTCCCCTTTCCATGCAATGGAAATCTTCCTTTCGTTTTGATAAATGTCGATTTTGGAAATATTTTCAGTAACAGCATCAGGATCGAGCTGCCAATCATCAACGGGTGTCACGAGAAAGTAAATATATTGTCCGGCGTTGACATTGAGGCTCGTCAGTGGCTGCTGTCGGCCTTGATTGGAAAGTTCAATCTGAACAAACCGTTCACTTTTAAGAAATCCTGCTTCCCTTATCTTGAGTTGAACAGATGGGGTTTGAGCATTGAGCATCCCAACGCACAGGAAACATGAAAACAGGAAAAAAAATCTGGTATTCATTCGTAACCTCGGGCAATCTAGATGAATGTAGAGACTACATATGGTATAAAAGAAATATAGAGAAACAGTGGCGTAGATGCAATAATTTCTCGAAGGGAACTTCTTGAATTCTATCTCTTTTTTTGGTATCTATAAAGTAAAGATGATGGTTTTTTCAAACTCCGTCCCGCCTTGAAGCGGGACGACTGTTTTAGAAAGGGTGTTTTCGTGGATTCTCTCTATGTCTTGCCTATTCTTCTCTTCTCTATTGTTGTGCATGAAGTTGCCCATGGCTGGATGGCTCTGCATCTTGGCGATTCCACAGCGCGTGATTTAGGCAGATTAACACTCAATCCGATACCCCATATAGATCCCATCGGTTCTATTGCTGTTCCATTACTCTCTTTCATTTCAGCAGGCTCTGTGTTTATAGCATGGGCAAAACCTGTACCAATTAATCCTGCTCATTTTCGCAATTTGCGGCGTGATGATATTCTCGTATCGATTGTTGGACCATTTTCAAATTTGATCGTGGCATTTTGCTGTGCGATTCTCTACATTATTTCAGTTCGCCTCATTGGTCCGATGGAACTAGTGGAAAACGGAGTATCGCGTGAAATGGCGATATTCTTCATTCGTATGTTTGCTGCCGGTATTACATTGAACATCTTTCTTGCTGTTTTTAATTTGATTCCCGTGCCGCCGCTGGATGGATCGCATGTCTTGGCCGCGCTGCTGCCGGAAGAAGCGAGAATCAAATACCAGCAAATCGGCTTTTTTGGAATTATCATTATCATTCTCTTGATGCGGCTTGAACCGTTTCGACATGCCGTTATTTCTCTTGTCCTGACCATACGTATGCCGTACGACGCTCTCATTTTCCTGTTTCAGTAAAAATTGTGAAAGCGCCGTGTTTTTCCTGAGGAGATACATCGTGTTGCATTTTAGTCGAATTGTGTATAGTGTGAAGCATCTATGAATACCATCAGATATAAAGAAAACGTCCTTCTTTGTGAGGACATCCCATTGAAGGAAATAGCAGAGGAGTACGGCACGCCGCTGTATGTCTACAGTAAGAATCAGATAACAGAAAATTTCCGGTCTCTTAAGAGTGCAATGGGAGATGCGAATCATGTCCTCTGCTATGCGCTAAAAGCTAATGCAAACCCATACATTTTGCAATTGCTCGTCTCAGAAAGAGCCGGTGCAGATGTAGTATCGGCCGGCGAGTTGTATCTTGCTTTGAAAGCAGGCTTTTCTCCCGATAAGATAGTTTTCGCAGGTGTAGGGAAACAGGAAGAAGAAATTGAATATGCGCTAAAGGAGGATGTTTTTTCTTTCAACGTTGAATCTATTGCTGAACTGCATGCAATTTCCCGTACAGCAATCCGTCTTGAGAAAACTGCCCGCATTTCCCTTCGCATCAATCCCGACATTGATGCGCAGAGCCATCCGTACATCACGACCGGTTTACAATCAAACAAGTTTGGTATCGAAGCAGTAAAGGCCCTGGAGATATTCCAATATGCCTCAACTCTGCCATCGCTAAGACTAGTCGGTATTCACACTCATATTGGTTCGCAGATTACAAAGGTTGAACCGTTTGTGGCAACAGCGTCCTACGTTGTTGAACTTCTTGGGAAACTGCGCGAATTGGGTATTGAGCTTACACACATCGATTTTGGCGGAGGTTTCGGTGTCCAGTATCAAAACGCAATCTCCCATGAAGCTTTGCCGGTTGATGAAACACCGGAGGGCAGTATTCCTCCGGTAGCTGATTTTATTACGGCAGTCTTACCCATTCTTCAACCGACAGGTTGTTCCATCTGGATGGAACCGGGGCGTTCGATTATTGCCGATGCCGGTCTTCTTCTCACACGCGTTGTCTACGTCAAGGAAAATTCAACGAAAAAATTTATTATTGTTGATAGCGGTATGAACGATCTCTTGAGGCCAAGTCTCTATCAAGCCTATCACCAAATTGTTCCACTTTCTCTTGACACCTACGAACATCAGAGAGTAGATATTGTCGGCCCTCTGTGTGAGAGTGGTGATTTTTTGGCACGGGATCGGCTGTTGGCGAAGACCAGCAGCGGCGATTATCTTGCAGTGTTGACCGCCGGGGCATATGGATTTGTCTTGAGTTCGAATTACAATGGCCGTCTGCGTCCCGCTGAAATTCTAGTCAACGGTGATCGTGTGCGAGTTATCCGCCCGAGACAAACCCTAGAAGATCTTGCATAAGAGAGTCTGGAGTGCTGCATCGGAGTCTTTTCTCTTCGTACCGGTAAGAGATTTTTTTATTGTAGAAACAAGAACGCCAACGCCCTCATCTGAGGGCGTTGGCGTTTTGAGGTATGATCTCACGTCATTCCGCGTGGTCTGACAAATGCGGCGATTTGAGTACTTTCCAGAAAAAGCGGATAGTAAAAAAAGATATAAATGCCCAAGCGGAAAACATCATAATCCAAGCTGAGATTGTCATTGACAGGTTCTCCTTATTTATGCCGATGGTTGGCGATTTTTTTTCCACGATTGATGGACCATCAACGCAATGCCAATAAATGTTCCGAGCAGTAAAAGCCGAGTCATATCAATGATGAACACTGATGTTGGCAGGCCGTCGACGAAGTACCGCGTGTCTTCCACACCTAGCTTGAAGAGTTTACCGATAATACTGCGTGGATCGAACGGCCAGCCTTCCCCCGCCAAAAGTTGAGAGAACGCTGACTTCCATTCGCCCCCTAACGGTGAAATGAATGAACCACAAAATACAGCGAGTAAAAACGCGGGCGTGATAAATTTGATCACGAATCGGTAGAAGTGGGGCACTTTGATGTCTGCACTACGGGTAATTTCTTTCCAACCCTTTTCCATACCGAAAATCCAGGCGAACGTCAGTGATTCAAGCAATGCGAAAGCAACAAGTGAAAACGTGCCAGACCAATCATCAAACTCACCGAAAGCACCGTGTGAGTAAAATAAAACACATGGAAGGGTCAGGAGGAAAAGCATCCCGCCAAAATAGCGAACTGATTTTTGTCGATTCATTCCGTACTCATCCTGAAAAAATGCCATCACGGGCTGTCCCATGGCAAGTGAACTGGTTATGCCGGCAAAGAAAAGAAGCCCGAACCATGCAATACCGGCAAGAGCAGCGAACAGCGGTCCCCAGTTCTGGAAAAGAATCGGCATGGTTTGAAAACCCATCGACAATCCGACAATGCGCTGCACTTCATCAAGTCCGAGATAGGCAACACCAATCGGGATAATAATGGAACCGCCAAGAAGAACTTCAACGAACTCATTGGTAAAGCCCGCCGATACCGCATTGAGTGCGACATCATCATTTTCTTGCAGGTAGGCGGCATAACAATGGATAGATCCTATACCGACGGAAAGAGTGAAAAAGATTTGCCCTGCTGCTGCAAGCCACACTTTTGGATCGGTTAGCGACTCGAAGCGGGGCTGCCAGAGAAAATTGAGTCCCATCGCTGCATCGTTAATGGCGTTGAGTTCACCGGCATTTAACGTGAGGGCCCGGATGGCGAGAAATATGCCGAAGAGGATAAGAAGCGGCATGCCGATCTTGCTCGCGATTTCAATGCCACGACTTAATCCGCGCGAGAGAATCCAAAGGTTGAGAGAGAAGGTAATAAAAAAGAAAAAGAGAGCTTGCCCAGAAATATTGAATAACGGGCTGCCTTCAGCACCAATATACTGTATGAAGAAATCGCGGACCTCTCCGGATGCCATTCCATTAAATGTTCCGGCGAGAGAATGCCACACATAGCCGAGTGTCCAAGACTCTAGATAGCAATAATATGCCGCGATAGTTAAATTTGAAAAAATTCCGAAGACACCGGCATACTTCAACCACTTTTGATTCCCCAGCTTGTCCATCATTCCGGGCGCGGAGTGATGTCCAAATCGTCCGCCGTGACGGCCGATCGCCCATTCGATCCAAAGAAGAGGAATACCCATCAGAATGAACGAGACAAGATAAGGAATGATAAATGCACCGCCGCCGTTTTGTACTGCTTGAGCCGGAAAGCGGAGAAAGTTTCCAAGACCCACGGCATTGCCTGCCATCGCAAGCACTAAACCTACACGCGAACCCCATCGTTCTTTGTGCTGTGCCACGGTAGCTCCTTTTCTATTGTGATAATTGTTTTTCCTGGTGATACGTTTCAGCAAAGCTTGGGAAAACCTACCGAGTTTTCCATCGAAATGCAATACTCCAGGCCTGATTCGTTGCACATCAGCACTCTTTTTCCTATCATACTTCCACAAAGAACTTCGAAGAATAAAACCGAATGCCTAAACTCCCATTTTCTAAGTCTCCTCTTCCATCATCGGTACCCAACAAGATTCGCATCGGCATTATTTTTGGCGGAAGGTCGGTAGAACATGAAGTATCCCTGGCTTCTGCAGCGTCTATTATCAAGGTGCTGGATCCGAAGAAGTATGAAGTCGTTCCTATAGGGATCTCCCATTCCGGACAATGGCTGAGTTCTGAGAAAGCGCTCGAGGCTCTGAAAACACATCAATCACTGGACCGCGAGCCAGAACAGGTACTTGTTCCCGATCCGCGTAAGCAATCGCTTGTCGCCATCAACAATGGCGGAGACATGGGCAGATCGATCGATGTGATTTTTCCGGTCCTACATGGGACATTTGGAGAAGATGGATCGCTTCAGGGATTACTGGAGCTTGCAGATATTCCCTATGCTGGTGCCGGTGTACTTGGTTCTGCGGTCGGTATGGATAAAGTGATCCAAAAAGAAATATTGCGTCAGGCGCACATCCCGGTGACGCCCAGCCTCTGGTTTACGTTGGAAGAGTACCGGGTGCACGGAAAAAAAATCATTGCTGAGATTGAACAAACACTTACATACCCGCTCTTTGTAAAGCCGTCCAATTCCGGTTCGAGCATCGGAATTAGTAAAGCACATAATCGAAGAGAATTACTGAGTGCAATTGAGATAGCCGTACAATTCGACAGGAAAGTTCTCGTAGAACAAGGAGTTAAGAATGCACGCGAGATCGAATGCAGTGTTTTAGGAAACGAAAACCCGGCTGCTTCCGCCGTGGGCGAAATCGTCTCTTCCAATGAGTTCTATGACTATGATGCGAAATATGTCGATGGAAAATCCAAGTCCATCATTCCGGCGAAACTGCCGGCCGCTGTTGTGAAGAAAATTCAGCAGTACGCAGTTGCGGCGTTTCGTGTGCTGGATTGTGCAGGGATGGCACGCGTGGACTTCCTCGTGAATAGAAAAACCAATCGGATTAATCTTAGCGAGATTAACACCATCCCGGGCTTTACATCCATTAGTATGTATCCTAAACTGTGGCAGGCCTCTGGTCTTTCCTATTCTGCGTTACTGGACACACTGATTCGGCTCGCGATCGAGCGCCACGAAGCAAAGAAGAAATTGAAAACCATGTACCAGCCTAAAAACGAATGGTATAAATAATCGGCTGTTCGATGGAAGATCAATTCTATAGAAATCTTCGGCCGGAACGATTTCTGAAAAAAGTTGCTAAAAGCGTAGCGAAGAACAAAAAGCGCACGATTATTTTGATTATTGCCTTTCTGCTCCTCCTGTATCTTCTTTTTGATAACAAAGGGGTCATTACTCGTCTCAGACTTGAAGCGCAGCACCAGGAGTGGATAGAAAAAGTCAAAGCCGATAGTGCCGAAACGAAACGTTTGCAGGAACAAATAAAAGCGTTAGAAGGGGATAAAAAGACTATTGAAAAAACTGCCCGCGAGAAATACGGCATGGCACGAGAGGGAGAGACGGTCTATCAAGTAAAGAAAGAAAAGTAAAAAGCTGGAAGTGAGTCTCCTTCGGGGCCATCTCAAGTCATTGAAGAAATTCTTCTATCGCTTAAGCAGATTTTGAAAATTTTAATCCACTCTTTGAAAGTCTCATGGATCTATTCTTAAAAGATAACCCTTCTACTCAGCTGAAACAATCTGCACCCTTGGCAGAACGTGTTCGCCCGAAAACAATAGAGGAATTCGTCGGGCAGGATCACCTCACTCAGCCCGGCAAGCCGCTCCGCTTGATGCTGGAACAGGGTGAAATTGCATCGATGATTTTCTGGGGTCCCCCGGGAGTTGGTAAAACAACACTCGCCCGGCTGGTTGCCTACCACGTCCAGGCAGAGTTTCATCAGATCAATGCTGTTGCAGCCGGAGTGAAGGATGTTCGTGAAATCATTGCACGCGCAGAGAGAAATCTAAACAGGCTGAATAGACGCACGATCCTCTTTATTGACGAGATTCATCGGTTTAACAAAGCACAGCAAGATGCGCTCCTGCATTCTGTTGAAGAAGGGACGATCACGCTCATCGGCGCAACGACCGAAAATCCCTCATTCGAAGTCATTTCACCGCTGCTCTCCCGATGTCAGGTCTATATCATGGAATCGCTGGGGCGCGCTGCATTGAATATGATTCTTGACCACGCTCTCGCACACGATACAGTTCTCTCGAAACAGAACATCGAGATTGCAGACCGCGAATTTTTGATGTTGCTCTCCGGGGGAGATGCACGAAAATTGCTGAATGGTTTGGAAAATGCAATACGCCTGACTCAACCCCGTAACAATCGACCCATCACGATCACTAAGCAAAAAATTGAAGAGGCGTTCCAGAGAAAATTCACACTCTACGATAAAGGGGGTGAACTGCATTATGATATTATCTCGGCGTTTATTAAAAGTGTCCGCGGGAGCGATCCTGATGCAGCAGTCTATTGGATGGCGCGGATGCTGGACGGTGGCGAAGATCCGAAATTTATCAGCCGCCGGATGATTGTGCTTGCCTCCGAAGATATCGGGAATGCCGATCCCTATGCGCTGACGCTTGCGACATCGTGTTTTACTGCTATTGACTATATCGGCATGCCTGAAGCACGCATTGTGCTGGCGCAAACAGCAACATATCTTGCCTCCTGTCCCAAAAGTAATGCATCCTATAAAGCGATCGAAGAAGCTTGGACCGATGTACGCAACCTTCCTAATCTGCCGGTGCCGCTTCACATTCGCAATGCACCGACCAAGCTGATGGATGAACTTGGCTATGGAAAGGAATACCACTACAGCCATGATTTTCCGGGTCATTTCGTTGAGCAGCACTATCTTCCAGAATCTTTGAGTGAAAAGCTTTACTATAAGCCTACAGACCTGGGACGTGAAAAAGATATTCGTGAGAGGCTGAATCGGTGGTGGAAAAAAAAGCAACGCTTGTGAAAAATTTTACGGATCAAGGGCGGTACTTCCTCTCCTTACTTGCAACTGATTCGGAGACCGTTCTTGTTGACCATGCCGATGAACTTCTCCTCTTTCTCAATCGTCTTTTAGATGCAGGAAGGAAATCACCGCAACTGGCCGCATATATTCATTCCATAGCCGACATCATCCACGGTCTTGAATCAGATCCAAAGAAAATATTGCACCAGAGGGACGTACAGACGCGACTTCGTTCTTTTCTCGCCATACTGCTGAATTCAAGTGATAAATAAGGAACGGTCGACAAACATCCGTCTCTTGCTTGACATTCATCCGAAAAATTTCGAACATTCATGAGGTAAATTCGGGAATATCTTCACTCTTGACGTACAACACACAAACATTGAACGCCAAGTATTATTATAGTGGTGTCTGTTAACTAGATAAGGAGGGTGCCATGGGCAGAAGAATCATTTTCTCCATATGGCTGATGATGCTCATCGTTGCTGCCGTAGCCAACGCTCAGCAAGAGTTGGCTGTCGAGCAGCTTCAAACTATTGATGCTTTTAAGAACGGTGTCTATCGCGGTGAAGTATCGTTTAAAGCCAACCAGCTTGGGGTTCTTGCTCCGGAAGGGACAGTAAAACTATACGACCTTTCTACATGGAATGAGAAAGCTACGGTCGCGAATGTTCCCGCTCGAGTGCTGGGATTATCGTTTTCTGCTTCTGGACAAACCCTCGCTTTAGGTGCATCAGATGGGCAGGTCTATTTGTATAATCCGAATACGGGGCCCAATCTGAGAACGTTATCCATCAATTCTGTCGGAATTGCCGCACTGGCATTTCAAGATGAAAACTGGTTATTCACTGCAGGCCTGGACAGGACGGTCGTTATCACGGAAGCGGTCAATGACGATGCCTTAGGATCGTTGCCGACATTCCAGGAAGATGTGACGACCTTAGCTGTTCAGCCGAATGCAAAGAACTTTGCCGTGGGACTATCTTCCGGCAGGGTACAGATATATGCAATCACAAATCTGGAACTGGTAAAAACACTAGTGGATGGTAAGGAAAAGATTTCAACATTAACATATAGTGCGGATGGTAAATATCTCGCAGCGGGAACCATTGGTGGGAATGTGTACATCTGGGATGTTTTGACAGGAAATTTAAAAACTTCGTATATGCAGAAGGGAGCAATTTGGTCAGTAGCTTTTGATACGAAAACACGATGGGTTGTTTCAGCCGCAGCGGATTGTCCACTCGATTTTTACGACCTCAAGTCGTTAACCAATGTTAAAACACTGAGCGAACGTGATGGGTATGCTACATACGCGGTCTTCTTGAATGATGAAACGCTTCTCACCGGAACGAGCAAAGGCCAGCTCAAGCGCTGGAAAGTCACCCCCATTCCACCGGATTCCATCAATCCCGGGGTTGTAATAGAACAGCCCCCTGCGGGTGGGGCGCCGGTGAAAGTGTTCAGCCGGGAGTATGAAATCCGGGGTATAGCATATGATGACACTGAAGTGAAGGATCTCACGGTCAACGGAGTGCCGGTAATGCTGACAACCGTTGAGTCTACAGATGCAGTAAAGATTCCGCCTGGGATGAAATCGGCCAAACGATTTACTGCTACTGTAAAGCTGGATTCTGTAGGTTTGAATCCTTTTGAAATTAAAGTGGCAGATAAAGCGAAACACTCCGTTACAGTCGCCGGAATAGTTCAGCGGCTTTCGAATGAAGAGGCGGTAGAAGTTCAAAGTCCAGGGATTGATGCAGAGACAGAGAACATGTCCATTCCTGTGAAATTTCTCACTTGGTTCGACGTTGCATCCTATTCGATTTCGGTGAATATGGTTGATATTGTGAACGGCCAAGTTCCGGAGTTTAAAGTTGCTGGTGATACAATTGCCGATGAAATACCTCTCGTAGCCGGGTATAATCAAATACAGCTTTCCATTATGAGCAAAAACGGTGACAGGTTTTCAAAAACGATCGGTGTGAACAGGAGAACCTCTATCTTAACAACAGTCACTCCCTCGTTGGAGAGCGGAGTAAAGAAACAGCGTGTTTCCAGTTCCGGACCTCAACATTGGGCCGTCGTGGTTGGCGTTTCAGAATATATGAATCCCGGTATCCCGAGCTTGAAATACGCTGATAAAGATGCAGAAGCGCTGGCAAATTTCCTTCGCCGTCCGGAAGGCGGCGGCTATGATACCGACCATATGCAGGTGTTGCTCAACAAAGATGCAACACTGGCGAATGTGCGAAACGCACTCATCAATTTCCTTAACCAGGCAATCGATATGGATCTCGTCATAATTTACTTTGCGGGACATGGGGCGCCGGAACCGGCTCGTCCATCAAATATGTACCTCCTGACGTATGACAGCGATCCCAATGCACTTGGCACAACGGCATTTCCGATGTGGGATATCCAGACCGTATTGGCGCGCTACATTAATGCAAAACGAGTGGTGGTCTTCACCGATGCGTGCCATAGCGGCGGTATTAGTGTAAATTTTGCGACCCGCGGCTTAGGATCGACAGAACAGAATTTGGTCAATCAGTACCTCACCGATCTTTCGAAGACGAAGGAAGGGATTGTTGTGTTCACAGCGAGTGCCGCCGGAGAAGTATCTCAAGAATTTCCTGAGTTCGGTCATGGCGCCTTCACGTATTACCTGCTGGACGGTATTGAAGGTAAAGCAGATTATAACAACGACTATACCGTGACGATCAATGAATTGATGCAGTACGTTGAAGAGCAAGTGAAGCGGAAGACACGCGGCTCACAGAATCCGACACGGAGCCAGACCGAGTATGATAAAGAAATGACGATTAGCCTCATTCCTCATTGACGAAAGGACATTCCCTATGCGTACAATCATTCTCCTCGCAATTGTGACAGCATGTTTTGCGCTCGGGTCCCGGTTCAGCGAAGATCCTGCAGCGCCGGCATCAGCTATCCAGCAGTCTGAGTCGAACATCGGATTCGAGTGGGCGTTCGGCGTTCTTGCTACGAACGAAAAAGTTATGACTCCGATCCCCATCTCGCGCGATACGGTGCTCAAGAGCGGCGACGAGATCAAGTTGATGGTAAAGCTTGCCAAAGAATGTTTTGTGTACATTCTCCACCAGGGGCCGAAGGGGGAAGTGAATCTCCTTTTCCCGTACCAGATCCAGCAATTCCAGAAGGATTACCTCACGGACAAGAATTATTACATCCCGAAAGGACGTGATTGGCTCAAATTAGATAAGACCACGGGCAAGGAAATCTTCTTTGTTGTTGCGTCGACTGACCGGTTGCTTGATCTCGAATCGAAGATCGGTAACTATTTCTCTGCGGACGCTTCGAAAAAACAGATCCTTGCAAATGATCTCGTCTCCGAGATTCGAAATGTGAGAAAGCGGTACACGACGTTTGCAACAAATGCTGAGAAACCAGTTACTATCGGAGGGAATATTCGCGGTACAGAAAAAGTGGAAGGTGCACGCCGCCCGGATGTTGCGAATATTTCCGTTCAGGTCAAAGCGACCAATTTCTACAGCAAGACGATTACCATTGACCACGAGTAGAAAAAAGACAATGAGGGACACGGTGATCATCATCGTGTCCTCTCTGGTATTCGGTCATCTCCTATTCTGGCTCATACCGTCCATCTTTGAGACATGGAATTCGCAAGCCTTCGACCAGGTTTTTGTCCTGCGCGCGAAATATTTCACTTCACGTATCCCGTACGATAACACTATCATTCATGTGAGTGAGACGGACAGCAGTATCCAAGTGCTGTCGGGTGGAACGTATATTTCCCGCAGCCAGTACGCACAAATGGTCCGGAATCTTGGGGAAATGCAGGCAGCAGCTCAGATCTGGGATTATATTTTTCGGGCGCCGCTTAAGACCGTGGAAGATACCGTCTTTGTTGCGGATATTCACACTGCAGGAAATGCCTATTTTGGAACATCACTCGACCTGAGAGAACATCCCCTCGTTCAAAAAGCTCCGAGGCCCGCATCACATTGGGAATATCTTGAAGCGACAAAATGGAAAGTGAAGGTCGACGGCGATATCAGCAAAATGTTTGTTGCCGGCAATCCGATCCTGACATTTCCAGAGGCTGCAAGAGCATCCCGTGGTCTTGGATTCTTGAATCTTAAAGCCGATCCTGACGGTGTGTTCCGGCGAGCTCCATTGCTCATCCGGTACGAAGATGGATTCTATCCGAGTTTTCCTTTTCGCACCATTTGTGATTATCTGCATGTGTCACCAAACCAGGTTATCCTGCGTCCCGGGAAGAATATCACTCTGCCCGGTGCTTACCGCCCCGGACGACAGCCGCATGATATTGTCATTCCAATCGATGAACAGTGCAATATGATCGTGAATTTTATCGGTCCCTGGGGTGCAATGACTGACTACAAGATGGTGCAGGTCTACGGGGTTTCCGAAGACCGCGATATGATGGAGTACGATTGGAAACCGCTCTTCAAAGATAAGATCGTGGTAGTAAATGAAGCGTCGACGGGAGCTTCCGATATTCAATCTGTGCCGACCGATAAATGGTATCCATTGGGTGGACTGCATGCAAACGTGATGCACACCATCCTCACGGAAAATTTTCTTCAGGAGGCAAATTTCACAGAGAAGATCAGTGTTGAGATCATCCTGCTGCTCATCATCGGCGTGCTTGCGGTTAAAGTTTCTTCACGCGGACTTTGGATCGGCGCTATCGTTCTCATCGTTGGGTACATCCTTCTGATTCTTGCAGCGTTCTTGTACGGAAATCTCATCATCAATTTAGTGCGACCCGTCCTTATTACAACAGTCGCTGTCTTTGCCGTACTCGTTTATCGATTTATCAATGAGGAACGGGAAAGGGAAGCAACACAACGGTCCTTCGAAGCGTATTTACCTCCCTCAGTCGTCAAACGCCAGCTTGCTCATCCGGAATCGATCTTCGATGTTCAAAAGAAAGAACTCACCATCCTCTTCAGCGACATCAAGAGTTTTACGACGTATTCTTCCACGATGACTCCTGACCAAATCCAGAATTTTCTTGCAGAATATTTTGACGCCATGGTGCAAATCGTTTTCAAATATGAAGGAACGGTGGATAAATACATCGGTGACGGGCTCATGGTCTTCTTTGGTGCTCCCGAGCCGCAAGCTGACCATGCCGTGCGCTGTGTGAAAGCAGCCATCGAGATGCAGATCAAATGCCGAGAGTTGAAGGAGAAATGGGTGAGGGAAGGATTGTTTCCGCTGAAGATCCGCGTTGGCGTCAACACCGGTGATGTCGTTGTTGGAAATATGGGAACAAGGAAAAAGCTTGCGTACACAGTTCTGGGTTCCGATGTGAACCTTGCCAACCGCCTTGAATCCAATGCACCGGTGGAAGGAATCATGATTTCACGCCGCACATGGGAACTTGTGAAGGATGAAATACCCACACTTCCGCATGAACCGGTTATCGTCAAAGGATTAGATTTTCCGATCGAGGTCTACACTGTACCGGTTAAAGACACAGCCCCGCCAACCGCTTGATTATCCAAGATCCATTGTTCATAGGAGTACGCACGCAATATTTTTTTATGGCGATTGAGCACACTACGGATTATGCCTGATCCAAAACTTCATATTCATGGAACATACTGGGCGCCGGAAGAGGGCTTTCAGTATTGCGAGCAAATTACCCGCAGCCATTATGAGAACTTTCCAGTTGCTTCCTATTGTATTCCCAAGAACATGCGGAAGTATGTTTGGGCTATATATGCCTTTGCCAGAATCGCAGACGACTATGCCGATGAACCGGGGTACACACTCGCCGAGCGTATGGATAACCTGAATCAATGGGAACAATATCTTGAAGAATGCTACAACGGGACTCCGACGCACCGTGTATTTGTTGCCCTCGCCGAAACAGTTGAACGATTCCAAATTCCTCTCGAGTTGTTTCAAAACCTTCTAACAGCATTCCGTTCGGATGTTACAGTGAAACGATACGATACATTTGGAGATGTGCTGGCCTATTGCAACAACTCCGCCAATCCCGTCGGACGATTGATGCTGCTCCTGTTTAACTATCGGAGCGAATCGATGCTCCAGCTTTCCGATAACCTTTGCACCGCTTTGCAATTAACAAATTTTTGGCAGGACGTCTCCGTAGATATCCAGAAAGACCGCATTTATCTGCCTTTAGAAGACATGAACGAGTACTCCTATTCCGAGCACGACCTGCACAACAAATTATTTGACGGACGTTTCAGGAATCTTTTGGCACAGCAAGTGAGCCGTACAGTCGAATTCTTTGAAGAAGGGAAACCCCTCTTATCCATGGTTGGCAGGGATCTTTCCTTGGAACTGAAAATTACATGGCATGGCGGCAATCGAATTTTGCAGAGAATTCGGCAGAAAAACTATGATGTCCTCTCACAGCGGCCGGTCCTTTCAACTCTCGATAAGCTAAGACTTCTCTTTCAATCTTTTTTGTCGTAACTTGCAATTATGAATATGGCTCCCTCTGCCATAGTTGATTTCTCGCAGAACCGAAAGAGCAGCTTCTATTACTCCTTCCTTATTCTGCCGCGTCCCAAACGCGAGGCTATTGAAACAATTTACGCGTTCTGCCGCATCACCGATGATATTGTTGATGAAGACGGTGACGAAAAAGAGAAGTATGCGCTGCTCCTGCAATGGACAGAAGAGTTGAAGCGCTCTCTCTATGGTGTTTCCCGATATTCTCTCCTGAATAGATTGGCAGCCATTATCCATCGATTCCATATTCCCATAGAACATTTCTATGAATTGATCAAAGGGATGGAAATGGATCTCATGAATAAACGATACGGAACGTTTCTTGAACTGGAACAGTATTGTTATCGTGTTGCCTCGACGGTTGGATTGATTTGTGCTGAGGTCTTCGGGTATACGAACGAGAAAACGAAGCAGTATGCCTTGAATCTTGGTATTGCCTTACAGCTGACGAACATTCTACGTGATATTAGAACCGATGCCAAGCACGGCCGGATCTATCTACCCCTGGAAGATCTAAAAAGATTCGGGTACTCAGAACAGGACTTGTTGAGTTTTACGTACAACGAGAACTTTATAGAATTGATGAAGTATGAATGCGATCGCGCCCACGAGTACTTCCGCCGGGCAAAAGCATGTCTTGCCGAAGAGGATAAGCCCCTGTTTACTGCAGCCCGTACCATGGGAAATATTTATTATCTTCTTCTTCTCAGGATTGAACGTGCACGATATGACGTGTTCTCGAAGCGAATACGTCTGTCGTCACCGCTGAAGGTTCTCGTAGCCATGGTTCTTCAACTGCGGAAAAAATTTCCCAAGAATTTTCATCGGTATGTGCATACGGAATTACCGGCATAGACCTCAGGCTTTTCGCCCCACCGCGCATCAGATTCTTCTTCTGATTTTCGAGGGAGGATTCGCGATTGCAAATCATCGCAACATTTACTACTTTTCCATCGAGATACTGACCAAACCATGAGGGATCTATGAAGAATACGGGCATCAAAAAACTGTACTACTCGATTAGTGAAGTCAGCAGGATTACAGGACTGGAACAGTATGTCCTTCGCTACTGGGAAACCGAATTTCCCGAACTCAAGCCTGCGAAGAACCGTGCCGGCAATCGTATTTATACGAATAAAGATATCAAACTCATCATGCACATTAAGCAGTTATTGCGGGATGAAAAGTACACGATTGAAGGTGCCAAGCAGATCATGAAGGAATTCACGCCGGAGCCGGACACCGGAGAACAACTCGAATTGTTGTCTGTTCCTCAAAAGAAAAAAATCCAGGACGAAGAAATCAAAAAAGAAATGGGCGAGGTAAAAGAATTCCTGGAAGAGATTTTAGTGAAATTGGAAGAGAAGTGAGTTTCAAACAGCAGAGAGAAAAAAATAAGTCGGTAGCTTCGAGCCTCAAATCCCCAGTCTCAAATCACGTATTTTACTCTCGCGTCAATCGTTTGTACTTAATCCGGTGCGGCTGATCAGCTGCGATCCCCAGCTGTTTTTTCCGTAGCTCCTCATACTCAGAATAATTTCCATCGAACCACACAACGCTGCTTTCCCCTTCAAAAGCGAGGATATGTGTTGCCACGCGGTCGAGAAACCACCGGTCGTGCGAGATGATAACGGCGCAGCCGGCAAATTCGCTGAGGGCTTCTTCCAGGGCGCGAAGTGTATTGACATCAAGATCATTCGTGGGTTCGTCGAGCAAGAGTACATTGGCACCATCTTTCAGAACTTTGGCAAGATGAACACGGTTCCGTTCACCACCGGAAATCCTGCCGACAGGTTTCTGCTGGTCGGTACCGCTGAAATTGAATCGAGCGACGTATCCGCGCGAATTCACTTCACGATTCCCCAGCATAATGATATCTTCTCCGCCTGAAATCTCCTGCCAAATCGATTTGTCTGGATCCAGAGGTCTCATTTGGTCGACATAGGCAAGTTTTACCGTATCCCCGATATTTATTGTACCGGCATCCGGGTTTTCCTGTCCGGTGATTAGTCTGAAAAGCGTCGTTTTGCCGGCGCCATTAGGACCGATAACACCGATGATACCGCCGGGCGGAAGCGCGAAGTTCAAGTTCTCAAAGAGAAGCTTGTCACCATACACTTTTGACACGCCAGTCGATTCTATGACGACGTTGCCCAGCCGCGGTCCGGGAGGAATATATATTTCCATTTCATCGTCGCGATTGTCAGTTTGTTCATTCAGCATCTTTTCATACGCAGCGATACGTGCTTTACTTTTTGCGTGGCGTCCTTTGGGATTCAAACGGACCCAGTCTAATTCGCGCTGCAGCACTCGCTGCCGTTTTGATTCCTGTTTTTCTTCCACTTCCAACCGTCGTTTTTTTTGATCAAGCCACGACGAATAATTCCCCTCAAAAGGAATCCCTTCGCCGTGGTCGAGCTCCAAAATCCATCCGGCCACATTGTCGAGAAAGTACCGATCATGTGTGACCGCAATGACCGTACCCTTGTAGAGACTCAAATGATGTTCCAGCCATGCAACGGATTCAGCGTCGAGATGGTTAGTCGGTTCGTCGAGAAGAAGTACATCCGGTTCCTGCAGAAGCAAACGGCAGAGTGCCACACGGCGACGTTCACCTCCCGATAATATATTAATCGGTGTCTCCGGCGGCGGGCACCGTAACGCATCCATTGCCTGTTCAAGCTTGCTGTCCAAGTCCCAGGCATTGAGATGATCGATTCTTTCCTGCAGCTTGCTTTGTTTCTCCAACAGAGTATCATAATCGGCGTCGGGTTCGGCAAGCTGCTGGTTAACAGATTCATATTCCTTCACCAGGGTGACAATCTCCTGTACGCCTTCTTCGACGAGGTCCTTAACGGTTTTTGTTGGGTCGAGTTCCGGTTCCTGTGAAAGGTGTCCAAAAGTAATTCCTTTTTGTGCCGTGATCTGTCCGAGATAATCTTTATCAACACCGGCGATGATGCGAAGGAGCGTGCTTTTTCCTGCGCCGTTCAATCCAAGCACACCGATTTTTGCACCATAAAAAAACGAGAGGTAAATGTCTTTGAGAATTTGACGGTTTGGTTTAACTACTTTGCCGACGCCAACCATGGAAAAAATAATTTTATTATCACTCATAAGTTACTTCCTCGATCTGGGAAACGAATTCCGAAAGTTTGTCTTCATCCAGCACACCATTCGTACGTACTCCACTGCAAACATCGATACCGTAGGGTTGAACTGTCTCGAGAGCTGCGCGAATATTTGAGGGATTCAATCCACCGGCAAGGAACACCGGTATTGGTACAGCGTCTACTATTTGACGGCTTAACGACCAATCGTGAGTCCGTCCGGTACCACCAAGTTCTTTCACTGACAGCAAGGGATTTCCAGAATCAAGGAGAAGGGCATTGACATAGGGTGCAACGCGCTCAGCCTCCCATATGGATTCGTTCGTACGAACGTGAATGACCTGGATCATACGAATCCCCGGCAGAGCTTTTCGCAGCAGGGCATAGCCAGTCACTGGAATGGAGTCCACCAGCTGAATCGCTGTCACGGAAGTCTGACGCTGTTGAGCAATAATCTGTTCGGTATCCTGACTGCAGGTTAAAAGAACCGAATCGACGCCTGGCGGCACTGTGGCAGCGATGGAGGCAATTCTCTCAAGGGGGATGCTGCCGGGACCGCTTGGCATTCTTGACACCAATCCGACCGCAGAAGCTCCCCAATGAATCGCAAGAAGAGATTCTTCCAGGGATTGGATACAGCATATTTTTATCTTTGGTTTTCTTCGGATTCTTGATGCCATATTCAAAAAAGATGTGCTGAGTGCTTTGTCGTTGTGGAAATTGCGTAAACAATATACGAAATTGTAAGAAGTGTTACTTACTCCAGCGAGGTTCACTATTCGAGTACGAATTTATACTCTCGTGTTGGCTACGGCAATCGTGTCCCTCGTTGTCCATTGCCCGCTTATTGCACAAGAACAAAAGAAACCTCAGGTATTTCGGAACTCTGAATCTGCTTCTGTTCCCCTAGTACTTCCTTCAACATTGGATTATCAATTACTGGAAGCATTTGTATTGATGCAGAAGGCAAACGCGGGTGAAGCACCGGCTCAGCACGAGTTAGGATTGCGTTTTTTGCTGGGGAAAGGATTCCCGGCAGATACAACGAAAGCTGCGTTCTGGATTCAAAAAGCTGCCGACCAGCATCTGCCGCTTGCACAATTTAATCTTGGTATTCTCTTCATGAATGGTCGCGGTGTTGATTGGAACCCCTTTGAGGCGTTTACATGCTTTCGCGCAGCAGCGAACGTTGATATTCCGGAAGCACTGTATGTCATGGGATTGATGTACACGGAAAATTTTGTTGTCCCGCGTCAGTGGGGACGGGCATATCAATATTTCAAAAAAGCGTCAGGTCTCGGATCGTCTGCAGCAACGGAAGCTATGAAAGAAATGGTGCGGCGCGGACTGGATACGTTATTTACGACGGAGAGTGTCACCTCAGAAAAGGAACGGCCGAGAAGCACTCCTACACGGAAGAATCCTCGCGATACAAGTTATAATTTGCTCTTCATTGATTTTCACACAGATACAGCGTCAACCATCGAAGACACCACTCTCATCCGGGAAGCATATCAGGGCATCGACGTTCTTTCACAGAAGTCGAAGAGTGACACGCCTAAATCAAAAATTGATTCTGTGACACAATCACTTTTATTTCGATCTGCAAATTCCGGGAATCCGGAAGCTTTATGTCTGCTGGGACGCTGTTATGAACACGGATTAAATGTACGGAAGGATCTCATTCTTGCCGGGGTGTATTATCTGCGGGCTCTTCATCTTGAGTCGTATCGAGCACCGGCCTTGCTCTGGAAAATGATGACAACAACGGAATTTGCGCGCGAGCTTGAGATACAAACCTCCAGAAATAATCCGGATGCACTGTATGTCTGGTCCGGATTAACCTCGATAGGATATAGCAAGTTGTTAAATGAACAACAGGCGTTTGAAGTGCTCCAGCGAGCTGTATCAGCAGGACATGTTCCTTCCATCGTGGAAGAAGGGTCGTGCTATTTCACTGGACGCTGGATTCAGCAGGACAGAGTTCGGGCAGTCGAACTGTGGAATCGTGCCGCCCGGCTGGGAAGTCTCGAAGCCGAAATCAGGCTTGCTGCTGCGACAGCAATAGGCCAGATCGATGCGGTAGACATCAATACAGCTCTGTCGGTTCTCAACAAAACAGCCCAGGAGGGATCATTGTTTTCTGCTGTAGCCCTCGGGTACTGTTATGAAAAGGGTGTCGGTGTTCCACGAAACAGGGGAGAAGCGTACCGAATCTTTCATCAAGCAATGCTCAGAGGAAGTGAAACAGCTTACCATGCCCTCCGGAGTATGCATGATAAACTTCGACCTTCCGATGCTGAATTTGCCATGCCCGAATAATAAATCCCGCACGACAAATTCAGGATTTTCTTCATTTCCCTGGATAATGCTTTTTTTCCTTTGAAGTTGCTGCTTGAACAATTTCTTCACTTCACTCCATCTTATGCTATTCTCAGATATGAATCGAAAAGTATAAAACCATGATATGAAATGTCATTTGTAATAGGGACCGAGTTCCTTGAGTATGATAGCCAGAAGTTCCGTGGTATCGACAATGCCATTATGGCTGTAGACAATTTTTCCCGACGGGGCAATAAGAACAGTGTGTGGCAGCGGACCAGGCCAGGAGGGATCGAGAACCTGTATCAAGGCATCGGTATTGGTGCCCGTGAAGAGATAGTTGTTGGTTTTCCGTCCTTCAGTCTTCATTGAACGTTCCACCCGGCTGGGAATCGAAACATGCTGTTTCTCAAGGAAACTCTGGACCTTCGGTTGCTCTTTCGGGTCGTTCAAACTGATGGTAATAAGTTCAAAGTCGCGGTTGCCAAGACGTCGGGAAATAGATACCAATCCGGGAAACTCCTTGACACACGGACCACACCATGTCGCCCAAACATTGAAAAGCCGGTACTTTGAAGTCTTGTTATGAACGAGGTCGGCAATACCAGCGAGGTTGATTGTATCCAATGTGACTGGGGAGTTGTTCCACTTCTCAGTGATGAGGACAATTTGTTCCTTCTTTGAATTCCACTTTGTTGAACATCCCATCGGTTTTGTCATCTCGACGGGCACCGGATTCCCTGCAAGCAGCGCCTCGACCGCATTGCGTGTATCGGGTGATGTAACTGTAGATGCGTCGGCAAAACGGGAATCATCAAACCGGCCAGCATAACGCAAATGCCGCTGTTGGTCAAAGAGAAAAACATGGGGCGTGGCAAGACACCCGTACGCTTTGGCCGTCACCTGCGTATCACCGTCGTACAGGTACGGGAAAGAGAAGCCGGCTTCTTTGGCATAGAGTTTCATCTCTTCGTAGCTGTCGTTATATTTACTGTACCCAAGTTCACCAAGATCCACGCCCTCCGGACTATTAGGATTAATAGCGACAACTGCAAGACCTTTTCCTTTGAATTCGACGGCCAGCGGGAGCAAGCGGGTCTCAGCGGCGTGGGAATACGGACAGTGATTCGAAAGAAAAACCACCATCAGAACGGGTGCATCGTTGAAATCGGCAAGGCTGTAAGTTTTACCATCAATCCCGAGTAATGAAAAATCCGGTGCCGAATCACCGATCTTGAGCCGATGAATATCGGGCGGTAAGCCGCTCTCGAGGTCGCCTTTCCCTCCGCTTTGTTTCTTGTTTTGAGAAGACAGAAAACTGCAGGTGAATAAAACGACGAGACAAAGATAAAGTAAGGATGAGGTCTGTTTCATAAAGAATATCCTTCCGAGGTACGTTATTGAATGATTGTTTTTGTTCATGTCCATTCTTTGTTCAGTTCTTTAGATTGTAGATTTTTTTTCTGCTATGATATCTGGTTTCGAAAATCAATTGGCATCGAACATTTGAACCGTTGTTTTTTTCCATATCTTCAAAGAATTTTATCGGAGAAAAAGCACGCCTACTCCGACAACAGCCACACATGCTCCTACAATCGCCCGCCATGATAAATGTTCGTGAAAAAAAATCCGGACCGTAGGCAGCATAAGAATGGGAACGAGTGCCATGATCGTTGCGGCAATAGCTACTTTGGTCAGTGAAATAGAAATAAGGCTGAAGGTAACTCCTAGAAACGGACCAAAGACAGACCCCAGCACGGTAAAGGAAAGCGCCTTCCTGTCCTTCGAGTAAACCTCGATGGGTTTTGTATATCGACCCGCCGCATAATTCATCAACGCAAGAATGATGACCGCTGAGCTTGCGCGTATCAGCGTCGCGAGGAATCCGTTAATCGGTCCGAGGGCAAACGCATTCTTAGCCAGGATCAATCCTCCGGCTTGACCGATTGCAGCGAGAAAAGCATAAAAAACTCCGATCATCGAAATCGGGACAGGATGCGAAGACAATTCCTTTCGCTCGGCTACCACGAGTGTAATTCCGGCTAGGGTGATAGCCATACCAGCGATACCTGCCGGCGCAAGTGTTTCGCGAAGGAACATATAGGCGAAGATGGCCGTGATTGCCGGTACAGCAGACATGATCAACGCTGCGATACGGGCGCTGTTATATTCATATGATTTGAAGAGAAAGGTATCGCCAAAAACGAATCCGACTAATCCGCTGAGAACGAGAAAACAGATTTGACGGAGAGAGACTTCAAAGGGAATACCGGCAAGCAGGATGGTGCCGAGGAGGAGTCCGACAGCGAAGAACAAGCGGGTGACATTCACATAGACAGAACCGATCCGTGTCGTAGCAGCAGCAAAAGAGAGAGAACTCCCGGTCCACATTACTGCAGTTGCTAAAGCACTAATTTCGCCTATATACGGCATCGAGGAAATTTCTGTTGGTTCAATTTTTAGACACAACCAAGGTAGGGAATAGTTGGAAGAAAGAAAAATTACTCATTCGGGGTCTCTACGAAAGCGGACTCCAAAAAATCCAACAATGAAGAGGAAACCCCATCTGGATCTCTTCACACTTCATCACTGTGATGCGTTGTGATTATCGTAAAAGAATCATCTTTCTTGAGAAGAGGTATCCGTTTGCTTCCAGCGAATAGAAATAAACACCGGATGCGGCTTGTGCTCCGGATTGTGCTTTGCTATTCCAAACTGTCCGATAAATTCCGGCCTCCTTCACTTCATCTACTAATGTTGTGGTGAGTTGACCGAGTGAATTGTAGATACGCAGGATGGCATGCGCAGGCCCGGGAAGTTCGTATTGTATTACGGTTTCCGGATTGAACGGATTGGGATAATTCTGCTCTAACGCATAGAGTTCCGGTGCTACTGGCATCGGTGTTGGCGGGATATATGCATCACCTGAGAAATCCTCCAGGAGTGTGTATGATGCAAGGTTCTTAAGGAACTGAAGACTTTCGAGCCGGTTCTTTCCCTGACAGATAAGCAAAGCTGCAACGATTTCCTGTGTATCTCTTTTTGCCAGCGTAAAAGGACCCGAGCTGAGAAGTATCATAATATCTTGAGGTGCAAAGATACCCAGGGGAAAATTTTCCGGAAGATTTCCGGTCTTTGCAATAGGATCTCCTGAAAACGTAAATTTAAATCTCGAATCCTGAAGATCCGTTAATCTTGGATATCCCCCCTTAAGAAAGTAATAACTATCATAATAATAGTCTCCATCCCACCACCAATCTGGGAGCCACGCAAGTGGGTGGACGAACACAAAAGAAGTCATCGTTAATTGTCGAAAGCCATGGCGCCAGATTCCTCCGACACGAGCACTGTCGGAGGGGACACCAGGAATACGAGGACCATTGATGAGCTGGAAACCAACAGCAGGAGGCTGCGCACCATATCCATGAGTGCCGGGATCAAAATCGCTTCCGTTATATACGTAGCCAAGGTTCAAAAGAGTATCACAACCGGGAAGATCATCGTTTGCATCGCCAAGATCAAAATCAGAAAAAATTCCAAAGTACACACTATCGTAATCAGCATCGCTTTTATTGATAATGCGCCACCGGATGAACATGCTGTTTTCATAATACCGGAATTGTCTCGAAGCTGCATACAAAACCTGAACCTCGATACCCATCGGCTTCGAAAGGGAAAAATTGTTATGGCACGTAATATTCGCATCGTTGTAGACGCACCAGATCTGTTGATCACCGAAGAATTGCGGTTTGTCAATACCGGCATCCCACACTCCATTCATATTCACATCAAGATACGGAGCACCAAGATCTCCAGGCCACTCGCGATAATCCGAATTGAGTGTCGGATGAAGCGTATCGTTTCTATTGATCTTGTACAAGCGGTACCGTGGATCGTAAGATCCATCTATATATATAGATTCATTGTTGGTGGAGGTATTGAACGTGTCTGGGATAATTCCAGGTTGAAATTCAGAATCGTAATACTGATGTGATATACGGAGTTCTTTGGTCGGCCGATGTATCCCCCCCAGCCAGATTCCAGCTGTATAAATCGCTGTTTTTCCAGTGCCTTTTGGCCACTCTAATCCACTCGAGTTTGTAGCGCGATAATCTGCGAATGGGCCACCCGAAGAGATGGTGCAATTAATGGCATTCCCGTCTAAGTTCTTGTATTGAAAGACGGAGGTCTTAGAGAGCCGATTGGATGGTCTCGATGTACTCTGCTTGACTTGTCCGAACACGAGGATCGGAAGAAGGAAAATGAGAAAGGGAGTTTTCATTGAACCACCCCTCAGATGTACAATGTTCTTTTAGGAATGCGAGTAGTGAGATCGTTTATGGAATCAAAATAGCAAACTCCAGGATAAATGACAAGTCGTTGAACAGAGATTTGATATCTAATTCCTTTCCCATTACCTTTACCATGAAGAGAGAACATGAGTATGAACCCGGTTTCTCATATTTTGCTATGCATCAGCACTGTATTTTCCTTATGGTTGGGATTTCTCCTTGAACCCCTGCACGCACAACCACATCCGGATTTTGATTTTTCACTGGGAGTGGATTACAGTGCCGCCGAGCAGACACTCGATTATTTTGATCGCCGGGTCGGCGATGCTGATCGTATTGCAAAACTGCGCGGAAACCAGCTTGCCGCAGCGACAAGCATTACGCTGGCACGTACAGAGAAATCGGCAGACGACTTTCGTGACCAGCTGGAACTTGCGCGGGATATTCCCAGGTTCGAAAGTGATGTCTATGGGTTCTTCCCGGCGAAAAACCATATTCCGGAACTCCGGAAGCTTCTCACGGAAATAAAACGACGGCAACTTGATCGCCGCATTGTCGCGACGATTGCCTCTTTCTTTCCGGCTGAGGCAAAAATCGCTACCCGGTTTTCCGTATATTTCGTTGTCATAGGAAACGAACGGGCGGCAGCATTTGTACGTCACGTCGTATGGAATTACGACATTCCAACCTTTGTCTCGGACAGAGAAGGTGATCCCGTTATCGTGGTCAATCTTGCACGTATCATGGACGGACCGCCGGATGTGGAAGCGCAATTCATTGAAGTGCTAAGTACCACCGCCCATGAATGTTTCCACGCCGTGTATTCCGTACTGCAGCAGTCGCTGCCGGAATCCATTAAACCGAGAAATGTTGCAGAGCAATTAATAGACGTGGTTCAAAACGAAGGCATTGCGTACTATCTTTCCATGCAAACGCACCTCAGCGGAGATTCGCCCTCCCGGCAGTGGTATTATGGAACCTCCACCGCCATAGCAACATTAAACAACGTTCTTCAAGAAATGTTTTCACCGGATCTGACGCATGCGCGCGCGCAAGAGCTCATGATGAATTCCAATCTCTCCGGATCCTTCGAAGGAAACTACGGTGCCACGGCCGGCATGAGAATGGCATATGAGATCGATACAAGGCTTGGGAGACCTGCTCTGACTGCGACGCTTCTGAAAGGGGGCAGTTCTTTCCTCTCTGCATATCGGCAAACCTGTATGCAGGACGCATCCCTTCCACAGATTGAAACAGCAATCCTAGAAAAATTGATTCGGTGATAACGAGATATTCTACTTAGATGGCTATTATCATCCAGAGATACGAGCAGCCTGTTGAAATTTCTGCAATTTTAGTCATATTAGATGGCAGATTTCTTGTCTAGATTATAGCGAGATCATACAGAAGAGGAGTACATCTATGAACGGCATTGCTCCCGCGACACTTTATGCACCTTCAGAACGCGCAACGCCTGAAGAGTTGAAGAGGCAAGTTCATTACTTTGCCAGCATTCCCTTGCAGTGCGAAGTGTTAGACGCAATTCCATGGATCGTCGTTGTGTTAAATATGCACCGGCAGATTATTTTTGCCAACCGGGCATTAAATACATTAGCAGAAGAATTAGGCGAAAATTCTCCTCTCGGCAAGCGTCCCGGTGAAGCATTACATTGCGCACATGCGTACGAAACTGAAGGCGGCTGCGGTACAACAGAATTTTGCCGTACCTGCGGTGCTGTACAGGCAATCCTGATAAGTCAGAAAGGACATGCCAATGTTCAGGAATGTTTAATTTCGCGGCCGGCTCATTTGGATTCTTTGGACTTGAGTGTTTCCGCAACACCCCTGGTGATCGATCAAGAGATGTTCACCGTCTTTGCTGTCTCCGATATCAGCCATGAAAAACGACGAAGGGCATTAGAAAGGATATTCTTTCATGATGTCCTCAATATTGCCGGCGGACTCAGCGGATATCTTGAACTACTTTCTATGGGAGCGGGGGAGGAACATGAAGAATATCGTTCTATCCTTGAACTCTTGACGAAAAAACTTATTGATGAAATTAACGCCCAGCGTATGTTATCAGCAGCAGAAACAAATGAGTTGAACGCCGTGCCGGTTGCACTCAACTCTCGCGATGTTATCCAGGAACAATATAATCTTTTCCGCTATCATACTGTTGCAAAGAATCGCACACTGCACATTGATTCTCAAGCACAGCCTTGCACTTTTGTCTCGGACCCGCTGATTTGCGGACGTGTCCTGGGTAACATGATCAAGAATGCACTTGAAGCATCTGTTGAGGGAGGAACGGTAACAGTAGGCTGCAATCACAGAGATGAGCACGTGGAATTCTGGGTGCATAATGCGACCGTTGTACCGCGTTCTATTCAATTGCACATGTTCCAGCGTTCCTTTTCTACAAAAGGACCGAACCGAGGTCTTGGTACATATGGTATGAAATTGCTGACCGAGAGATATCTCCAAGGGAAGATATTGTTTACAACCTCGCCGGAAGATGGAACAAGATTCAGTGTGTTATTGCCCATGCTGTTAACCACGGATCAGACAATAGCGAAGATACGTTAATATCGCTCTGCGTATGTAACAGAATCGACTCTATGGATTTGTTTTTCAAGAAACACCATGAAATAGGTTCTTTCTTTAAGGTTATATACTATGACTAACTCTTCTGTGCCAGAACAAACTCCCTCGATGGTTTCTACTCCACAAAAAGAGATTTTCACACAAATCCAGCAGTTTGACAATATTCCCTTGCAGCATGAGGTGTTAAATGCCAATCCTTGTGTAGTCGTGATTCTCAATTCGATGCGTTAAATACTCTTCGCAAATAAGAGATGCATTGACGTTCTCGGATCGGCTGAGCCCGTTTCCCTCATCGGCGAACGTCTTTGTGATGCTCTCCAATGTGTGCACGCCCTGATATCTACGGGGATGTGCGGAACCACAGAATTTTATCAAACTTTCGCAATCGTTCGTGCGATTCTTCTTAACGGTCAAGCGAATATGAATCCCCAGGAATGTTCCATTGCGCGGGAGGGGGACTTGGAGCCGCCGAAAATAATGCGATCACAGTTATTTCGGCAGTTGTCGAATCAGCGGCATTTTTAGAGGAACAATGCGAAGCATATCGTCACCATAAGGTGACGGAAAGAAGGACAATCCGACTGCATCCTTATTCTGCTCAACGTACTATCGCTTCTGATACGGCATTGCTCGGTCGTGTTATTGGCAATATGATAAAAAACACTCTCGAAGTACCAGTGGTCGATAAAACGGTCATCGTGATATGCCGGCAACTCACAGATCGTGTGGAATTTTGGGTTCACAATTCTACGTTTATTCCTCAAAAAGTACAACAGCAAATGTTTAAACGATCATATTCTACCAAGGGGAAACATCGCGGTCTTGGTACCTATAGCATCAAACTGCTGTGTGAACGGTATCTTGAAGGAAGCGTTTCATTTACGACATCAGAACAGGAGGGCACAACGTTTCGAGTGTCACTGCCGATGATTATCAGCGCTCTTAAAAGCGAAATATGACAAAACACACTGTGCTGAGACGGGATCATGTACGGAGAAAAAGTGCTGCGAGTATTGCAGGTGTAAACAGCAAGGCAAGAAAGCCGGCCATCCCATGGATTCCCAGAACCGGCAGAAGAATAGAACACGTTGTTAACGCACCGAGGGATGAGCCGAAGACGTCAAATGCGTATACAGAGCCGAGTGATTGAGAGTTTGTAAGATAGAATTGATTTCCCACACTAAACACAATCCCAACGAGGCTGCCACAGACCATCGTAGAGAGAAGCGTAAGAGGCATTGAGTGTACGATTAACAGTGAATGTAAAACATAAGGCAATGCAAGGACTATCCCCAGAAACAAAATCAGCGTACTGAGCAGGAAATATTTGCTGCTCTGTCTATTCTTCAAAGTACTGATGGACACGGCACCAAAAGCTAACCCGCACATATGTGCCGCGGTCATAGCCCCTACCATTTCATAGACAGATCCGAACGCTTCTTGAAAATTCAACAACAGAAGAAGCTGGACTGCCATACCGATCAATCCAACAAGAGTGATGATGATCGCCAACCCCGTTCGTTCTTGTTTCTGCTGAACGGAAGAATTTTGTACCCTCTGTGATTGAAATCGTCCCCGTACAAAGAACAGGAGAATAAGAATGAGCACACACACGAGTTCCCCGATGAAGATCCGTGATGCAGTGATCTGCATGATGAAAGTGTTACTCTCGTGCAGAAATCGGTTCCACAGTAAAAGATCAAAATAATAGGTCACAGGATTGTTGTCGGTGTTCAACCGAACACCCGAGGCAGATTCAAGCGCCGTTCTCATGAATTTGATTCTATCGGGTGGCATGAGTTCTTCAAACATATACTCGGAGAAATAATCCGTCGGAATTTGTGCTTGCTTAAACCGTGATGCCAGTGAATCGGGACGCAGTTCAAACGCTGTATCGCTGGACGATCCGATAAGAATGGCATGCATCCCCGGGATCAGCAAGACATTCTTGAAGCTTTGCTTCAATGTATGATAGAGAGATGCGTTGAGATCCTTCAACTCATCTGCCAGATATTCTATAGAGGAAGGAAAAGAAAAGGCGAGAATACCGCGAGAGGTTAATCGAGAAGCACACTGTTGAAAAAACTCTTCCGTGAAATACCGATTCAGGCTTGCCGTTGACGGCTCGCCCACATTGAGGAGAATCACATCGTACCGATTGGCAGTCGATTGTATATATGCTCTTCCATCGCCTCGTGCAAGGGTTACCCGTTTATCAGCGAGCGCTTGTCGATTTTGTACGTTCAGGAAGGGCTGAACAAACGGAAGAAGCCCGGGATCGATTTCGAGGTAATCTATTTTTTGTACCGGATATTTTAGCAATTCATAAATAATACCGTTGACCCCGCCGCCAACAACAAGAACACGCTTGGCATCTGTCCGATGAACCATGATCGTATGCGTGAACACTTCCGCCTCATACGTGTTGGGAGTGTTATACGCCGGGCGTCCATCCGCGTAGACCGTATACTGATTATCGAGTTGGAGAAGCGCCAAATGCTGATAGCGCGTATCGATTGAATGGACGAAGGTCAGTTTGTTATTCATCAAGTACCACTGATAGGAATTGATTTGATGTTCCAGCAAGCGGATTGGTGAAAGAAGTAAAAGGTACAGAAGGGTTGAGAAAACAAAAAAGAGAACCGGGGTCCACTTCTTTTCAGCACAGATCTGCCATAGTACAATGTTCCAGGCGATGAGGGCGATAAACAAAACGAGTTGTACGGTCGAAAGCAGCGATCCCAATACGAAGGAAAAGAGTAATCCTCCTGCAACGCTTCCCAGTGATTCCAGTACATAAGCTCTGTTCACACCCGTCCAGATGTCCTTTCGTCCGGAAGAGAGCAATCGTGCTCCTAGCGTGAAGAGCATTCCCCACATCATGCATCCGACACTGAGGAGAATAAAAGCGAACACGATGAGCTGGGCCATGGAAAGAAATTCTCCGGCAGTTGTCGACATAAATACGCGGACGAATTTCACAGCGAGAATTTGTGTAAACGTTACGATGGGTGCGAGAAGAAGAAGACCCCGGAAATACCGGGAAGCGTGTTGTCCCAGCTTGATCAGCCTGTTCCCTAGAGCACTCCCGATTCCGATCCAGACCAGCCATCCGGCATACACGATGCCGATGCTCAATTCATTCCCGTAAAAACTGACAAGGAATTCTCGAACGAGAAGAATTTGCGAAAGAAGAGATCCAATACCAAGGAAAAAGAGCGCGATGTTTGCGCGGCGCAGAGTATGTCCAGAGACCGTATCGGAGTGTGTCACAGTGAGGGCGTCGGTGACGAAATACCTATGTTGTCAACTGCAAACATTCTCTGCCTTTCACCATGGCGGAGAGATTTTGCTTTGGGATCAGCTCTACGAACGAGAATCTCCGCCGGGACCTTCATGCCAGCGAGAAACATTGTTGTTATCACAGAGCGTTCTACTTCTTATAGACGGGCATACACCAGTTACGGTACTTTGCTATTCTGCCATGGACAACATCGAAATACAGATTGCGTAATTTGAGCGTGAGGGGTCCCATTTTTCCATCAGCGATAAGTCGATGATCGATCTTTGTGATGGCTACCATCTGTACTCCCGTTCCGACAAAAAACAGTTCATCTGCAAGGAACAATTCCGTACGGTCAATAGAACGCTCTACTATAGACATTCCCAATTCATCCTTGATGATTTGCATAAACGTACGTCGTACAATGCCTTCCAGAATATTATCGGTAACCGGCGGTGTTACGAAGATGCCGTTTCTTACCATGAAAATGTTTTCTGCCGAACCCTCAGAAACATGACCGTCCTGACTTAACACAATCGCTTCATCAAAACCGGAGAGCTGGGCATCTGTTTTTGCCAGGGCAGAATTCACATACGCACCGGCTATTTTTCCCCGTGCCGGAATCATATTGTCCTCAATACGCCGCCACGAAGAGATTGTGACATGTGCACCTTCTTCCTGTTCGACGTATCGTCCGAACGGAACAACCGCGATGGCCATGCGCGGTGTCAGGTTGTGCAGGCGGACACCGATAATCTCGTCGCCATAAAATGCTAAGGGACGGATATAGACATTTTCACGGAAGTTCTGTTTGCGGATCAGTTCAAGAGTCGATTCTGTCAGGCTTTCTTTCGTATAAGGAAGTTCCATGCGCAGCAATCTGCCCGAATCGAGAAACCGTGTGTAATGATCGAGCGGACGGAAGACAAACATTTGTTTTTCGGAGTTGCTCCAATAACCGCGGAGCCCTCCAAAAATTCCGGTACCATAATTTAATCCATGAGTCATCACACCAACATTCGCGTCGTGATAAGGAACGATCTTTCCATCGAAAAAGACAAAGTCAGGAGTTGCCATTAGTACATCCTTTCTGGTTAGAGGATTTGGTTTCGCTGTTCTACGTTACCTTAGTTCCACACTCCGGGGATTGGCTCCCCGCAGAACGCACATTCTCCGTTCACAATATGATTCGCAAGAAGAGTGAACGCGCGTCGCTCAACGATAGTTTTTTGACATTTATGACATCTGGTGTTTTCGGCCCAATGGCCTGCAACGTTTCCAAGATAAATGTACTGTATCCCTGCTTTCGATGCAATGTCATACGCTTTTTCTAATGACGACGTCGGTGTGGGGGGAAGCTGACTGAGTTTATAGAGTGGTGTAAAACGGCTGAAATGAAGGGGGACCTGAGACAAGCCGATCGTGCAAAGCCAATCGCACATCTGTTTGATCATATCGAAATTGTCTGTCCATGTCGGAATGACGAGATTGGTAATTTCAAGCCACACTCCTTCTTCGTGAAGGACTTTAAGCGTCCGAAGAACGGGTGCAAGCTTACCGGCACTAAGCTTCTTGTAAATATCCTCGTCAAAGATTTTCAGATCGATATTCGCGGCATCAAGGACTTTGCATAACATTCGTAAAGGCTTTTCATTGATAAATCCGTTGGATTTCCACACATTGCGAATCTTTTGCTCGCGCGCTAACGTTGCTGTATCGTATGCATATTCATAAAACGTTGTCGGTTCAGAATAGGTATACGCAATAGATTCACTTCCGGACCTGGCGCAAGCTTTCACAACCTCATCCGGCATAAGATCAACATTGTCAGAATCCTTGGGACTTACCTGTGAAATTTGCCAGTTCTGACAATTCAGACATCGAAAATTACACCCAGCGGCAGCGATGGAGAAGGCATGTGTGGATGGAAGGAAATGGAAAAAAGGTTTTTTCTCGATAGGGTCGATATGCACGGCGCATGGATTGCCGTATGCGATGGAATAGATTTTCCCATCCTTGGCAATTCGACTTCGGCAGAATCCAGCATCGCCATCATTCAACAAACAGCCCTGCGGGCATTTTTCGCATTGTAAGCCATCTTTTGTCTTTTTGTAGAAGAGAGCTTCTTTGCTCCACTTGCCTAAATCTTCCCGAGATATTCTCGAAAGAAAATCGGAGTTGTAAGCGCCAAGAGCAAATCCACCGGCACAAAAAGTGCATTGGCGGAGGAATTCGCGCTTGGTGATTCTACTTCTTATTATATCTGTATCATGAATCAATGCCAATTGTGCTCGTCTTTGATTTCAAGTATTACGAAATATCTTTTTGCATCCTTGAAAGTCTTTAGTTTCGTATTTCTCATATTCATCTTGTTTTACATACAGCCACGAATACGTTACTCCCGAATTCTTTTTATTCACATTATTGCACCACTGCTTCAGTCGTTCGATTTTCAAAGGATCTTCTAAATCTTTACGCCCTTTTATTTCGATAATCCAGATTTCTTTTTGAGATTTCTTTACTATGAAGTCGGGATAGTAATATACGCGGCGGTCCGTTTTTAAGGCTGCTTAGAATGAGCTTATTATCTCCCCAAATCAGCTTGTTCGTCCAGCCTTTTAATTGCCGTCCGCGGTTATCAACGGAGAACATTCCTATTTGTTCGCTTGCACCCACGGATGAATCCGTGGATTGCTCCGCACGCGGTTCATCAATCTGCTCTACGATCTGAAGCGGGAGAACAACATTTGTCACTTCACGTGTCTTACCATTCCAAACTAATTCTATCTCGTGTTTTTCTGTAAAGAGAAGGAAGAGGTATTTCTCCGGCAGAGATTTGCCTGCCTCTAAGTAACAGTTAATGTCGCGTATTTCGTTATCGGTTAGTTTGCTGTTGGGCATAGGGTAACACTTTATTTTACGATGGGGCAATTGTTAGGAGAACTTTACGACCCTCTGTAAGATTAATAAGTTGGGGTAACGCAAAAATCTGGGCGCGCCTGCCGCTTCCTGTACGAAGAGTTGTAATAATGCCGGCTGAACGTAGCTTGTTCAATAAAGTCATAACCATCGGTTTGCTCGGCATTCCCTTGTTCTCGAGGAGGTGAGAACTCTGGAAAATTGGATGCTTAAACATTTGATCCAACAATGGTACTGCGTACTGTGAATGAGTTAATTCAATGACATGTCCTTTAAGATCGTTGTACAAATCAAGTATGGAGCGTACCGTTGTCGCATTCTCTCGCGCTTGCTCATCAACAGCACGAAGAAAGAATGCAATCCAATCATTCCAGGCGTTTTCTTGATCACCTAATACCTTTAACCTGCTATTGTATTCGTCACGGTTAGCCTCAAAATATTTCGAAATATAAAACATTGGCCGGCTCAAGACTTTTTTCTCAAACAAGAACAATGGAACAATCATGCGGCCTAGTCTGCCGTTTCCATCGAGGAAGGGATGTATAATTTCAAACTGTGCATGAATAATTGCCAATTGGACTAATGGATCGGGACGACTTAAATGATAATATTTTTCCCAATTATAAAGGTATTCCAGCAAAATGTTTGGCGCAGGAGGAATGTACTCCGCTTGTTCGATGGGAGTGCCTGGTTTCCCTATCCAATTCTGAACTCTTCGAAATTCTCCAGGAGCTTTATTTGTTCCGCGAACACTATCCAATAAGATTTTGTGAAGGTCTTTCAGTAAATTTAAGTGAAACGGTTTGGTCTTGAGTGATTTCTCGGCAACAAGGAGAGCTCGCCGATAATTCATTATTTCTTGAATATCTGTTTTCCGCTCTTGCAACGAAGGACTTTCACCGGCTTCAAATTTTAAGACATCTCCCAACGTTGCCTGTGTTCCTTCGATCCGTGATGAAAGCACTGCTTCTTGAGTTGTTAAAGGCGAAAGGAGTAAAGTCGGATTTACAATACCATGTAATATTCCGTCATAATATGCCAACGACCGATTTGCAGCCCCTATTAGTGGTATAAGTGGCTCCCATAGGATGCTCTCCAACGGAAGTCTTTTCGGTATAAATGGTTGTTTCATTGTCACAACTATAATAATCGTTAATTAATTTGTGTAAAGCAATAGGGTAATACTTTACACAAATTTCATTGAGTCTGATTCACTTTCCACAAGAAAAGGAGGGGTCATTGATAAAAACAGCGTGATAACACCATTTTTCTTGCACTTGACGCTATTCAGAAGATTGGATTTTTACAAAAAGCGTTGTAATTATTTAACAAACGAAATTTTTACAATTAACAAATTCTTATGATAATGCTCGATTTTATATCATTTCTGACAAATTCAAAACCATAACAATTAACGAGACCGATATATCCTTTTTCCCGATTTATTAAAAGATCCCATAAATGGATCGTCAAATTTCATTTCAGTCCCAAATCTCTTTCACTGAATACAAGCGCTTCATATACATACAACTCAGCATCCTTCCATCCGTTCCATCCAAGACCGGCTTTATCCTGTGCGCAGTGGCCAAGAAATTCTTCCTTTGTCCATCCGGTTTCTGCGGCAACCTGAGGCAGGAATGTCCCTGACCGATTTCCCTTACGGATGTAAATGCCATGTTTTCCTAATTGAAATTCATCGATGGCTGTAATCTTTCTCATGGGTGTCAGCACCGATATTTCGATTTCTAACTCTGGAATTTCATCCGGTTCAACAGGTGAGAAACGGTAATCCTGTGTCGACGATGCAATAGCCATATCCCGTACAACCTCGAAAAGCGGATCGCTGGCTTCGAACCGGCCGATGCATCCGCGAAGCGTCCCATACTTTTTCAGAGTCACAAACGCCCCACAATTTGTTCGCAGAGTCTCGGAATATTTATTTTCATCTAATTTTAGCTTTTTATGATTCTTCACATACTGTTCTACCGTATTCCTGGCAACCGACAACAGGTCTTTCTTGTCTTTATCGCTGAGTTTAAATCCCGGACGTTCTTGCTTCTGTTTCAATGAAACTGTTATTGCATTATAACCGACGACCCGGTTTTTATCGCCATATTCCGTATCGCCTGAATTCCTATAGAGAATGCGGGTGAAGGTGATATCCGGGTTTCCCTCTGTCATAAAGAGCAGCGTTAGTACACTCGTCCAACCGCAAAGGCAGGTAGCAAGATTGGGAATATTTTTTTGCTCGTACTCTGCCATTGAACGGAGAAGATTCGCGGAAGAATTTGTGAGAATGGCATCGGCGATAGCTTTGTCGACCTCTTGTGCATCGCGATGCGAAGGATAGTGCGAAAAATCCGTGCTGATGATGAAAAGGTTCTTTCTGTTCAGATAGGGCTGTAACGCTTCAGCGATCTGTCGACACGTCTCCGTTGATTGTGTCCCCAGGACGATGGGAACGATTTTGAAATCTTTTTTGAGAATGTACTGCAGAAAGGGAAGTTGAACCTCCAGACTGTGTTCCTGGGTATGAGCATCTGTCCGATTGGAAAATATTTTGTTTTTACTGATAAGGTTCTTCGCTAGATCGGTGTTTACCTTAACCGCTCCAAGCGGCGTGATGAAATTGCCCTGCGAATAGATTGATGCCCCATCAAATGCAATGTGATGACTGGATCCGAGAATGAAGATGTTTTCATACTCTTTTGAAGCATCGATCTGATTGAATGATGATGCCGCCACTTCTCCGGAACACACATATCCCGCATGCGGTGAAATGATCGCAAGAACATTGGGGATATTTTGTGAAGCAACAGCTTGAGCATATAGGAGCTTCAGTGTTGCCTGGAGTTCTGTTCGGCTGGCAGGATAAAACTGTCCTGCGACGGCAGGCTGGCGATCGATTTGCTTTTTTTGCGAGGCACTCTCGCTGGAGAAAAGGAGAAATCCGAAAAAAAGGAGGGTAAGGAATTTTGCAGTATTCATGGATGCACCAAAGGTTGTTCCACTGATAGAAACTTAGAGAGAAGACTGCAGAGTTGCAAGTTTCCTTAAGTTATTCAGGCAGGGGGTGACAATGACTCACCAATGTGGCAAAACACATACCATGAATATCAGTGCCCGCGCTGTTCTAAAAGATATATTGTGATTTTCTTCCAAGATTTTTCACATAAGGCTATCGGACACAATAAAAATATATTGACAATAACTCTGGGTTTCAGTATCTTCGTACGGAAGAGAACAAGGCGTAAAATGTTTGCTAATTTCTTTCAATGGATGTTAGGACAGAGGAAGAAGTTCTTTGTTTCGTTCGGTATATTTATTTTGTGCATTGTTTTTGTTTCTTCTGCGACAACAAAATTTATTGCTTTGACAGATTTTGAGAACTCTTTAAGGTCTTTTGGAGTAATTTCTCCCAGGTTCCTGCCTTTTACCGCAATTCTTATCCCTCTCGTCGAACTCACTCTTGTCCCGATGTTGATCATTCGTACAACAAGACATCTTGCAGTATATCTTTCTTTTACACTTCTCAGCTGTTTCACCTCCGTTGTTGTGTTTACATTGATCTCCGGTGCAGAGGTTTCCTGCTCCTGCTTTGGTAATTTCAGTAATCAATCTATTGGCATCAGGACATTGATTCGAAATACCGTTCTTCTTGCTATCGGAACATTGTTACTCTGGAACGATTTACATGCTGATGTTGAGAACGCTGATATCCATATAAATATTGGGAGAACAGAATTATTCTTTTATATGATCTCCGCTGTCATGTTAGCTGGTTTTATTACTTTTGGGGCATTAACGCTCATTCAACAAAATAGTATCTATAAAGAGAGGATTAAAATATTGACGAGATCGTACTATCTCGAACCTCAGCAAAAGGCCCCCGTTCTATTTTTATCTACTGTTAAAGATTCAACATTCTCCTTTTCCCTGAACGACTCTCCAGGTATTGTAATTTTTATCATGAAGCACCGATGTATACCCTGTGAAATTATTCAACCTTTCTGGAATAGCCTTGTATTAAAATATGCTCAAGTAAAATTTTTAGGAATACTGAATGATTCTCCGGAGATCTACAAAATATATTCAAGTACATCAAAATTGCTTTTCCCTCTGTATCTCGCGCTACCATCAACAAGAAAGGATTATAAAATTCTTTCGACACCGCAGACTATAGTTGTGCGTAATGATACCATTGTGAAAACCTACAATGGATTATTGAATGAGGAAGAACAAAAAGAAATTACAGCGGTTCTCAATCAATTTGTGTTGGATTAAAATTTAAGGAGGGCCTATGAGATCAGGAAATGAAATATCAAAGATGGATTGGAGGATTTTATTTGGTATTACTATAATATTCCTTGCTGCCTTAGGGATTATTGTTGCGTCGCAGGCGGTCACGGATTCTCAACTTATGGCAAAAAGCCTTATACCATGCTGTGACAACGCAATGTGCCAAAATGATTGGTTCAATTGTGACATGGAGTCTTCGGCTTTTGTTAAACCTAATTGCAGCACTTCTGTGAGCATTACATGTCGACAATGCGTTGATTTAACAATTCGTGGACGAATTTGCATCGGTGGTTCCTATTATTGTTATGAATTAGACGGTAGTAAGTATTTTGGAATACCCTGGAAAAAATAAAATAATATACGGAGGTTTGTATGAAAGCAAAATATCGTATATGCTATTTTGAAACACTACTCTTTCTCATGGCAGCAGGTCCAGCATCTGCGCAGTGGGTAAGCGCCAAAGGCAATCTTCCCGCAGGGACCGGTTCTTTTATGACCATGGACGCGATAGATGAAATAGTCGCTGTCTGTTCAGGAAGGCTCGTGTCGGGTTCTTTGCAGGATGTGTTCATGACGACGGATGGCGGAACGACATGGAATTGCATCCACACCGCCCCTGCGTCATCTGAGGGAATCATTTGTATCACCTTAAGCGATGCGAATCATATATGGTGCGCTTCTTCCACCGGTAAAATCTATGGCACATCAGACGGCGGCACGACATGGGTCAAGCAATTTGATGACCCCACGAAAACAACCTATATGAATTACATTAAAATGTTTGATGCAAGCCATGGGATTGCTATGGGGGATAATCCGGTGAAAACAAATCCAGCCCTCTTTCTCAAGACCACAGATGGAGGAACAACGTGGCTATCGATGAATACAACAAGTTTCGGTGGAGTAAGCAGCAATAATTTTTATTCCTTATGTTTTCTCGATACTGTCACAGGATATTTTTATGCATGGGACGGTACCAATTACAGGCTTATGAAAACAACAAATGCCGGTGTTGGCTGGTCTGAACTTGCCAGACCAACAATGGGAGGGATATATGGAATTACATTTTATAATGTATTTATAGGCATTTGTTCACCAGCGTCGGCTACACCACAGTCTATTTCACGTACACTTGATGGGGGAGTGACATGGGAGACCAACCCTTCTATCCACACGGGGGTCGCAAGCGAATTTGATTTTGTCCCCGGAGATCCCTCTAAAGTCTGGATGGCAGATTACAGCAAATTGTACTTTAGTGCTGATACAGGCCGAACCTGGACGTTGCAGATGTCTACAAAGATACGCCAGATCGTATGGAAAACAGCTTCCATAGGATGGATGTGTGGTGCGGGTGAATTTGTTTATCGGACGATCAACGGAGGAATGCCTACAAGCGGAGTACGTACACACACCCAACCATTGGAATATTCCGTTGATCAAAATTATCCCAATCCCTTTAATCCCAAGACTGTGATCAACTATCATCTTGCAAACCGCGGGAGAGTGATACTGAGTGTCCATGATTTGTTGGGGCGTGAAGTGGCATTGCTCGTCGATGAAATAAACGATGCTGGCTCCTATTCAGTTACGTTCGACGGATCGAGGATTTCCAGCGGCATCTACTTCACACGCCTGTCCATCCAGCCAATCGATCAAATCGCACCGTTTATTCAGACAATAAAGGTGGTGCTGGTGAAGTGATAAAGAATAATGGCTCTTCTCCCAACCGAGTGGGTAAAAAGAGCGAGATTTAGCTTCTAAAAA
>CAZYYD010000026.1:0-61677 GCA_964651225.1 uncultured Ignavibacteriaceae bacterium
TAATATCTTAAACCATTGTAAAAAGTACAAGATTAATTATTTGGATCGGCACTAGCTCCTTTCGCTGTTTCGCGAGGACCTTCTCGTCGACGTACAGATGCGGCTCGAGCATTGATCGTTTCACCATGAAGAGAACAAAAACGAGAAGACTTCCATACGTTGTCACAAACATCATAACAGCAATCGAACTATCGTACGATGCAATCCACAAGACCATAGGTATCGCAATAAGGATCAGGAAAACCGCTATGGCCAGAATCCAAGGATTCAGCCACCAAACGATTCTTTTTCTAAAAGGAGTTGATGCGGTCGGCATGGTAACCTCGCGTTGTCTCAGGAAGAATTCGAATGCACGAGCGTAAACGTGTTATTCGAGAACAATTCTTCGCAGGCGTTTGATTTCACTTCGTCCCTTTTTTGTGCGGAGCCGGGTTTCTTTGGCGGTCTTTGTCGGTTTTGTAGCGATTCGTTTCTTGCGCACGATCAGCGCATGGTTGAGAAGAAGGGACAATTTCCCAATCGCAATTTGTTTGTTTTGCCATTGGCTTCGCGATTGCTGGACAACAATTCGTATGTGACCGGTTGAATCCAGATGAGAAGTCAAATTATTCTGAAGTCGCCGCCGCAGGTGTTCGGGAATGCCGGGAGAATGGAGGAGATCAAACAGGAGTTCTACACGTGTCTCAAGCTTATTAACGTTCTGACCGCCGGGACCACCGCTCCGGCTTGTTCGAAATTGTATTTCTGACAGCGGTATCTTCAGCGAAGGAGAAATACGAACAGACGATTCGTCCATCTGCCATCTTAGAAGAAATAGTAATGCGCAGCAATTTGAGGAAGCGGAATGACACGGCCGTCAGAGAAGAAGACAAACAATCCCTCCACAGAAACATGCAATGCATCTCTGACCTGGAATTCACCGCCCACCCCCGCTCCCAATCGCAATGGCCCCGATACTTCGTTCGAACCTGATCCGGCATAAAAATAGGAAAGCGCACCAGCGCCAAACAGCCGAGTGGCGTTGCCGCGAACAAGATCATACTGGCACTCTCCACCCAGACTGAGATAGAGTTTGTCGGAAGTCTTGATAATTCCGAATACTCCTTGAGCCGAGATTTTGGAAGGTAGATGAGAACGAAAACTGATACCAACACCGGAAGCCCATCCTGCTGAAAATCCCAATCCGTATACAGGTTTGCCTAACGCTTCGGCTTTTGAAAGCCCGGAAGTACCAACCTGTGCATGGGTAAGTGATGCAATCAGCAGTACGGCTATACCGACAGCGAGCGTCCTTTTTTTCATTCTAGTCTCCAGAGAAATTCTACGGAACAAAAGAACCGAAACCACTGCAGACAAGATACGATTTTCTCTTTTAGAAGAAAAGAGAGGATCCAAGAAATCCTGACCTTGAGGGTTTACACCCAAAAAGGGGTCACGTTCAAAATTCAGCACTAATACCGATTGACGGTAGGATGCCAATAGATGCTTCCTGCTCTGCATTTCCTGTGCGAGGGTTAAAGCGAGGGATATCAATTGGCTTTCTATTGTAGATATTTTGAATATCGATATACGTATCCAATGTCCAATTACCAAATGACCAGCGCCTATCCACTCGGACATCAAGACTATGGTTGGGTTCAATGCGCAGTGTGTTGTACAAGCTCATCAATTGAATACCTCCTGGACCGTACGGAGTATACGGCCGCCCGGAGGCAAAGCGAAACTTCGTGCTGAATTCCCATTTTTTGTTAACTAGGTATCCGCCTCCAACATTCAAGATCCACCGCTGATCGAATGAACTCGGCCGTGTTATGCCATCCAAAGCTATGAATTCTGACTCATTGTAACTGATGCTGACTGTGCCATAGAAAGGGATTTCAGAGAGCTTTTTTTGAATCAGCACCTCAGCCCCGTGCGATTGACCACGACCTTGGCTTACCAGCGGATCAAAACCAAATGAGGCAAACCCCTCTTCAGCTCCCCCGAAACCTGCGCCGGTATTTGCGAGTACTAAATATGGACGTGCAAGACTTGTTGGATAATCGAAATAGGATTTCCAATATAATTCGAAAGATATTTTTGTATCAGCTTGAAGCATGTAATCCGTGCCAACAATATATTGATCGGTACCGATGAATGAGAGATTCGTGTTGATCGGATTTGCTACAAGCCAAATGTATGACGGCGCTTGATAATATCGCCCGATACTTGCACTGATATTCATCATTGGTGTCACAGCATAGGTTGCTGAACCTCGTGGAGTAAATACATATTTCCGCTCAAGCAAATCGAAATAATCTATACGCCCACCTATGGTAAGACGCAGGAGGTTGATATCCTGAGAGATCTGTGCATAGGCCGATGCCTTCGTTGCCATTGTCTTATAGAGAGCTTTCAAGGCGATGGTATCTCCAAAACTTGTCGTCTGCTGTGCAAGAATGATATCGCTTGAAAAACGGACCATCTTCACTTGAACTCCTATACTGAGTTCGGTATTCTTGGCAAGATGGGTCAAGAGGTCGGTGCGTAATGCCGATTCATGCTCAAACGAAGTATTGCGGAAAGTCGGATTCAGCAAGGAATCATTCTGCATGAAATTATAATCAACATATGTATGGCTCATGGATACAATCATATACGAATGATTCATCAGATGCCGCCATGTTACTCCTCCAATAAATTGATTCTGGTCGCTCCCGAGCACACGCGAGTTGCTCAATCGCTTATCCGGTGTATCATTGAATAATTTCACATTATCTAACGCACCGATACCGAGAACGACAAGTTGATCTTGGGAGGAAAGACGGTAATTCACTTTTCCAAGAAAATCCCAATATTCGGGTACGAATCCAAAGCCTGCAGCCTTAAAAATAAAATCGAGATAACTACGTCTCGCAGCAAAGATAAAGTTTCCTTTTTCATTTGCAGGGCCTTCAAGGTTCAGTCCAAATTGGCTAGCCGAGATCGTCGCCTTCCCTCCCACCTGATCCTTTCTGCCTTCCCGCAGGTCGAGCGACAGAACCGAAGATAATTTATCGCCATAGTGCACACCAAACCCTCCCGTAAAGAACGAAGTGCGTTCAACAAAATCCAGGTTGATGAAACTGAGAGGTCCTCCGCTTGCACCTTGCGTTCCAAAGTGATTAATATTGGGGACTTCGATGTCATCAACGACGAATAAATTCTCTGAAGGGGCACCTCCGCGAACGATAAGATCGTTTCTTCCAGGCTGTACCTGTGCAACACCGGGAAGGATAGAAATCGCGCGTACCACATCTTCCAAGCCGCCTGGAAGTCTGCGAATCTCTTCATTCGATTGGATAAGATTGCTCAAGGGACGGTCCGGTAATTTCTGGAAATAACTGGCGGAGACCTGAACCCCTTCCACCTGCACCATGGATTCTATAAGAGGAATGCGCAATTCTGTCGGTTTTGCAACCATCACAACGATGTCTGTCGCAATAAAGGGCGTATAACCGATTGCTGTCACTCGCAATGCATATGTGCCCACCGGAACACGTTGTATGCTGAAATGGCCGTCTATATCTGTGGAAGCTCCGAGTAAAGTACCAACAACGCTGACATTCGCATTTGTCAGCGGTTCGTTTGTTGTAGCATCATAAATCAGGCCATTGATGCGGTTTATCTCAGGAGGAATAGGTTGCGCAAATGCTGATGCAAGAGTCCCTACCAGCAAAAATGATAGTACATATCTCATAGTCTTTCATATCTTACTTACTAATTTAAATTGAAACCAGTTGATTCCTAAACGCTTCTGATTCTTGATAAGTTCCTTATATAAAATAAAAAAGGGTGCTCGAAGCACCCTTGGCAAAGATCAGAAAGAACAGACTAAATAAGGAATTTCCCGTCTTTCATGATCATTTTTTTATCAAACCAGACAGTAGGCGATTTGATGAGACCATCCAGGTGACTGGCAACTCGGACAGTGCCGCCCATCGATTTATTGTCCCCAAAAGCAATATGAATCGTTCCCATTACTTTTTCATCTTCAATGATCTTCCCGGAAAGTATAGCTTTGTCATTCGTACCTATACCGAATTCAGCAACGTTATAAGCATCTTTCCCATGAGGCTGCAGCAGGTCTTTCAATTTTTGGGCATCTTCACCGCCGGCGATTTCTTCAGCAAAACCATTTTTCACAGTGATCGTTATGGAATCCTTGAGCATCCCAATCCCAGCCATGGATCCATCCACGACGACGACACCATTTGATTGGCCTTCTACCGGAGCGAGATACGCCTCGCCGGTCGGCAGATTCCCTGACTGCCCTTTTTCCAGGAACAGACCGGAACTTGCATGAGCCTTTCTTCCTCTGACGGGAAGTGTAATATCTGTTCCGGCAGGAGCTTTCACTTTAATAACACCTGTCATTTCCATGAGTGAACACAACTGATAAGTTCTGGCAGCAATTGCGTTATAATCTGCATTCATACAGCGGATCATAATTTCCTCGGTTACTCCAGGCAACGTAGCAATACGGGCACCAAGTTCACTCGCTGCTCTCCGAGAATCTGTGTGAGTCAGCGACTTGGTCGTTGGACACAGAACGACATCCATCATTTTCATCAATTCAGCAATTTCCTTAGGAGGTTCTTCTCCATTCGATTTCCGGGGGAGCATTTCCACAAGCAGAACCTCTGAAGTTATCTCTCTTGCTGCCTTCCAAAGAGCATAGCCGAGTGTCCGCATAGGTTCGTCAGTTATGACGAGCACCCGCTCGCCTGGTTGTATCCCCATGCAATCACGGACTGCGACGAGAGATGCTGAAAGAAGTCCAGATGAGATGTTCATGACTTGCTTCCGACTTTAATAGTCTCCAAACCATGGGCGTGCGGACCAGTTTCTGAACGGCGCAGCATGAATGCAAACAAGAAAGCAAAGAAACCAAGAGAAGAAAATATCCACATTCCAAGTGTATAACCGGAGGGATTCGCCGCACTCGCTCCAGCATAGTCATTTGCCCAGCCGACCAGAAGATTGAATCCGGCCAAACCGATATTCTGAATCATCGTCATGAGACCATAGGCTGTGCCAAGTTTTGACTCATCCACAATATATGCAACCGACGGCCACATTACACCGGGAATCAGCGAAAATGCAATCCCCATCATTGCCATGGGAACATAGAGAGTGATGTGTGTGTACGCCATCAGTAAATATACCGGGATGAGAAGAAGCGACCCGTACATCATAAATTGCGCCCTCCGTCCCACCTTATCCACGAGCAGACCAAACAGGGGTGTAGCGATCATTGCAAAGATCGTGAGCATGCTCGAGAGGAAACCTCCGAGTTCCCGTGTCGTTCCATGTGCCTCCATAAAGAATATTACTGCGAAGGTCTGGAAGGGAAATATTCCGGAGTAGAAAGTAATGCACAAGAGGACGATATACCAATACGACTTCCCAAATCCGAATAAATCTTTGATAACCACTTTGTCTGTCGCGCCAGCAGGACCGATTTGATATACTTTATCTGCTCGTGATTCGAGACCCCAATAGAGGATCGCTCCGGCGACACATATAACACCAAAAGCAACCGTGATGAGAAGCGGTCCCTGCCAATGCTCAAATGCTTTCGATGCCCAGGAGGGAGAATTCAAGGCCGCAAATGATCCTAGCCTGGCGATAGTCAAATTAATACCGAATGCAAAACTTAACTCTTTTCCTTTGAACCATTTGGCAATTGCCGTCGTAACGGCGACAATCAATGATTCTGCTCCCAATCCGAAGACCAGCCGTCCCGCTGCCATTATTTCCAGTCGTGGGGTTGCCGCTGTTATCGCAGCGCCCATCAGGCAAAGGAATGCAAAAATCAATGTTGATTTCTTCGTTCCCAGGCGGTCGATGATGAATCCGCCAACGAGCACAAGAAAGATATTAGGAATGCTGTAAATGGCTTGAAGCAATCCGATGTTTGAATCGGAAAACCCAAGCTCTGTTGCCAGCAAATCCGCCATAGGACTGATGGCATCATAGATATAATAATTTCCAAACATAGCCAGACTGATGAGGACAAGAACCAGCCAGCGAAAGGCTTTCGGCGGCTCTGCCTTCATGAGTTGCTGATTCGGGACGGCGTCTGGATTCATACAATCATCCTTTCAATAATTAAAAGGCGCTGCACATGGACATGCACAGCGCCTCTATGAAGTAGTAACGTTCCTTCTTCCCTTACTTCACGTTTTTGAGAATAGCCAGCAAGAATTTCCAAAATTTCTCAACGGTGTCAATATGAATCTTCTCATCCGGTGAATGGACGCCTTCCAAGGTCGGTCCAAAGGACACCATATCCATCCCGGGATATTTCTCGCCGATAATACCGCATTCAAGTCCGGCATGAATTGCTTTTACTTCCGGTTTCTTTCCATACAACGATCTGTACGTCTCCTTGGCAATTTTTAAGATTGCGGAATCCAAATTTGGTTTCCATCCGGGATATCCATCTGTCGCTTCAACTTCAGCACCCCCGAGTTGGAAGATAGCGATAACCGATTGGACGATTTCATCGATTTCTGAAGCAACCGAACTCCGTTGGCTCGTTGTCAACGTAATTCCATAAGCATCCGTTCGAATAATCGCAACGTTGGTCGAAGTTTCTACCAGGCCCGGAATATCAGCACTCATCTTCATAACACCATGGGGTAAGCCGGAAAGTGTTTGGAGTATCTTCTTTTGAAGCGGTTTTCTAAAAACCTTTCCCTTTTTCTTTCCTTTCACTTCTTCAATAAGAATCGCAAGGTCCGGTTCCACCGATGCAAGTTCTTCCCGAATGATGGAGTTGTATTGCGAGACCACTGCACTTGCATCATTCAATTTCTTCACAGGAACATACACCAGGGCTTCAGCTTCACGCGGGATTGCATTGCTCTTATTACCGCCTTCCATAGAAGAAATTCTGACACCCATCTTGTCAAGTTCATTTAACAGACGGTTGAGAATCTTGAGCGAGTTCCCTCGTCCTTTATCGATTTCTAATCCCGAATGTCCCCCCTTGAGCCCTTTCACTTTCACCAATGCAGGAGCAAACTTCGGATTAGCTGTTTCGAATGCTGCTTTCCATCTGCCGATCGTATTCTTGCCGCCTGAGCAACCAACATACAAAGCTCCTTCTTCTTCGGAATCAAGATTCATCAATATTTTACTTTCGATGAATCCAGGCTGCAGGTTATTGGCGCCGGTAAGCCCCGTTTCTTCATCAATGGTAAAGAGAAATTCCAGCGGACCATGTTCAATGGACTTATCTTCCATAATGGCAAGATTCGTTGCTACTGCGATTCCGTTGTCGGCACCAAGCGTGGTTCCATTTGCCATGAGAAAATTACCTTTGACAACAAGTTCAATAGGATCTTTTTCGAAATTATGTACCTTGTCCTTGTTCTTCTCGCACACCATATCGAGATGTCCCTGCAGACACACCATCGGCACATTCTCACGCCCTGCAGAGGCCGGCTTACGCACGACCACACTGAAGACCTTATCCCGCTTCGATTCCAGGCCAAGTTTTTTCGCTGTCTCCACAACATAGTCGGAGATTCTTTTCTCATTTTTCGACCCGCGTGGAATTTTGCTGATCTCGGCAAAGTATTTCCAAACTAACTCTGGTTTTACACCTTCCAGTGGATTTGACATACTACCCTCTCTTGATTATAATTATTGTGGCTTTTATTCTTTCGCCAAGCCCAAATCGATGAGCTTCCCCCGGTGCAATTGTTTGATAAATTCTCCGACACGTTCGTACACAGGTTCTGCCGATTCTCCGAATTCCGTTTTCATTCGTTCAGCAATCTCTTTTGCCGATGTCTCACCATTGCAGTTCTTCCAAACGAAACTTCCCAGAGCATCCAGTTTGACGCGAAAATTCGTCTTTTGTCTTTGCGGCATAAACCATTGTGCAAATTTACCCTGGAATTTCGGCACCAGGACAACAAGGTTGCCATCCTCAGTCACCTCAGATGTATAGAGATGTACTGGCCTTAATTCGAGGATATTTTTCTGTTCAGACTTCTTCTTCATAACATCAACGCTTTACTGATCGGGGAGTAGATCTCCTCATCAGAATATATTTTCCGAGGCAATGTTCCATTGCCCCGGAACGAAATTCCTCATTACATGACTGCTGTAGGCGGTGCTGGCTCATCAGCTTTGCCGGCATTCTTCAGGGGGATCTGAACGAGAACCCATACAATGGCTGCAAAGATAATAATGGTCCATTCGAACGGCAATGGCATGAAACTCAAGAGATCTGGCAGCCATTTTTCGTAGGCGATCTCGGGCAACGCGAGCCCTGCAAACAGTAATCCTACCAAGGCTTCACCCGCGATCAAACCCGCTGCCAGCAACACGCCTGTATTTTCAATCCGTGCTTTTTGCGCATCATTCATTTGACGCTTCGCAGCAAACCGATCAACCACTCCTTTAATCAAACCACCGACAAATATTGCAAAGGTTGTACCCAGCGACAGATACATACCAACACATACAAGCATCGGGCTGCGTACTTGCATAAGAATAAATCCGAACCCTAACAATATCCCGACAATAATGAGCGGCCAAGCCATTTCTCCGCGTACAATTCCCTGCGAAAGCATCGCCATAAGGCTGGCTTGGGGAGCAGCAAGATTCGGACCGCCAAGTCCTGCTCCTCCTTTCATAATATCTCCTTGATGCAGAATGTAAAGTGGGAAGAACATAACCATCGATGCCAGTCCCACACCAAACAAGTCACCAATCTGCATTTTCCAGGGTGTACCGCCAAGGATATGCCCAACTTTGAGATCCTGCAGCATTTCACCAGCCACAGCCGCAGAGACACACACGACAGCAGCTACACCTAACACTGCTGCAATCCCAGTCTGACCAGTCATACCCAGAGCCACCATGAGCAGTGCCGCTACCAATAATGTTGAAAGTGTCAACCCGCTGATGGGATTATTGCTCGATCCAATTATTCCGACAAGATACCCGGAGACCGCTGCAAAAAAGAATCCTGCTACGATCATCACAACCGTTGCAACGAGTGCTGCGATAACATTTTGTGCAAAATAATTATAGATGAAGAACGTTGCAATAGCCGAAAGTCCAATGCCCAGCATGACCCATTTAAAGCTGAGATCTTGTTCTGTCCGGACAACGACATGTTCACCCGTTGCTGCTTTTTTCACATCGCCAATGGAGCGTTTAATACCGGTTAGCAGGCTCTTACGCATCCTGAAGAGAGTGAATGCAGCGCTCATCAGCATACCGCCGACCGCGATAGGACGGACAATATTCCTCCAAACCTGATTAGAGAGTGTCATCCATGCATCGACCGATTCGGAGCTTCCGGGTAAAAGTGTCGGACCTATGAAGTAAGTGATAATAGGAACGAATAATCCCCAGGCCAATAGACCTCCGCTGAAGTTGAGCGATGCGAGTTTCGGTCCGATGATATAACCGACACCGATATATGCAGGGCTGACACTTGGAGGAGTCAACACCATCCCGCTTTGTCCTATCGTATTGCCGCTCGGACCGAGTTTAATAATTGATTGCGTAAAAGAAACATACCAGAGTTTCACCGATTGAACAACATTCAATTGCAACACTGTTTGAATGAGTGCTCCAACACCCATAGCACTGAAGAGGAATTTTGCGCCTGTCCCGCCGCTGCGTCCGGCCTTATGGATTTCTGCCGCCGCAACAGATTCAGGGAAAGGAAGCTCAACATCCTCCACCATCACTCGTCGAAGCAAAGCAACAAACATGATTCCAAGAACACCACCGACAAACATGATGACGGTGGAAATCAAGTAATTCCCTGTCGTAGCAAAATCAGGCCAGATCCCTGCAATAAAGAATGCCGGAAGTGTAAAAATTGCGCCGGCACCTACCGATTCACCTATCGATCCTACTGTACGGGCAAAATTTTCTTCCAGCACAGAGCCTTTAAAGATTCTCAGCAGGGCCATTCCAATGACGGCTGCCGGATACGTTGCAGCAATGGTCATACCCGCTTTGAGCCCCAGATAGACATTCGCAGCTCCCAACACCACGCACATGACTAACCCGATGACAAGAGCTTTAATGGTAAACTCTTTCATATCGGTTTCTATCGGAACAAATGGGATATATTTTTTCCCTCCACCGGTACTTGTCATATCTGCCATACGTATCTCCTTCAGTTGAACTGTTAATTTATGAACGAATAAAAATAGCTTTGGTAATATACCACGCCATCAACGGATTCTCCTTCAACCGGCGGGTGGAATAGGCATACCATTGTTCTCCAAACGGTACATACACTCTCAAACGGTTACCACGACGGACAATCTGATCACGGCGTTTCTCGCGCACACCTAACAGCATCTGAAATTCATATTGTTCTTTTTTCAACCCCATTTTCTCTATCATGGCAATGGCTCCATCAAGAAGGAAATCATCATGGGTTGCAATGCCGACATAGGAGCCCCCTTCCAGCATGATTTGCAGCAGTTTCAGATAGTTATCCCGAATCTCCTGGCGCTCCTTGTATGCAATGGATGGCAGCTCGTTATAGATTCCTTTGCATAAACGAATATTCGCTCTCTTCTGTACGAGTGTACGTACATCAGATTCACTCCGCCGCATATAGGACTGGATGGCAACGCCAATATTTTCGAATCCCTCTTTCCTCAGACGATAGTATAATCCCAACGTATCGTCCGTTGTCGAGGCATCTTCCATATCGATTCGTACAAAAATTCCGAATTCCTTCGCTCCCTTGATAATTGCTTTGATGTTACGGTAGGCAAGTTCTTTGTCAATTTTCAAACCCAATTGCGTCGGTTTCAGTGAAAGATTCGCATCAAGGTTATGCTCTTTGATAGAATGTAGAATATCAAGAATGTTATTTTTGACTTCTTCAGTCTCGGCATCATTCGTAACATCCTCTCCCAGCAGGTCCATCGTGGCCATCATGGATCGACTGTTCAAATTCTGAACCGCCGATACGCCATCACTGAGCTTGATGCCGGCGATGTAACGTTTTGCTACTTGACCTACAATTGCCTTTGGAATAATCGGAAGCGCTGTTGTGATAAGCTTGTTTAATATCGGCATAACATCGATTATTGCAGGCTAGTGATTGTAGGAATCATTGGCTCAAATCCGTGTCAATATAGCCACACAAGCTGGTAAAAGCAATATAAAAGGCATTAAAACACCTACATTCTTTCATCTTGAATTGCAAAGATGTATCAGGAATATCTTGGAAAATAGCAGATGAAGCATTTAAGATCTTGTTTTTATGAAAAATTAATAAAAAAACGAAGAAGACATTCTTCCAAGGAAGAAGTCCATAGAGATTATTCATGCCGATGAGGTTGCGGGAATCCTGAGGAAACAATATTCCATTGCTGACGGGAGCCACGACAATGAATCACTTTCCCCGTACACACAAGATGAATGCACGATTTTCTTTATTCGATACACACTTCCACCAGCGGTTTGATGAACAACTGTTGACGTACGATCTTTCAGACGGCGTACGGACACACATCTCACAGCATCTTTACAAGTGATTCGTCGCAATCTTTCGACCAAACAAGAAACCCTCCGTTACTCTGGAGGGTTTCTTGTATCTTCCATTTCTACAAGGAGAGTTAGAAGTCGAAGACAAGACTCACTTTCGGCTCTACCCTGTCCTGTGCCACAAAATGGCCGAGTGGATTACCCTTCGAATCCCTATCTGAAAATGTACGTTGATAAAGTGTTGAAACCAATAAATACTTCATCGGTTTATAACCAATCTCAGCACTGAGAATTGAATGGTTGTCCAGGGTGAAGACAGGCCCTATGTGAGTCTTATCAAAGGCGCCCCGGACGACGATCCCAGCCACCTCCGGCAATTGCAATTCTGCATGCAGTAGACCTTGATTCTGATTATCAAACGGCGCCTGATATCCGGCAACAATGTTGAATGTACCGAGAACACTCAGAATCAACTCACCATAATACCCTTTTGATGCAAGAACATATTTCAATGTGTCGGATTTACTCACCTGACGCGCCGGATCGAACCTATCCCGCTCATACAGGGCATTGAAATATGCCGGCAAGTATTTATCGCCATTGAACCGTAATTCGTACTTCCCACGGATATTTAACAGGCCAAGACCTGAAAAGTTCATATTGATACCGATGGTTGTCCCATTTCCATAATTTGCGATCTGGGCAAAATCAAAATACAAACCTGTCTTGAAAATTGGATATGAAATGAGCGGTAATCCAAAATCAAAGCCGTAGATCGACAGGCCACTACTGGATGAATCCCTCGAGCCTTGAGGAGTATTTATCCAATTTGCCTTTTGATTGAGATCACGTGTATAGGTAGCACCTACTTCAAAATTATTGATTACCGGTATCTTTGCCAAACTTGTGAATTTCAATGGTTTGGCGTAGCCGCGAATGCCCATCAAACCCCTGCCGGAGAGATCGCTATACATAGATTCGAAACCGTATTTCTCAAAATTCAGATCGAGTTCAATTCCGGTTTTTCGGAGGTCATAGCTGGCACTGTTGCGATAATTATAAATTATCGATCCATGCCCTAGTAATGAATAGTCCAGTTGACCGACACGGATGTAGAATGGATCCCCCTTCTGCGCCCACCGTACATAGCGGATGATCCGGAGATAGTCTTCAAATTTTTCGTAATCTCCTGCTCGTATTTTTCCACTAGTGTTAAAGCGCAAATTCAGATCAAGTCCTACACCAAGGTTTCCGAAGGAGACTTCCGGTGTAATGCTTATCAAATAAAAGGCTTCACCGTCAATAAAGGTTGCTCCGAGACCAAGGGGGAGTGATCCCCCGCTCTTCCCTGCTATCGCAGCAGATGGATCTTTTAATTGTCCATATGCGACCGTCATGAGTGAAGAACACATGATTGCAATCGCGTTGACGAATTTCAACGGTTTCATAACTCCTCCGATTGTTGGTTTGTTTTCATTAAATTCCAAAGAGAAGACGACAGATGAAAACTGCCGCCAGCATACCGGCGAGATCTGCAAGCAATCCGACAGGCACGGCATGACGCGTCTTTTTTATGTTCACTGAGCCAAAGTACACGGCCAGGACATAAAATGTGGTTTCCGAACTTCCGTACATCGTTGAAGCAAGCACCCCAATGAACGAATCTGGTCCATGCGTTTTCATTAACTCGGTCATAATACCCAGAGAACCGCTTCCGGAAAGAGGACGCATTAAGGCCATCGGTAATGTGTCCGGCGGCATTCCAATAAGAGCGGTAACAGGTACTATGATCGTCACAAGAACATCCATAGCACCGCTGGCGCGAAAGATTCCTATCGCAAACAACATGGCGACCAGATAGGGAATGATACGGATCGCGGTATTGAATCCATCCTTGGCCCCCTCAACAAAGGCTTCGTAGATATGCACTTTTCTAAATATTCCCCAACCTAAGAAAACTGCAATCATGAGGGGAATGGCAATAATCGAAATAAAATTTATAGCTCCGCGAAAGAGATCAGCCATTGTCTGCCTCCTTCTCAAGCGGTACGTCTTCAACCAATTCCCTCCGATATTTCGGGAGACGCTGGAGTATCTTTGACGCAACAATTCCGACACATGTTGCACATCCTGCACCAACGATGGAAGTACCGATGATAATTCCCGGGTTTGTTGATCCTGATGCAGCCCGGACAGCGATCGCCGTTGCCGGAATAAGAATCAAACCCCCGGTATTAATGGCAAGAAACGTTACCATCGCATTTGTCGCAGTACCGGCTTTGGGATTGAGTTTATTCAACTCCTCCATCGCCTTTAATCCGATCGGAGTTGCCGCATTGCTTAAACCCAGCATATTTGCAGCAGTGTTCATGATGATTGCACCGATTGCAGGATGATCGGAAGGGATATCAGGAAATATTCGTTTCGTAATCGGCGTGAGTAATCGGGTGAGCACTTTCACGAGTCCGGCTTCTTCTGCAATTTTAATCAGACCGAGCCATAATGCCATCACACCGATTAGTCCAAAGGCTATTTCCACTGCCGTATTCGCAAAATCAATTGCTGCCTGTGTGATCGCTTTCAACTTCACAAAATGGATTGACTCCACCATGAGTGTTGCTTTCGCCCAAGCTTTATCATCAGAAAATTCTATCCGAACCACTTTTCCCATGAGTCTGTCTTTTCCTGAAGCAGATTTGCTCATCTCCCTCCATCGAGCAGGTGTCACGTCCGAACAGGAAAAGTGAAAACTTCCTGTACCGTCCGGCAGCAGAGAAAGAACGACCGGCTGCTTCACTTCTTCAAGCTGCGTGGTGATCCCGTAGAAATTAGAAAATTGTTTTGCAGTAAGATAGATATATCCTTCCCATCGTGTGGCGGAGCCTGATGGAGTTTGTGAAGATAAGAAAGTCACCTCAAGTGGCGTGCCATTACGATAAGGATTCTGGATCTCATCATTGATGTCCTTGCCGACACCAACAATGAGTGCGATTGCTATCAGGAAGAGCCAGATGTAATTGAGCATCTCAATTCCTCTCGTACAAAGCAATAATGAAAAGACTCCCTTGAACTCAAGGTTAAATTATTCTTTTATGCAATAAAAACCAAGAGGTTTGTTTGGTATGAAATTGTCATCACATTCGACAACATTAAAAGACCAATATCATTTCCAATGATCCGACATGATCCTCAAAAATGAGCCTCAGGTAATGATCGATTTATTTTTCAGGAGAGAATCCTGGTTTCTTCTTCCGGCGCCCGACAGCCAGTGCTTTGGGAGCTTGTGCAGGAAGAACCGGCGGCCCGGATCGGAGGATATTATTCGTATCCTCTTTTTGCTGTTCATCATCACTTCGGATTTCACGCTTGAATCGTTCTTCGAAGATAGTGTACAAAATAGGGATGAAGAATAGTGTCAATGTTGTTGAGAATGTCAACCCACCGATCACGGCGAGTGCGAGCGGCGCCTGTGTAGACTCGCCTCCAAGTCCTATCGCCATGGGAATCAAACCCAGGACAGTCGCCAGAGAAGTCATGAGAATCGGCTTCAATCGAGTTCTACCGCCGCGTACGATGGCTTCATGGAGTTCAACACCGGACGCGCGGAGTCTATTCGTGTAATCCACTAGAAGGATTCCATTGCTGACCACAATACCTACCATGACGATTATTCCTTGCGCAGAAGTTACCGAAAGTGTCGTCTCTGTCAGAAAGAGCGTCCAAAATACGCCGGCAATTCCAAGCGGGATGGTAAACATGATAATAAAGGGATCAATGAATGATTGGAATTGAGATGCCATGACCACATACACTAAGAGCAGGGCAAGTCCGAAGGCGAGTAAAAGTTCCTGATTTGTTTTTTGCTGCTGTTCGACATTTCCTGTTTGTTTCACTTCAAATCCGAGAGGGATATTGAGCTGGTCGATTTTATTCTGAATGTCTTTCGATACACTCCCCAGGTCACGTCCCGAGACATTTGCCGTCACTTCCACCAAACGCTGCTGATACTTCCGGTCGATCTGTACCGGTGCTTTCGCTTTCTCAATCGTCGCAATATTTCCCAGGAGCACCTGCTGCCCTACTGACGTCGTAATAATAATTTTCTTCAGGTCGTCGATCTTCGAGCGATAATCTTCGTTCAGACGCACGAGAATATTATATTGGTTCCCCGTCACAGGATCGGTAAAGAGTGACGCAACGGTACCGTTCATACACGTGTTGATCGTGTTCGAGATATTGGCGACATCGATACCCAAGACACCCGCCTTGTCCCGATCTATCTGGACACGCAACTCAGGGAGATTATCATCGCGGGTAATCTGAACATCCACAGCGCCCGGAGTAGAGCGGACGATCCCATAAATTTCCTTTGCAAGTGCACTTCCTGTCTCAAGATCATACCCTCGAATTTCAACGTCGATCGGAGCCGACGAACCAAAATTCATCAGGAATCTTAAAAAACCTCCTTGATTGACGAATACCGTAGCACCCGCAATCTGCGTCAGCCTCTTCCGAAGTTCATTCGTAATCTCAAAAACCGTCCGATGACGTTCTTCAGGAGAGACCAAGGCAACCTGTACATTTGCTGCATAACTCCCGGCGTTTCCGCGACCCCCTCCCGTACTTCCTCCACGGGATGTAGTCTGGACTCCTACATCTGCGATCATCGCTTGCACTTCGGGAACGCTCGCCCGAATGATTTCTTCTACCTGCCGGGTCACTTTATCGGTAGCCTCGTGGCGCGAGCCCACCGGGAGTTTGAGCGAAACAGTGAACTGACTCTCATCTTGATCCGGGAAGAATTCCGTTCCAATAAATGTGAAAAGTCCAAAAGAAAGGATTGAAAAACCAACGATTCCAGAGACGATGAGACGCCTCCGTCCCATTGCCCAACGCAGCTTCGCTTCATACCACCTATCAAGTCCTTCCAGTGAGTCATGTGCCACAATACGAAGCCGATCCTGCCATTTCGATGATTTCCGGTTCAATTCTTTCTCGGGCGGCAAATAATTCAAACACATCAAAGGTGTGACCGTGCGCGAAACGAAGAATGAACCGAAGAGGGCTACCGTAATGGTGATGGTGAGAGGAATAAAAAGAAGTTTTGCAATGCCGGTCAGGAAAACAATGGGGAGAAAAACAATAACTGTTGTTAGTGTTGAGACAAAGATAGGAGAAGCAACCTCTTTTGCAGCCTCGAGTGTTGCCTCGAGTTTTGATTGCCCCTGTTTACGCATGTTATAATGCCGTGAGATCGCTTCCAATTCCACAATCGAGTCATCCACTAATCGTCCGACGGCAAGAGCGAGTCCTCCGAACGTCATAATATTCAAAGTAATATTTCCAAACCGAAACAGGATAAACGTGATAAGGATGGAAAGCGGAATAGCGACCAGAATAATCAGCGTTCCCCGAACATTTCTCAGAAAGAGCAGAATGATCAGCATGGCCAAAATGCCTCCGAGGGTCGCTTCGCGCTGCAGCCCGGAGATTGTCTGGCGAATATACAGGGATTGATCGAAGGAAATTGAGAGACGTACCGATTCTGGAATGCCAGTCAATTTCGGCAAATTGCGGATGACATTATCCACTACGTCAACAGTATTGGCACCTGCAAGTTTTTGCACTCGGAGCGTCAAACCCGGCTTGCCGTCGATGCGAACAATTTCCGTTTGTTCCTGATAACTATCTTCCACTCTGCCGATGTCTTTTAAGCGGGTAGGAACTCCATTCACCGACCTGACCACAATATCTTCCATCGGTTTGACGATATTAAAGAGGCTTTCTGTTTTCAAGGAATAGTCAAATTGTCCCGTTCGAAGATCTCCGGAAGGAATCGTAAGATTAGAATTTGCTACAGCATTCAGCACCATCGCAACCGGAATTTGCATAGCCTCCAGTCTATTCCGGTCAAGTGTGACATGAATTTCTCGAATCCTGCCGCCGGAAACCGGTGCTGATGCTACACCGTTGATGTGCTCTATCTGCGGTTCGATGACATTAAAGGCAAGATCGTACAGGTCTCGCTCATCCATATCGCCGGCCACGGCGACATTGCACACAGGCATAGAGGTGATGTCAAATCGCAGGACTGAAGGCTGGGCGATTCCGACAGGCAATTGGCTGAGAACACGATTCACACGCTGCATGACATCAATCATGCCCACATCGACATTCGCATCCCAGTTGAAATTCACCCTCACGCGCGAAATACCTTCCCGTGTACTGGACTGCACATAATTGACATCGTTAACAGAACTCACGCTCCGCTCGATAATCCGTGTTACCGATTGCTCCATATCGAGAGGTCCCGCACCGGAATAATACGTGACGGTCGTTACCACCGGAATACTGATATTGGGCAGCAGATCAATCGGAAGTTGAGTGAAGGAGACATATCCAAGGACGATGATAGTACATGCAAAAAGAAAGGTTGATATCGGATAGCGGAGTGCAAGCCGGGTAAGCCACATAGTCTCCTCCTACTGCTGAACGGTAACAGGCCCGTCATTTTTCACAAATTGCTGACCTATGGTGATGATCATTTCGTCTCCCGTCAATCCGGCGAGAATTTCTGTTCGTTCGATGAGCTCCGCTCCTGCCTGAATCCTTACTTGTTTTGCTTTCTTCCCGTCAAGAATATATACAAACTGCCCTCCATCATCTTTCATAATCGCATTGGTAGGAATGGTAACCGCGTTTTGATGTTCCGCAACAGTCATTTGAACCGATGCAAACATCCCTGGTTTGATTTTATGATCAATATTTGTAATCTCAATCTGAACATCCATGGTTCGTGTTGTCAAATCAATAGCATCACTAAACCGCGTGACTCGCCCGATATACTCCTTATCAGGGATTGCATCGAGCGTGATAAGGGCGTCGCGCACCTTGTATATTAACGGAATATCCTTTTCCGGGACATTGACGATAATCTTCACGCTATCGAGATTCATAAGCATAAAGAGTGTTGCGCTATTTGCTGCAACAAGTGCGCCGGGATCAAGAAAGCGTTTTGTGATCGTCCCTGTGAATGGGGCAACGATACGTGCATAGCTCAATCGTGTTGCTGCCGCTTCAAAATTTGCTTTTGCAACTTTCATCACTGCTTCTGCGTTGTCAAGGTCCTGATTCGATGCCAGATTTTTTCCCAACAATCGCTGTACTCGTCCAAACGTCATTTCCGCATTTTGAAATGTCGCATTCGTTTGTTGATATTGTTGAAATAATTCCGTCGAATCGATCGTCGCGAGGAGTTGGCTGCACTTGACCTCAGAACCCATATCTGCATAGATCCGTTCAAGATTGCCCCCCACCTTCGAGAATATTCCTGCTTGACGAATTGCCAATACATCGCCATTAAGATGTAACTGTATTTTTACCAATTCACGCCTTGGCTGTTCAACTCTCACCAATGGTGCCATTTGCTGCCGGACTGCCGCAGTCTTGACCGCAGAGGTAATCCGATAAATGACAGCAGCAACAATCAATGCAAGCACAATAATTGGTATGCTAAATTTTCGAAAATTTCTCACAAGTGATTCCTGTCGGGATTAGTTATTCATATCGCAGAGCATCTATGACGTTGGAGAGGGCTGCTTTCCATGCCGGATAAATACCGAAGAAGATACCAACAAAGGAGGAAAAGAGAAAACTCACTGCTATGGAATTGAATGAAATGATGGGATTCAGATTTCCATACATGGATATGAGATAGGATGCGACGATCCCAACGATAATGCCCAGACACCCCCCCAGCACACTCATCAGTACCGACTCGATTAGAAATTGCGACATGACATCTCGTTTGCGGGCACCAATCGCTTTTCGGATCCCAATTTCCTTGGTCCGCTCTGTGACCGAGACGATCATAATGTTCATAATACCAATGCCTCCTACGAGAAGCGACACTGCGGCAATACCGGCCAAGAGAAAAGTAAATGTTTGCTGCGTTTCTTGAAAGGTCGTAATAAGATCAGCCTGATTGCGAATGGAGAAATCATTGTCTTGATCATCCCGCAACTTATGCTCTTTCCGGAGAATTCGTTCGATATCGAGAAATGCCTCCTCGCTGGCTTGTTGGTTCGGTACTTTTACCGTAATCTGACTCAAGTAGTCCACACCGAAAATGCGCCTCTGTGCTGTCGTGACAGGAACGATGATCTGATCATCCGGATTTTGGAATCCGCTTGCACCTTTTGTTTGCAAAACTCCCACGATGTGAAAGGATTGCCCGGCAATACGAAATGTCCTGCCAACGGGATCAATACCGGGAAATAGATTGTCGACGACGGTAGCACCAAGGACAGCCACTTTGGAAGATGCAGCTGTTTCGCTGTTGTTGAAATATCGCCCTTCAACGACAGGAAAATTTCTTACCACTTCATAATCAGGAATTGTACCAACAATTCGGGTGTTCCAATTCCGATTTTCATATTTCACCTGTGCACTTCGGTTGAATTCCGGGATCACTGCTTCAAGGGAACTCGACTTTTTGGCGATCGCCTCAGCATCGCTCATCTTCAAACGGACACTCGTCCCCGATTGCCGAACAACACTACCGCCGCTGCGCTGATCTCCTGCTTGAATAAATATCAGATCGGAGCCCATCGACTGGATCCTCTGCATGACAGCCTGCTGGGATCCTTCCCCGATGGCAATCATGGTAATCACCGCTGCAACGCCGATAATGATACCCAGCATGGTTAACAATGCCCGAAGTTTATTCGCGAGCAATGCACCTACTGAAGTTAAGAAGCTTTCTTTGAAATTCATGACAACACCGTCAACGGCTGCCTCGTCCGGCCCCGGCACCGCCAAGGGGACTTGAATTCTTGATGCGATCCGTTAATTGCTGGCTGGCAATCTTTGCACGGGAGATACTCGTCACCTGAATTTCATCTCCCTCTTTCAATCCTTCAACGATCTCGGTATTGTCAAAATTGCTGGCACCGGTTTTCACAATCTTTGCTTTAAAATCACTTCCTTCTTTCACAACAGCAATTCGCCAACGGGTCTCGTTTTCATTGCTCACCTGCGCCTGCCGCCGTACCTTCGACATTGGAGATCCCCCCTCGCTACCCATCATACCGACAGATTCTCCCTGCTCGGTACCCTGCATCCGTGGTCTCATCTCACCCCGTGCTTTTTCCCGCTCTTCCGGAGACATTTTTTCGAATCGTTCTCTCATCTGTTGCCGAAACTTATCGCGCTCTTCCTCTGACATATTTTTAAACCGATCACGTCTTCGCTGCTGATCGCTGTCTTCTTTGACACCTTTCACCTGCTTCACGGGTACTGCCAATGCTTCTTTCGGCAGCGTCAAATTTGCCTCCGCCATCAGGACTCGTCCTTGCTCACTCTTTGGATCTTTTAAGGCCTCATTCGGTAGAAGAAGAACATTTATTCTGTTGAAAACCTGAATATCTACTGATGTACTCATACCAGACTTCAGTTTTAACCCTTCATTTTTCACAAGGATAATCACATCAAATGTTGTTACGCTTTGCTGTGTAATCCCCTGAGGAGCAATTCGCTCAACTTTGCCCTCAAATGTATCCTCCGGATAAGCATCGGCTATGACATTGGCTTTTTGCCCGACTCGCACTTTCCCAATATCGACTTCGTCCACTTTTGCATAAACATAAACCTCATTCATATCAGCAATTGTGGCGAGCAATGTCCCACCGCCTACATTTGACGTCGCGGAGGAAATAATTTGTCCTAATTCGACATTTTTTGAAAGAATCATACCTGAAACCGGTGCGAGGATGCGTGTATCATTCATCTGATCTTCTGATGTCGAAAGAGATGCTTTTGCTTTCACTAATTGCGCTTGTGCACGCACAAGATCTGTAGTGGATTGATCAACCTCCTGCTGAGAAACTAATCCCTTACTGTACAATTCCTGTGTCCGTCGGTTACTGTTCTGTGCTTGAACTAAATTTGCCTGTGCTGTTTCAAGATCTGCTTTCGATTGATCCAGGTTGTTCTTGGTCGTTGTCTGATCGACGAGAATGAGCAAATTCCCCTGGTTGACGTACTGCCCTTCAATAAAGCTGAGCTGAACTATTTTTCCGCCAGCTTTCGATCTGATTTCTACTTTATTAATAGGCTGAACAACTCCGTTGGCAGAGACATTGAGATTTAAATCACCGCGGGTTACTTTGACGATGCGCTGAACTTGTCCAACCGGTTGACTCTCCTGTTTTTGTTTTCCACTGAAAAACAAAAGATAACTCCCGATCGCAATCATGAGCACGCTTCCTGCTGCAACCACATACTTCTTCATCATGATATTCCTTGTTGTTCTCTCACTATAGACGCTCCGTAGGACTCTGAACTATTTTTTCTCTGCTTCACGTTCCTTTTTATTCGTTTCTTTTACATTCATTTCCTGAATAAATTCATCAAATAATTTCCCCTGGTCAGCCTTCAGCAGTTTTCTGATTTCCATTCGGACGGTATCCCGGATGGCCAACGCTTGCTTTCGATATTCTTCCATGCGCTGCTTTCGAGTATCGAGAAGAGAATCGACCTGAAAGATCTGCTGTTCGCTCAAATGCAGACGTTCTGCCAAGACTTTTTGAAAATCATGTGATCCACGTCCCGATGAGTGCTGAATTTTCGTGCTCAATTGATTTTCCAGAATCCATCCAACAAGAATCCCCAGAATAAAGCTCAAGAGAATAAAGAGAATCGTTTTTGTTTTTGGTTCCATAGCGTACCTCATTCATTACTTCGTCATTGCTGCATATAAAAGGTCATTTTTCGATATTGCATCCTGCTGCAATAAGACTTGCGCTGCAGTAGGATCTGAGTTTGTTCCACTGAAGTATTGCTCTGAGAATCCTGGAGTTGAATTGTCTCTGTAGCTTGTGAGAACAAATAACAGGAGGACGACCACCGCGATTGCCCAGACAGTCCTCCGTGCCAGCGGTTCGATACCGAGCCACTTTGTCGATTGCTTGTCGTATTTCTGTACGGCATGCATCACTCGTCCTGAAAAACCCGGGGAAACCCGGATTTCATCCCATGATCGAAGTTCTTCCCGTAATTTCATCGCAGAATCTCTTACCTGACGGCATGCCGGACATTCCTCAAGATGCGCCAGAACGGTTACGGATTCGCTGTCCGTCGCCTCTCCATCCACCCAGGTTGACACGAGCAACACCATGGTGTCATGATTCATGTTCGCTCCTCGAAGTAATCATTCAACATTCTTTTTAATTCGGCGCGTGCACGGAAAATACGCGATTTCACTGCTTCCATACTTAAATCCAAAGTTTCGGCAATTTCGTTATACGAATAATTCTGATATTCCCGAAGGACAAGAACCTCTCGATGATCCGGTGTCAGACGCTGCAATGCTGATTGAATCACTCCTCGTTTTTCTTCCTGCAGCAGGGCATCAGACGGTATTTCATATTCTTTGCTTTTCCTTCGCACCTCCAAAGCATCTTCTGTTAAAAAATCCAAGGATAATACTTTTCTTATCTTCCGCTTCCGGATTTCGTCGATACATAAATTCATGGTAATACGATAGAGCCATGAAAAGAATGATGCATCGAACTTAAACTTCGGTAACGATCGATAGACCCGGATGAATACCTCTTGAGCAATATCCTCGACATCATCGCGATTACCAATAGTGACATAGATCAGGTTTGTCACCTGATGCTGATATCGTCGGACAAGCGATTCAAAAGCCAGATGATCACCCGCTTGAATTGCCCGTATGAGTGTAAAATCGTCTGATACCGTCGTTTCAATTTTCATACAATAAACGAATTAGCTTCTTAATTGTTTCCGCTTTTTATTCAATTTCTTTTTAGACAGACCGAACCCTCAAAGGCCTCTCCCATCGTGCGGAGGCCAGCCATTGGGCAGCTGCGTGCCAAGTGCTCAATCCAAGACCTGTTCAATCACACCGCCGCAGGTTACATCGTCTCCCTCATAGAGGACAACTGATTGTCCGGGTGTGATTGCCCGTTTAGGCTGGTTAAATACAACCCGGAGTTTTCCTGACGCGTCGGCCGATGCGACGGCGTCTGTTCCTTCATCTTTGTATCGCACCTTTGCCTGAACTTTGTGCTCTCCTGTCAATCCTGCTCTTCCGCTCCAATTCACCTGGCCGGCCAGCAAGGATCGATGATGAAGCTCAGCCTCAGGTCCGATGGTTATCGAATTTGCAGCGCGGTTTATTCCTGTAACGTACATTTTTTGACCATACGCACCAATATTCCGACGCTGTCCTATCGTGTAAAAGGGATACCCCTGATGTTTCCCGACAACCCGTCCTTCAAGAATGATGTTGCCATCGGAAAATTTGGCTTCCGTATCAGGAATGTGTTCGCGTAGAAAACGTTCGTAGCTATCGTCCGGTACAAAACAGATTTCATAACTTTCATGTTTTCGGGCATTCACCAATCCCCATTGATCTGCTAGTATTCGTACCTCCGGTTTCGTCATATCGCCAAGCGGAAACATGGTCCTGCTCAGAGATTCCTGTGTTACCGCCCACAGGGCATACGATTGATCTTTCTCAATATATTTTCCACGGGAAAGAATGTACCTCATTCGAGATTCATCATACCGGATGCGTGCATAATGACCCGTTGCAATAAACTGCGCACCGAATTCTTCAGCCCTTTTCAACAATGTTCCAAATTTAATATGGCGATTGCAACGCACACATGGATTCGGTGTTCGACCCTGCATATATTCATCAATAAAATTATTGATGACGATGGTATTAAATTCCTCACGGACGTTGACAACATAATGCCGAAATCCGAGCTTGTCCGCAATGGCACGAGCATCCATCACGGCATTAGGGTCACAACAATTGCTTTCGTTCGATCCGGCGCCTCCAACTTCCATATAATCGTATGTCTTCATGGTCAAGCCAATAACTGTGTACCCTTTTTCAACAAGAATCGCAGCAGCAACGGATGAATCCACACCTCCGCTCATCCCCACTGCAACAGTGATATTTTTCTTTTCCAGATTCATTCTACTCCTAAGATACAAAACAATTGCCAGCGTTTCAAAAACAGCAAATGGGCGTTTCAGCCCATTTCTTTAACACCATGCTCGTCCGAATGGTTTCTCCCGGAATCCATGCTTATAGTGGGTGACACTCCCTACTGCTTCCGGTCACATTCCTTAGTGCACAAGACCGAGACTTTCGAGATCTTTCATTACCTGTTCTTTATTTCCCCAATCACTCCAGAGAACACCTTCGAGCCGAAGCACAAAGAGACTTTCCGGTATTTCTTCGAGCACACATTTAGAAAAACTCTTTGATGGAATATTGTCAAACGCATCAATCAAGAACCGCTCTTCCTCACCCGTACCATATACCGTTTTCCCCATTTTGAAGGCATCATAAATGGACTTGAGATGCTTCCGATACATTTTCACAAGCGTATCACTTTTCGCTGCGAGCACCATTGAATTCCACAAACATCCCTTATCGAGGAGCTTCTGTGCATGTTCCAAGGTTGGTTTCTCATAGAAATCCGTCACCTTGAAAAAGCGATTGCCATTATGCAGGAGGAAGTTCTTGCTCGGCGTTATCCAACCGTATTCCGGATTGGCATCCGTCGGTTTTACTCCAAGAAGAACGACGTACGGAGGGTGATTCTCTATGAAGGATATTGCCTGTTCGACATATTTGATGAATCTCTCTTCCTCCCCGATAAAATGATCGCTTGGAAAGACCGCAACCACTGCCTCCGGGTCACGGAAATGAATATACGAGAGAGCCAGATAGACACTCGCTGCTGATTCCCGGTCTTCCGGTGCAATAAGGACAGATTTCTGCTCGCGTTCTTTTAAATCCTCAGATAAGTATTTTCGATGCTTGCGGGAAGCTACAATTCGAAGCTGTTTAATGGGGAGAATTTTTTTAACGCGATCGAGTGTATGACGGAGCATAGATCGTTTTCCGATAATCGCGGAATATTGTTTCGGCCGATCTGTTCCATAGCGCTTCCGGATAAATTCCCGGAGCCGTTTCCCCTCTCCACCGGCAAGAATGATCCCCCAGCGATGTTCTTTACCGGGCATGGGTCACGTCCACTTCATACCAGGCGAAGGAATTTTGCATTTGCACGCAGTTCCTTTTCCAATAGGGATTCATGGAAACAAGGTATAAAAGAACTATGACTCGTGCAACTACGTCTCTTCTCCTGCGGCGAATATTTATTCATCCGATTATACTTGGCAGGAATTCTCTCTTCCTGGGGATTTACCTCGTACACATAGATTCCAGATATAATAGGATCGAAGTGATGCTGGGCCAGAATGCGTTCCACCATGATCTGTGTAATGTGAGAATCCTTCACAAGAAGTTTCTTCCCGCTTCCGGTGGATACATCCGCAGCGATGGTCATGACTTCGCAAAGGTCAAACACCGATAATTGCCTTTTTCCTTCCAGCAAAGAGGGATGATGCTGTAATTCAATATATTCCCGCAGCAGCTGGACAATGCGAGGATCGAGAATGGTATTCCGCGTTCTCTTCAACTGGTCTTCAAGAAGTTCGGAATTTTCAAGTGTCGCAGTCCCGAGGCTTTCGATAGAATTCACTGCACGAAGAAGCCGTGCTTCGATGGGAATCTCCTCTCCGCGCAGTTTATCGGGATAGCCGGTACCGTCAAAATTTTCCATTTGATGGCGCAGCCACTTTGCTACGGGACCAAATTGTTGAATACCCGACAATAAGGATTCGCTAAAAAGAGGGAACTCAGCCATCTGCCTAATAGGGTTCTTATTTGCCTGCCTCGTCGATAGCTAGATGTTTTCAATGATAGTGCCAAGATATTGACCTTTTTTAATTGAAAATGAGAAATAGAAAAGAAGGATTTGACGATTCCCAGGCAGGTGGTGAATATCAACCATCACATGAGTTGAACAAAAAAAGGGCTTGCTCCAACAGCCCAGGCCCTTCAATAGATTCCCAAATGGTGAATGAGGATTAAAAGAGGATCCGCTGAATTCCTCTCTTTTTAGCTTCGAGAAGAAAATTTTTCTCCCAATTTTCTCCAAGATATTTCTCAGCAACCTGGACAACCAATGATTTTACTTGAATATTTGTTCCATTCCGCAGTTTCGAGAGCCCCAGCACACAACTTGGGCACGATGTCAAGAGGACATCATTGCTGCCTTTCATGGTCGCAACAACGTGGTGTTTCTTCCGCTGGCGAAGTGCAGATGAAATATCAGGTCTTGATAAGGTAAGTGTTCCTGCCTCTCCGCAGCAATGTGGAACAAGAAGCGGTTCTGTGTTCAGCAGTGATGGAATCGTTTTCTTGTAGCCCAAGGTCTTCAGAGGAGTATGGCAAGGCTCGTGATAAAGTATTTTCCCTTCCCTTTCGACCCCTGCAGAAAACAACCGTTCTTCTACGATGAATTCATTGATATCGAATAATTTTCCACCGGGGAAAATATTGTCGATATCATATTTCATCAACATTTCCATGCATGTACCGCACGATACCAGAACCGTATCAATTTCCATATATCCAACGGCATCTGCGATACGGTGCAGAATAACCCTGTTTTCATAACTCCTGAGTTCCGCTTGATCGTTTTTGCCGTTCGCTAAAAAAGGATATCCGCAGCATGAATATTCCGGCGGAATGACCGTCCGTACTCCGGAATGATATAAGAGGGCCAGAACCGCCGTACCGATTTCCGGAAACATCCGTTCAGAACCACATCCGGGAAAATACAGCACACTTTTCCGAACCGGTTTATGAGGATTTTCAAAACTGTAAAAACAGTTCGGACCATGGAGTTTCAACCGTTCACGAACAGTCTTTTTTCCGCTCACGGGAAATTCATGTTCGAGCAATGCACTGATCTTGGGCGCGACGGCTGACGTGAATATCTTGAGACTTTTATGAACGGATGAGGCATATCGCTGCACAGTATATCCGATCTTCAAGAGGACGATCCTGAACAGCTTATTCACCAGATACTTTTTCCGGGAAAGATAGAATAACGCCACCGCAGTGAGTAATTTTCCCGGTGATTTCTTACGTCGAACGAGCAGTTCGCGCATCGCAAGTGTTGCATCGCCGAAATCGATTTTGACCGGACAGGGTACGCGGCACTTATGACAAACCGTACAATGATCTGCGATATCATTGAATTTTGTAAAATGCCGGAATGAACGCATATCCATGGTTTGAGCAAAGTACAAGACAGCTTCGGTGATCAGTCCTACGGCAAGAATCTTATTCCGCGGGTGATACAGTAATCCACCCTGTGGATAATTCGTACAGCAGACTCCTTTGCACTTTCCGCATCGAACACATGAGGCAATTTGCATGGAGAGTTTTTCCAGGTCAGTCGCCTCGAGGATAAATGCTTCGAGTTCCAGCAAATTGAAGGAAGGCGTGTAGACACGACTTAAGGGAAACCGTTCATCAAGTTTCTGCGGATTGAATAAATCCTCGGGATCACTCTCTTGTTTATAGGAACGATATGCCTGCAGTGCACTATGCTCGATGAAGCGAAGCTTCGTTAATCCGATGCCATGTTCTCCGGAAACCACTCCTCCCATGCGGACAGATTCGCGCATTATCAGAGCAGCCGTTTCTTCAGCTTCCTGCATCATAAGGTAATCGTTCGAGAGAACAGGAATATTGACATGAATATTGCCGTCTCCTGCATGCATATGAGTAGCAATGACAATTTTCCGCTTCTGTTCTGCAAGAACTATATCCTCTAACTCTTTGATAATTTCATCATATCCATGGAATATCGCCCGGATACCTCGATAAAGGTCATCCCTGAGCGAGATTTTCAGCAAACCATCCTGTACACGCTGAAAAAGAGTCTTTTCCTTCATTTGAAGGAGGGGAGACACATCTCCATCCAGATGATTGAGGTCTCTCTGATATTGCTTATATCGATCATCGATATTTTGGACAGAATCAGCCGCATCCTGGATTCTATCGACTAAATGTTCGTTATTTGTCTTTTTTTTCAGCTGAATGAAGTATGCTCCCAATTCTTCAAGAATAGCAAGAGCGTTGGACACTTCCTTTATGAGATTAATATTTTCTATGAAGTCAGCAAACTCGGGTAAAACCTCCAGAGGAATTACAATATCTTCATTCAGTTTAAAAGCATTTGTGTGCTTTGCAATCGCACCAAGGTTTTTTCTGTCATCCCAGAAGGTATTACTCTCCAGTTCATCCGTTGCAATTGTCGCTTCACAATTGAACTTCGATACTATCCTTTTGATAGTAAGTGATGCATTTTCAATGACTTGACTATCGTTACCTTCGACGTCCACGAGGAGTACGGCTTTGGGAATTTCGGATCTTCTGGACTTATTCCGGTAGTTAATTGCCAGAACATATTTTTCGTCAAAATGTTCAAGCGCTGTAAGGTATGCCGGACCCTGGTTATTAAAAGCTTCCCGTATTCCTAGGATTGCTTTGGATGCATTCACCATGTTACTCCCGAAAAACTCAAGGCATAGCGTTTGGGAGCACCTAAAAGGACGATAAAGGACAAACTCTGCTGAGACGATAACTCCGTCTCCCCCTTCTTTCTGTAATCCAGGAACTCCCTTCAGAACCTTATTGGTGATATCCTTCCCCAACCCCTTTTTACGAATATCTGTGCCTTTAAGGTCAATAGTCTTGATAAAATCTTCTTTCTTCCCTTCCAAACGAACTACATCAAATACAATTGTATCAGTCGGAAGGATCTTACGATACGGGTGGTTCCTTCTTCGTATTTCTAGAACTTCTGCGCGCGCATTCACGAGCCGGAATGAGAGAAGATTATCGATAGCAGTACCCCACATGACGCATTTTTTGCCCCCAGCGTTTTCAGCGATATTTCCACCAATAGTCGATGCCCATGCTGAGGTCGGATCTGTTGCAAAAATATATCCTCGCTCATGGCAGTATTCAATAACGTCATCCGTCACTACACCTGCTTCTACACTAACTACAGGGAGTTCCTGTTCACCTTGTTTTATCGTTTTGATACCATGAATCCGGTGAAGCTTCTCAATGTTGAGTACCATTGTCCGCTTATTGAGGGGAATAGCACCCCCTGTCAATCCTGTCCCTCCACCGCGAGGAATAATGGAAAGATGCAGCCGTTGTGCCAAGCAGATAAGTTTGGGAATTTCCTCGATAGAATCCGGATAAACGACAAGCATAGGATATTCCACGCGCCAGTCCGTTGCATCCGTAGCGTGGGCAACCCTATGGAATGGTGTGAAATAAACATTTTTCCTCGCCGTTATCCCAAAAAGTCCCCTGAGGATTCGGGCCCTTACCGGTTTGACAGCTTCAAAATCTTTGAAAAACTGCGCATTCAATTCCTTTGATTTTTGAACCAGTGAGAGAACTAATTCATTTCCGTCTATACTCGATGTAATCGCATCAAACCGCTGTTTATGAAGCTTCTGAAGCTGACGCAATTTCTTCCTCGAAGCCAGGAAGTCTTCCATCATATAAGGATTTCGATCGATAATAAACATATCACCGATCGTTTCAAATAAGAGTTTTGCACTTCGTCCTGTCACACGCTGATTACGGAGAAGTTCAATATGTTCATAGGAATCATGATCGAAATACTTTTGGATAATTTCCCGATCTGAAAACGAAGTATAGTTGTACGGAATCTCCCGAAACCTAAAATCCTTTTTCATTCCATTCTCTCTGTCTCGATGAGCATTCTTACATGTTCATGAGATGATATCCTATGGTGCTGTTCACTGTAGTTAGATAAACTACGAAGATAATGTACAAAATGAGAAGTTTAACATCAACTGCTTCAAGACAGGAAATTCAGGAAGAAAATAGATGCTGTTGGGGGCAGTTACAGGGATCGCTTTTCGCCATTCCGCAAAATGAAGGGATCGTCAAAGCATGGAAGAATGTACGATACGCTTTTCCATGCAGCAGGAGACCGTTGTCTTGATAGGAACCCAGTCGGCCTGATATTGGTCATTCTGAACCTCTACTCACCTATGACAAGGTATTCACCTTTAAAATCTTGATTACGGGCTTCTATTACAGTGCGCCCTTTTCCATCCGGCAGAAATTCTATCTGCGCTTTACCGTTTGCCATTTCAATGATAGAGCTCCGGGTCGGTGTGCCATAATTCTCGAGTAACCTGCCGGCACCATCCCAAGAAAAATAGATTCTCTTATTATACTCCAGACATCGGTTTCCATCTTTATCTACGGCAATGGCAGTAATGACAATGTTGCCATTGCTTATTTTCTGGGAAGAAAGGTTAATATGGTCAGCAATATCATTCTTCTTAAAGATATAGTGAACCAGGACAGAATCAACAGCTGCTTTCTTTTTTCCATTGAATCCGGACACAACGAGTTTATTTTCCCCTTCGATAAAATTGATTTGCCAGCTTAAACCGCATGCGGGGAAATTTTTTATATCCCGTGTTTTCCTCCCTTGACTGGCACCGTTGAGAAACAATTCAACTTCAGGACAATTGCTAAACACTTTCACTTGACGTTTGAGATTCGGAGGTCCGCTTCGTTCGGTCCATGAATGTGATTCTATATAACAGAACAATGGTGAAGTTATCCAGTAGCTTTTGAAGACATAATAAGCATCCTTCGGATTTCCGGCACGATCCACAAGTCCCTTTTGGTTGATATACGGAATCGGGTTTTCAGGACGTAACGGTGTTGGAAAATCTTTGAATGCCCACTGAGCATTACCAGTGAGCCACTCTTGCTGTTCCGATACATGCAAGCTCCAATCAAAGAGGTCGACGATATAGTTCTCACTCCAATCACTATTTTGAGACACATTTTTCACCTTTTGAGGCTTGATATTTTCCTCGAAGCCGTCGGATATTGAGGTTGCATCGCCGGTAACAGGATTTTCACTATGGCGTCCCACATGGCTGTCTCCCCCATATTCTACGTGAAGCAAGTGAACATACTTATCCCTGGCATCGGTAATGGCTTTTTCAAATCCTTTATAATTTCCGCTGTACCAGCCCGGCCAGATGGAGGGTGAAACAACATCCACAAGGTCTGCCCCTTCGGTAAATTTCCGTGTTGCCGTTAATCTCTCAGGGTTCAATTCTTTTACTATGGCATGTAATTCTTTTATCATAATACGTAAGGAATCCAGATCATCACCATGAGAAACATCAGGCAGCCAGTTCAGTTCATTGCCTAAGGACTGGATGATGATACTGGGATGATTGAAATTCTGTTCTATTTGTTCTTTTAACAATCTCCGTGTATTCGCTTTCCACTCTTCCCCCCCCATGCCGCCGCGGCACCACGGTAATTCATCCCACACCAGGATCCCCAGTTCATCGCACGCACGATAGACCTCGGGAGCCTGCGGATAATGAGCAAGACGTACAAAATTCCCTCCCATCTCCTTAATCATTTTCATGTCGTTCCGCTGCATGCTATCGGGAAGAGCATTTGCATAGCCGGCAAAGTCCTCGTGGCGGTGTGTTCCTCGCAGCAGGAGCCGTTCACCATTCAAGAAGAATGGCCCGTGGTTTTTGAATTCATACCACCTGCATCCGAAACGATCTGAAATTTCATCAAGCACTTTCCCTGATTTTTTCAGTTGCACCCGAACAGTGTAGAGAATCGGATGCGATGGAGACCAAAGCAGAGGATTCTTGATACGAGAATTTGAAAATGTTATCACAGATTCTCCCGTCCTGATCGCCCGGTTGAGTTTTTGCTTCATTACTTCTTTTCCTGTCTTATCTAAGATTGCAGCTTCGATCTCGCAGGATAGTTCTTTATCGGTTTGATTGACCATCCACACTGCGATTCTTACTTCAGCCCCCGATTGTGACACATTTGGCGTGCCTATGTGAACAGTACTGAGATACACGCTTGGCACCACCTTGAGCCACACATTCCTCGTTATCCCGCCATAAATATGGAAGTCGGATTTCTGAGAGGGAATAATATCCGGATCATAGGCGTTGCTGGCTCGAACGAGAATGGTATTCTTTGTTCCATAATGAATATAGGGAGTGATATCGACTTCAAACCCGACGTATCCGCCAACATGACCGCCTGCCCTTCTGCTATTCACATACACTTCGCTCGTAATATTCACTCCTTCAAAAGAGAGAATGAATCTCAGCTGATTTTTGATGACTGGTATATGAATTTCTTTTTTGTACCAGCTCGCGGCGCGCCGGTAACCCGGTTCTGCATCAACGGCATCCCAGACATTCCATGTGTGCGGTAGCGAGACCTGTTCCCACGAAGTACGCGACGCATTCACTTCCTCCACTGTTTTTATGTCGTCTTCAAGATATGACCAGTTATTGTTCAGCGAATATATATGCCGCTCTGCAGCATCCTTGATCATGGATTCTGATGCGATGGATATGCCTTGCTCGGCATTGACCGTTAAGGTTATGCAAAAGATGAAGATTGTAAGTGAATGAAATATTTTAGTCATCGTCTCTCATTCAGTATTGTGATCAGCAGTAGTGTTCATATCATTATCGTGTGTGTACCCACAACAAGGGCTGTGTCAAAGGAATGTTCCTTTGCACTTCCGGATCAGTGGGATCCGGATCGAGTTGTTTCCAAAGATCGATGTACTTTTGTTCATTGTAGGCGAGTCCGGCGAACAATAACATCGGCCGCCGCGATGGGAATCCATCATAATGCATCACATCCTTCGCATACGGCCATTTGGTTTTATCAGCAATATATGGATACAGGAACTCCATCCCTTTCTGCATATTGCGGCCATCAGGCAATGTGAATTTCCAAAGATTCTCTTCAGGCGTCGAAAGGATCTGACAAATGATTGCACATCCTTCGAGATTGAAGAGTGAATAATTGTACGGCTTTGTCCGCTTCAACTCCAAGGGGAAACTTCCATCTGCCGCCATCTGATCCGGCAGCAATACATTTTTAAAGCGGTAACGACAGGAATCCATACGAACCGTATCACCGACAAGGTGTGCAAATGCAGCCACCTGTGTCACCCACCACGTACTATGGTTATTTCTTGCATCATGTTCATCTCGGCCATACTGATGCGTAGTCAGCCAGGCAAGGTACTCCTTGAACCAATTCTTGATCTCCGCTTTAGTTGCTTCATCCATGGACAGAGAATTGCATAAGAGTTCCACAGCACGCGCAACTTCCAGCAGGTGGATCGTATCAATAATACCGGTACCGCGTCCTGTCACCTTCCCCTTGATCGCCTGAGCATAGAGCAAATGCGGATTCATTTTTGTCGCAGGATTGACATACCATGCTTTGAGGTGTCTGATTGCCTGAAGTGCGTATTGTTCCTCTCCGGTCAATTGATACGCTGCTGTCAGGCAGGCGACGGTTCTTGCAAAACGGAACATGACCTCACGGTGTTTTACAAAATTATCCGGGTTTGTCATCCCATCTCTCTGAATGTAGGGGCCATGAGGATTCTTTGGGTCCGGCCACCAATAATCCCCTTCTGAAAAATAATCATGAATCCCACCTGCGCTTCGCGCTGATGGGTAGGCTGTTATCGTCGACGGTTCTTCTTTGATGAACTTTTCTGCAGCGGTAAGAATTCTCGTTCTTTCAAGGGCTGCAACATCCACGGTTACTCTCTTCATCTGTTCGGTACGGCTCAGGGCCTCAAGAAAATAATAATCACCATAGATCAGTGAGACATCAATTTCCGAGTTTGATGGTTTGTTGCCGACCGCATGATTTAAAAGTCCATGTGATGCGGTTCCTTCAGCAAGGTATGCTGAACTGCCTAAGGTGTGGAGAATGTCATTTGCCGTTTTTCTATACTTGGCTTTCAATTCTGCATTGGAAGTGAATATGCTGAGTTCCAGCAATCCGGAAGCTGCGATGGCAGCGGCAGAAGCATCGCGAGGTTCATTCGGTATCCTGGGCGCTTGGAAATCCCAAAAGGGGACATAATCGTTCGGAAGATGTGCGATGAAATAATCCGCTGCTCGTTGAGCTGTTCGAAGAAAGCGCTCATCCTTGGTAAAACGATAGGTCATGGTAAATCCATAGAGCGCCCATGCCTGCCCGCGAGCCCAGCAAGAGGAATCGGAACATCCTTGATGCGTCTCTCGCGTAAGCGCTTTTCCTGTCGTTGTATCATAGCCGATGACGTGGTACGTGCTGTTATCCGGTCTGAAATGGTTTTTCATCGTCTTCTCTGCATGACTCACAGCAGCATCGTACATGGATTGTGTGCCTCCATGCTGCGATGCCCAGAAGAGGAGTTCCAGATTCATCATATTATCGATGATCACCGGGTAGGGCCATTTCCTGTTGTCCCAGGACTTTATACAGCCCACCTTCGGATTGAACCGGGTCATAAGTGTGCGTGCTGTCTGCAGGATAACATCTTTGTAAAGCTCCTTCTTTGTCAACCGATAACCATTGCCATAACTGCAGAAGACCATAAATCCAATATCGTGAGATCCGCCATAGAATTGAAGAGACTCCAATCCTTGTGTCCACCGTACGGCAGAATTTTCAAAGAAGGGGTTTTTGGATACTTCGTACGCGTACCACAGGCACCCCGGGAAAAAACCGCTCGTCCAATCACGAATCCGTGCTGTCTTCCACGTTCCATCCGGCAGCGTGTTCCGTGGATACTTGATGCTGTCACCAAACTCTTCCACGGTGTGCCTCAACTGCCTCTGGCTGAATTGCAGCGCGTGGGTTATCAGAGAGTCTTTCTCCAGCGCGTTCATGACACAGATTCCCAGTACAAAGCACACACACCAAGTGAGTATTGAATTCGTTCTTTGTCGCATTGTTAGTTCCTTTATTCTGCTGGCAGTGAGAAGATCATTCGTGGTGATCCTCCACGTTTTTGGGTTAACACGTTCACTGCTGCAGCATACGATGAATCATTTAAAGAGACCGCTGCAAGTTTTACTATGGGATACATTCTCTCGTACTCAAATGGAATAATTTGTTTCCAGGTCCACGTCTTCTCCCCTAATGCATAGGGAATGAGAAAATCGATTGCTTTCCGCAGACTGCGATCGTCATCCGTTTGAAAGTGCCAAAGGTCGATCCCCAGACGATCGCCGAGAATCGCAAGGTCCACAAGAGCCTCCGTATTCAGCATACTATAGCCCCACGACTTGGTTCGTGCTAACTCAAGAGGCTGAGATCCGTCCGGTTCTATCTGTACTGCGATGCGCTTCATTCCCGCCTCGCGAAGGACCCGTTTTGCGATCTTCTCATTGCCAACGAAGAGGGCATAACAACAGACCTGGACGTCATAAATTGAGCCGTGATTATTCTTCGCTGCGGCCTCCTCTTTTCCATTTTCGCTTTCCAGGAGCCAGGAGAGATATTTTGTGAACCATTGCTGCAAACCGTGCTCTACCTCTTCTGTCCAGGATGGAGAACCGCGCAGGAGTACCATCGCATCTATCAAGTCCCGGAAGCCGTGTGAATCAATAATACCCGTTGCGCGTCCCTCATTGCTTCCTTCGATGTATTGAGCATACTTAAGATTTGGATTCATTTTTGTCCTGGAATCAAGAAACCACACAGATATTCTTTGCGTTGCACCTTTTGCAAATAGTTCCTTCCCGGTGATTGCATAGGCAAGAGCAAGGGCCTGGACCTGCTCTACCATCGTTCCAATGCGTCCGCGATCACCGACGATATAACGGTACGGATTTCTCTCTCCATCACGGCGTATGTACGGCAAACCTCCCGGCTTGGTTGTATCTGGCCACCAGTAGGATGCTATACTCATATAATCGTGCTTGTCACCGCTGGGCGGTACTTGGTTTTTGTCCATGACTGATAAAGGTCTTGCTTTGAGAGCGTTGTCCGCATCCTTCATCAATGCAGATAGTGCCGGAGGTAAATGTTTCGGATTGTTTTGAAAGATTTCCCGTGATGCTTCGAGCGATGCTCGATTCAAAAACAAGACATCGAGCTTTCCGTCCGATTGTGAAAATAGACCAAAAGGTCCTAACAACCAGAGGGTAAAGATAGAGATAAGTCGCATCATTCTATTTTCCTTTATTGCAGCTCAGACGTTGTTAATTGCTTGAATACTTACCCGAGAATGAATCATTCGTTATTTTCAACCATTCAGCTAAATAGCGTCGGTGCTGGTCAAGAACTTTTTGATATTCATGGTTTCCTGCGAGATTCACCAGTTCACCGAGATCATTCTCAAGGTCATTGAGCGTTTCATTATTATTGCCGAGATCATAAATGCAGTACTTGAATTTCTTGCTTCTGACCATTCTGCCGCTTGGTTCCGGCTTCACGCCATTGATAGGTTCACCCTGAATCATCTTATTTTCTGAAACGATAAATTCACGACGTATATCCGGATTCTTCAAATTTGCCCCCGGATATCCTTGTGGAAGTGAGATCCCAGAATAGCTGCATAACGTTGGCAGTATATCTATGCCGGTGTTCACTAGATTGTCATTCATCTCTTTGGAGCGTCTTCCCGGGTCACTGATGATAAACGGGACTCTTGTCGATTCTTCGAAGAACACTGTCTTCTGACTCCATCCATGTGCCCCCTGCATATCACCATGGTCGCTTGTAAACAGAATGATCGTGTTGTCAGAGTGTCCGGAATTGCGGAGAGATTGGATAACTTTTCCGATAAGAGCATCAACTTTTTCTATCAACCGATAATAGACCCATCGATATTCACGCCATTGATGTTTATCGAAATTGCCGACCGGAAATAATTTGTTGCTCTGAAATGATTTCTTCATGAGTGGTAAAAGATCCGGCTCATGTTCCATAGGAGCATGATTGGGAACGATCGGCGGGAAGTGGTCTTCCGAGGGGAGTGTTCCGACTTCTCCATCAGGGAGTCTCTCACCCCGGGGCCATTCGCAGATATTATGAGGATTCACAAATGATGTTACGAGAAGAAATGGTTTTTCTCTTTTGACTTTGAGAAACTCCTCAGCTCCTTGAGGGACTTCATCATCAATACCATTATTTTTGATACTGCGCATGAAGTCGAATCCGTGCGATGAAGCATCCTGCGCCGGAAATGCCATATGCCACTTGCCGATGTAGCCGGTATCATATCCTGCTTCTTTAAAGATCATTCCCATATGTTTGATCTTCCCGGCAAGCGGAACAGTAATATCAGAGTTCGTCTGAACATGGGTCTGATGAGGATATAAACCGGTAAATATTGACGTACGGGAAGGAACACACAACGGGTTTGCAGAATATGCCCGGCTGAATATTGTCCCCCTGGATGCAATCTCATCCATCACCGGAGTGTTGAGATATTTTGTTCCGATTTTCCAGCTCATCGCATCGGCAGACTGCTGATCGGTCATGATGAGCAGAATATTGGGGTGCTTTCCCTCTAACGAGGATCCCCATGGCAATACATTCCCAAGCATCTTCTGTCCCAAGAAGGAAACGCCTGCCGCTGCCCCCGCTGCTTTTATAAAAGTTCTTCTCTTCATGGCTCTCTCAGAAAATTAATCTATCGTCAAAGGTCTGTGAACATACTATGAGCCGACAATATTCATTCTTGAATTTTCAGTTGATGCTGATTCTTCAATCCTTATTTGAGAAGCAGCATCTTCTGTGTTTGCACGAAATCTCCTGCAGTGAGTTTGCAAAAATAGACGCCGCTCGGATGGCCCGCTGCATTCCATTCCACTTGATACTGACCGCCACCTTGAAGTCTATCAACCAGTACATTCACCTCCCTGCCCAAACAATCGTAGACTACTACATGCACTTTGGACCGTGCCGGTAGGGAATACTTGATGGTGGTCGATGGATTAAATGGATTCGGATAGTTTTGCTCTAAGGATATTGTTTGGGGCAACAATGTTTCCCTTTGACCGACTTTGGTCGTACCAGAGAGCCGTTCAGCGAGTTGTGCTTTATACAGGGATGAAGGATTTAACCCTGCAACACCCGTTCCTTCGATATACCCTTGTGGACCAGAAAATGGACCCGAACCTGTTACTCCACCGACACATCCGATGGCATAGTTCTGTGCTGTCGGTGGTTGTTGAATAATAATTTTTCTGGTACCTGTATTACAATTCCAGGCAACGGAATGCACAGCTGCCCATCCATGCCCGGAGCCGTAATTTCCCCGGTTATAGAGTCCTAAAACATAGCTGCTCGAAGAAACATTGGAATTCATATCGATAAAATTGTCAAATAACAATCCCTGAGACCAGAGACGATGCCCCTCACTCGAATTCTCCGACTCGTCCGAGATAACATTGTAAAAGACTATTCCGGACACAGTGCTCGTACCATTGGAGACACAAGCATGCCGTGCACACCGTGCAGAGCAATTGCTGAAGAGAATGAGCTGCGAGGCAGTGTATGTATTGAAATTATACCGCCGTTCACCGGTAATGATACTGATCGGATCCAGCGCCGAACAAGAATCGATCGTTACCCGCGTTGCAAGGGATGTCTTAAATCCTGATTGCACAAAATGAAGCGTGGTGCAATGTTTTATCCATGCATCTTCAATCTTTCCCAACCAGACTGCATCTTGTGCATGATGTCTTTCATCACCGTTGATGCTTGGAGATTGGTTGTAAGGGTTATTGATATCAATGCGCAAGTTTTCGATTCCGATGTTTGTCAGTATACCGCTTCTATTGGTTTTGTAAATATAACTTTGGGAAAGAGAGCGAACCAGTGTTGCAAAGACAGGGGCATCAATCGTGATCGTGGAACCGTTGATCGCTGTGATGAACCTGTTATAGAGGATCGGAATCGTTTGGCCAGCCCAATAGGAAGTGGTGCCCGTATCGTTGGGAACTCCGCCCCAGTTGATAGCCCGCAGCCAGGCTGTTGTATTGAGATGATAGATCACAATATTATCGCCCACGGCAAAGGTGCTTGCATCTGCTACGAGAAAAGTTCTGTCACCAACGTGCACTGTATCAGATACGATATTGACATTCGACCCCACTTTCCCTGACCACGCTGAACTGTTCGATCCGCTTTTCCCTCCACCTGCGATCAGTACCGTAGGTTGACTTATGCTGTCCCCTAATGCATAAAGAATAGTATTGGTCAGCGAATCACTTCCCTCTCCGACACCACGCAAGACTACTCCTGAGGCATTAAGATTTAATATTCCAGAAAATCGGTATTTGCCTGCTTTTATCAGTAACGCCCCCCGGAACCCATTCGCATCGAGAGAACGGGATGCAACTCGATTTATTGCATTTTGAATATTACTGGTATTATCTCCGGCAACGGGGCTCACGGAATCCACAACAGCGATGTAGGGGATCGGTACATTACTATTCCTGTATCCGGCATAGCTAAAATCTGGAATGCGATTGCCTGCATTATCTGTTTTATACACTAACTTTCCATCCGAACCGCTATAGATAATGTTGGATTGCCATTGAGACCATATTGCAGTTTGAGGAATCGAACAAAGAAGCATCCAAATAATAAATCTCATGTTCATTTTACGTCCCGCTTTCAACAAATCATTGAACTTCAATTATATTTTCCCGAAAGTGATACTATTTCAATAAAACGATTTTCTTCGTTTCGGAATACCCTTTTATCTTCAACCGGCAATAGTACACTCCGCTCGGATATCGAGCAGCATTCCATTTTACTTGATAGATTCCGCCAGGCTGAGTCTTATCGACCAGAGCGTCCACTACCTTGCCTGTAGACGAGAATATCGTCAATTGAATATGTGCTGACGTAGGAATCTGATACCGGATGGTGGTAGATGGATTAAAAGGATTCGGGTAATTTTGTTCTAAAGAAATGATTGCAGGTATCCCACGTTCTGTTTGAGCGATCCCGGTAGTGCCTTCTTGAATTGAGAAACCCGCGAATCGCACCGTCTCATCACGCAAATCCGCAGGATGATCTAGACTCCGATATATTCCCCATTTTGGTCTGAGAAATGTATTATCAGGTCGAATGGTCATAATATTGGAACTGCTGTACGAGAGAAGTATCGATCCATCAGTGACTTTCTTAATTGTCATGGAGTAGGTCCCTGCAGCCCCTACTTTGAGTATTTCCGTGCATTCAACCCATACTCCTGCGAATAATGAAAGATTGACAATCTTTACCTTAGTTGTATTATCATGAATAAGCTCCAATTTATTGGGAGAGCCCTTTCGCGGAGTCAACGTAAAGAGAGGATTCCCATCGTCCCCCCCTACTGCCTTGATCTGGTGAATGTGAGTAAAACTGCTGGAAGGCTGAAAACCAACAGGGAGTTTGAATTTCCATTTGTACGTGATTGTTTCTTCGAGAGTCCCTTTTAGGTAATCCGGAGATGGGTCATACGTTTTGATCTCAATCCGTTGTCTGTCAAGATTGATACAGCGGTCATTATCCGGGGTAACGTGAATATAAAATTCAAAAACATATTGATTCAAATCAGTGTCCCAGACCTCGGCAATATGCCTGCCAAACTCAGGATGGATGCATTCTGGGTTTTCTACGGCAGCAGTACCGGTGCCTGGCGCGAAGACGTTTGTAATCAATTCATATGTATCACCAGGACCGTCAGCTTCGAGAACAACCTGTGAGAAAGCAATGAACGGATTGGCTAATAAAGCTACGATGAGAACGTTTCTATTCATATCTAATAAGGCCTTTTTAAAAATTTCTCACTACTTAATTTTAGAGGCAGTAACAGTAAGTGATTGCGAAACTACACCTGCTGCGTTATAAGCTGTATCACCAACTTGAGAAGCGGTAATTACCGAGCTACCAGCGGTCACAATGTGTATCTTACCGTTGACAATGGTGGCAGTTGCAGAGTTGGAACTTGTGTAGGAAACTGTTAAGCCTGAACTTGCAGTTGCACCTGGACTAAAATCTACATCGCCAACAGCTTTAACGTGTAATGCTGGAAAAGTAATAGTTTGAGTCTGCTTAACCCGCACTATTCCTTCCATTATTGAAAAACTTGCAAAACGCACTGCTTCATCACGTAAATCAGAAGACGCTTTTAGGCTGCGGACAATACCCCACTTTGGTCTGATAAATTTGTTGTCAGGACGAATAGTCATAATATTCTCGTTGCTATAAGAGAGAAGTATAGTCCCATCACTGACATTCTTTATCGTCATGGAATACTTTCCTGCAGATCCAACTTCTATCACTTCTTCGCATTCAACCCAAACTCCTTCAAATAATGATAAAGGAATAATGGCAAGCTTCGTTGTATTATTATAAATAAGCTCCATAGAATTAGGGTTGCCTTTCTTTGGCGACAGTGTAAAAATCGGTGAACTCGCATTGCCGCCTGCGGCTTTTATCTGATGGAGATGAGTAAAACTGCTGGAAGGTTGGAACCCGACAGGTAATTTGAATTTCCATTTGTAGGCTATAGTTTCACCGACCACGCCTTTTAGAGTATCGGGAGACGGTTCATACGTTTTAATTTCAACCCGCTGTCTATCGTAATTGACACATCGGTCGTTATCTGGAGTAACGTGAATATAAAATTCAAAAACATACTGATTTAAATCAGTGTCCCAGACCTCGGCAATGTGCCTGCCAAACTCGGGATGGATGCATTCAGGGTTCTCTACGGCAGCAGTACCGGTGCCTGGCGCGAAGACGTTTGTAATCAATTCATATGTATCACCAGGACCGTCGGCCTCGAGAACAACCTGCGAGAAAATGGAGCATGGAAATGCGAATAGAACAAGTATGAGGGTGATTCTCTTCATAGTATCTAACCGCTTATATCATTTTCTTATAGAGATATATGATTACAGTTTTATTTAGCTTCAGGACCTACATCTTTTCGTTCCAAGGGACGAGAATGTAGATGTTGATCGGGTAAGTGCCAGACTCCTCCGTCTTTCACTAACTTCGGATCTATTACTTTTACCCCATTGATGGAAGAATGTGAAACCACGGCTCCACCGACCGCCCAGACAATGTTGTTTTCCCATGTGGAGTTCAATGGCTGAATAAATATCTTGATGAGTGCGTCCTGTGTACCAACAATGATGTTGTTTATAAGGCACATTCCTTTCGGTGGAAGGTGCCACCAGTTTCCCTGAAATCCTTCACCGTCGTAGCCAATTTCAATATTGCTTTGATTGTTTACCAAAATATTGCCTGCGATTGTTGCATTTTGAATCCTGAAATGCTTCGTCAATGGCTGACCATCGCCATATGCTGCATTGCCGCACGTGATAGCAAGTGTTGCATCCCACCGCTTTCCTGTCAAACCCTCGAAATAATTGTTGATGATTCGCATCCCATCGCCATAGAAACGAACTCCTCCGGTCCCCAGAGTCCATGTTTTCCCTGTGCTATCGAGAAATGTTCCTGTCCTTCCATTGCCCAGAATATAATTCCCCTCTACTGTATTGCGGTTCCCATGGCGCAGCGACAGCGAGCCGAGACACTCACGAAATGTATTATTGCGGATGGTATCATCGCTCGATTTGATCGAAATGTATTCCGGATCACCATCGCACCGCTCAAAAAGATTTTCTTCGACAACGGTGAATCCGCTGGATAGCGACAAATCTGCCCACCCGACACGGATTGCTTCGAGCACGTTTTCCACTCGCGGACCGATGTCAGCAAATAGATTGTGGTCGATGCGATCATATTGTGAAACCTGTGGTTGAAAGCGCCTCGTCCCTTCGATGGCGATAAAGTTCCCCAGGAACGATTTCTTTTCAAAGAGATTATGATCTATCCGGTTATGATGGCTGAGGTGAATCGAATCCCCTTTTATTCCATCAATGCAGATCCATAAACCCCGTTGCGTTTCTTTGAGATGGAATGTATTCCGGGTTATCTGGATATGGCTGCAACCGCGCAGTTCGATAGCCGGACCATTGGTACTTTCAAAATTCAGCCCTTCAATAATGACATGTTCCGCTGCCGTCAGAATAAAATGGGATTCACCAATCACCTTGGCTTTTCCCCGATTCTTTGCGCGAATAACGATCGGTTTATCCTTTGTACCCTGACGAGAGATATTCAAATCGCCATCAAGGTTGTATTCACCATCAGGAAGAATGATGTATATCCCCGGTTCAGCCTTTTCCAACGCTAGACGAAATTCCTTCGCAGACTTTACATCGACGGTTTGCGATGCAAGCCAGACAGGTTGAAGCAGAAAAAGAATCGGACTATATAGTAGGAATCGAAGACTTTTCAAATTTGGGAATTCTCCTCTGTAACTACTCTTGTAACAGAAAAAATAATAACGCCAGGGGGCTGAGTTTTACTCCTCAACCCCCTGGAGAACATTACGTTACTTTATCAATATTCCCGTTCGAAGACAGCGGGATTTCTCGGAACCACAATTTTATTTGACAAGTAATATTTTCTTTGTATCTGTAAAGGAACCGGACTGCATCTTACAGAAGTAAATGCCGGAACCGAAGCCAGTTGCATTCCATGTTGCAGGGTATGTGCCGGCTTGCTTGCTCTCATTGACCAGTGTTGCCACTTCCCTGCCTAGGACATCATAGATCTTCACCGAAACAAAACTCAGTTTACCAACCTGATAAGAAAAGTTTGTGCTCGGATTGAAAGGATTCGGATAGTTTTGACTAAGAGCATAAGCGGAAGGAACAAGATTTTTCTCTGTTATACCTGTCGTCGTTCCTACGAGTGTATTATCTATTGTTCCAGTTGCCCGAGCGAAGGCAATGTAGATTGAAGTCCCGCCTGTACCCACGTCTGTCATCGTCAGATTATCCGCAGTGGCTAGGGAATCTGAGGTGAAATATCGAGGTGGGATCCTTGCCATGATGGATGTATCCGGGACGATAACGGGTCCTAAGGAAGTCCAGTGTGCAAGACTATCGAGTGAGTAGGCAATTCGCAGATTCCTGCTGGAATCGGCGATACCGTCATTGGGACCAAAGGCGAGAGTGAAACGATCCACTTTTATCGTTGTAACGGAGGTCGTTCCTTTGTAATAGTCGAGTTTGTAATACCGGCTTGCATGAACTTTGTCAATTCCGCTTCCCAGGACACTTGTTCCTGTATTTGCATTGCCTTCAATAACTCTCAAGGATACGTAATGCCCTGTGCCCACTCCTGTTGTCATACGGACCTTCGCCGGCCTATAAGCTTTGGTGTCTCCTATATACCATTCTCGATTCGCCCCTGCCGATGAATTCGCACGGCCCATTGCTCCTACAACATAACTCGAATCCGAAGCTCCGTTGATGGTCGCATTCGTCGATGATCTCGTTGCAAAAACATAATCGCCAGTATATACTTTTCCTAGTACAAACGTTACATTTGCGTTGCGATACGCATCAGAACTGGAACCGGTTGCAAAGAGAATGTTCGATCCCAGGTACACATTCGCATTTCCTGATTTGTTGATCTTCATCCCGTTGAATTCATAACTCGAAGGGGCAGTGTATGGGTCAGTCGAGAATGTGATCGTGGAATTTGTTGTACCGACCAATTCAAAGTTAATCACCCCCAATGTACTTCCTGTCGAACCAACTCGCGCATCCATCGTCCCATCACATTGATAATTTCCCGAGAGAATAATAAGATGCTGCGCTCCACCCGGAACAGAAGATGTCTGGGCATTGAGAACAGCTCCGGTCTTAATGGTCAGATCTCCCGTGATGATCAGTTTTGTTGAATCGGTTTTTGTCATTAATAATGATCCCGAAGTTCCTTCACCAATAATGAGTCCCGCGATAGTATTGTCCGCTGTAAATGTCATGTCATAGGTAACCACGTCGGCATCGGCAATAGTAACAATATCCGTTGGGCCCGGGACTACACCGCCGATCCAGGTGGCACCGGCACTCCAGTTGCCGCTCACTCCTGCCGATTTCACATCGCCCGCCATGACGACACCAACGCAGAGCACCATGAGCAGAAATGTACCGACAAGTAAAACTGTTGCCTGTTTCATACAGACCTCCATAGTTTATGTTTGAAAATGAGTGAATTAAAAAATACGCAACGAGAAATCAAAAACATATACTGTCCTTTACTGTTGCCCCCGAAAAAGGATTGATGATTGTAACAATTTTTGGGCATCGGGAATCTTCGAAGCGGCATCGGAATATTTTTGATCCTGATAAACACGAGCAGCTTCCAGAAGCAAAGGATGCACATCGTTCAATTTTACTTTATCGATTTGCTGCCTCTCCCATTCTTTTTCTCCGATTATGAAAGGCAAGAGATAATCGAGAGCCTTTTGGATACTTCTGCCATCCTTCGTTTGATAATGCCAGAGATCCACACCAAGCTTTTCTGACATACTTGCCAGTGTAAAGAACGCTTTGAGATTAAAGAGACTATATCCAAATGATTTCGTGCGAGTCAATTCCCTGGGTTGAGTTCCATCCGGTTCTATCTGCGCTGCAATCCGGCGGTCTTTCACACCTTCCAAGAAAGCGCGCGCTTCTTTATCATTCCCCAGGTAGCGCATAACCATGGCAAGCTGCACATCGTACCAGCATCCATGATTGTTCGATGCTTTTGCCTCATTTTTCCCGTTTTTGCTCTCCTTGAGCCATTGAAGATATTGTCGGAACCAATCCTGTAATCCTTTTCTCTCTTCCAATGTCCATTGTGCCGATCCTTCCAGCATTCCCAGTGCGTCAATGAATTCCCAAAATTCATGTGCATCAATGATGCCAGATCCTCTGCCGTCATTCCGCCCGGGAATTGCCTGAGCATAATTCATATTGGGATTCATGCAGGTTGCAGTATCGAGGAACCAGACGCTCAGGAGTTTCGAAGCGCCGGCTGCATATTCCTCTTCTCCAATGAAATAATAAGCTGCAGAAAGATATCTCACTCCATTAACCATTTTCGAAATATTCGCGGCATCAATGATCTCATTGCTTTCGGGATTGATCTCTCCATCGCGTCTCATATAGGGAAGACCATTCGGTTTCTTTGGATCGGGCCACCAATATTTCCCCATGCTCATATAATCATGTTTACTCCCGCTTGGGGGTGTAAACTTCTTTTCCATAACGGAAGGCGGCACAAGATTCAGTGCCTTATCGGCATTTTTCTTTAGTGCCTTTAATGCGGCGGTATATTCCTTCGATCCACCTTGAATATCCTTTTTGACTTTCATCAACACCTTGGGATCCGTAACAAAGGTTCGGGGAACATCCTGTCCGAATGCATTGGTCACTATGAATAATACAGCAGTGATACCTAGTATGAACTTCAGTTTCTTCATGTCTTTCCCTTTAACCATTCTTTTAAAGTGTAATATATCATTTTTTATTGAATGTCACTTCCGGCCAATCATCTGTCCGGAATGGTGCAGCAGGTAGATCTGCGTCGTTCACGAGATTGCATGTCGGATTATCTGCCCAGCCATAGCGGACACTTGAGGGCTTCTCCACTGCATCACTCCAGACGATAATTTCTTTTCCGTCAACCTTCCCTTGTGCGGAGACGAAATGCTTGTCTTCTCCAGCGATAACAAATCCTTTCAGTTCCTTCCCGTCCTTGGCATGCAATCCGGAATTATGATCGAACTGAACCTTGATACACTTTCCCTCGATCGTACTCGAAAGATACACCGGGCTTTGAAACGTTATTTTATCCATTCCATATAATAAACCCTCTGCGAGCAATGCCAATCGGGAACCAACATCTTGTTTGTTTGCCGGGTGCAAATTGGTCGAATCGCCAATATCAATCGTTACGACCATTGCGGTATTCGGAACACTCAGTGTCATCAATTGTGATTCGCGAAGCTCTGCCCAGCCGCTCCTGGATGGTTCGGGCTGACGCTTGAGATTAGGTAACTGGACATAATAGAACGGTAATTCCTGATTCCATGCCTTACGCCAATCTCTGATGAGAGCCGGAAAGAGTGTACGATATTGGTACGCCCGTGCAGCGTTTGCCTCCCCCTGATACCAGATAATTCCTTTGAACGCGAACGGCACCAGAGGATTAATCATTCCGTTGAATAATCCCGCGGGCGTAGATCGATTGCCTTGTCCCATGGGTTCCTGCGGTCGTGCCGGAGCCGCCCTTCCTTCCACCTTTGCCTTTACCGACGCTTCTTCCCACTCCTTCATTAAGCCCGCGCGTTTTGCCTCAAACTCTATTTTCTTTTCCGGGTATTCCGTCAAATTTTTCTTCCACCGGCTCAGGATAGGTTGATATGTTGTATCCACCACCAATGCCTGCTGCGATATCCAGGCTTCAGCCGGTGTGCCGCCGTAGGAGGAATGGACAAGTCCGATTGGAACATTGAGATCTTGAAAAAGTTTACGTCCAAAATAATACGCTGCACCCGAAAATGTTCTTACAGAAGCCGAATCGCACTCAGACCATTTTCCTATACAGTGCACTTGTGGTGAATCCGCGACGGTACGTTTCACTGTGAAAAGGCGAATCTTGGGATACCGCGCGGCAGCAATTTCTTTGTCAGCATTTGTGGCCTTTTCAACCGCTAATTCCATATTCGATTGCCCTGAACAGAGCCATGCTTCACCAACAAGAATATCGGAGAGACGAACGGTATCATTTCCCACAGCCATCAGATCGTACGGGCCTCCTTCTTTCAGCGGGGCAAGGTGGACCATCCATGTTCCAGACTCATCTGTTGTAGCAGCAACTGTTTGTCCTGCAAAGGTAACCGATACCCTTTCACCTTTCTGAGCTGTTCCCCATACCGGAACATCGACCTGACGTTGTAACACCATTCGATCTCCAAAGATCGACGCCAAACGAACATTCGAGTGCATGGTTCCACTCATGGATACCAAGACGACGATAAGAGTGAGAATCTTTTTCATAATGCCCCTTCTACTTTGCCGTTGATCTCAATTTTTATGATGCTCGCAATTGAATCCGGGGCAACTGCCGGTAGATGAATCGTCAATCCTTCATTTGCCAACGACACATTCAAACTTTCACCATTCGCAAGCAATGTTGAAGAGATCACTGTATTTTTCAAATTCGGGATAAAAAGCTTTCTGTCAGATGGCCAATCGAACACTGAGAGGTACAACGTTGTACCATCTTGATGTTCCTTCATCGTACAGCGGCCCCATGGTAATGGCGGTAACGGATTGGCTTTTGTACCATAGATAGCTTCACCGTTGACTTTCATCCAGGCCCCCATGGTCTTCAATATTTGCACGCTTTGGTCGGGAAACTCTCCTTCTGCCGTTGGACCGACATTCAACAAATAATTTCCCCCCTTAGAAGCAATATCTATAAGGTTTCGGATAAGTGTGCCTGGGGTTTTCCATTTATCGTCGTAGCTTTTATATCCCCATGTCCCATTCATGGTCATGCAGGTTTCCCAATCTTTGCCGTCGAGATCGCTGAGATTGGGTATCTTCTGCTCAGGAGTCTTAAAATCGCCAGGATAGTTCGGACGTTTCAACCTGTCGTTCGTGATAATTCGAGGCTGAAGTCTCAAGAGCGCCTGCAATTTTTCAGCATATTTGTCAGTCATATTGGTTGGCGTGTCCCACCAGAGCACAGCTACGTCTCCGTAATTGGACAATAATTCTTTTACCTGCGGAACGGCTGCACGGTCAATATAGTCAGACATACTTGCCGATGTTTGCACCGGATCCCAGTGCCCACTATGCTCTGCGGTATATGCATCAATTTTTGCAGAGTCAGGATTCGGCCAGCCCTCGGATGCTGCTTTGCGCGCCGCTGCTCCGCCGGGGTTATTCCAATCCTGAGCCTGAGAATAATAGAAACCCAATTTGATTCCTTGTTTTTTGCATGCTTCTGCAAGCGGTTTGAGAAGATCCTTCCTATAGGGTGTGGCATCTACCACATTCCACGTACTGGCTTTCGAAGCAAATAAGGCAAATCCGTCATGATGTTTTGAAGTAATAACAATGTATTTCATTCCGGCATCTTTTGCCATTCTTACCCAGGCATCAGGATCATATTTTATCGGATTGAATTCTTTCGCAAACGCTTGATATTCGGCTACCGGAATCTTTCCTCTATTCATGATCCATTCACCGATGCGGTTTATCTTCTGGCCTTTATAAATTCCGGCTGGGACTGCATAGACGCCCCAGTGAATGAACATGCCGAACCGTGCATCGCGCCACCATTGCATTCGTTCATCGCGGGTCAATTCATTTTGGGACAAGATCACTTGGAACATGGAAAAAATCATGATAAAAACTACTGTGGCTATTTTCATTGAATTTGTCGATTCCTGTTCTTTTTACGCTTTGCGATCTTCTGCATTCAGAATTTTGTCCTCTACTTCGTTAACACCAATTTCTGGACCTGCGCTTGTACGGCACTTTCCAAACGGGCAAAATAGAGACCGCTGGACATACCGGATACATCCCATTTCACAGTACATCGGCATCCGCTCATTTGTTGATTGATGAGCGTTTCCGATTCCTTTTCCACTCTATTATAACTTTCAAACTTACAAATCCCCCTTCCCCTTTTTTCAAAAAATAGAGGAGGGGGGTTCTGCATTATTTTTCTATGACTAATTACTGATTTCTGACTTCTTTTATATTTCTTGCATCCTTTTTCAATAATCCCGATAGACAACATCGGGATTTCTGACGAGGTAACTTTGTTACTTCGTCATCAGCATTCTCTGCACGATGCTCTTCCCGTTATATTCTAAACGCGAGAAGTAGACACCGGATGCAAGCTTACCCGCATTGAATGTCGCAGGAATGTAATGACCGGCCTGAGCGATGCCGCTGAATAACGTCGCAACTTCCTGACCGAGCATGTTAAACACCTTCAAGGTCGCAAATCCATTTTCAGGAACCGAGAAGCGGATATTGGTTTCCGGGTTAAATGGATTCGGATAATTGCTCAGAAGTTCAAATCCTTTTGAAACTCCAATATCCACCTGTGTGCTGGTAGAATATTTATATGCGCCGCTATTATCGATCTGTTTCAGGCGATAGACATAGACACCGGGAGTAAGATTGACATCCTGATATGAATATTCTCTCGGTGAGGTGCTTGTTCCCGCACCGGAGACGAATCCAATTTTCAGCCAACTCGCAACTCGTAACTCGTCACCTGTAACTGATCTCCTCTCCACATCAAATCCCATATTATTGACTTCCATCGCTGTTGACCATCTAAGGATTGCACTGTTCGCCCCTTGTATCGATGCAGTAAAGGAGGTCATTTCAACGGGAAGTGAAGTCGTGCCCCCAGAAATTCTTGCTAAACTGACATAAATACTATCACCGCCGGTGATTGAAAATTTTGATGCATCGTCTAGTGAATCTGATGGAATTGCAGTCGGAGAACTTCCTGGAGTAGCAGCGGGACTGGATGAAGGTCCAATTCCTATCCAATTGGGTCCAGTACTTGTTCGATATGCAACTTGAAGCTCTGTTGTTCCATTAGTAACACCGTCATCATTCAAATAGCTAGGTGCTATTTTATGCCAGAGAGGAATAGCTGTATTCTGAGCATTATATCCAACCTTATAATATCTCGCTGAACTGACAAGATCAATCCCGCCTGCATAGGTGTTACTGACAGCCGCTGCATCTCCATCAACTACGGACGCCCAAACATAGTGTCCAGTTGAATTCGCAAGTGCTGTAGAACAAGATACTACGATTGGCCTATAACCGGTTGCATCACCAATATCGATTGTACGGCTAGTAATATTGCCTGCGGTATTTGTAATCCCCCTGCCAAGTATACCTTGAACATAGCATGTCATCGAGGCGCCTTGAACCGCAGCGGTGGAAGTTGCCAGATGGACCCAACGAGTAGAACCGGTGGTTTCGATCATTCCCGAAATGAAGACCAGGGTATCTCCTGCGGTGCTAGCATTATTATTTTGGAATAAATTTCCTGTTGCCAAGACAACTTTAGCTCCGCCAGTTTTATTTATTACTACTGAATTGAATTCTTCACCAGAAGTACTATATGTAGTTAATGATAAATAGATATTGGAATTTGAGTTTCCCGAAAAAACAACCCTACCGACTGAAACGTTCGAACCGCTACCCACTCGCATATCAATTTGTCCACTACTATTAACAGTTAAATCTTTATTAAGAATTAATTGCTGATATAAAGGACCTGATGCCGGAGTGGATCCAGAAGTTTTTAACCTACCAGCAGAATTAACAATGACATTTCCATTTACTGTTAATCCGTTTCCATTCGTCTGAGCAAAATAGAGATAACCACTAATAGTCAAATCATTGCAACTCGCATCAGCCACATCTATCGTAACCGTATGACCAGATAATATCCATACATTATCACTTGGGGTCGGGACGTTTGAGGGAACCGTGTTCCATCCTGAACCATCCCATTGTCGCCAATTTGTTGCGTCTGTTCCCCAATTACCAGTACCAAGCGAACCAAAATCACCAGTCACCTGAGCCATTACAACTGCAGACATAGCCATAACAAGTGCGGCAATAAAAAGAAATCGTAATTTTTGAAGCATACCAACCTCCTGTTTTTTTGATTGATAATGCCCTCAGAAAATATTTTCTGAGGAGTGATAAAAATCGAACCTTTCCTCCTCAATTAATGTCAGATATCTTTCTATGCTCATACTCAAGTAGATATCAGACATTTGCTGAGATTTATCGCACGATTAGCGCAATAACAATATTTTTGTTGTTCTTACTTCTTGACCGCACTGCAGACGGCAGAGATAAACACCTGATCCGAAACCTGATGCATTCCATTGCACAGAATGTACTCCTGCCGGTTTAAATTCATTGACTAATTCCGCTACTTCCCGGCCAAGAAGATCATATACTTTTAGTGCAACCATACTCGCCACTGGCAAGCCATAACTGATCACTGTTGCAGGATTGAATGGATTGGGATAATTCTGCAGTAATCGAAAATCGGTCGGCTGGAGAGACTTTGATTCTGCTCTCACACTTGTCACCGTTGCTTCGACGGCATCGGGGCCGACATCGGCCGGAGTCAAAGGTCTTCGGAGAACCGGTGCACTAGAATACTCATCAGCACCAATATCATAAAGGCCGGTTCGAGTTTGTCCATCCATATCTGTTGTGACATATGGAAATCCACTCGCTGCGGCATCGATAGCAGGACTGTTCGATGCCAACCGCCAGACGCTGTCAACTTTTACAAGATTTGGATTGATTATCTGAAACTCTGTGCTGCTTGCGCTAATACCAAGCGAAGCCGACGCTGTGGGATAAGCAATATTATTTTGATATTGTAAATTCACCGGTGTCTTCCAATGTGTTATTAACGCATTTGTCTGCCCCACTATCAAATTATTAGCGATGATACAATCGATTGGAGCAAGGGAATAATTCTTGCCGACCTCGATACCATAGACGTTGTTTACAAACGTATTGAACAGTACCTGCGCTCGATAGACCTGCCAATGGGAGCTGGATGACCCGTTGGTATCCGTTTCGCCGCCATCCAATTGCAGCGGGGCATCATAGCCCGTTCCAGTCAACCCTTCCAGATAATTGTTGTAAATTTTATGATCGGGACCGTACACCCGAATCCCGGCTGTTCCGGCTTTTTCTCCACCAAAGAAAAAATTTCCTTCTGCAACTGTCCGCTTCCCCTGACGCAACGAGAGTGCCCCTTCACACCTGCGGAATGTATTGAAGCGGACAATCACATCGCAAGTTTTCACCGATACAACTTCCGGGTCACCGTCGCATTCTTCAAACAGATTATTTTCCACGACCGTATAGCTGCTTGTATGCGTAATCGTGCTTTGTCCGATCCGTACCGACTCCATTTCATTGGCTGCGCGGGGGCCAATATTCCTAAAATAATTATGATCAATACGGTCGTACTGCGTCGCCTCCGGCGATCCGAGTCCGTCAGGCGAGCCGTCAATGGTCACATAGTTGCCGAGCTGATGCTTTTCTTCAAAAAGATTATAATCGACCCGATTATGGTGGCTGAGAGCCCGTGCAATATTGTACCGTCCGCCAATGAGAATCCACTTTCCCGATGTTGTTTCAGACAAACGGAATACATTCCTCGTTATTCGGATATTATTGCAGCACTCTGTTCTTATCACCGTGCCAGGATTACCGGTGAAAACAAATCCCTCCACTGTTGTATACTCTGCAAATTTAAAATCGAAAGCAGAACTCCCATTAAGCTCAACCTTGCCTCTATTTTGGGCACGGATGACAATGGGCATTGTAGGAATACCAATCAGCACGGCTGAATCCGGCGAGCAATTACCGATATTGTATATACCATCGGTGAGCTCGATCGTGTCTCCCGGACTGGCACCAAGTACCGCAGATTTAAATGCCGAAGCGGATGAAAATATCTTGCGGGTTCCGGCTGCCAGAGGCTGAACATCCACACCTAACATTGTATCCTTGGTCATCGTGAACGATTTAGAGAGTCCTGTTCCAGATAGCGCACCAGTCCATCCATTGTTTCTGTATCCTGATGGAAGGCTCAGTGACGCTGTGATTTTTGTATACGAATAATAAGAGCTGTCTGAGACAGCTGATGGCGACAACGAGATGAAACCAACAGAAGGTTGATGGAGCGTCAATTTGCAGAGCGGTGGTGGATTCAGCGAGTCTATACTCACTATCGCGCCGATCGTCATATTTCGGGTCACTTGAAATGTCACGGTATCGGCAGTGCCGGTTACATCACCATTCCAGTCATAATTTTTATACCCTGCCGGATACGTTAGTGTGGCTTTGACGGATGTTCCTTCATCATACTCGCCTCCGGAGGGATTCAATGAGATTGAGCCAACAACAGGCTGCTGTACTGTAACTGTATATTTGAGTAGAATGTCTCCGAAGTTGATATCCGGTATGGGAACAATTCCAATATAAAGCTGATCGATCGTAGCATCAACTGTCCCGGTGTTCGAATTACTTCCGAGATTGAAGAGAAGCTGATGATATTCCTTCACATTCGCAAGGCGTGTTCCGCTGGCAGTTGGCGTATACGTTTCTCTAAACGCCACCGCCGAAGAAGGATCTGCATCGACACTGACTTGATATACGGCGGTACTATAATCTACTTTCCCCGAAATTCGATACCAACTGCCAAGGGAATAACCGGATAATCTTACTTTCGACGAACCATTATAGATACGAATCGATCCCGTATCATTTATGGGAACTGTGAAATCAACAACGAATGTGCGCTTGATACTACTACCAAACAGATCGTATCCATTGATGGTAAATTCTTTGCCCAACGAAGCTATCAATTTGACGTACATATCAAAATAGACCGTTCCGGTTACTCCTGGCACGGATCCCGTGAACGGTGTGTGTTTTATGAGTAATGATGTGGCAGTTGAAAATTTTAGTCCGTTGCTTCCATCATATGCGTACGCTGGATCGGCAACAACATCAGCAGCACCGGAAGTGACAGACCAGAGATTTTGATTATTGATTGAACCGGTAGCGAACGCCGGAGTTCCTGATATTTCAAAGGAAGTGGCCAGAACCGTATCTCCGACAGCTGAGAATGCCGTCAGGTTGATACCCATTAAACAGAAAAACGATCCCATACCGAACCGTACCAAACGATTCATTTGAGGTATATTCCTTTTATTCGTCGAGTTTGAGATGCTTGATGCAGCTCAATGATATAAAAACCGCTTGCAACATTCGAAGCGTTCCATCGAACGGTATATTGCCCGGCTGGTTTATGTTCATTTACCAATATCGCCACTTCCCGGCCAAGAAGATCATGTACTGTAAGTGTTGTCATACCCGCTACTGATAACTCATAACTGATCATTGTCGAGGGATTAAATGGATTGGGATAATTGTCTAAGAGTAAAAACGAGTTTTGATCCGGAAGTCCAACGGATTCGTACTTTACAGAAGTGATACTCGATTGCGGACCGACATCGCTCCGTTTAAGCGGTTTCCGTAGAATTGAGAGTGTACTATACTCATCTGCGCCAACATCAAACGGAGCAGTACGCAGTTGTCCATCCATATCCACGGTGACAAACGGATAACTGCCTATTGCGGAGTCTATTGCAATGCTCGTTCCTGTTATTCGCCACAGACTATCTGTCCCTGTGCCGTACACCAGCGCCGGGTTGGCAATCTTAATTCCTGAGGGCTGTGTGATGCCGAGCGATGCACCGTAAAAGATATTTCCTTCGTATTTCATATTCACCGGCGTATCGGTGTATGTGATAAGTGGTGATTGAGTACTCCGAACAAGATTGTTTGCGATGACGCAATCGATCGGCGGCAGAGAGAGTTCAGCATCTTTTCCGGCACCAATATTGAACGAATACCTGTTATCCACCAATGTGTTAAAGACAATCAGTGCCCGCTTGACTTGAAAGTATCTGTTCAGCGGTGAATTGGGAACTCCGTTCACCAGGGTAATTCCGCATTTCATACTGGAACCGGCGTTTTTTTCAATGTAGTTGTTGTAGATTTTATGATCTTCACCGATAATGCGGATGCCGCCGGAATTTGACGCGTTGTTGCAAAAGAAATAATTGCCGTATACTTCACATCGGTTCCCATGACGGAGCGTCAGGGTGCCTTGGCAGCTCACAAATGTGTTATAGCGATAAACGTTTCCGCATGATTTGTTGGAAATAATTTCGATCTCTCCGTTGCACCGGTCAAAAAGATTTTCTTCGACGGTCGTAAACGAATCATACATCGACCAATCGCTCGTTCCTACCCGGATAGTCTCTCCTCCATTGTCCAGCACAATGAGCGGGCGCGGACCAAAATAGTTATGATCGATTTGATGATAGTTTGGAGTACCGTACATCCAGACGACCAACGTTGTTCCGATATTTTTTTTCCCCTGGATGACACAATGATCCACACGGTTATGAGTTCCATACAAAGAAATCCATTTTGTATCCGTGGTATCGTTCGGAGGATCTGCAGTGTAATCGATAATCGTCGAGTTCGTTATTCTACAATAGTGCGCTGAATCGCCGCTTAAACCGCGAAACTCCACTATGGCACTGTTGGTCTTGCCATTTTGGAAAACGAGACCATCGACAACAACATACTTGCCGGATATTTTAATTGTCGAAGTACCCGTTAAAATCACTCCGCCCAAGGTTTCTGCACGTAAAAGAATGGGTGCTGTAGAAGTGCCAAATCCTTTAACAACGATGTTGGCATTTGTCCACGTCCCATTCACCATCGTCAGCGTATCGCCTGGCACGGCAGTCGACATGATAGTGCTCACCTGTGCGGCTGTTGAGACTCTGTACTCCGTCCCATAGAGCGCCAGAGTAAAAACCATGAGCAGCAGCATGAGACGCCCACCCATGTTCAGAATATTATTGATTTGCACTTTCAATTCTTACTTCTCTTTCAATTGCACACGTTTGATCTCGCCGCCAAACACAAAAATCGCAGCAACCCCCAGGGGAATGAGCATCGCTCCCATAATAAACACAGGCGTATAACTGATCTTACTCAAATAGGGAATGAGCCACGTACTGAACGTCAGGACACCGAACACCGCGCTCATCCCGCCAAGCCCGGCGAGCGATCCCACAGATCTTCCGGAAAAGAAATCGCTGGGAAGAGTCTGAATATTATTGATCATCACCTGGAAACCGCAAAGTATCACTGCAATGAGGAGAACGGCAGTCAAGGGTGTAGAGGCGAAGACAACGAGAATCAGCGCCGGTATGGAGATCATTCCGCCGATCATTATTGCCCACTTGCGTGCTTTGTTGACGCTCCATCCTTTTCCAATTTTGTAACCCGACCACCAACCACCCACAAGACTGCCTATGGCTGCACCAAGATAGGGCACCCATGCGAACAAACCGATCTGTTTGATATCAAATCCGAATTGCTCAGCAAGATAAATCGGAAGCCAGTTTACGAACATCCACCAGATGGGATCAAGAAAGAAGCGGGAGACGATGACTGCCCAGCTCTGCTTATAGGTCAGCAGTTCTCCCCACGAAGGAACACGGATCTCCACAATAGGTGTTGTAGAAATCTTTTGTCCGGTAAGGATATATTGACGCTCTTCTTCGGAGATCCACGGATGCTTTTCCGGTTCGGAGCGATTCACGATCCACCATGGGATGAGCCAGAGGAATCCGAGAGCAGCAACGACGAGGAAAGTTGCTTTCCACCCTAAAAAAACATAAAGCAAGGCAATGAGCGGTGCGGATATCACCGCACCGAACGAAGCTCCTGCATTAAATATTCCCTGCGCAAATGCACGCTCTTTCACAGGGAACCATTCGGCACACGCTTTTGTCGCACCCGGCCAGTTGCCGGCTTCACTGAGACCTAACAATGCACGGAAGGACAAAAAGCTTGTCAAGCTTCGAGCAAGACCATGAAGACCGCAGGAAATGGACCACACGGTTATGGAAAGAATGAATCCTAGGCGAGTACCCAGCCAATCGAAAAGGCGGCCGGAGACAGCTTGACCTATCGCATAGGCGACCATGAAGGCGGAAACAATCGTTGCGTATTGATCTTTTGTGAGTCCGACATCTTTCGAGATATCCGGCCACATCACCGCCAACGACGTCCGATCAATATAATTGATGACGGTTGCTGCTCCTATTAACCCTATGATCCACCAGCGAAGGCCGCGTACTTGTTTCATCGTTTCCAACTCCGTTATTCTAGGAAATCCTGTCGTGCCGGCGTGAAAATATCCACGAGCCGTCCCGCTTCCAAAGTCGTAACACCATGTTCAACGCCTGGTGGGATGTAATAGGAATCTCCTTTTTGCAGCACCTGTTTCTTTCCACCGATCTGAACTTCAAATTTTCCCAATTCGATAAATGTGATCTGTCGGTGCGGATGTTGATGAAGATATCCAATAGCCCCTTTTTGAAATTCTACATAGACGGTCATCAGCGATTCATCGTACGCTGTTATCTTGCGGCGGACGCCCGGTGCGACTTCCTTCCATTCAAGTTTTCCCGCTTCGATGAATTCCTGACCTTTTTCGACATTCATTTGAGTTCCTTCGTCTTAACGTTTTGGAGCGATGCATTTCCTGCCCATGAGTACGTGGTTCCCCCTGCCGGGATTGAATGGTTCGCACTGTCTGAAGCATTTCCGCTTGTTATCATGAGTATCCATTCCCCCGAGACAGTCCCCTGGATACGAACTACTGTCCCTTCCTCTGTGGAAGCAAGAACCGAAATGGATTCGATTGTCGGAGAAGCACCTGCGGATATTTCCTCCACCGGATCGAATCGCCCATGCGGTTCAATAACCGAGGCAAAGACATAATCTTTTGCCCGTCTGCGGAGCATGATCGCCGGTTCACGGCGAAGATTAAAATCCGGGTCTCCGGCACCGATTTGAGTGAAGAGAACTTTCGTTGCTGTATCAGCTGAAGTGATAAGGGAATAATATCTTCCCCCTGTCAGCCATGTAAAGAATACAGGACCATTGGCAGTGCCCTCGGCTTCCTTCCAGAGATGCTGGTACCCATTCTTCTGACCCAAGACTGTGCGTTCAGAGGTATAGGGCGTATACTTGACGTTCGTCTGAATAAATTGCCCCATGTAATAGAACGAAAGATCATATTGATGAACTTTTTCCGAAGTTATTTTGAAAAGATCGACAACAAGCGGTTTCGGAAGTCCCGGTAATGTCACAAGCGCCATCGTCCTCTGAAGCAAAACGCCTTTATACGCCGTGGAACATTTGGCACTCATGACCTGAAAATTTTGATCGGAAACTGAGAAAAAATGCTTCTCACAGTATCCCGACTTCGCAATCTCGTACTTGCCATTGAAATTCGTTTGGCCGTCCACCACAACCGTATTATGAGCAATAGTCTGCTTTGCCCAGGAATTATTCTCCGGTAAATACCGTCCGCCAAATTTCGGATCAACATTGATGAAACGTGCAGAACCATAGTCCTGGATAATCTCACGCCCCTGGTCATAATACAAGAAACTTAACTTATCATAATGTCCATGTCCCATCCCCTGCGCAGTATATTTCATGACAAGAAACGATTGATCTGCCGATGAGCCGGAACGAAGTAATCCAAGCCCTCCTTCATCGCCATGCGGTCCGTCGCTTAATTCCATACTCTTATACGCAAAGACGGGAACATCCTGATTTTCTGAAAGTCCCCGCGCTGCAGCAAGTCCGGCCCCGTCTAGAGAGACTGTGTTCTGCTGCCGTACCAGTGAAAGAAGATTTTTTTCTTCTCCATACATGTGGTACGTCAGGTCAAGAGAAAACACTAACTCTTCCGAGAGAATATTCTTCTCTTTGAGTGCATCATTGATAGGAATGAGGGCGCCATTTGTATATGACTGTTGAAAGACCGCGAGCAGTGCTTTTTTCAGGATCTGGTCTCTGTACTCAAAGATTTTCAACTCCGGCTGATTGTGCTCGATGGCCTGAGCAAAGATGAAGAAAGGGAGAATTGCATAGCGGGCATAATAGGCACCTTCTGTGTAGTATCCTTCTGGCGAATAGAGCTGTTCTAATTGGCGCAAAAATCCCGCAGAACGATCTTTTCTGGTACCATACAGCGCCATATCGACCAGGTTTTTATCATGCAGAACATACCCCAGCATTCCAATCGAGGCCACCATCCATGTTCCATGATTGTGGATACGATCGATCGTCTCTGAATGCTCGTCAACGAAAAACCTTGCTATGGGGCGGAGAACGTTTGTCTCAATCGTTTTCCTGTCCTTGGATGTCAGCCAATCATAGACGCAATCATATGCTTGTGCGACATTGACCAGCCAGACGGTCTCATTGAGCGTTTGCCAGAACAGTCTCCCACCGTCCTCATTCATGGCCTGCGGGTGGAGTTTGAGTGTTGGATAGAGATCGGCATATTTCAGGAGCATATCACGGACGAAACGCGCATACCGTTCATTGCGAGACACTTGGAAAAGAATACCGGCGAGCTGCATATCACGGTAATTTTGTTTATGCTGTTCGTGAGTGTATCCTGCAGCATCTTGAGGAACCGGCACGTCCAGCGGTTTCGCGAGTGCACGTTCCACACTCTGTTTTGCCTCTTCGAAGGTACTGGTGAAAAGAGGATATTTCCCTACACCTTCTTGTATCGCAACGACATCACTGGGAGTCAGGAGGAGACTGGGATGTATGTTTTGAGCTGACGATGTCATGATTCCTACTCCTGTACAAACGTACAGGCATACTCTCTTTCGAATATTCTGCCAGGACATAAAAGATGTCTTCTCTGTATGAAGTAACAATGGTAACGTGACGAGTGATACGATCTCTCTGCTGAACCGAGAATTCACTTATGCGAAGAAGATGCCGCCATTTATTTCTACGGCTTCACCATTGATAAACGAAGAATTTTCGGAAGCTAAGAAGACGACCAAATCAGCAACCTCATGGGCTTCGCCTTCCCGGCCCAGCGGCGTCATCGATGCCACACGCTGCCTCACTTCGGGTTTGGTGAACGTATTATGGAAGGTTGTATTGATCATGCCGGGTGAAACAGCATTGACGCGGATTTTCTTTGGACCGAGTTCTTTTGCCATACTGCGTGTAAAATTCAAAACCCCTGCTTTTGCCGCCGCATAGGAGGACGCACCGGGTCCGCCACCATCGCGCGCAGCCTGTGAAGTAAAATTGATAATCGCACCGCCATCAGCCATATGGGGAACGGCTGCTTTGGTCATCAGGAATACTGATTTCAAATTTAATCCAAGAACAAAATCCCAAAACGCTTCGTCCATTTCCTGGAGTGTTTTGCGTCCTACTAATCCGCCAGCAATATTGACGAGAATATGGATTTTGTCGCCGAACGCTTTTCGCGCTTCCGCAACAAATCGCTCCGCATCTACAAATTTTGTCATATCGCCTTGCACGGCAATGGCCTTCCCTCCCGCCTGCTGGATCATCTTCACGGTCTCTGCAGCATCTTCCGGATTATCAAAGTAGTTCAATGCAACCAGCGCTCCCTGAGCAGCCAGCCGAATGGAAGAAGCCCTGCCAATATCACGTGCGCCGCCGGTGACAAGTGCGATTTTATTTTTAAGATCAATCATTTTTCTATTCCGTCATTATTGAAAGTATTGTCAAGTGAAGATATTTATTTACATTTCCTCTATCGCCAATAAGGATAATTCTGGGTAATCAATTACAAGTGCAATCTTACTCCGGCAGTGATCGGGATATAAGCTGTCCCGAGACCTTTGGAGAACCCATGTGTATACCGCGCCTCGATAAACAGATTCAAGAAAGAAGAAAAGTGAACATCCA
>CAZYYD010000027.1:0-60350 GCA_964651225.1 uncultured Ignavibacteriaceae bacterium
GCCCAAACTCAGCATCTGAGAGCAAGCCCCTCCCCCCACTAAAAAGGATGCAACCCTGGATCTTTCTGGTCTTGCAAATGCGATGAGAACGTGTTACCTTGGCATTCAAATATGCGATTCACCATCTTTTTGGGGAGATGGTTATAGATCTCGAAGAAGACTAAAACCTCTGCTCAATTATTTTGGCAGAGGTTTTTTATTTCCAATCAATGATAAAAGAAGAAATGACTCTCCTGTAGTACATCGTACACTTTTATAAGGAGGTTTTTATGGCACCTACAAACCAGATGAAATCAGCTCATTCTATAATTTGGGTATTGCTGTTATTTGTTCTTTTCGGAGCGGGGCCACTGTCTTCCCAAACAATTGTTACTCTGCCCGCTGCAAATAACGAGGTCAATGCAATAGCCATTTCTGGAAACATTGTCTATATCGGAGGGGGATTCACGGCGGTCGGCGATTCAGCAAGGAGTCGTCTCGCTACCATAGATGTTTCTACGGGAACAGTAACAAGCTGGAATCCGAATGTCGGCGGTACGACACCATGGGTATATGCGCTCGCCGTCTCAGGCTCGACCGTGTATGCCGGCGGGTATTTTACCAGTATTGGAGATTCGTCAAGGAATAATATTGCTGCAATTGATGCATCCACGGGAGCTGCCACAAGCTGGAATCCGAATGCAACCGGTGGTGTGGATGTTCGTGTTCTTGCCATCTATGGTTCGACAGTGTACGTTGGCGGGCAATTTACAGGTATTGGAGATTCGACAAGACGGAGTCTCGCAGCTTTGGATATGACCATGGGAAAAGCAACAAAATGGAATCCCAATCCAAACAGCGGTGGTTCGGTAATGGTCTATGCTCTGTACACTGATGGCTCAATGGTTCTGGCAGGCGGATCCTATACAAGTATAGGCGGTTCATCGAGGAATAACCTTGCAATGCTTGACATGGTAAATGGGTTTGCGTACCCCTGGAATCCGAATGCGAATGGCAATGTCTATGCTTTTGCAGCTTTGGGCGCATACTTATATGCCGGAGGATCATTCGATAAAATAGGTGATTCAGTCAGATATGGCTTTGCAGAAATTGAACCCGGATCTCCATATAATGCGACTGTATGGCAACCCGGAGGAGGGCCAGGCTGCCAAATTAAAGCACTGGCAACTTCCAGCACAAGGATCTATGCCGGGGGAGGTTTTTCCGTCTATGGCGATTCGTCCAGACATAATATTTTAGCGTTCAATCCAACAACAAAATCTGTTACAGGCTGGAATCCCAATGCAAACAATACTGTGGATGCCCTGGCACCTGATTTTACAAACAAACAGATTTATGCAGGTGGATTATTTACAACTATTCTTGGTACTTCGAATCCATATTTTGTCGGTCTAAAAAATTCTGATGATTCAGAATTACCCGTGGAACTTGTATCGTTCAGCACAATCTGTCATCCGTCTGCCGGTAAGGATGGGATTTCGAAAATTGAACTGCGTTGGAAAACAGAGACCGAGGTAAACAATTACGGTTTTGAGATCGAGAGGCGTCAAATAGGTGCTCATAACTGGCAAAAGGTCGGATTTGCGGCAGGAAATGGAACCAGCAACATAGAGCACACGTACAGTTATACAGATCAGGTGCAATCCGGAACATATGCATATCGCTTGAAACAGATTGACAATGACGGTGCATTTGAGTATTCGTATGAATCAGAAGTTATTGTCGGTGCACCGAGTGCTTATACATTAAGGCAAAATTATCCGAATCCGTTTAATCCGGCAACTGTCATAAGTTATGATGTGCCGAAAAATGAGGCCGTTTCGTTGAAGATATATAATGCTCTTGGTCAGGAAGTCATGATACTGGTGAACGAGACAAAGGAAGCGGGCAGTTACACGGAAAGATTTAATGCTAGCAACCTTCCAAGCGGATTATATTATGCTAAGCTCACTATCGGAACTATGACGAAGACGATCAAGATGACATTGGTGAAATGAACAGGAAATATTAGAGTGATCTATGCAAAACCCCGCCATCACCGGAGGGGTTTTATTTATACTGGAATCAAAAAAAATCTGCGAGACTTGTATCGTTATCAAGAATTACCCAAATACTGATCATTGTCCGGGGGTCAATTTTGCCACATAAACACATTGATATTAGTTTTGCCTTTGGCAGATCGGCAGGTGATGAGAGAGTACCAGAAAAAGCTGAATTGATTCACCGGAATCATATTATTATATTTAATTCACAGCTAAAGTAACCAAACGGTAAGTGGTTACCCTCTGGTGACCAAAGTGGTTAGTAATGAGTCTGCTTTTCTAGTGTTTTTTGAAAGGTAGGAAATTTAGATACCCTGGTTTTATTTCGGGACGTGGCGCAGCCCGGCTAGCGCACTTGCTTGGGGTGCAAGGGGTCGCGGGTTCAAATCCCGCCGTCCCGACTTCCAATTCGGCTGAACTTAGCGAGCAAAGCGAACTAAGTTCATTGCCGAATTGCGAATCCCGCTGCTGTTGAGCGGGATTGTCATTTTATGAGGGGTGTCTCGCCAATCCCGCAAAAAATATGCGGGATGAATAAAACTCAACTGCGGCGGGATCCTGAAATTGTCAACTACTCGTGAAAAGCACTCGCAGGACAATTTCGGACAAGGGGTCGCGGGTTTCCCGCGGCGATTCTATCGCCGCGAGGATCCCCGTTCCGAACGATGTTCGGAACGGGACAAATCCCGTATACCTCGCCCGAATGGAATGAAGGCAAGATGTCCCGCCAATCCCCCCCCCCCAAAAAAAACGGAATGATGAAAACCCAAAAGCTGCGGAATTATGAAATTGTCGACTGTTCGTTCAAAAACACTCGCTGGACATTGTCTAATAATAGTACCTTTCACCAAGGAACACGAAGATTATTCAGATTCTTTGACAATAAAAAGGCTCACAAATTTAACGATGTAATCACTCAAAGTTGTTGTTTTGTGCCTCAGTTCCAAAATGCTTACATTATAAATAACTATGGAATTGAAAACCCGAAAAAAGATTATCCTTGTCAGTGATAAAGTGCTCATCGCACCTGACAAAGAAAGCGAACGGACAGCACATGGTCTCTATCTTCCTCCGGGAGTGAGGGAAAAAGATAAAGTTCAAAGCGGCTATGTGGTTCGTGTCGGCCCCGGATATGCGGTGCCGAATCCGCAGTTTATGGATCAGGAGTCGTGGTCGACGACCCCCAAAGATCCTGTCAAATACCTTCCTCTACAGGCTGAAGAAGGAGACTATGCCATTTTCATACGAGATGCCGCGATTGAAGTCGAATATGAAAACGAAAAATATCTCATTGTCTCCCATTCATCCATCCTGATGCTGATGCGGCCAGGGGGCATCGATGAATTGATCCGTTCCGCCGAACAATAGCGGTCACGTGGAACTTGTTCGCTGACGTATTCTCATCCCAATGAAATTACCCACGCTCGTTTATACCATCGCTCCGTTCAACACATCGGATAATCGTCTACATCCCGCAGTCATCTTTCTCCATGGCCGGGGAACGGATGAAAACGATCTCCTTGGTCTTGCCGCCGGTTTCGATCCCCGTTTCTTGATTGCCAGCATCAGGGCACCGTATCGATTCCGGTATGGAGGATATGCATGGTTTGAACTTAGTGACACCGGTACCGTTGATATCAACCAGGTGCTGGAAAGCCGCGATGCGCTTCTTCGCTGTATAGTTGATATCCTGCAGAACTATCCTGTAGATCCTCAAAGAATATTCCTATTCGGATTCAGTCAGGGGGCAATGATGTCCTTAACGGTATCGCTGTCACAGCCGGAAAAGTTTAGAGGAGTTGCTGCACACAGCGGAATGCTTCTTCAGCACGAACAATTGTTCTATCAATGGAATGCTCTCACACCGGTATCATTTTTTATTGCCCATGGCACGCAAGATCCGGTTGTTCCGGTTGTGTCGGGAAGACAAACCCATCAACGGCTGCTCGAAGCAAAGGCCAACGTTCTTTATCATGAATATCCGATTCAGCACACGATCAGTGAAGACAGTATACACGACATTGCTGCGTGGATGCAGGATCTGATATAATCCGGCAGAACGAGCCGGTTGAACGCGAAAGAGATTTACGGTATATTCTTTCCATCAGCGATTCATTCGTACGAAGTGGATTTTTCAAGAACAAGCGACAGCCAATGTTGAAAGGATATCAGAATATGCTGACCGAACCTATTCGTTCACTTGCGAAGCAAATACTCTATCTGATCTCGGCACACACAGTGTTCCTGTACTTCTATGGTTATGCCCACGAGAGAATAGATATGTACTATCAGTTAAGCTTGTTCACACCTCAGCTCCTGTTATTCTGTTTGGCTCCGTTACTGGCCGCCTTTCTGTTGTCAACGCAATCTGCCCGGCAGGGAGCGGTCCTTTTACTCGGTATTTTACCGGCTGAGTTGATCTATCATATCGTCGCACGGTTTACCGGTATGCCTCCGCTGGCCCGGCAAGATCCGACCCTCATCTGGAAAATTCTATATGAAGCTTCCTTCGGACTCGTGCTGGCACTGGAAGTGATCGGTTTCTGGATGGCGCTGAAGGTGATAAAAGAAATTCACATACAGATAGGTTCTCGGAAGGCATCAAGCGATCATCAAGGATCGGTTAACTTATAATTCCTGTGTACTGCAGAAAGCCACAGTCTTTTCCCGGGCATATGACTGAAACAGGGTCTTCATTCTTTCCATAACAGTTTGTATGCGTCGATTATTGTATTTGCTTCTCATCTTTCTCTTTGGCATTCCGGTTATTTCCTGGGTGGTGTGGCAACTCTGGCCTGCCCGACCTCTGAACATCCTCATTCTCGATAAAACCTCAACGACCGCAGAGGGAAATGAACACCGATCGTTCAACTGGGTATTGACGTATAATAAATACACGAAGCCGGGCGGCGGGACATATTCGGTGTGCAAAGACTATTATGGGTTCTTCCCGTTACAGGATGAAAAGTATCTTTTGAAGGGATTAGAACAGTGCACGGCACTGCAAGTGGATTCTCTCGCAGACCGGTCTGATATGGCATACTTCAACGATACCTACGGTGTGTACCGCGGAGATTGGTATCAGCGCACCCGCTCTCTCGATCGATCGCCGCTTCTGTATGGCGGGCTACAGAAAAACGATCTTCGTTTTTTGGAAGCGATGAAAAGCCAGGGGAAACTTGTTATTACCGAGTTTAATTTTCTCGCATCTCCTACTAGCGATTCTCTCCGTCGAGCGGCTGAGCGCATGTTTGACATCCGTTGGACAGGTTGGGCCGGGCGGTGCTATTCATCGTTGGACAGTATGAACAGCGACATTCCGCGCTGGGCTCTTCGGTTGTATGAACGGCAGCACCACGAGCGATGGTGGTTTCGTAATCCCGGCATCATTCTCATACACTCTAGTGATACAATAGTTGTGCTGGAAGAGGCGACACACTTAGAGGGTGCGGTACCCACTATTATGACACAGGGTGATCCAAGAGATGTGTTTCATGTTCCTGATGAGATGCCATATCCCTATTGGTTCGATATTACACTCTCTGGCCCTTCAAATACGGTCGCGGCAGAATATTCTCTTCATACAAATATGATGGGAGATTCCGTTCTAAACCGATACAGGATCCCGAGGGTTTTCCCTGCAGTTATTGAACGTCGGCAGAGATATACATTTTACTATTTTGCCGGTGACTTTGCAGATAATCCAATATTTAGCACCAGTTGGGCGCATTTCAAGGGGTTGCCATGGCTTCGGGCGAGTTTCTATGACAAGGAGGATCCCGACGAGCGGTTATGTTTCTTCTGGGAGTATTATTTTCCCATGATGACTGCTATCTTAGAACGATATGAGCATGATATGCAAACCAGGGCACGGTACCCATGAAACAAGCTCCAAGAACAGTTATCGATACAGGGATTCAAACCAAGAAGGAAGCGATACTGAAAGAACTGCGTACTATTCCCGGCGTAGGAGTGAGTATAGCGCATGATCTCTGGGATCTGGGAATTCGCTCGATTGCCGGGTTAAAGAAGAAGAATCCTGAACTGCTCTATCGAAAAATTTGTGTTCAAGCTGGGCACCCGGTCGATCGATGCCTCCTTTATGTATTCCGATGTGCCGTGTACTTTGCATCACATCAAAGACATGATCCTGCACTGCTCTTATGGTGGAATTGGAAAGACAGGTCATGAACACTTTGAATCTGCAACATCTCGCCGAGAGCCTTCGTATCAGTCTCTGTGCTGTCATTCCATAATTCAGGCAGCAGTCGTTTTCAAAGTTGGGGATTATTATGAAAAACCTGTTCTTCTTCATTCTTTTCTTCGTTATTGTCGTTCCAGCTTTGGCGCAGGAACAAACACTCATCAGCGGCGATATTGAGAGCGGCGGATTTGGCGGACCGGTTCTTAAGGTTACTGCCGTAAACGGCGAGACTGCAGTTATGGTCGGCGGCCGAGGCGGATGGATTATCAATCATATGTTTGTTCTTGGCGGTGCCGGGTATGGTCTGGTAACAAACGTGAAGGCGGACATTACGGATTCCATCCATCAGTATATTGATTTTGGTTACGGCGGATTGGACCTTGAATACATTGCTTCATCTGACAACCTTCTTCATTTGTCATTGGAGCTGCTTATTGGCGGCGGCGGCGCTGGATACAAAAATGAAAACAGCGATTCATTTAATAGCCGTCATGAGATGAATGGATTTTTTGTCCTTGAGCCGAGTGTTCACGCCAATCTGAATGTGACACACTACTTTCGAATTGCCGCCGGTGTCAGTTATCGATACATCACAGGGCTGCAAAGCGCGGCGGTCACCAATGCCGATCTCAGCGGTCCCTCTGCTGCACTGACACTCAAATTTGGAAGGTTCTAATTCCTGGATCAGATTATAAAACATTCAAAGGCAGATGATGAATCTGCCTTTTGTGTTTCATGACCACAGCCTACAATATTATGACTGCCTGAATAGGGTGTGGATTTTCAACAGCGCAGAACATATAGAGTCGGCCGGGCATTTCTTTTTGAAGGCAATGAGAAATTATTGTGAAATACGGAGCTTTCCCTCAATCATAGCAAGCAGTGTATCGATATCAATCGGTTTCGCGAGGAAATGATCGGCACCCAGCCGATAGCTTACCTGAATCACCTTCTTATCGCTGATGGAACTGATAAAAAAGAATGGAGTGTGTTTTAACACAGGGTGTTCACGCAGGTTCTGAAAAAAACCAACGCCGTCCATTTTGGAACTCGGAAAGAGCACTTCAGACAGGATAAGATTCGGGGTTTGGTTGATGAGAATCTGGAACGCATCTTCAACCTTCTGTGCCATAAGAACCGTATACCCTTTTTGCTTCAGCGCTTTTCCCAGAGTGACAAGCGTTTCCCGCTCAGTATCGACGATAAGAATTGAACCGCGCGGTTTAGCAGTCCGTTTAACTTCATCGAAACGCTTTTCCGCAAGAGCTTGATCTTCTGCTGAAATGGCATATTTTTCACGCATTACTTGCAGTGTCTTTTGTTCCATGTCGCTCAGGACACCATCCCGCCAGGCAATCCGGAGTGCTTCCAGATACGCATCTATTTTTATTCCATGCTCAAGCCGACCATGCTCTTCCAGCGTAATACCAAAGAGATCGCGCATTGCTGCCAATTCTTTTGCTTCTTCTTCCGTTACCTTTCCATCCAGCCAGACGGTCTTCAGAAGTTCACGGTACATCAGGGTGCTTCCCCGTTCAGGTTGGGAAGGCTCCACGGCATCTGATTTTCCTGATTGAATGATAGTCTTGACAAGTTTGACGCCTTCAGCATTTTCTTCCAGTACTAACGTGTCAATCCGTTCAGAATATGCCTGTGCGTAGTAATTCTTCGGATCTATTGCATACACCTGAGCCACTTCATTTAAAGCACGCTTGTATTCCCGTTTATTAATAAATTCTTCTGCAGCAGAGAGATGCGAGGCTATTTTAGCCATTCGTTCTTCCAGCGACGATTCAGCGGGTCCCGATTCATCGGTCTCTTTTTGCAGAGCCCGTTTTTGCATGAGTTTAACTCGTTCAAGAAACGACCGTGCATAGTTGTTTTTGGGATCGAGTTCCAGTGCCCGCTCAATTTCGGCAAGGGCTTCTTCATACCGCTGAAACCGCGTGAATTCATCTGCCGTGCGCAGGTGTTTGCCGATGCGCTCTTTGAGCGCCTGCGGGTCAAGTTTTTTACCGTCTGCCATAACCCTCTCCCAATGAATATCTTTACAATGTCAAACTCATGGGCCGCGATAGACCCCTTGGTTTTTTCTGTTTCTTAAAATCTATTATGGATTCGAAATCAATCTCCCAGGAATACAGCATAAAATTTCGCAATGAGCTAGTCATGCAATTTTGGATGCCTTAGGTGAAAACCAGTCGCATCCTGGTATCTTTTTGCGACTGCGAGAAGTTTTGCTTCACCAAATAATTGTCCCATAAACGTGATGCTGGTTGGCGTTCCTTCCGTGCTGAAACCATTCGGCAGGACGACGCAAGGATGTCCGGTGAGGTTTGTGAGGAGGAGGTTATCCCCTTCAAACGGTGGTACGACGTACACATCGATATCCTTCATGAGCGTCTGCATATCCTGAATGATCAACGTACGGATACGGTTTGCTTGAATGTATTCCACCGCAGGGATAAACCGCGCCATCCTGAACACGTTTGGCCAGGCATCTTTGATCTGTCGAACCATCAACTCGTCCTTGCCGCTGCGGGTAAGTTCGTCAAATGCCGCAGCCGCCTCTGCAGAGAGGATGAGAGAAAGATCGTTGACTGGATAGTTGTTCGGAAGACAAATCGGAATGAGGTTCGCACCAAGATGGCGGAGAACGAACAGCACCGAATCAGCCTGAGTCTTGAATTCCTTCAAGCTGTCGAATTCCGCTTTGAGATATCCTATTTTCAGATTTTTCAAATCTATGGCTGGATCATAATTAAACGGTGCGTCAAAGAGTGTTGGATCTATACCATCGGGACCGGAGATGGCATGCAAGACCAGCGCACAATCTTCCACGGTGCGGCAGATCGGTCCAATTTTATCCATCGACCAGCTCAGAGCCATCGCACCGCTTCGACTCACACGTCCATAGGTCGGACGGAGCCCGGTCGTGCCGCATCGCGTAGACGGCGAGACGATCGAACCCCAGGTTTCCGTTCCGATGGCGAAGGCAACCAACCCTGCCGCTGTCGCTGATGCAGAACCTGCAGAAGAGCCGCTGGATCCTTCTTTATAGTTCCAGGGATTCCTCGTCATACCGCCAAACCAAACGTCTCCCCATGCTAATGCCCCCATGGTCAACTTTGCGACAAGAACTGCACCTGCCTCCTCTAATTTTTTAATCACAATTGCATCCTCATCGAGGACCTGGTTCTTAAAGGGAATCGATCCCCATGTTGTGCGGTATCCTTTTACTGCCAGTAAATCTTTTGCTCCATAGGGGATACCTTGCAGCGGGCCGCGATATTTTCCCTTTGCGATCTCCGCGTCCGCAAGCTGTGCCTGTTTGACAGCAAGGCTCTCTGTGAGAGTGATAACACATTCCAGCTTGGGGCCGTATTTCTTTAATCGAGTGATGTATATCTGTGTCAGTTGGGTTGATGTGATTTTCTTTGTCTGGATCAATTCCGATAGTTGGCTAACGGAGAAGAACGCTAGATCTTCCTGGTTTTTGGGGAGCACCACCAATCCTGTCGGAGACCGTTTAAATGCTTTTCGCTCTGTCTCGAATTTGAAGCCCGCAGGAATTGGATTGAAAAAAATCGACGGTAGAACATGGTTGCCGATGGATATTTTTCGGATGTTCTGGTAGTTCTTTAACTGATCGTTCAGGCCGTCGCGCATGGAGTCGCGTTCCGCCTGTGTAAAACTTAGTCCTATGAGCTTTTCGGCACCCCGGATGTCACCATTGCGGCTCTCCATGGTGAAGTACAATCCGCCCAAAAAAGCGACACTGCAAACGATCGCTATGCTTATACTGCGAAATATTTCTCTTCGCATAGATACTTCCCCCAACAGACTGGGACATGGAATCTCTGAAGCATGCAAAAAGCTATTTTGGTCTAAACATTCCTAGATGGACAATCACTAATGAGCCAAGTTCCGTTTCAACGTTCCGAGACGAGAGTAACTGCAGTCCGGAATTTGTGGAGTACCAAACTTTGGAATCAGAATGCCTCGCAGATTCCAGCAGCGGAATTTCGGAAAATGCTGTGCTCGCAAGGACAGATTCCGATGAAGGCAGGTTTCCGGTGACAATAGTCAGTGGATTTTTCTCGTCAGGATTCAATGCGGCAATCAATTTCATACATCGCACTTGTTCTTCAGCCGTTGCTTTGGACGGCAATTGTGCGCTGATCACTACTAAGGAACGTACTCCGGCATCGACCGTAACCTGGAGAGCAGCGTCATAATTTGACGACTTCACATCATCAAACGTCTCATTGTGGTGCGAAAGAATCGGGTAGGAGCTAAAAATAGCGTTTCCGGTTTGCCGGCCGGATATGTTCAGCATCTCTCCGAAGACATTGCGCCAATCGGTCTGCCCGGTCAGTTCATTGACGAAATCGACACGGGTGGCGACCCCCGGGTACCGAGCGATACCCTGCACAGCAAGAATCTCCACCTGTTCCCGCTTAATCGCTCGTGCAAGTTCGGTAATCTGTTTTCGTTCAATGCGTTTCGTGAATTGGCCAAGGTTGATCGTTGCTACTTGAATTGTTAGTTCCGGTTTTCGGGCAGTTTCTTTTTCAGCCTTTGGGGGAGTCGAAGGGCAGCCCCAAAAAAGAATTGTCGAGATAAGGAAAAGGCAGATTTTCAAGATGGCTCTTTTCATTATTTTCATCGTTATTTGTGAAAGGAAAAGTTGTACTGAACGTCATGCTCAAGGATTACTTCTGTCTTAAAAGATACGTGTTCAACGGTTCGAATACAAATTGCGACCAGCCCTCCTTATGGCTTTGCGCTTCTTTGGGATTCGGAAATCCGGTGTGCGTGACCGAGACCCTTGTACCGTTTTTCAATTCATCAAATCTATACGTCACAATGGATGGAGAATCATCCTTGCTCCACTCTTTCGGTTTCCATGTGACAACAAGGAGTTTCCCGCGTTCGAATCCCAGAACCGTTCCTTTTACCCAACCGTCAAACATCTCAAATTTCCCGCCGATGGTCAGCTGCACAACGCCCTTCTGCCCGCTCCACTCCAGCATCTGTTTGGAATTGGTGAGTGCATCAAAGATGTCGCTGGACGAAGCCTTCAGGATTATCGATGTTTTTATTGTCAGGGATTTCATACATTCACTCCTTTAGATGTGTTGTTTCTTTTTCAGCAGTTCCATTGCTTTTTCAATGCGTCCGATCCGGGTTTCAATGTCCTTTGCAGAGGTAATTCATTGAACATAGTCCTTCTGATGCGTATCTGTAAATCAATTAAAATATTCTTTGATGAAAAATTTGAGTCATCAATGCTTCTGTTCAAATTTGACAAACACTACCGTTTCAGTCTCAGTTATTCCCATCGTCCCGCAATGGTGGATCCGCATTTGAAGCAGGTCCCGCCTATAATGCGATTTCTTATGACCCGAAATCCGACACGTTCCACCAGCAGTTCATGACAGGAATGGCAATACGTGTTTTCAAAATTACGAGTTTGTCCGGGCCGGTTGCCGGTATAAACAAAGTGGAGTCCCGACGAATATCCGATTTCTGCCGCACGAGTAAGGGTTGTCAACGGTGTGAACTCTTCGCTGGCTTCCATTTTATATTCCTCATGGTACGCTGTGACGTGCCATGGAATATCGGGAGAGATAGAATAAATGAATTGTGCGATCTCTTTCAACTCCTTATCGGAATCGTTCATTCCCGGAACCACAAGTGTTACTACCTCAAGCCACTTTTTCCTTTGATAGAGTGATTCGATGGTGTCGAGGACAATCTGTAATACTCCGCCCATCTGTGCGTACGATTTTTGATGAAAAGCTTTCAGATCGACTTTATAAAGATCGATCCATGGATCAAGATAATCGAGAACTTCTCTTGTGGCGTTTCCATTTGAGACGTACGACGTGACAAGTCCGGCATTCTTTGCCAACTTGAAAACTTCGACTGCCCACTCTGAGGTGATAAGCGGTTCATTATAGGTACTGGTAATGATCGGGGCTTTTTGCCGGAGTGCCAGGCGGACGATCTCTTCCGCGCTGATCTCTTGGATGGAAGAAATGGCATGCGGGTCGCGAAGTGTCTGCGATGTCACCCAATTCTGACAAAACGAACAGTGATAGTCACAACCCAGCATACCAAAACTGAGCGCATTCGATCCCGGGTAGGCGTGGAAGAACGGTTTTTTCTCTATCGGATCGAGAGCTATGCCGGAGACATACCCATACGGGACAAAGAGTGTTCCATCCAGATTGGATCGAATTTTACAGATACCATCTTTCCCATGTGGAATTTTACAGCGGTGTCCGCAGGCGACACACCGTACCCACTCATTCGGCATCGTGGAGTACAGTTCGCCTTTTTTCGTATGGTCGGCAAGAATTTCTTTAAGTGTCAAATCTGCCATTATGAATACACCCGCATTAAAGTAGGGAGAATGGCTGGAGTTGTCAAGCATGCAGTTCCATCAGCACGTGCAATGACCGTTCTTCTTTACTTTCTCAAAACATTCTTTGCCTTCTCTCAATGATACATAAGCAAGTCCCAGCGCTCCCAAGGGATCGATGTAGGCAAACTTGGTCATTTCGTATATACCGCTTGACGCAAGAAGAATGAGGGACAGCCAAATACATACTTTTGTGCATTCAGCATCTGCCAGGATTGCGTCGGAGTTCAGTTGCCTGCCGATTCTTTTCTTGCCACAGAGTAATGCCCACATGACGGCAATCGATACGAGTGAAATGATAACACCCCACAGCGTTGTCGTGGGGGTGTGTCCTGTCCATACATTGTACACGCTCGACGCGGTAAGTCCAAGAACCAACGCATAGAAGGAATATCCGGTAATGGTCAACGCCGTTCGTTCAAAGTCATCACGGTCGATTTCCGGTTGATGCTGGATTCTCAAAACCATATGCGCGATACCAAGTCCGGAAATAACTTCAATAAAGCTGTCCACGCCAAAACCAAACAATGCCAGACTTGAATCTTCACAGCCAAAATAGGCAGCAACAAGCCCTTCGACGATGTTGTAGAAAATAGTAAAGAGGGCGAGTCCAAATGCAAAGCGGTAAAGGCGTTGTTGGTCAGCAGGCTGTAGAGGTACGAAGGTGTCCATAGTTATTCAACACAATTTCTCAAGAGATGGTTCATCTGCAGGAGAAAAATCTATCCTCAAGGAAGAGAAGTGCCGGTTATGACAGTGCTCTATATATGACGACGACAACACTAATGAAGTAGAGAAGTGTAAAAATGATCTTGTTGTTCCGTGCCAGCCACGCGGGGAGAAAAATATCGAAATTATCCCCTCGATGTTCCGTGTACCGTGCTGCAATGGGGGTCAGAGGACATTTCCATTCATTGAGAAGGAGGACGATACCCTCTACGATGATCAAACCGATGGCAATCCACACCCTTATACTCAGGTCGTTCCCTATGCCGGCGTAGAGGATAAAACCGATGACCGAGACAAAGAACGCCCAGATGAGCGTGTGAAGAAATTTGACAAGGAAAAGTTTTGTGAAATTTTTTTGTTGGGAGGCCATAGAGTGCTTATGTGTGAAAATCACGAACCCGCTGATCGAGAATGATATCGAAATATTTCAACGGGGCCTTGAGATGCAGACCCTCGAAGGATTTGCAGCGGCTGAGTGCCACATATGCCTGCCCATGAGCAAACGCACCGTATCCCAAATCAATGATGACCTTATCAAATGTCTTTCCCTGACTCTTGTGGATGGTTATTGCCCATGCAAGTTTTATCGGATATTGGCGGAACGAACCCGTCACGACGGATTCGATACTGCCATGGGTACGATCGTACTCATATACCGATTTTTCCCAGATGGACGGATCAATCGTATGCACGGCATGATCGAAAGAAACTCTAATCGCTTCAGGCGTAAGATGTTCGATTACACCAAGAGTTCCATTCACCCAGCGCTTGTTCGGGTCGTTCTTGACCATCATCACCTGAGCGCCTTGTCTCAGCCTCAGTTTCTTGTCGGTAGGCTGTGACTTTTCATCAAAGTCTCCATCTACGACGGCATCGAAATAATATTCCTTGGAGGGGAGTGCTGAAAGCTTTTGAAGATTGATCGCCGAGGCAAGAGCGTTCGTACTGGTTAACGTGATGACGAGATCGTGTTTATGGAATTTCAGGGAGGCATGATAACGCTGGTTGATTTTTCTCAGGTCAGACATGTCAAGTTCGTTGTTGCGTACTTTGTTCAGCAACAGAATAAATTCGGGGTCGATGTGGCGAAATACCCGCTGGAGTTCTATCTTCTGCAGACGGATTTCACTGAACACCTTTGCGCTAAAGAAATAAGGAGTCAAATAATGATCTTCAAAATATTCTTCCAGATCCCGTTCAACAACCGGTGGAAGCTGGAAGAGATCTCCGATAAACACCATCTGCACACCCCCGAAGGGATCATGTGGCCGATTGCGATTTATCCGGAGTGAGGCATCGATGGCATCCATCATATCGGCACGTACCATCGAGACCTCGTCGATAATCATTGTGTCGAGGGCTGCAAACAGGTCTGCCTTCCCACGTATTTTTTTGATATCGTCTTCTGTGATGAGCCGCGTGGGGAAACGAAAGAACGAATGAATGGTCGCGCCGCCGATATTGATTGCAGCAATTCCTGTAGGAGCGAGTACGACGATCTTCTTTTGCGTTTTCTCCTTAAAGTAGTGAAGGAGTGTCGATTTCCCTGTTCCAGCATTTCCGGTGACGTAGAAATGATGTCGGGTGTTTTCCATCAGATCACATGCGGTCGAGAATTCATGTGTCAATTCAAAATCTGAGGGGACACCGGAAGAACCCAAGGGCGTCTTCTGTGTCTTGAACTTTTTCGATTTCTTCGAAAATTCGTTCGGAACCTTCAATGTCTTCGGTTGCTGAGCAGCGAGTTCAGAAAATCGTTTCAAAAAGTCTGTTTTTTTCTTCATAGAGCAGCAGAAACCCTTTAGGAGTTATTGTGACAGCTGGGGCACGCTGGATCACATCGTTCAATGTGCTTTCGGATGGCCAATAATCTCTCCTCTTATCGTTGATCACTTGTTGTATGTTTCAGCAGGCTTTTCAAAACCATCATATTCTCCACATCTTCCTTCATGTCATCTCCCTTTGGCGTTTCAAGAATTTTGGGAATGTGCTCAAATCTTGTATCATTCATCAACAACCGAAATCCTTCCAATCCAATTTTTCCTTTTCCAATATGTTCGTGCCGGTCTACGCGGGAGCCCAGTTCGCGTTTCGAATCATTCACATGGAAGGCAATAAGACGGTCAAGTCCGATAATGTCGTCAAATTCTCGGAATGTTTTTTCCCATCCGCGTTCCGTAACAATGTCGTACCCCGCAGCAAAGATATGGCATGTGTCGATGCAGACAGCCATACGGTCTCTTTCGTCCACAAGATCCATAATTGCCCGGAGATGCTCGAACCTGTGCCCGATAGCTGTTCCCTGTCCTGCGGTTGTTTCTAAGACACTCTTGGTCGTGACGTGCGTGTCTGCGTGGATCAGGTTCAAAGACTCTGCAATCCGCTTGATGCCTTCCGCTTCCCCCCGGCCCATATGAGAGCCGGGATGGAAGTTGAGATACTCGATACCGAGCCGGCCGCAGCGATCAAATTCATCTTTGAGCGTTGTGCGCGACTTAGCGAGAATGTTTTCATCTGCGGCGCATAAATTGATAAGATATGTATCGTGTGCCATGACCGGTGCTATGCTTGATTTCACTCGAAGCTCTTTGTATGTTGCAACGTCCTCGTCCGTAAGCGGTTTACCGTGCCACTGATTATTATTCTTGACAAAGACCTGCATGGTGGTGCATCCGATGCTCATTGCCCGTTCGAGGGCAGTGTGCATACCTCCGGCAATGGACATATGTGCGCCTAGAAGAAGGGGACGAGAAAAGGTTCGGTCAGTTGCCATAAGGTAATGCAATAAGATACAAAAAGATTCATGAAGAGGATACCTGCGGAATCTTTCTCCTTCAATCTGCTGTTATAGAAGTGATTCACATTAAAATGAACTCAAGGGTTGCTATGAAGAAAGAGAAAATCATTATTTTACTCTCCGTGATGACCGATGTCATCGGCTTTGGTATCGTTATCCCGATTTTACCATTTTATGTAACGGAATTCGGCGTTTCTGCATCAACCATTGCCTTGATGTTCACTGCCTTTTCCTTCTTTGCATTTCTCAGCGCTCCAGTGCTTGGTGCCTGGTCGGATCGCATCGGCCGACGTCCTGTGCTTATTCTGAGTATCACAAGCACCGCAATCGGCTGGCTGGTGTTCGCCAGCGCGCATTCTGTGTGGATGCTCTTCCTGGGCCGTATCATCGACGGCATGGCGGCGGGCAACTTCACCACAGCACAAAGTTATATGGTTGATATTTCCAAGAGTGAAAAGGAACGGACAGCAAACCTGGGTATCGTTGGTGCTGCATTCGGCATTGGATTTATTCTTGGACCGCTGATCGGCGGAGTGTTGAGCAATGTTTCGCATGCATTCCCCTTCTGGATGGCAGGGGCATTAGCAGGAACGAATGCGATCTCAGCGTATTTCTTTTTACCCGAAACTCATCACAAGCGCGATCCGCAAAAACCGATGAGCTTCAATCCTCTGACACCCCTCGTTCGGGCTGCGCAGGATAAAAAACTCCGGCCATTGTACTTTACATGGTCCTTTTTCTCTTTTGCAATCGTAACAAGCCAGACGGTTTTTGGATTGTTTGTGAAAGACGTTTTTGGGTTCAGCGCATTTCAGACAGGAATGTTGTTCACATGTGTCGGTGTCGTTATCGTCATCAATCAGGGATTTCTATTGCCGAAATTCTGGACGGTGAAATTCTCGGAGTCAAAACTTGAGATAATGATGCTTTTTGTACTCGCAGTTGCCTCACTTCTCGTCGCAACGGAATTACTTGCCCTGTTTTTTGTCAGTCTGATACTATCTGGAACTGGACAGGCGATCTTGCGTGTACTCATCACCGGTCAGGCAGCTGCGGCTTCTGATCCGGCGCGAAAAGGAGAGACGCTGGGAATTCTTTCTTCGCTTATGGCGGCATATATGATTATGGCGCCTATCCTGGCGGGATTTCTTTACGAGGTAAACTTTGCACTTCCGTACATTTTGTCGAGTGTACTCTTATTATTGGGGATTTATTTTGCTCTTCGCTTTAAAAAGGCTGGTATAGGAGAAGTGCACTAATCCGTGTGGATGATCTTTGCCCCGTCAAACCCATTGAACTTGGTCGACGAAGCAGTGCTGTAGGCACCTATATTCTCGGTTAAAAGAAAATCGCCGACCTCTAAATTACCAGGCAGTTCAGCCGATAACGTGATTTTATCAAAACTATCGCACGTTGGGCCGACCACCGCACACACTTCGTTCTCCCCCTTCTTAAAAGCGCTGAAGTTTGGGATCCAATGATCGTACACCACACCGGAAAAGGTATGATAGACACCGTCGTTGATATGATAGAATACCTTGCCGTCCCTCCGGGCTTTGCCGATAATTTCTGAAACCAGTGTAGCAGCTGTAGCAACAATAAAGCGTCCGGGTTCAGCAAGAATTTCGATATCGTCCGGGAAGAGCCGTTTGAATTCTGAATTCAACAAACTCGCGAGCTGTTGAAATTCCGGAACCTGCGGATCGTATGGCACGGGAAATCCCCCGCCAATATCGATAATATTGAGCGGATACCCCTTTTTGCGCGCATCATTGAAAATTTCTGACGTGATAGCAAGGGCCGAAGTAAAATTGTCAAAATGTGTGCATTGACTGCCGACATGAAAGCTGATTCCTTCAACTGTCAATCCCATATCAAAGGCCTGCTGGATTAATTTCTGAGCGTCTGCGGGTTCGGCTCCGAATTTCGAACTCATTTCTACCTGCGAACCGGTATCCGGAACCTTCAGCCGTACAACGAGTCCAGCCGTATCGCAATGGTCCTTAAGCTTTTTCAGCTCGGCCGCATTATCGTACGTCACGAGTGGTTTATATTGTTTGATTTTTTGCAGTGTTGTTCTGTCTTTAATCGTGTTGGAAAAAATAATCTTGTCCCAGACAAAATGTTTTTTATCCTTGGTATCGAAATGCTTGATGTATTGATATACCTGCATGAACTCGTTGTATGAGGCAACGTCAAAGCTCGATCCCTCCTTGAACAGTGTCTCGACAATCTGCTGTGTAGAATTCGCCTTGACTGCATAGTAGCATTGAACGCGCGGTAAATGGTTTTTAAATGTCCGGTAATTTTCCCGAATCTTGCTGTGGTTGAGGATGAAGAGCGGTGTTCCATGCTGGTCAACAAGTTTTAAAATTTCATTGTTCATCGTGCGTATTTCCTTTACCCGCTATAGAAAACCGCAAAGAGCACAGAGAATCAAAAGAATACCTTTTTCATGTTTCTGCGTCCATTGCGATCTTTGTTTGCAAAGAATCATTACACAGGGAGTTTCTTGATTATACCCCGAAGTTCTTCAATTTCTTTATTGTTCTCCAGATACGATTTGATCAGCTTTTGACGCAGTTCGGGGCCGCGGTCGTATAACCGTTTGAGTTTTTTAGGCTTTGTGGTCTGCAGTACATAAGCGGCCATCAATGGAAAGGCCACCGTGACATCCACATACGCAGTGACAGTTTCTTCCAACTTTGTAGGATCAATTTTTCCCCAGCTGGCTGCCTCGCTCGGTGGTGCGCCGGAAAGTCCTCCGGTATCGGGACGCGCATCTGTGATATTGATATCGTAATCCTGTCCTGCTTCCGGAATCATCAGCACTTCCTGAATTTGCGGCTCGGTTTGGAGGACGAAATTTTTCGGGCTGCCGCCGCCGATGAGTATAACGCCGGTTTTTCCTTTTTCGTACAGCTTTGCATTCAATATAATGGCTGTCGAATCATTGACGTCAATACCGGGATTAATCTTGAGCCTGAATTTATCCAGCATGCCGGACGCTTCTGCTAAGAGTTCTAATCCGGCTACATTCATACCAATGGTAGAATCACCGGGGGATGATGTAAAAACGGGAATCCCGTTGCGGTAGGCTGCTGCAAGAACGCTCACCTGGCCGGTGTTGTTCTTTTTCTCGTATTCATTGATCACTTTGCCGAGATGATAATAAAATTCCCGTGTTCCCATTTCCTTTTGAAATTCAGGACGGAGCATGATATGCCGGAGGATTTTATCTGTCTCCATCAGCACGTCCTGATAATCGAAGAGGATGTCGTAAATTCGTGTCACGCCTTTGTCTCGCAAGTCCGCATCATCGACGTTGTGGCTACCGCGGAACAAGGGCATATTGAACGCAAAGTGCAGATCATGGTACATGTTTGCGCCGGTGGCAGTTAACCAGTCCACAAATCCATGATTCATCAGAGGAATGATCGTCGATGGTCCAAGCCCGGCGGGTGTTAGAGCGCCGGCAATACTCACTCCAATTGTAACATCCTCCTGGGAGTATTTATCGCGGAGTAACTGACATGCCGCACGTAATCTTCCTCCATTGTAAGCATCCATATTATCAATGACGGCAGCAAGAGAACTGCTGGCGGAAACAGGCTGGGGAAGAACCCGCTTGCCGGTCAGGTATTTATCTTTTCCGGGACAATCTTTCTTCTGGTGCTCCATGATCTTTCCTTAATAAGTCTGAAACAGTGATTACTTCTCTTTGATCTTCTCTAATTCCGCAACAGCTTCTTTCCTGAAGACATCATCATCTTCATCTTCTTTCGGGAGTGTTGCTATGGTGGTAAGCTGTTCGCGTGCCTTTCCGTACTCATCTGTTTCAATATAAGCGCGTGCGCAATCAAGCCGGTACATGATGAAATTAGGCCGAAGCTCAATAGCTTTCTCAAAATTCTTTATGGATTCCTCCATGTTTGCCCAACCGATCCCGAGCGGCCAGCGGACAAACTTTGGCTTCTCGCACAGTTTCATGTGTGTACGTCCAAGGACATAGTATGCTGCAGGCTCGGTAGCATCCAGCATGATCGCTTTTTCGCAGTCAGCTCTCACTTGCTTCACCAGGCTGAGCGACTCAAACACACCGCGGAACAGGGCAATGCGGCCGTTCGCAATGGCCTGGCGTGTATAGCCCATTGCTCCTTGTGGATTGGCTTCAATGGCCTTCTTTGCATAGTCGAGCGATTTCTCGTAATACTCCAGTTGTGTCTTTTTTTCCGCATCGGTTTTGCTCGGAAGGTGTTCGCCGATATCAACATAGGTTCGGCTGAGACGCCAGAGGATATCAAAATTGTTGGGTGTGAGTTTTAAGGCCTCGTTGTACTGTTCAAGGGCTTTTTGATTTTCAAAAGTTTTCTCCGCGAAGGTGTTTCCCTCAGCTATGAGCTGGCTGACAGTACTTGAATCGCCCGCAAGTGGGTGTGCAGACATACCGGACAGCGGTATGAGGAATCCAGCGACGAATCCGATCAATAAAAACAGAGTAAGTTGTTTCAAGGGACGACCCTCCTGAAGTAATGAATAAAAAAAGTGGATACTTGTCTTGCCGTCTGAAGTCATCGAAAGGCGTTATGAATTACGAGCTTGGAGTTTCTTGATCTCATCTCGAAAGCGGGCCGCTTTCTCGTAGTCCTCCTTGGCAATAGCATCATCGAGCTGATTTTCTAATTGTTCAAGTTTGGAGAGCTGCGGTTTCTGTGCAGTATCTTGTCCCGGTTTTGCAATTGAAGGCAAGGGTTTCTCGCCTTCTTCGCCTTCGGAAATGAATGATGCCTCCGTCATCACTTTTTCTGCTACAAAGATCGGTGCGCCGTAGCGAACAGCGAGTGCAATGGCATCACTGGGGCGGGAGTCAATCTCCTGCGTGTCAAGGTTCAGGCGGGCAAAAAATGTCCCTTCGCGCAGATCATTGATATAGACATCCACCAGATCGCCCCCGAGAAGTTCGATGAGATTCTTCATGAGATCATGCGTCAAAGGGCGCGGCGGCTTAATACCTTCAATTTCCAGAGCAATGGACTGTGCCTCGAATGCACCGATCAGAATGGGTAGACGTCGTGCACCATTGACCTCTTTCAAGATGAGTGCATATGCCCCACCGCTTGATTGACTGCTGGATAATCCCAATATGTCGACTTGAACCCTGTCCTCTGCGGACATGTTATTTCCCGAGGAGTTTTTTCATTTCCTGCGTGAGCGCAGGAATGATTTCGAATGCGTCTGCGACAATCCCGTAATCGGCTGTCTGAAAAATCGGTGCATCCTTATCTTTGTTAATCGCAACAATATATTTTGATGAAGACATCCCTGCCAGATGTTGAATGGCACCTGAAATGGCAACAGCAATATACAGGGACGGTGAAACGGTTTTTCCTGTCTGTCCAACCTGATCGCTGTGCGGACGCCAGCCAGCATCAACAACGGCTCGCGATGCACCGACTGCTCCATGAATGACAGTCGCTAAATCCTCGAGCATTTTGAAATTTTCCGGTCCCTTTAATCCGCGTCCGCCGGAGATGATAATATCCGCTTCTGCAACATCCAGTTTTCCGAGCGAGAAAGAAGTTTCGGTGGCACGTGAAGCGAAGTCCGCATCTGTCAGAGCAATGTCTGCCATTTCTACTGCTGCAGGAGTGCCCGTACTCGTCCCAGCGGGGAAAACGTTGGGGCGAAGAGTGAATACCTTCACCGCAGAATTGATCTTTATGTCTGAAAGGACTTTACCGGCATAGACAGGACGTGTTGCGATGAGAATCCCGTCTTCCACGTTAAGTGCAATGCAGTCAGCTGCGAGGCCTGCATCAAGTTTCACCGCTATACGGGGTGCACAGTCTTTCCCCATGGCCGTCGCCGGTAACAGAACAATGTCTGCGTGTTCTTTCTCAGCAATTTCTGCAATGATCTTCGCATACGCCGTGGAAGAATATTTCTCCAACGTTGGCTGTTGTACAGTAAGAACCCTTGTTGCGCCGTAACTGCCCAGTTCACCCGCTATGGACTGCACCTGGCTGCCTATCACCAACCCAATTACCTCACCGTTCATGTGGTCGGCAAGGGTACGGGCTGCTCGTACTGTCTCAAAAGACACTTTCTTAAGTTTGTTATCACGCTGTTCTGCTACTGCAATAATTTTCATATCATATTCAAGGTTAAAGGTGAAAGAAAATGTGTTTTGCTAGATCACTTTGGCCTCTTCGTGAAGCAGGCGAACGAGCTCGGGAACTGCACTGAGATCTGTTCCAACAATCTTTCCGGCGTTCTTTGAAGGAGGTTTGCGCAGAGCAAGAACTTCGACTTTAGGCTGTACAGGTGCCGGCACCTTCTCTTCAATGGGTTTGTTTTTTGCTCCCATAATTCCCTTCAACGAAGGATAGCGAGGCTCATTCAGCCCTTTTTGTGCCGTGAAAACAGCGGGAAGAGACGTTTGTATTTTTTCCTTGCCGCCTTCAATTTCCCGTTCAGCAACTGCGCTGCCATCGGCAATGTCGAGTTTCACGGCGACAGAAACAGAAGGCAAGCCCAGCATTTCGGCAACTAGAGTGCCTATTGCTGCATTATCTGAATCCACGGATTGTTTTCCGAAGAAAATAACATCCGGTGCGATCTCTTTCAGGTAATCAGCAAGAGCGCGGGCGACAGCGAAAGAATCGCGGGGTGAATCATCCTTTAAAAGGACTGCTTTATCGACACCCATGGCCAATGCTTTACGCAACGTCTCTTTGTGCGCATCACCGCCTAGAGAGACCGCAATGACCTCTCCGGTGTTCTTTTCTTTGAGGCGAAGACATTCTTCAATGGCAAACTCATCGTACGGACTGAGGACGAACGTGATGCCCGTGGTATCGATAGTTTTTCCGTCCGGTGCGATGTTGATCTTTACCGCGGTGTCAGGAACATGATTAATGCAGACTGCGAGCTTCATACGAGTGTATTCTCTTGATTAACTGATGATAGGTTCATAGATCTTTTTCGTAGTAAAATCCTTCTTTATCAAAGTATGAAAGTTTTTCTCAACGGGCAAGCTGAAATCTATAACCATTGTTTGAGGAGAGAAGGTTCCACATTTCCTCCGCTGAGGATAGCGCAGACCTTCTTTCCAGACACATGCAACACATTATGGAAAACAGCCGCAGGAGCAACAGCACCGGTTGGTTCAGCAACGATTTTCATTCGTACAAGGAAGAACCGCATCATATCAATAACTTGGGCATCGCTTACGGTGACGATATCGTCAACAGCCTTCAGAATGATCTCAAAGTTCCGCTTCCCTACCGACTGCGTTCGCATTCCATCTGCAATGGTATCAGGGGGAGCAATCCGGATGATCTCTTTTTGGCGAAAAGAACGCTGACAATCATTTGCAGGTTCAGTTTCGACGCCTATGACTTTCACAGTTGGAAAAAGATGTTTTGCTGCGATTGCACAACCGCCGATGAGTCCGCCGCCGCCGATAGGAACAACCAGATAATCCACTGACGAAAGTTTGCGCGCGATCTCGATGACCATTGTCCCTTGTCCGGCGATAATTCTGTCGTCGTCGAACGGCGGGATCAAAATGTACCCATGATCTTCCTGGAGCCGTCTTGCGACGCGCTCACGGTCATCAGATGAATCTTCACAAAGAACGATTTCAGCGCCATAGGACTCCGCTGCATCGAGTTTGATACGAGGCGAACTCTTCGGCATGACGACGACTGCTTTGATGTTCAGCAACTTGGCGGCCAGAGCTACTCCCTGCGCGTGGTTTCCGGAGGAATGTGCCACAACACCGAGGCGTTTTTCCTCAGGGCTCAGTGACGCGATTGCATTGTACGCGCCTCGGATTTTAAATGCGCCGATTCTTTGAAAATTCTCTGCTTTGAGGTATACATCATTGGTACTATGATCATTAAATGTTTCTGACGTAAGGAGAGGTGTTTGATGGATGACCGGTTTTACGCGAGCGTAAGCGGATTCGATATCGGCAAAGGAAATCATCGCAATTCCTCCTGGTTCTGACCGTGGCAAGGTAGAAAAAAGGGATTGCATTGACAAGATAAAAAATACTTGACTCTTTTGAAGAATATACCGATCTTTATCTAGGTAAAGTATGAAAAAACCCAATACAAAAGAGATTGATGATCTGTATAGTGCCATTCTCCAGCTGGAGTCGCTGGATGAATGCCGGAGATTTTTCCGGGATCTGCTCACGGAATACGAGATCAAAGAATTCGTCGAGCGATGGAAAGCTGCACAAATGCTGGCCAATGGAATTCCGTATACTCAGATCGAGGCCGAAACCGGTTTAAGCACACGCACCATTGCGCGTGTCGGCCGCTGGCTGAAAAAGGGGAAGGGCGGATATTCTATGATGCTCAAGAGGACAACAAAATAATATTTTTTTTATCCAACCACTTTATCAAGATAAAGTATGCTTGCAACCAATGGAAGAATGAAAATTGCGATCCAGCGCAACGGACGCCTGACGGAAGATTCTGTCGCTCTACTCCGCGCATGCGGCCTGTCGTTTGAGTTCCAAAAGCAAAGCCTCTATTCACCATGCAGGAACTTCGATCTCGATGTCCTCGCAATCCGCGATGATGATATTCCTGAATACGTGCAGGACGGCGTTGCAGACCTGGGCATCATCGGGGAAAATATCCTCAAAGAACGTCATGCCAGAGTACATATTCTTGCACCGCTTGGATTCGGTGCTTGCAAACTCATGATCAGTGTGCCGCAGCGGTCAGCAATTCGCAGTGTGCCACAGTTGAAAGGCATGCGGATAGGAACAACGTATCCGGCCATCCTCAAATCGTTCCTGCGCACTAACAGTGTGCGCGCAGAAATTATTACGTTAAGTGGCTCGGTGGAATTGGCTCCCAATCTCAATGTTGCCGATGCAATCTGTGATATCGTCTCTACAGGAACGACAGCAAAAATGAACGGGTTGAGGACTCTATGTACAGTGTTGGAATCGCAGGCGGTTCTTGTGGCCAATCCGGAAGCAATGCGTCAGAAGAAAAAACGTACGCTCATCGAACGCTTGATGATCCGAGTGCATGGCTCACAGGAAGCACGAGGAAAGCGGTATTTGATGATGAACGCGCCGTCTGATTCAGTGCCGAAACTGAAACGTGTTATTCCAAGTTTGAAAAGTCCCACGGTGGTGCCGCTTGCAGAACCAGGAATGGTGGCAATTCATTCCGTGGTTGCGGAAGATGTGTTCTGGGATGTCATGGAGAAACTGAAACAAGCGGGTGCCAGCGATATTATTGTTGTCCCTATTGAAACGATTATTCGATGAACTTGTATATCGAACATACCTTAACACAGGAACAACGTTCCTTGCTCTTCCGTCGTCCCGGTCGAATGGATCGTAACACCAGTACAGTCGTTCAGGACCTGTGCCTCGATATAAAGCAGCACGGAGATGCAGCGGTGAATAAATACACTGCGGCATTTGATCATGTTGCTATGCACATTGGTCGTGTCCCACTGGAAGAAATTCGTACGGCAAAAGAGTCGGTCTCACCTGATGTTGTTAATGCCTTCATGGTCGCTATGAAAAATATCCGAACGTTTCATGAATCGCAGCGTTCCCATGTTCAGCGTATTCCGACAATGGAAGGTGTTGTTTGCTGGCGCGAAGCACGTCCCATCGAGCAGGTGGGTCTCTATGTACCGGCAGGATCGGCACCTCTTCCTTCAACGCTCCTCATGCTTGGCCTTCCGGCAATCCTGGCGGGTTGTTCACGCATTGTTGTCTGTTCTCCGCCCCAAGCCGATGGTGCGGTCGATCCCTATGTACTCGCTGCGGCATCTATGCTTGGTATCGACGAAATCTATAATGCCGGTGGTGCCCAGGCCATTGCCGCAATGGCGTATGGTACAAAGACTATTCCGAAAGTCGATAAAATCTTTGGTCCGGGCAATCGGTATGTCTCTGCTGCAAAGCAGTTTGTTTCGATGGACCCGGATGGCGCTGCAATCGATCTTCTAGCAGGGCCCTCAGAAGTATTGATCATTGCAGATGATTCAGCAAGTCCTGAAATTGTTGCCTATGACTTGCTCTCACAGGCAGAACATGATGCTGACGCACAATCGATTCTCGTGACAACCAATGCATCATTTGCGGCGGAAGTACTGAGGATTCTGCCGCAGCGTGCATCTGAATGTTCGCGAAGCACCACCGTGAAGGCATCCTTAGAGGGAAGTTATATCCTGGTGGTCGATTCCTTGTCGTCGGCGATTCGGTTTTCTAATGAATATGCTCCTGAACATTTGATTCTCAATGTTGACAATGCAGATTCCATTCTTTCTTCGATTCGCAATGCCGGATCGGTGTTCGTGGGGCCTTATGCGCCCGTCACAGCAGGCGATTATGCTTCGGGAACAAACCACACGCTGCCGACGAGCGGTACGGCAAAATGGACGAGCGGAGTTTCTCTTGACAGCTTTCAAAAATATGTGTCGTTTCAGTCTATTTCAAGAATCGGCCTTGAAAATTTGGCACCAACCCTCACCACACTTGCGACCGTAGAAGGTTTGCAGGCACATGCACACGCAGTGACTTCCCGGCTTTCGCCGGATCATGGAATGGTATGAATATCGACTCGCTCGTTCGAAAAAATATCCGGGCATTACATCCGTATCACAGCGCACGTCAGGATTTTCTCTCAGGCCTTCTCCTGGATGCGAATGAAAATTCTTTTGGAAGTGTCTTAGCCACAGAGGGCGTGTCACTCCATCGTTATCCTGACCCCTCCCAGCGGGAAATGCGATCGGTGCTCGCTGCTCTCAATAGTGTTGCACTAGAAAATGTCTTTGTCGGCGTGGGATCGGATGAAGTCATCGACTTGCTTGTTCGCGTGTTTTGTGAACCAAGAAACGATTCGGTGGTGGTCTTAGAGCCAACGTACGGTATGTACCGTGTAGCGGCTTCCATTCAGGACGTGGAAGTCCGGTCATGTTTGTTGAATGATACATTTCAGATTGACCTTGGCAGAGTGAGAAAAGCAATCGATCCTTCGACCAAACTCATTTTTTGCTGTTCACCAAATAATCCGACAGCAAATCTCCTGTATGGCGAAGAAATCATAGCGTTGTGTGAACTCGGGTCCATGGTCATTGTTGATGAAGCGTATATCGACTTCGCTCAAACAAAGTCGCTGGGTACCCAAGTGCTTACACATCCCAACCTCGTTGTTCTTCGTACCCTTTCAAAAGCATGGGGATTGGCAGGGATTCGTCTTGGGTATTGTCTTGCCGATTCTAACGTCATTATGTATCTGACAAAGGTAAAACCTCCCTATAATATCAACATTCAAACAAGTCGTACAGCTCTAAGAGCACTGCACCGGAAAGATGAAGTTCTTCATCTGGTCGCGTCGATTAAAGGGGAGCGAGCATGGTTAGCCGGGGAATTGATCCGTCTTTCATGTATTAAGCATGTGTTCCCATCGGATGCAAATTTTCTCCTCGTACGCAGTACTGATGCACCGGCATTGTATCACTTCTTGGCAGCGAGGAATATCATCGTCCGAAATCGAAGCACAGAACCGCTGCTGCAGAATTGCTTGCGAATAACGGTCGGTACGCGTGCTGAAAATATGATGCTCATCCAGGCGATGAAGGAGTACCATCAATGAACGTTATATTTTTTGATCGCGATGGAACGCTCATTGAAGAACCATCTGATGAACAGATAGATTCTTTAGAGAAATTGGAGTTAATTCCTGGCGTCATTCAAGGATTACAACTTCTTCAGAATCATGGGTATGTGTTTGTGATGGTCACGAACCAGGATCATCTCGGCTCGGCAGGCTATCCGCAGGAAACCTATGATCTGGTTCAGGGCAAATTTATGCGCTTGTTAAGCGGCGAAGGAATTCAATTTGAGCGAGTCCTGGTATGTCCGCATAGCGTGCAGGATCAGTGCGGGTGCCGTAAACCAAAGACGGGTCTTGTGGATGAGTTTCTTCGAACCTATGATGTCGATTTGACTCGATCGTATATTGTAGGAGACCGTGAGACCGATGTTCAGCTTGCTCGAAATATCTATTGTCAAGCTCTCCGTCTTACGTCGGATACGTCGACCGGGGCGGACTATTCCTCACCGAACTTTCTCAACCTCTGCCGGTATATTATTCGGAAGGAGCGGACAGCATCGGTTCAGCGTATGACTACAGAAACGAACATCTCCGTTCAAGTCGGTTTAGATGGAACCGGTTCCCACGAAATTGCTTCAGGCATTGGATTTTTTGATCATATGCTTGCACAGCTTGCCAAACATTCAGGCATTGATATGAAGATCGGTGTTCAAGGCGACCTTCGGGTAGATGAGCATCATACGGTTGAAGATACCGGTTTGGCGCTTGGGAACGCCATTCGTCAAGCGCTTGGCGATAAACGCGGGATCGAACGTTACGGATTTCTTCTCCCCATGGATGAGTCGGTTGCAAAAGTTGCTCTGGATTTAGGCGGACGGCCGTTCTGTTCCTTCACCGCTTCATTCGACCGCGAAAAAGTCGGTGAGCTGCCAACTGAACTTGTTGAGGATTTCTTCCGCGCATTTGCGGATGGCTTGCGTGCAAATCTCCACATCACCGTCATAGGAAGAAACGATCATCATAAAATCGAAGCAATCTTTAAAGCCGTAGCCCGTACACTCCGGCAAGCCGTGACAAGAAAAGAATCTCAAATTGATGTGCTTCCATCAACCAAGGGGAATCTCTGATTCTGGAAATGTTATGATTGGAATCATCGACTATGGTGCCGGGAATATCTGTTCTGTAAGCAATGCGCTCAATCGTTTGGAGATTCACCATATTGTCTCAAACGACAGAAAAGAACTTGGTAAGGCAGGAAAATTAATTTTCCCGGGAGTGGGGGAAGCGCACAGTGCCATGGATTCCCTCCGTCAGAGCGGATTGAGAGAGTGGCTGAAAGAAGTCAAGGTGCCTTTTCTCGGTATTTGTCTTGGGATGCAGCTGCTGTTTGATCATACAACAGAACGAGAGACCGGATGTCTCGGCATCATCGCCGGTGTCAACGTTCGGTTTGACAGCGAACACTTCAAGCTGAAAGTACCTCATATGGGATGGAATCAGGTTCACCATACCGGACCATGTGCGTTGTTTACCGGGATTGCCCAGGGTGAAAATTTTTACTTTGTCCATTCCTACTATGCACCGATCGTGCCGGCAACGATTGGTACAACAGAGTATGGAGTTCAATTCGCATCCGCAGTCTGCCAGAACAACTATTATGGCGTCCAGTTTCATCCGGAAAAGTCTGGGAAAGCCGGGCTGCAGATTCTCAAGAACTTTTGTGAGTTATGCTGATTATCCCTGCCATCGATATCTTCGAAGGTCGATGTGTTCGCTTGCGACAGGGCGACTACGAGGAAAAAACTACCTACGCCGTGTCTCCTGCTGATGTCGCAATGCAATTTGCTGAGGCCGGTTTTTCCTCGCTTCATGTTGTCGATTTGCAGGGAGCGAAAGAAAAAAAAATTGTTAATTGGAATTCCCTTGCTTCCATTCTTGCCCTATCGGGAGTGGAAGTGCAGGTGGGAGGCGGAGTTCGAACGACGGATGACCTTCGCCGCCTGATCGACCTTGGTGCCGAACGTGTCGTCGTTGGAAGCGTTGCTGCGAAGTCACCGGAACTTGTCGAGTACTGGATTCAACAGTTTGGCGCCCAGAGGATTGTCGTTGGGATGGATGTAAAAGATGGTTCCGTTGCCATCAGCGGCTGGCTGGAAGATAGTCGACGTTCTCCTACGGATTTTATCTTCGATCTTATACGACGCGGCGCGGTAAGGTTTGTCTGCACAGATATTTCACGCGATGGTATGCTGGAAGGAGTGAACACGGAATTCTTTCGGAACCTGAAATCTGCATTTCCCGATATAACGATCATTGCATCCGGCGGTATCTCAACGCTCGAAGATATTCGAGCATTGAAGACATTAGACCTTGCGGGTGTTATTGTCGGAAAAGCACTCTATGAAGGCAGACTCTCCATTGAAGACCTTGTTAAAATGAATGGTGCCGTATGTTAACGAAGCGAATCATACCCTGTCTTGATGTGAAAGAGGGAAGGACGGTGAAAGGAACGAATTTCCTTGGCCTGCGTGATGCCGGCGATCCGGTGGATCTTGCTGCCCGTTATTCTGATGAAGGAGCCGATGAACTCGTTTTTCTTGATATCAGCGCAACGCTGGAGGGGCGGAAGACGTTTTTACGCATGGTAGAACGTGTCGCAAAAGCGATCCAGATTCCTTTTACAGTCGGCGGCGGTATAGCAACGGGAGATGATGCCGGACGTGTGCTTGATGCCGGTGCAGATAAGGTGTCGCTGAATTCCGCAGCCTTGGCCAGTCCTGACTTGATTGATAAAGTAAGTCAACGAGTCGGCGCTCAATCAGTGGTTGTCGCTCTCGACGTGAAACGCAGCAACGGACAGTGGACCGTATGGACGAGAGCAGGAACCGAATCTACAGGAAGAGATGCACTCCTGTGGGCCGATGAAGTGGTAGAACGTGGTGCGGGGGAACTGCTGGTGACGTCGATGGACCAGGATGGTACGAAGGCCGGATATGATGTTGAATTGTTGCGTTTCCTTTCGGACCGTGTTACGGTCCCGATCATCGCCTCCGGCGGAGCCGGCAGCAAAGAGCATGTGCGGGATGCAATTCTTTTTGGTCATGCCGATGCGATCTTGGCGGCAAGTATTTTCCATTATGGCAGTATTTCGATTACGGACCTAAAACTATTTCTTTATGAGCAAACTATCCCGGTGCGGTTATGAAAGAGCATCTCAATTTTGACAAACTTGGCGGACTTGTTCCTGCAGTCATTCAGGATGCGCGGACACATCAGGTTTTGATGGTAGGATTTATGAATCGAGAAGCGTTGGATACGACATTTCGCGACAGGAAGGTGACCTTTTGGAGCCGCACACGTCAGCGTCTCTGGCAAAAAGGAGAAACCTCGGGCAATTTCCTGGAAGTTGTTTCTGCATCTGTCGACTGTGACCATGATTCACTTCTCATCAAAGCCATTCCTCATGGTCCGGTCTGTCATACCGGCAAGTTCACATGTTTTGGAGAGAAGGAAACAGTGGACATCGGACAGGTTCTTCGTTCATTAGAAGAAACAATCCAAAAACGTCAGACAAAGATGCCGGAAGGGTCGTACACTTCAACACTGTTCAAGGAAGGGACACAGCGCATTGCACAAAAAGTGGGTGAAGAGGGGGTTGAGGTTGCACTTGCCGCAGTGGTTGGGGATAGAAAGCGGCTCAAGGAAGAATCGGCCGATCTCGTATTCCATCTGCTTGTGCTCTTGCGTCAGCTGAATATGACAATGACCGATGTAGCGGAGGAATTGCGGCGGCGGATGAAGTGACCGCTATTCTTCGTGCACGAACTCGTGGCCTGCACGTTGAAGCGCCTGCGTGGCCTGCACGAGAACTTCTTCCATGAGAAAAATGTAGGTGGTGTGGAACGTTGAGACGGCAAAGATACTGATTCCTGCATCGGCGAGCGGTTGGACAAGCGAAGCAACAACGCCCACCGATGATGTCGGTGTTTCTCCGGCGATGCGAAGAGCACGGTATCCTATCACCTGCTGGACGTTATTCGGCGCCATAAACTCCGGACTGACGACGGTGAGATCTTCGTCTGTTCGCATCACGAAACACATTTCCCCTTTGGCAAAAACAGAAGGAAGTTCTGCGAATTGCGGCATTTTGCTGATGACGAATTTTTCTTCAAGTAAGTGGAGTTTCAACTTCTGGTCCATAACTGCGCCCCTTCAAAGTGGAAGAAAAGTCCTCGTTGTATTTTCTGAGGGGAAGATACTACTTCTCTGCCAATGTCGCAAGGTCATTTCGCACAGACAGTTCGATCAGTATCTTCCGCAGCAGAGTATCTGCTCACATGATATCCCCCTGTCGATCTCTTCTTATTAAATGCTCTGGAGAGCTTTCTTCTGGAAGAAAAGGTCATACTTTAAAATTATCTCATGTATAGTCAATCAGTTTTCGTTCGATCCAAGGAACTTGGAACACGGAAAAAAACATTGTATGCAGCATCAAATAGGCGGTAAAAGGATAGAATTCATACCCGTCTCTCAACTCATCAATATAACAAAAGAGAAGCATGAGAGATAAAAAAGGTATACCGGCAGCAACAAATGCTTTTCGCATCACCGCCGGTTTTTTGTTGTACTGATAGAAAAGAAGGAAGAAAAATATTCCCCAGATGAGAAGTTGTTGAAATGTCCAGAGATCTGCCAGTATTCGTATATTGCCAAAGAGATGGAATTCAAAAAGCTGTCCGGGATTGTTTTTAAAGAACCAGTTTATGGATCCTCGCACGATCACAAACAGACCGACTTGAGTAAGAAGATGTCCCCAATAATGCGATGCGGGAATATTCCGATGGTGGATGTACGCAAAGAGTAGAGCTAACACAATCATTGTTTCCTTATTCACGAGTCCTACCAGCAATACGAAATAGTACCAGGACCATTTCTTCTGGACCATCAGAAAGAATCCAAGCGCAAATAGGGACATTGAAGGAAAATCATAGATGTATCGCGTCCCGACATGAAAGAACACCGGCAAGCCCAGCATCATCAAAAAGGGAAAAATATTGATAATCCATTCATCGGTGTGATAGAATAACCGGACCGTCGATCGGATGATAAATGGAAAAAGCGCAAGAAAGAAAAAGGACAATGCCAGCGCTACGAGATACTGGGGGATATACTCTTCTTCCCATCCGAGCCGCCGAAGTTCTTTTTGGATTTTTGGCTGCAGAGAACAGTACTGCGTTATTGACGTTTTCCAAGAATCCGGAACGACACCATAAACGGCCTGCGTCAATGCCGGAATGAGTGCCCGCTGTACGAACGGACGGTGTGCGGTACCTTGAAGAAGATCGGATAGTTTTGACCGCGGATCGCCATTGAATGAAGTATTGATTGAATCGGCCGTCCACACCCAGATGAAAAATATAAAGAAGGCGCACAAGAGGTACAAGGCGGTAACACAATGTTTTTTCTGAAAAATAATTTTGATCCAATGCATAAGACAACCCGCCTTAATGGACATCGGTGATGACAATTCCCGTACAATCTATTGGTTAACACTTTGATATTCAAGTTATCGGATATCGATGGCGAATAGCGGCAGCTCCTGGCTCTTTGACAGCGCCGACGCCTTTTTCCGCTTCTGTTTGCCGATCTCGTAAAATGTTTTGAGCCGCTCCACATCATACCCGAACGGAAGCAGGAGTGTTTCCACTGCCTTGAGTGCCATTTCTGTGTATTGTTCAATATCGTAGCCGTCCTCGAAGGCATACAGCGCAATAGGTTTGGCTTTCTCCGGCTTTTTCTTGCCGGATTGGTCAAGGATAATGAACTCAATAGATTCTCCCGCTGAGAGGTGCACGCCCATCGCTTCTACCATCTTGGAGACAACGGCGCTGATGCTGTTGTTGAGGTACTCGTCGGCTTCGCGTGTGATGTGGCGCTTGAGGATGAGATCCATGGGGTTTGCGCGTCCGCTGCGCAGAAGAGAAATATAACTTCGGCCTACTTCTAATAACTCCGGCACGAGCGCAGAGACTTCCCCCACATTGTTTGCGGCCGCCATCTTCTCCAGCATCGCCTGCTGCATGGCCTTGATAAATTTCGGCGTGTCGCGACGCCGTGTCTCGATGCCGCGCATCTTGATGTCGCCGTGGCGGTACCAGCCTACATAGTGGTTCGCCGTGGTGATGGCAGGATCTGTTTTGGAAGTGGGGAAAAGGATCCAGTTATAGATGCCTTCCAGCGAGATGTCGATGCCGACGCGTGCGGAAATTTCACGGGCAAGTTCCTCATGATCGTGCTGCGTAGCGCCCGGTTTTTTTACCCACACGCAATCGATGATGGCATGGAGAAGCCGGTACCCGCGGCTCTCGGCGACCTCTTTTGCGGTGAGAATGGCGTCGCGCGAAAAGGCATTCACCGACTCATGCGCTTCGATGCGTCCGAAGCGCGCATTCTTGTAGCCGAGATACCCAAAGCAGCTCACGAGCATCCACTTGAGTGCGTTTTGACGGCAGTCGTACCGTTTGAAAAGAACTTCGTCTTTTCCTTTATATTCTTTTTTCATCCGTTTATAGTACGCCCGTTTGGCAACCACCGCACGCAGTGTCTCCGGCACAACCCCCTTTCGTTTTTTGCAGATCGTGTAGCCGAGTTCCGGAACAGCATTATTGTTACCGACCTCGCCAGCTCGCCCTGCAAAGCGGGCAGACGGGCAGCATCGGCAGTTGATCGTTTCCGGCGAGACATTGTTGTTGACCATAATGCTCGGATACATCGATACAAAATCGAGTTCGACAACATCTTCATGATATCCAAGCGGCGGATTAAAGATAAGTCCGCCGCGGTCGGCCAGCAGCAGCGTTGCAGCGGATTTGAATTCTTCCGGCTCGCGTTTCTTCGACGGAATAAGAACGTTATTGCGGTATGCCCATGAAAGCTGCATGGACGACATAGACGTGCCGATGCTTGCCCGTCCCTGCCGCTGTCCGCACATTTGTGTGAGACGGGTCATCTCAAACAAGCCGTCGAGGTCTGCTTCGGTGACGGTGAAGGAATTATTTGCATCGATGTGCCATCGGCCTGCAAGCGTGAACGCGCCGTCCTTGTGAACAATTTTCCCGTACTGAAAGAAGCTCGACTCTTTTGTAGTATGGTACTGTGCGTCTGCATCGCGATTGAGGAGCAAAGGAATATTGAATTGCCGGGCAAGCTGAAGGATCTTCGGCATGAGAACCGCGTCGCCGTAATCGGTGACGAGCAGGTCGGGATCGCACCGGTACAGGTGCCAGTTCAAGGCTTCGAGCAGCTCGCGTGGTGAATCTTGCTCCAGCACATAGGTACGGTTTTCATGGCTGATTTCCAGCTGCAGGTACTTTTGATATTTCGGCGGGACGAAATCGTTGGCGTTGTGGATCTGCATGATGGCAAAGGGAGGTAGTTCGTACTCCGGTGCTTCGCGGTCGTCATCCAGGTGCCATGAAAGGAGTTCGCGGTCGCCGCTGATTTCGTACTCGCCGCGTGCGAGAGGAAACAGCCGTGTTTCGTACAAAAACTGCTGTTCCACGGCAACGTCGGAATTAAAGAATGCAAAGTGCGGAAAGAATTTTTCGAAGTACCACACAGCTTCTTTCAACCGCATCGGGTCATGCACGAACACCTGCAGCACATCGATGGAATCGCCGGAGTAGATTTCTGTACGTGTGGCTGTGGCAAGAGAGAGGGGGATCGGACACCGCTTAGCAAGGACTGCCGCTCGCTTGACGTCAGAATCATTCAGGTGAAGAAAGAAAGAGGGGGTGAATGTGCGGAAACAGCGCAGCCGTATGCCGTTCCGGTTGATGAACCAGAGTGTTACCCCGTGTTGAGACGGATAGACATCAAACAGCCAGCCGGAGATACGGGATGGGGTATTGAAGATTTGAGATTGCGGACTCGTTTGTTTCATACTCACATACTTTTTTCTTGCTACTCATCGACTCAACGACTCCATACTCATACTCAATTTCTTCACCTCTTCTTCCAACCACCGTATCACCTTCTGCTGTTCCACGGCAATGGACATCATCATGCTTTCGAAGGGAATAGCGCGCATGGCATAAAAGTTTTCCGCCAGATGCAGTTTTGCCGCACGGAAAAGTTCGTCAAAGAATTCCTGATCCTCTTTGCGCAGTCCGCGGCGGAACTTTGACCAGCTTGACAGCTCCGCGTCGATCAGGTTGGTGAAGGTCGGTACGGTTCGGCCCATGGTTGTATTCTCCTGTGGTTATTTCATGAGAGCGGATGAGTTTCCCCTCCATCCGCTGGGATTCCAAAAACAGTTGAAGCGTCCCGCGTTCATTTGTATCAAGTTTATACACACGATCCATGCCGTTTTTCAGCGTTGTGAACAATTGATTGCGTTCCGGCGGGGCAACGGTTCTTTCCAGACACACGATGAGCAGCGAGACACCCACCGACTTCATTTCCTGAAATGACCCCAGCAGCCGCTGAAGAATCTGCCGCACCTCACGCAGAGAGGCCTGTTCATCATAGAAAGTGTCGAGCAAGCCAAAAACGAGCGCCGTATTCGAATGGATAAACGAAAGAAACGACGGGAGCTTGTGTGCAAGTGCCTGCTCCATCTGGTAACAGGTAAATCCTCGCGAAATGAAAATGCGGTTGAGGAATATATTGGGATCGATTTTCCGCATGCGGGCAAACCTGGAAAGCGCGTGTACATCGAACCGGTTGCAGCCGTCCACAACAGCAAGGGATTTTCCGCCCGTCATCGCATGGGCAGCCATCTGAAGCGACAGCTGGAAAATGGGCCGCTTGCCGTACAGCAAAAACACTTTGCCCGGTTTGCCTGCAAAGGCGCGAATCATCCGTTCAGAGCGGACAGGCACGATATCCTCACTGATGCTTCCACCCCGGGGTGGGGCGGGATATCGGCGGTGGTGCGGGCCGGGGGATATGGGTTTCGATATGCTCATGATGCTAAAACGAGAATACGACATTTTTGTCGTCTTGTCAAGAGGCGGTTTTGCTGCAGCAGGGCATGGTTTTTAAGAATAGCGCAAAGCTCTTGACAATATAGGGGAAAAAGCATTATTTTTGTTATGACATTTATGTCGTCTATGGGGATTGCTTATGAAATCTACAATTGCTCAACGTATCCGTGAAGCACGGCTGTCGAAGCAGCTTGACCAGGCGACGCTTGCCGCAAAGATCGATATTGCGACGCGCACTGTACAGCGGTGGGAAAAAGGCGATCAGGTTCCCGACAGCAATTACCTGATGCGCATTGTTAAAGTCACCGGTGTCGCAGCCCACTGGCTGCTTGCCGGCAAAGGAGACATGGTCTCGACAGAGCAACAGATGTCCAAGGTTATTCCCCTGCCAGTTAACCGCTACAAAAAAGTGGAACTTGTATCGCTTCCGCTGCTCGCTTCTGTGCCGGCCGGTGCCTTAAGTCAACGGTTTCACTCTGACCATGCCGACCGGTACGTCACGGTCGACAATGTACGCGACCCGAATGCGTTTGCTCTCGAAGTGAAGGGGAACAGCATGGCGCCGCGCATTGAAAACGGCGATATTATTATCGTGACGCCGAAATTAGAAGTACGAAGCGGCGATATCTGTGTCGTGCGTGTGGAGGAGGAGGATACCGTCAAACGGGTAAAGATCGACGAACAGTTTGTTCACCTTATTCCGCTCAATCCTGAATATGAACCGATGGTGGTCCGCAAGCGCGACGTCAGCTTCATGTGGCGCGTCATCAAAGTGATTAAGAGTGTGTGAGATAGGATTTCATTATTATCCAACGGCATTTTTAGAATAATTGTCTACCTTCAACAAAAATTGACATGGTCTTAATTATAGCGTAGTATTTATTAAGGAAGTGAACATGAAAGCAATTGACATTTCATGGAAACCAGATGGATTGTTCGCACTTCCAGTTGGTACTTGGGCGGAAGACAAGTACAGACTTCTATCAATGTATATGCAGATGTTTGCAACCGGAATGCGTGATAAATGGACAAAGAGAGTATTTATCGACTTGTATTCTGGTCCTGGATGTGCGATAGTCAAAGATTCAGGGAAATGGCTCAAAGGATCTCCATTGTTAGCGTTATCATCTACAGATCCTTTCAATAAATATATCTTTTGTGAAGAAGACGAAAGTTCAATAACTGCTCTAGAGAAAAGAATCAATAACCACTTTTCGAAAAGTGACGTGACCTTAGTAAGAGGAGATTGTCATAAAAGAATTCAGGATATTATGAGTGTTATTCCTGCTCATTCTCAAAATCAAACGGTATTATCTTTTTGTTTTGTCGACCCTTTTTCCTTAAACCTACAGTTTGATACAATTCGTCAATTAGGAAACAAGTTTGTTGATTTTCTAATACTACTTGCCTTAGATATGGATGGACGTCGGAATGTCAAGCATTATATCAAAGAAACAAATACTAAGGTTGATAAATTTCTTGGACTAAATGATTGGCGTAAACGATGGCGTGAATTTAGTCAAATTGACAATAACTTTCAGAGATTTTTAGCTGATGAATTTGAGAAACAGATGATTTCTCTCGGATATCATAAACATAAAAAAGCGAATACTCGACATATTACAACATCTGATAGAAATCTACCGCTTTATCATCTTGCTTTCTTCTCAAGAAATTCCCTTGGATATTCATATTGGGATGAATGCTTGAAATACAGTTCTGGTCAGATCCCTCTTGAATTATAGGAAATACAAATGGCACAACAATCCTCAATAGAATGGACTGAATCTACTTGGAACCCGGTGACCGGATGCAGCAAAATCAGTCCGGGATGCAAAAATTGCTACGCAGAACGCATGGCGAAACGGCTTCAGGCAATGGGTTCATCCCGCTATCAGAATGGATTTAAAGTATCACTCCAGGAAGACATCGTCGAGTTGCCTCTCGAATGGACACAGCCTCGTGTCATCTTTGTGAACTCGATGAGTGACCTATTTCATGAAGATGTCCCATGTGATTTCATTGTAAAAGTTTTTGATACAATGAAGCGGGCTCATTGGCATACCTTCCAGATACTCACGAAGCGATCGGATCGATTGGTACGCATAGCACCGTATCTTCCCTGGCCTAAAAATGTCTGGATGGGTGTAAGTGTTGAATCTCAGCAGTACACGAAACGCATTCATGAATTGTTTAAAGTTCCTTCCGCTGTGCGCTTTCTCTCTTTGGAACCTCTTCTTGGTCCAATCTCCAGACTTCCGCTGCGAGGTATTGATTGGGTCATTGTTGGCGGTGAGTCCGGTCCTAAGGCACGTCCCATGGAACATGCATGGGTAACACAGATTAAACGCCGGTGTAAAGAAATGGAAGTCCCGTTCTTTTTCAAACAATGGGGTGGCGTGCGCAAAAAGGTAGCGGGCCGTGAACTTTTTGGGAAAACGTTTGATGAAATGCCGATACCACAGTTGAGGCAAAATGCTGCCCCTCTTCCGTTGGAATCTTATCCCATTCCTCAATAACCATCTGTTGATTCGTAAAAATGGACGAAATCTATCGTAACATGCGTTAATTTTGATGAGTTCTGAACTAGTATGAAGATCGGAAAAATATTGTATGCCGCCAACAGAAAGCAATGGCGGGCCTGGTTAGCGAAGAACCATCAATCGGAACCGGAGATCTGGCTTCTCTACCATAAAAAGAACAGCGGCAAACCCCGCATTCCATACAATGACGCTGTGGAAGAAGCGCTCTGTTACGGTTGGATCGACAGCACGCTTAAACCGAACAATGAGACATCCTACCTGCAACGGTTTAGTCCTAGAAGAAAAAACAGTAGGCTTTCGGAAATGAACAGGGAACGGATACGCCGGTTGATCAAAGCGAAAAAGATGACACGCTTCGGACTTGAACATATTCAGCATCACATGGCGCGGGGATCGAATCATTCAGAACAATCAAACATGCTGAAGAAATTCATCATCCCGAAAGATATCCTTCATGCACTGAAAGCAGATCCACTTCTCTGGAAGAATTTCAATCGGTTTCCACAATCGTACAAACATATTCGCACCGCATGGATCGATGCGGCACGCCAACGCCCCGCAATATTTGCACAACGCCTTCAGTATTTTCTTAAGATGACAGCAAAGAACAAAATGTTCGGGATGGTCCGATAGGTCAGGGTCGTTGAAATTTCCGGACAGAGTTCTTGCCGATCATTTATCCATTCTCTTTTGACATTCCATCATATTCACAGTACATTAGCACCGTGTATCAGGAAACGGGTATTTTCCCTACAATACTCTATCCCTTTGTTCAAAACGTGATTGGTTTGTGAAAAAGATTCTAATTGTTACATATTTCTGGCCTCCATCAGGTAAAGCGACAGTGCACTGGCCGCTGAGGATGGTCCAGCACCTTCCGGGTTTTGGCTGGCAGCCAATTGTCCTGACTGCGGATGAGGATACGTTTTCCCAACAAGATGAATCATTGGTGAAGGAAATTGATCCTCAATTGAAGGTCTTTACGGCCAGGGCCGTTGAACCATTCAGTTTATACAGGCGTTTTTTAGGAAAAAAGGAAAACGCACCTTTAACAGCTTCGGAAACGATTTCAAAGACCAACCGCGGGCTGCGCCATCGTCTTGCCGTCTGGATACGAATGAACCTCTTTATTCCGGACGCACGCATCGGCTGGTATTGGAATGCTGTGCGAAAAGGAAAGAAAATACTCCGGCAGGAGAATATTCACGCGGTTCTCTCAATTGGTCCGCCGCATTCGACGTTGCTCGTGGGAAAGAAACTCAGTGAAATTGCAGGAGTTCCCCACATTCCTGTCTTTATCGATCCCTGGGTTGATATCTCGTATTATCAGGGGTTCAAGAGGAGCGCTCTTACACTTGCCTTTGACCGTTTTCTCGAACGATCTGTCGTGCAGCATGCTTCGCACATCGTGTTTGTAACAGAAACGATGAAGGAAGATTACTGTCGGCGTTACCCTCTCATTAGCCCCAAATCGCATGTGCTGTATTGGGGTTACGACGAAGAAGTGTTTCAATCGTATATCTCAAAGAAGCCGGATGGACCGGAAGTTCTTCTGCATGCTGGCAATATCTATGATCATCAAAATCCAAAAATGTTCTGGCCGGCTCTCCGAAAAGAAATTGAAAATGGAAGGAATCTCAAGATTGTCTTTGTCGGGACTGTCGGGCCGGGTATCAGGCAATCGATACAGGAAGCAGGATTGAGCGGCCGAACGGAATACAAAGGATTCCTGCCGTATAAGCAAGTGATCGAAGAACTCGGTGCGGCGTCGTATCTGCTGGTCTGTGCATCAGAAAAACGTCACGTGCCGGGGAAACTGTTTGAATACTTGCGGACAGGGAAACCCATTATTGCATTTGGAGATGACAACCTTGAGGTAGAGAAAATCCTGCATCAAGCCAACGCAGGAAAGATATTTCCCCTGACCTACGGAAATGCGGATGTCTTCCGGCAGGTTTCCGCTCTTGTTCCCGATCCTCCCGAAGTACAGCAATACAGCAGAAAAAGTATCGCCGGGAAGCTTGCGGTCATTCTATCAACATCAGCTGAGAAATAGATTCTCTCCTACTGTCCGGATTTTGCTTAACTCACGGCTTTCCTGTACGTCTCAATAGTCATACTGGCCGTCTTTTCCCACGAGAACAATTTTATCCGCTCAAATCCTTTTATTCTAAGACTGCCAGACAATTTCTTGTCTTCAAGGACTTCAGCGAGAGTCGCTACCAGGCTTTCTGCGTTTTCCGGATCAAAATATCGTGCAGCATCTCCGCCAACTTCCGGGAGAGAACTCTTTTTGCTGAGGACCGCCGGGCAGCCGCAGGCAAATGCTTCGAGGATGGGTATGCCAAATCCCTCATAGAGCGAAGGAAAGACAAATGCCTGTGCCTTTGTATAGAGATAGGAAAGAGCAGTGTCATCGACCTGAACATGCGTGATTCTTCCTGTGAGATGATACTTCGCAATTTTACGCTGTTCTTCTCTGGTAAACTTCCCGCCTCCGGCGCAGACAAGAGCGAGTGTCCTATTCGTTGCTGCAAGCGTATTGAAGGCTTCTATGAGAAATAAAAAGTTTTTATACGTATTTCTCTTGCCGACATACAGGATAAAATTTTCTGGCACAGAATAATCAGGTCTTTTTGTAATTGCTGCCGATAACGTGGTTGCAAGCGGTATAACATCGATAATTGATTCAGGGATGTGTAAGAATGCAGACAGATCCTTTTTGGTGTGCTCAGAGATAGCAATAATACGGCTGGCCTGTAAGGCTACTTTCTTTTTGTTGGATGGTGTATAATCAAATTTGCTGAATAGGTGTGGATAATGTTCATGTGCCATATCATAGATTGTGAGTACGAACGGCACACCGCCAAGAAATTCTAAAAAGTATGGATCGTAATATGTTGGATGAAATAGCTCCGGTTTGGATCCCGCCGGGAACCGCTTCTTAACATACTTTCGGTTCAAGGATTTAATTATCTCATTCCTTCCTTTAAATCTGTACGAGGGAAAGAACCGATGTACCGGCACGGCCGTGATCTGAGGAGCGTAAATATTATTTGAGTATTTGATAAGGAATTCCGGCGTTGCATCTTTCAGGGCGGAAAACATTTTGAAGAGCTGATAGAAATATTGCGATATGCCCCCATATTCCTGGAAGGAAAACACCTGCGCGTCAAAGGTTACTCTCATCCTCACCTCACATCCGCGGGCGTTCTCTGCCGACCTGCATATGTTCTCCGAAGGAATTGCCACAACTTCTTGAATTTATTCGGATTCATATACTTCCGGAATGTATACTTATCCGCATCAACATCAGGCAGGATAAACGGCGGATGATGGATGTCCCCGATCTGTTCCGTCGGCCGGTTGGCCAGTGTGTGAAAACTATCGATCGTATGCGTGGCATGCATATCATACCCGATATTTGAGATGAGATTTTTATTGGGAAGAATCGCCAGTCCGTTCTGTACGGCCATCGTGAACACCCATTGGAAATCCCAAGTATCTTTTAATTCCTTATAAACGAGGTCGAAGTTTCTTTTCCAAAAGCGTCTCATGGCGGCGTCGGGATAAAGTTGTCTGAGAAGATTTCTTTCCTGTACCTCTGCATATGCAGAAATATTTACGTCATAGCTGTCCCATGCTCGTTTCCACGTCGCCCAACCCCAAATATGGTTGATCTTCGAAAAATAGTAGGAGTCGGTGCCGCGCTGAACACCATCCTGAAGGTTAACACCTCCAATGTGCATGATTCTTTCATCGTTTCTGTAATAGTGCAGCAATGTTTCACAAAAATGAAAGAAGGAGAGATCCGGGACACAATCATCTTCAAGAATAATACCTTCGCTGACATTGTCGAAGAACCAATTGATGCCGGAACTGACGCCAACTTTACAGCCAAGATTCTTGTCGGAAAAATTCGTCTTCACTGTGCAGTCCCAGTCGATGTTCTTGATGACACGGCGCGTCTCTTCACATCGACGCAGTTCATCTTTCTTATCGAGACGTGGTCCATCCGCAGAAACAAAAAGCAGCTGCGGCCGGATTTCACGGATTTTCTGGAATACCTGTTTTGTAGTCTCGGGGCGGTTAAAAATAAGAAAAAGGATAGGGGTGTTAAAAAGTTGAGCTGCCATAGTGATCAAACATCCATACTGACGGATCAATTATGTTAGAAAATGCCGATTGGGGTGCATTTCGAACAATGGTGGAGAGCAAACGTTATGACTTTTTAAACAATCTCAAGAATCGTTTCATATAGGATCGATAGCGTGTTGCGACGATGCCATCATTTATTCCCCAAAACACCACCATTGTTTTCGCTGCCTCATAGACATTGGAAACGCCAATGACGGAAGAGTCCGGAACACCGGTATACGCCGCGTCTATCGGAAGCTGTTTTGAGAGTTCAAAAAGAAATTTCTGAATTCTCGGTACGATCTTTCTGCCCTGCCGGTAAATACTATTCACATTGAGTTTATTGAGATCTGCCATTTCCCTGACGGCTTTGTCGATTGCTTCGCGGGAATATTCATTGCGTTCGGTCAGTGCCGCCGCCAGGAGCTCATGGAGATCTAATGTATAGGTACCGGTTTTCTCCGGGAACGCGTCTCTCAGCTGCAGAAACGTTTCAGAGGCGATCACACGGTAAGAGGGACACACCTTCAGCATGGGATGAAACGGGATCGTGTTTTCCTGAAAGAATCTCTGAGATTCTGATTTGTCCTGTCGATGAAAATAGGAAGCACCGTTACTGCGGCCGGATGCCCCGTGAATGGCGAATGGCCGGTGTGAAAAAGCGTATGTGTCGAGGGCAAGAGCACAGGCAAAGGCCGAATAGGCATCAGGCGTTTGTGACCGGAAAAATACGCCCTCTTTTTTCATAGAGTTGACAACATCGATGTGGACAAAGCCGCAATACAGTCCGGGAAGATCGAAGGTATACAATGGCCGAAAATTTAGAACCGTTCTTATCCATTCGTCGGTATGACGAAGTTCAACATCATTCCGGATGGACCATGACATTTTATTCCGTGAACGCTCATCGGGATGGTTCGGCCAGACATATTGCGCGATGCCGGATGTCACTGCGCGCACGTTGGTCTTCTCAACAATGGCGTTGACATGCCGGATTGCGCCAGGAAGCAGACCGTCGTCATCGCCGAGAAAGAGGACAAAACCTTCTTTGACATGATTCAGACTAAACTCGAAATTCTCGGACATGCTCACACGTTTGCCGGTATTAAGATAGCGAATCCGGGGATCGGAGAACGAGGCGACAACCTCGCGTGTGTTGTCCTGGCTGAAATTATCGCTCACGATGATCGTGAGGTTGGGATACTCCTGTTCCACGACCGTGCGGAGAGTATAGTACAGCGTCTCAGCTCTTTCTCGCGTTGGAATGATGACCGTATATTTGTTGCTTTCACTCATGGATAATCAGAGATGCCTCATGGTTTCATCTTTATCAATGAAAACATCCGTCGAATGTTGAACATATCGCGCAGTGACTCTGTGCCCATAATGACACTCAAAGTTGCTGCCCCAAAGACTATTACTAATATCACGAATTTTAGAATATCATTCAAATCCTCTCTCATGATCAATCGCCCTGCACCCGTGACAGCCAGAGTGATCACCAGCAATTTGCCAACATCATTGCGGTACCATGACCATTTTTCACGATTCAATAAACGGAGATGCATAAGCTGAATAACGATAAGGAGATATCCGACATTGAGGAGGATCCACATGCTCGCCGCTCCCACAGCGCCCCACGCTGTTGTTGCAAAATAAATTGCAGGAGCCAGGAAAATGACGGCAACCAGGTTCGTAGAAAAGGAAAGCTTTGTCCAGCCGTAGGCAAGTTGTAATGCGTAGGGGAGATGCATAAATCCATGCAGCATATTCCCGATTACCAGCAGACTCACTAAAAGACTTGCATGTGCAATGACGCCGGGATCACGTACCCAGAAGCTGAGAATTTCTTTCGAAAAGAAAGCAAGAGTAAGCGCCGACGGAAGAATAACAGCCGCCATAAATTGACAGCCCTGGTGATACGTCTGCACAAGACCGCTCTGATCATTTTTGGAAACCAATTCTGTCAAACGGGGATAGTACGCTGTAAATACCGGTGTAATGAGTCTGTATAAGACTGCGGCGACCATTGCGGCAAAGGTATAGTACCCGAAGTCAGAAAGAGAAAGGAGCTTGCTGAGCAGGATTTTATCCGTTTGCATAAGAATGGTCGATACCAGGGAGATGCCGGTCATTCCTGCTGCGAATCGCCAGATTTCCTTCAACACGTCTGCACGAAATATTCCTTTTCGTTCCGAAGCAAGGACTTGCCACAAGGCAATCCGCAGTACGATGACCTGGGCAAGCGCCATCAGTGCCTGCCAGAAGAAGAATGCCTGAACAGTCGGCTGTATCAGCCAGAGTACTAGTACAGCACCGGCTCCCTGCAGTGCTGCGAAAATTGCCAGGATCGAATTCACAAGGACCTGACGCTGCAGACCGTTGAGTCCTCCCATATATAATGCCACAGGCCAGCGCAAGCCCACAACCAGAGCCATTACCCAGAGGACTTCCATAAGAAATTCCCTGGATAATTTTTCCGGATTCAACCAATGATACGCGATGAAATGAGAGGCCAGTGTAATGACGGCAACAACGATGAGAGCGATTCCCCAATAAATGATTTCCAATGTGCGTGCCGTGTCTGCCATGCGGGGGGCATTTTTCTGATCGACAGAAAGACGTGCCATTTCTCTGGCAAGGGCTTGTGACAAACCAAGATCGAGGACCGCAAACATTGCCTGGAGAGAGGCAAAAATTCCGATAACTCCATACGACTCTACACCCATAAACCGGATGTACAGGGGAACAAAGATTATCCCCATCAAACCGGTCCATGCGCTTCCGCCAAAATTTGCAATGACATTTTTTTTAACAGAGGGCATGGAATGATCTCGTATAATAATGTTATTCACTTCTGGACAGCATGAAATTGACAGGACAAGCACAACGTTGCAGGAGCATAGAGATACATTAGTCTAAATGAAAGAAATCGCTGAGGATATCATGTCCGGGGGGCTTAAAAATGAGTTGATTCCCGGATGAAAAAACCAAACAATTTCCAGGTGTATCATTGTTAATCACAGAGGTATTCACTGAAATATAACTTCGTGTACCGATATGGCAATCGCCGATAATAGAACTTCCCGGATAGAGGACAACACCTTCTTCGATTGTCGGTCCTTTTCCATGATTTTTACCAACTGTTGTTCCTTGATAAAGGACCAGATATCGCGGATAAGTCATGTTCACAAGCACAATCCCAAGTGAATGACCTACGAAGAAAATATCAGGCATGAGGGTTTCATAAAAACAATGAAAGCTATTCAGGGTTTTATTGAGATAAAATAATTTTTCACAAATATTTGTGTTTTTCCGATTACGCCATATTGTATTTGCAAGGTAGTACAGAAAGACGGCGTTTTTCTCAGAATGGAGCGGATGAAAATCTGAGCCACGCCAAGTTTTCACATGATCCATACAGAAGTCAAGTCGATCAAGGGCTTCCTGAATGTCTTGTCCAATGAGATCGTATGTGTTCCCACGATCATCAGGATATAATCCATCAATTTGCTGAGATATATAATGGCCAATTTGTTCGGAGTTCACTATTGAGCCCTCCACCAGTCAATCGTTTGTTGTAATCCAGATTTCAAATCGTACTTCGGGCGCCAGTCGGTACTTTCCAGACGCTGAATGTTTGCAAGTAACTGAGATGGTTCATCGGGTGGTGAAGGTAATCGGCCGAGTTGGATCAAATCTTTCCTCTGGACTAAATCGCCGATTGTCTCTACGACCTCCCGAATAGTAATCGGCTTTCCGCTTCCTATGTTGACAGGGCCGTTGAGATCGGATTCAAGAAGTGCAGTAAAGGCACTTGCCACATCTTCCACATACAGGAAATCGCGAATCTGATTGCCATGGGAACAAAGCGCAGGTTCACCTTTCAGCAATGACCGGATGACAGAGGACACCAGCCTGCCGGGGTGTTCATAGGGCCCATAGAGGAAAAAGATGCGTCCCCAGGCGCTGCTTACTCCGGTTTGCTTTGAAAACGCTTCCAGCATCAGCTGGAGTGCATGTTTGCAGCTGCCATAAAGAGTAGCCGGCCGCAGGGGGGAAGTCTCTTCTGAGTAAACGGATTGTGTCCATTCATACTCGGCGCATGTTCCCGCCATAACGGCTCGTTTGCCGCCGGAAGCTGCGAATGCCTGTAATAATTCCAGACTTGCCTGGACCCAGCGCAAGTTTTCGGTTGAGGTCCAATACTTTCCCGGAACAGTGTACCATGAAAAATGCAAAAGGTGGGTCGGCTGGATTGTTGTTATAAGTTTTTGCACTTCTGGAGGCGACAGCAAATCCATCACATGCCAATGGACATGAGGTTGAGGATCCTCAGGAACGATAGAGACTGCGTGAACCTCATAACCATTTGCAGCAAACAAGGGTAAACAGTGACGCCCGATAAATCCGCTTCCTCCGGTTACGAGAACCTTTTTCATAAGCTGAAATCCCTGTATTCCCGATCTTTTGCCGAAATAATCCGCGGAGACTCCGGCCACCGGATTCCGAAGGCAGGGTCGTTCCATCGAACGCCTGAAGCAGATTCAGGGACATAGCGATCGGCCATCTGATAAAACACCTCTGTATCATCCTGCATCGTCAGGAATCCGTGAGCAAGTCCGTGGGGGATATAGAGCATCAACCGGTTGTCAGCATTTAAGTCGAACGAAAGCCATTGTTTAAATGTCGGTGAATCCGGTCTCAGATCAATAATCACATCGAACAGTGCACCCATTGTGCAGCGCACGATTTTGGTCTCTTCATACGGCGGTTTCTGGAAATGCATACCGCGCAGCGTCCCCTTCTGCTTATTAAACGAGATGCTGCACTGTTCAAGATCGGGATTGAGTCCGTGTTCCGAAAATTCTGAACGGCAAAATGCACGCGCAAAAAATCCACGTTCATCTTCTGCACGTTGAAGCGAGAGAAGAAAAGCCCCCGGAATTCCAGTTTCAGAAAAGATCATGTCGATTACACAATTTTTAGTTCGGGAATAGGAATAATGAATTTTCCGCCGCGCTTGCGGTATTCAGCCTGCTGAAGCAGCACTTCGTCTGCAAAATTCCAAGAAAGCAGGAGGACATAATCCGGCTGGGTTTCCAGCAAGTGTTCCGGCGGATAGATGCGGAGATGAGTCCCCGGCGTATAACGTCCCTGTTTCGCAGGTCCTCGATCGACCACAGAACTAAGAATTTCTGATCCAATGCCATAGTAGTTCAGCAGAGTTGTACTTTTTGCAGACGCCCCATAAACGGCAATTTTCTTACCTTCCGTTTTTAACTTCTGCAGAAGCGAAACCAATTGTCGTTTTGTCTGCTCTACTTTGTCTCTAAAACCTTTATACCATTCAAATCGATCAACACCCCATGCACCCTCTTCTTCGAGCAGTGCATTAACCCGTGCAGCGCCCTCAGCGGCCATGCTGCATGGACCATCCGCACGCTGAAAAAAGACACGAATGGATCCGCCATGGATCGTCAGTCTCTCAGCGTCCACCAGAACTAGATTGTGCCGGCGGAACAGCTTCTGGAACGAGGTCACGGAGTAATAACACAAATGTTCATGGTAAATGGAGTCAAACTCAACGTGATCGATAAGATCTTTAACATAATGATTTTCAATAATGGCGACGCCATCGGGTTTTAACAGGATATTAATTCCGACCACCACACCATGAAGGTTTGCGACATGGGCGACCACATTGTTGGCATGGATCACGTCTGCCTGGTCACCCTGTTCCCGTAATCGCTTTGCTACCGTGTCATCGAAAAATTCGCAAAGAGTGCGAATACCATGTTCTTCCGCCACGCGGGTGATATTTTCAGCGGGCTCTATTCCCAGCACGGGAATATTCTTATCCCGATAGTTCCTCAGAAGATAGCCGTCGTTGCTGGCAATTTCAGCGACCAAACTCGATGACGATAAACTCCTGTCTCTGATTAAACGGTTCGCAATGTTCCTGGCATTTTCCAGCACAGTGTCAGAGACAGAAGAAAAATAAAAATATTCTCGAAACAGTTGTTCCGGAGAAATCGTCTCGGTGATCTGCACGAGACTGCATTGCGGACAGAATACAAGGTCCAGCGGGTACGTCGGTTCCGGCTGATCGAGTTGCGCTTGCGTGAGCAGAGCATTCGCCAGGGGCATATGTCCCAGGGATAAGATCGGTTCAAGTCTGGTAGAATTGCAGGAACGGCAAAAAAACTCTGTTTGATTTATATTCATTTTCATACAACAGGATCTTGTTGAAATGCCATCCATGAGATTCTAACACCATGGATATATGAGAATCATGTCCCTTGTGCTACGAAGCCCAGATCTGATCCCTCTTTTGTGCCAGCTCTGTATACTGGCGAATCTGATGGACAGTGTAATGATACAGGTTCTGGTCAGGACTCTCATGATATTTTTTATACCAATCGACAGTAAGCTTCATGTTCTCATCAAACGAGAGAATCGCAGACCAGGGCAACATGACATGGGCCTTGTCACAGGTCAACCGCAGCCAGCCGGCCTCATGGAGTTTTTTACCTTCCTGCGGCATGATCTCGAATCCGCCGCTTTTCCATTTTCCAATAATCGCTTCCACAAGATCCCGGACACATTTTGCAGAATTATCGCTAGGGCCAAAGTTCCAGGCCCCGGAGAATCCAGCCGGGTCGTCGCTTGCACGCGCAGCCAGCCATAAATAACCGCTGAGCGGTTCCAGGACATGCTGCCACGGACGAATAGCCGTAGGGTTTCGTATCTGGATGAGCTCGCTTTTACTCAATGATCTGATAGCATCCGGTACAATTCTATCCTTTGCCCAATCTCCTCCGCCAATAACATTTCCTGCGCGTACGCTCGCTGCACCGAGGTTCTCTCTCTGCAGGAAGAATGATTTGAGATATGAGCGAAAGACAATTTCTGCAGCAGCTTTGGAAGCGCTATACGGATCTTCTCCGCCGAGAGGATCGCTCTCCTTATATCCCCAGACCTGTTCATGATTTTCGTAGCACTTATCGCTCGTGACAATGACAAGCGATTTCACCGAATCAGATTCTTTGACAGCTTCGAGAATGTTCAGTGTCCCGAGAACATTCGTTCTCAATGTCAACTGGGGAACATCATAGGAATATCGTACAAGGGCCTGAGCGGCTAAGTGGAACACGACATCAGGTTTTACTTCTGAGATATATTTTTTTAGTGTATCATAATCCTGGACATCGGCACGGAGCTCTTCAACGCGGCTTTGCAGCCCGCACGATTCATAAATGTTCGGCTGCGAAGGCGGCTCCAGGGAATAGCCAAATACTTTTGCACCAAGCTCATTGAGCCAGATGCTGAGCCATGCTCCCTTAAAACCGGTATGCCCTGTTACTAAAACACGTTTATTCTGATAATAATTCTTGAATGAATTTTCCATAAAGACCTTAATCCCATATTTTCCAGAGAGCCTTACCGCTTGCCCACATTTCATTGAGGGATTCATATTCCCGCGGTGTATCCATACCAAGCCAGAATCCTTCATGCTGGAATGCCGCAAGCTGATTGTCTTTCACCAAAGCGGGGAGCGTGTCGCGCTCTAACACTAGATCATCATCTGACCATAAATAATCCCAGAGTCTTTTATTGTCGAAAACCATAAATCCACCATTAATCCAACCCTGTCCGATATTTGCTTTCTCATTGAAATTGGTAACGGTGGAATCTTTGAATGTAATTTCACCAAATCGTGAAGAGGGACGAACAGCAGCTAAGGTACCGATCTTTCCGGATTTCTTGTGGAATTCTATACTTTCCTGAATATTAATATCAGAAAGACCGTCGCCATAGGTGAGACAAAAGAGTTCTTCACCTTCTAAATATTTTTTCACTCGCGAGAGACGTCCGCCTGTCATAGTGTTTTCTCCGGTATCGGCAAGCGTCACTTTCCAGTCCGAGTCTTCCAGCGAATTATGAACGTCCATATGGCCGTTCTTCAATGTTATGGTGAAATCGTGGCAAATGGCCTTATAGTTCACAAAGAATTCTTTAATCTCCCATGATTTATAACCAAGGCAAAGAATAAATTCTTTGATTCCCTGATGAGCGTAACTCTTCATAATGTGCCATAAAATTGGCATACCGCCGATGGGCACCATGGGTTTGGGAAGTAATTCGGATATCCCTTTGATCCGTGTTCCTTTACCGCCGCATAAAATCACTGCTTTCATGGAGAACCCTTTCTCATTGCTTCGTACGTATTCAACATTATGTTACGTTTGTGATTCTTTCTTCTTTCGAACGAAAAATTGTATCGCAAACACGAGAAGACCGCTGAGCACCAGCAGATTGGTTCCCAAGCTGATATTCTTACCAAGGGAAAACGATGCCGGTTCAAACTTCATCGTTAGCGTGTGAGTACCCTGAGGAATAATGACCCCGCGGAACAAGTAATCAAGCCGATAAATTTCAGTCTCTCGTCCGTCGATATATGCCTTCCATCCCTTGGGATAATATGCCTCGCTGAGGAACAGGAGGTTGTTGCCCGTGGCCGTTGCTTGTACTTCAATTTCATGAATGCCATAATGAACAATCACCGCTTCTGCACCCTGTGCCGGCGGATCGATCGTCGATTGCATCTTTCCTGAAAGAAATGCAATATCACGAGGATCAAAAGACATTGCCGATATTTTCTTCAAGGTACTGAGTCCGTCGCTGACTTCATACCGATTCACAAAGAATACCCGCGGCAGCCACGAACGGAAACCGTATACTTTTATCTCGGGGCTCGAGTAGACAGGCACAAACACACCACTCGAATCATCTCTGTCGGTGATAATATATTTTATGTTCATCAACTGCCAGACGAGCGGATTCCCCAAACCGGCGACATCGACCATGTCCTGATAAATACGCATCTTTGCACCCTGATAACCATAGGCGTTTTGAAGCCGCCAATAGGCAAGGGAGTTGTCATACACGGGCTGGCCATTAACCAGCTTGAGGACCCGAAATTGTGTCGTATCCTGCTGCAAGACTTTCGCAAAATCCGGTGTTGCCAATATCGGAGTATTTTCCTGACGATCCTTTGGCTCTGAGGGTTTGGATGCGACACGCCAGAGATCAACTAACACAAGGACGATCAACAAGGTATATAACAGTGACGAGTTGAGAGTCCCTTTTTGATAATAATAAAAGGCTCCAAACAGTATCGTCAGGAGGACAAATCCAACAAGAAGGTCGGTGATGACGGATGAGACTATGACGTCATACAACATTCCAAGAACAGTCGGGTTGAGCTGCCCGAAAGAGCGGATCAGCATTTTTCCAACTTCCTGCACGGAAAAAAAAGACGCATAGATATCTTTATATATGCCGCTCCCGACAAGGACCGTAACACTGCTGAGGATCAACCCACCGAGGAGGTATTTCCATCGTTTTTCCTGAAGAGGGGCGAAGATCTTTTTTCGCTCTGAAACAAGCGATACAATTCCATACCCGGCAAGAATGGGTGTAAAAAACTGGACAAGAATCAGGATCATCAACGGGATACGGAATTTGTTGAACATGGGGAAGTACCGGTACATCAGATCGTACACGAGAGAAAGTTCTTTCCCGAATGCAATAAGGAGCGAAAGAACAATCATCATGCCCATATACTGAACAAAGGGATCTTTCCTGTTCTTGTAGAGTCCGATACACGCAAGTACGATAACGACAATGCCCATATATTGGGGTCCGTCGACAAAAGGCTGGGGTCCCAAATATAAATTCAATCTGACCTGCTGGTTTTGAGTCAAAGGACCCTGATAAGGAAGAGGACCAAAGCCGTACCAAGAAGGAACAAAAAAGGTCATCATTTCTCCGGGACTGAATGACCAGCTGGTTGCATATTCATAGTCCAGTCCGCCCTCGACAGTCTTTGTTTGCGGTGCCGAGGAAGTATTGACGATGGGATTGCTGCTCCGGATGGAGTAAGGATTGTATTCCAGCGTCGAAAGATATTTGTCTGCTCCCATGAGGAAAGCAAAAATTGTTGCAATGCCTAATGCGACTCCGCTTGCTACGATTCTTTTCCAATCCTCTTTCCTGATCATGGAACGGATAAAGAAAAAGAGAAGATACAGACCTAAGGCGAGATAAAAGTAAAAAATAAACTGCACATGGGTCGGGTCCAACATGAGTCGTACAAGGATGATGAGAAGAAACGCCAGGAAGAAATCAAATTTCTGACGGAGTTTATCTACTACCAAAAACACATACGGGAAAAATGCCAGTACAGCGATCTTCGTGATGTGACCAATCATGATGAGCAGTGCGATATATGTTGCATAGGTTGCCATGAGTGAGACGGCAAGTGCAACAGGTTTGTTCTTGAGATGATGAAAGGCAAAGAGGTAGACACCAATACCGTATAAAAGGTAGTAAACAAGAATCCAGTTCGATTGAAGTCCGAGGAAAAGGTAATCAAAGACGGAAAGAGATTTTCCCCACACAAGCACGATGAGGTCAAATGTTCGGGGGATGGAAAATGTCAGACTGCCGTATCCCGGCATACCGCAAAAGATGTAGGGATTCCAGAGTGGTGTCGTTCCCTCAGCTAGAGCGTCTTTATAGAGTGTGTCCCAGCTATGGGCAGCCATAGAATCTGCTGATTGGTAAGTTTTCCCATCAAAAATTATGGAATGAAAAAAAATGAGCAAGCAGAGATAAATGATTGCAAAGGCAGCCGGATGTTGATATTTTGCAGGAATCAGAGGATGCTCCACGGCTGGGGTCTTGGGCTGACGGACCTGTTCTTTTACATTCTTTGCCATAAGTGTCGAATCCTCAATAAATATTAAGGGAAATGCGTGCCAAGAGTTACAGGTGAGATCGTCTTGCTAACGATTTCCATTGATGATGGAACGGGAATCAAAACTAATTGCCCCGTCATGAAAAATCCTGCACTCAGTAAGGATCGCAAATACTCTCAATGTGAAATATGATAAAGAGAAAAGGCTTCACATTCAATAATAACGCTGTCTTTGGCAGGACACCCGTTTCAGCGCTTTTATTCCTTTTGTGCCAGCACATTCAGCCCAGAACCGGTTTTATTAGGAGTGCTATAATCCAACCACATCATCGGTAGAATGAATGGCAATGCAACGAGGTAGTACAAAGGTAAAATCACGAAGAAGAGTTTTGAAACATTCAGCATCTGCATGGGATATTTAATTCCGATTTGCCAGTAACGATTTCCCCAAGGACCATAGGTATGCCGAACAGATGTGACGTTGAATCCATTTGCTTCAAGCTTCTGCCGGATTTCTTCAGCTCCATACCCGTTGCGTGCATGTTCGCCAATAAAACTCTCTTCATGATCAGAGTGTGCGTCTGAACCTCCAAGATTGGAAGGCGTGTTGATGAAGAGCATACCGCCGGGTTTCAATGCCCGAAAGAAATTACGGAACACGCTCATATCGTCGTGAATGTGTTCCATGACATCGACAGAGAGGATAAAATCAAATTTTTCTATATGCTGAATTTGGGTAAGATCTTCAACGGCAAAGGAACATTGCGATAATCCGATCCTCTGGAAAAATTGTGTACAGTCGGCTACCTGTTCATCCTTAAGATCAATGCCATAAAGAGAGGCAAAGGGAAAGTTTTTTGCGATGTAATAGGAATATTGGCCGAATCCGCTGCCTGCATCATAGACAGTAAATGGTGAGGTTCGCATGCCCAGTTGGCGCCGGAGTTCCCGTTTCACGTGCCACTCGCGGAGGAACATCAGTCCAAGCAGTTTGTAGAAGAGAATCCTCAATAATGGTTTTCGTCCGACGATGTCGCCAAAAATCTTTTTTATCGGGTCGTAGTGCATTCAAGGTTCAAAGAAAAAGTAGAAAAAAACATCAAATCAACCTCCTCGGGGATGCATTGAAAAACTATAAAATTTCTTTCTGTACAAGAGCAAATACCTGCTCCGGAGTAATGGAATTCATGCAATTCGGATTGAAATCGCATCGTGTCTTATAGCAGACGACGCAGTCAAGATCAGCTTGAACCTTGACGATCTGGCCGTCATAGGAGTCTATCTCTGCTGCAGAAGTCGGCCCGAATAACGCAATGACTTTTTTCCTTAATCCTGTTGCCGCATGGAGTGCTAGCGTATCACCTGTAATAAAAACGTCGCTGAGCGTTACCAGAGCAAAAAACTGTCGCAGGGAATTCTTTGTGCCTGTATTAATTACACGGGCGGGATGGAGCTTGGCAAGAGAATCGTTGCGCTCTTTTTCCAAAGGGCCGCCATACAGCAGGATCGTTGCGCTTGTTTTTTCAAGGATACGCTTGATCAAAGCTTCGAATCCATCCAATGTCCATTGTTTGAATTGCCATCTGCTACTGGCGCCGGTATTCATCCCGATTTTCGGTGATGCTGTATGGAGATGGTGCTGCTGGGTGAAGGTTTGTGCAAAGGATATCTCGGATTCCGACAATTCAAGAACAATATCCTTCTTTTTCGTTTTCAGCCTGCAAATTTCCAGCATCAAATCCTGGAAGGACCGAGTATTCTTCTTTTTTAATGCGTCAAAGGCACCCATCTCTAGCCAGGGAATTGCCTCAGGGTTGAAGGGAAGCACATCACCCCGGGAATCGAGACCATAGCCAAGTTTTTCTATCCCCTGTACCGCTGATGCAAGGACGGCACTTTCTGACGCAGAGTCGAGATTAATGACAAGATCAAACTTTTGCACAGTGCAATGAAAAGCGGTCTCGGTTGATTCGTAGGCAAGTGTTCGATCCACAAGTGTATTATTTTCAAACAGAGGTAAGGCATTCTTCCGGGTGATCCAGGTTATCTCACAGCGAGGATACTTTTCTCTGAGCCCATGAAGAATACAGGTTGTTCTGAGCACATCGCCAATCGCATCGAGCTTAACAATGAGAATCCGTGTTTGAATGGTTTCATAATGCGGGCAGGTATCACAAGTCAAACCTTCGCGTTTGTTGAAGACGCATGGCCGATCGCCGGGAAAATGTCTGCAGTCACTTTTCAGGGTCATCATGGTGAAAGATTTCTCTTGTGTTCGGTTGTGAGATCGGCAAAAATATCGTCGAAGACTGCCCGTATCGTTGTGAAACTATTCTCTTTTCGTTTTGCTTCTATATTGCGAGAAAATATCTGTTCACGGGATTCGTTGAAGAATCGGATCACTGCCTGAGCGAGTTGCTGAACATCATGCGGCGGAACGACAAATCCTGTCTTTCCATCCTCGACCAGTTCTGCCAAGCCGCCCACATCTGTGACGACAACCGGTGTTGCGAATCCATAGGCAATGCTGAGAATCCCGCTTTGTGTTGCTTCATTATAGGGCAGCACTGCTAGATTCGATGCTGTAAAATAGAGATGCACCGCCTCATTTGCAACATACTCGTTGACGATAGTTACGCACTTGTCGAGATCAAGCCGTTTGATAGTGTCGAGATAGGTCTGAGGGTCATCATAAAATTCACCTACCACTAACAGATGTGCATCCGCAATCTGTTCTCTGATCAACGGCAGTGCATGGATCAGGTTCATCAGTCCTTTGTATTGCCGTACATAACCGAAGAACAGCAATACCTTCTTTCTTTCCAGACCCAACCGCAATTGTGCCTGCTCCCGGCTTACCTGTTCTGAAGATTGATAACAGTCATAGATGGGCAGCGAAGAACGGAAGATTTTTATCGCCGGGAATAATTTCTTAATCCCTTCTTCGACCACACCGGAAAGAACAAGAAATCTGTCGGCGGTTTGCAGTGCAATTTTTGTCAGGACAAGGTCGATCCAGCGGCCTTCGTGCGATATAACATTTTCTGCGATAATGACAACAGGTTTTTTTGTCCGGCGTTTAAAACCGAGTGCGATTGTCCTGACAATCAATCCAAAAAACGGATTCCACCATGTGAAGACCAGCATTTCCGGGTGAAGTGAAGCTGCAAGACGGGCTGCCTTCCACCAGGTGAAGGGGTTCAGACAATCAATAATGTGCAAAGCGGGGTGCGGCTTCATCGGAACACTGCTGATGTCCGTCTGGCGCACACCGGGGAAGAGAAAACCAGGATATAACCGCGAAAAAGAAATCACCTGCACCTCATGGGAAATTGCGAGTGCTTCGTAGAGATGTGCGAGAAAAAGGGCATTCCCCCCGCGTATCGGGTATGCCGGACCGATGAGGACCATCTTCATGGTGCTGCACCGAGATGTACTTTGTATAACACGGCCGGTGGGTTGACCGTATATGTCAGCGGAACAAGCCATGGCGGTGCTTTTTGCGGATCGAGAAATTCACGAAATTGAGGACGCATATAAGCTTCCATCGAACTGAAGAACAAGTACGAGGCCTTGCTGGTTTGTACTTGCTGCCGGAGCTCTTCCTCGCTCTGGACATACGGGAATGGAATCCATTTCATGCCAAGGGAGTAAGCGATATGCGGCTTCCGTGAAACAACAACCTCCTCTTCGGTTCCCCTCCCATGGTTCTTGATAAACCAATCAGCAATAAGAGGAATTTCCTGGGGGCCGGAATTTATATTTATCCGATTGAATTCATAGGATTCTGTACAGGTCCAGATGAGGAGAATCCACGAAATCAACGCGCCTATTTGAACACGGTTCCAAAATCTCCAGGAACTCAGGTTCCGCCATGTACATGCCCGCACCGCCAGTGCTGTGTAGGGAAGAAGGAGAAACATGGAAAACCGTTCGCCGTAAAAAACCAGAAGTAGGATTCCAAAAAACGTCGCGCCAAAGACAAGTAATGCGAGCTGACGTTTCGTTGCTTTTTCCTTCCAGGACACATACACCCCGGCTGTAGCCACAATACCAAACGGCCAGAGCAGCAGTAATTCCATGTCGCTGACCATATGAGAGTACATGTTGGTTATGATTGTCTCAGCAAAGCGGATCGGATCGGAGAAGATGACCTGCGGTAGAGAATGGAACTTTTGTGATTCAACATTCCAATATTGATCCCAGCCGATCTTACCTTTTGCATACATTTCATACGCAATGTTGAGATAGTTGAGATTATAAAAGAAACTGCCGGTCTTAACGAAACAATAGACCGCCCATGGAGAAATCATTCCGAAAAAGAGCGCTAAGAAAACTCCCATAGTTTTGAACCGTTCCTGCCGGTTTATTTCGTAAGGATTGACAACTAGGAAGATGAAAGGAACAGCGATCAGAAGAAAGACACCGTTGTAACGGGTAAGATATGCGCATGCACCGGCCAAGGCAGAAAAAACAATATCACGCCATTGGCGTTGACTGTGCCGGAGAAGAAAATACAGCGATCCGATGACAAGAGCATTGAACACCATATCTGTGCTTGCGGTGTACGAATATTGAATGAATGTTCGATTGACCGCTATCAGCAGTGTACCAATGAATGCGATGTCAGGTCGAAAAAGGGTGCGGAGAATTTGATAAGCAAACCAGAGAGTTCCTGCCGCGGCAAGGACAGAAAGAATGATGCCGGCACGAAAAAAATCCCCTATCACCGCTCCCGCACAAGCAAGGAATAAAGGATAAACGGGACCCCGAAAACCGTCAATAACAAAGGTGCCCTGTAATACACTTTTTGCTTCCGGAACATAGGACCAGAAAAAATCGGTCTCAACATTATAATCACCGACATTGTGGTACACCAGGGCAATCACAAGCATCGTGACGGCATAGACTCCTGCAAGAACGAGACCGATCGTTGGACGCTGCAAAGCAGAAGAGAAGAAAGGAAACAGAGAGGTCCGCTCTGCTGCTGAGTCAGAACCGGGTGATCGAGAGGACCGTTCGGGAATTTTCGGGCGCTGGTGCTTGGACATTTACTTCAAACTCTCACGGATGGAATACGTCTCCTCGTTGCGTTCGTGCCGTGAAATCATCTCACCGAGTAATCCGAGAGAAATAAACTGGACTCCGATAATGATAAAAAGGAATCCGACGAGGAAGAGTGGACGGTTGCTGAGAGCGGTGAGCCCCAGGAACCATTCCAGAGAGAGAAATCCATCGATTGCCGCGCCAATAAGAAACGATAATAAACCCCAAATACCAAAAAGATGCAGTGGACGGCGGATATATTTTGCAGTGAAGAGTATAGTCAGGAGGTCAAGAAATCCGCGGTAGAATTTTCCGATGGTATACTTCGAGTGGCCGTATTTTCGGGGGTGATGCTGAACAACTTTTTCGCCGACACGAAATCCTGCTTGATGGACGAGAATAGGAATGTATCGGTAGAGGTCGCCATAGATTTTCAATTCCTTTATTACCTCTTTTCGATATGCTTTCAGTCCGCAATTCAAGTCATGAATACGCAATCCTGTCAGCCTGCTGGTAATAGCGTTCGCCAGCCGGGATGGCAGTGTGAACAAGATGGAGTCGTGCCTCTTTTTCTTCCATCCCGAGATAAGGTCATAGGAATTTCCAAGTGTTTCAATGAGCGATGGGATTTCCTGGGGGTCATCCTGAAGATCGGCATCCATGGTAATAATGTACTTGCCTTGTGCTTGGCTAAATCCAGCAGTAAGAGCGGCTGACTTCCCAAAATTTCGCCGAAATCGAATCACTTGTATAATACCTGGATGCTGCCGGTGGAGCGAAGTTAATACTTCAAAGGATCGATCCGTACTGCCGTCGTCCACAAAAATCACTTCGTATCGTTTCTTCATCTGATGGGCTGTTTCGTCAATACGGGAAAATAACTCTTCCAACGATGCTTCCTCATCGATCAGAGGAACGACAACAGAGAAATAGGGAAATTGTGCCTTAAGAGGCGGTTTGATTCTTCGTGCTGCCATCAGGGTGTCCCTGGTATTGATGAATTATTTTCGAAAATGAAGCTCCCCGCCGCAAGCAGCGGGGTATCTGTGACGCTCTAAAAGAGT
>CAZYYD010000028.1:0-59357 GCA_964651225.1 uncultured Ignavibacteriaceae bacterium
TCACCCAACCAAGCGGCGCAAAATTGTATGGCCCAATTGAATTTCTCTTACAAGGCGAAGTGCGTTTGTTTGCACGGATTCAGCCGATAAAGTTTTCGGGGACGCGGTTTTCCATGTATTTTTCCCAAGAGCTTAGCGCGGAATAAACCTTGGATAAGCTCTTTGTTGACGGTTTTGTAAAATTGAATTGGTTTTTAGAGATATTCAGGAAGGCTCTCGCCAAATCGATTACGCTAGTCTGTCACTAATTTTAAAATGTCCTGAGATTCTACCAGACCTCGTAGATGAGGAAAATATCATCCCCTCGGGAAGACTGGGCACCGCAATATGAGGGAATGTCGGGATGAATGATAATTTCTTCAAAATCATAGGTAAGTGAAACTTAAAAAATGGCTCTCGCATCAAACCATCCTTTCAAGGCAATCATCTAAGAGTGGAATTATTTTATCAGTACCATCTTCCCAACCTGCCGCTGAGAGCCGACAGAGACCTGATAGAAATACACACCGCTCGCTATCGATACTCCCTCATCTGAAGTCCCGCTCCACTTTATGGAATAATTCCCTGCCGGTAATTTCTGTTGTAGGACATTCGCTATGACCTGCCCCTGCACATTGACAACGCGGATGTCCACAATAGAATATGCAAGCGATGGCGGTATCGAGAATGAAATGATCGTCGCGGGATTAAACGGATTCGGATAATTTTGATGAAGAACGAATGAAGATGGTTGTTGAGATATCGGAACTTCCTCAACATCAGTAACCAGAGAGAGTGCTTCTCCGGAAGAGGCCCCAATAGTATTCGCCATATAGAGGTTAACAAAACTTGGTCGGATTGATGGAGCGACATTATAGATTGTCTTCCATTCTTCATCCGTTAGGCGCTTAAATCCCGTTGTCAGGTGTTCGTAATAACTGAGTACCGGTCCGACGAAAGCACAATATTGTCCGTCGGCAGTCCGGGTCGTCAGAATTGCCATATCGAGGGGTCCCGTTCCCACATGAAGCACCCATCCTATCGGAATACCGAGTGCATCGGTAGGTGCCGTATGCACATCAGCCACAATGAGATCGTTTTTCTTACAGTCATTTTCCCCACGATAGAATAATTCCGGGTACCATCCTGTGTAGGGAGCTCCACACATTCCCCCGGGTAGAATGAGCATCCCGGCCAAGAAGCTTTGCTCAGCATCTGAGAAAGGAGTCTTTGATAAAGTCTTTTGTGCAATAATCTCCAACATCGACGCAACTTCCTTTATCCGCAAGAAATAATCCTGGACAGATTTCATCTGCATTTGACCAAATCTGGCTGCTGCGATCTCGGCAAACGTTTTTACTGCATGATAGAACTCGGGAATCGGTTCCACATAACTTTTAGGGAAGGAACAGATGACACCGCCAGTGTACGATTGCTTTGCATAAAGCAAATTATCATGACGGAGCTGGGCCCATGATGCGAGCTGTGTATTCATTTTCTCCTGCCACCATGCTGCTGTGTGCATAAATGCCGGAAGCGAATCGCGGGCCTGAGGCGGATGAAGCGTTTTGATCATCGCAAGCCAGCCATTATATAACGTACTTTCCCAGAATTGCTGTTCGTAGGAATCGACGAGATACCGTAACGCGGCAAGGTTGCTGCCATATTGAAATCGAACTAATTCCGAATCGAGCAATTGCGCAGCAGCGTCGTTCCCAAGCGCGAAGAGTACGTCGAGCGTTGATGGAAGCATACGAAGTGAAGGGACTTTATCATAGACAACATTTCCCGTGACGTACGAATCAATAACAAAGCGCTGACCAAGTAGCAAAAAAGCGGAAGCCGGTTCAATTTTTTCCGGTGACATCGGATCGGACATGAGGATCTGAGAGAGAATCCTCTGATAGGCAAAGCCCTTCTGTTTCAGTGTGTCCTGGAACGATTTCCATCGCTGAACATCCAGGAGATCGCTTGTCTGTTGGATACCGGTTTCCTGCAGAAGTGATTTGATCTGTGCAATAGTGACGTTGTCGGGATCTCCTACAAAAAACCGGATGGTGCTATCGATGGTATCAAGGAGCACAGAGGCTTGTGCACTTTCCAATGCTTCGAGTATTAACGCAGCATCAATCGTCTGGCGTTGAATATTAGAATCAGGGGGAGCTATGTCCGCAGATTTTGGCGCAGTCAGATAGATCTCGGTTCTTCCAAGCCACATCATTGCCTGAAAATAATGAGAGAATTCCGGTATAAAGGGCTGAACATAATGGCCGCGAACAGTAAATTGGCTGAAATCCATTGTGCGTGGAGTACCGGCAAACAATTCTATACTTGCAGGTTTTTCTGCGTTGATCAAATCAAGTATGTGATTCACGACCGTCGAGTTTTCAGTGTAATAAGGTGTAATTGATTGACCGAGCAGTATACGCGGAACAGTGAGATAGACATCAACATCGCGGAGCATCGTTTGCATCGCAGGGTTTGAGGCATACTTTGCTGTTAATGACGGCAGCTGCCCGTGTACAGCGGTAAGGAGTGAATCGAGAGAATGAATCAGCAGTGTACGTTCGACGTCCATAAGGATCGCGTCGTACGACATATGGATAGCATGGAGAATTGCGTCGGTCGATACAAAGACCGGGAGATCGGCATGAAAAATATCAGCAAAGCCCTCCAGGAATGAACCCCTGGAGATTCTTGCAGTAACGACAAACCCGTGCTTCTCGAGTAACTCCTTTTCATACACCGTCAGTGCATACTTTCTATCGATACTGTCAAGATAGAATGGTTGGGAAGATGCTGTTCCAATCCGTGCCTCAAAAACCCCCGCGGGATGCAGCGCTTTCAATTGATCTGATGTAAGGTTCTGGTGATTCTGGAGAAACTGCTGGTATTTCTGAAGAGTGTATTGCGGATCCTCTTGAGCTGTCAAAAACATTGGAGCGAACCACAACACTGCGCAGATGCAGAGTGATCGATTCATTGTTTTGCTCCCGATAGTGTGGTATAAACGTACTAAGCTAATCAATAAGAGTCAATCCCTTGACATCCAGCCCCTTAAAAGCTATATTTCAGTAGTTCTTTTTCAACAATTTTTAAGTGTCATCCGTTAGGGGTGTCCTTGTCCCGCTTCAGAATTTGAGTCGGGAGGGCTGAGAACAAACCCTGCGAACCTGACCTGGATCATGCCAGCGTAGGAAAACGGAGAACGCGTTTATTTTTCTGAAGCCGTTTTCCATGGTCCTATGGGAAACGGCTTTTGTATTTATGAGGTGCCGTAAAGGAGTATTCCACCATGAAAAAATCGATCGGACTCTTGGGCATAACGTTTATCTCGACGCTGACTGTTTTCGCACAGACCGGTACCGTGAAGGGGAGAATACTGGAAACCGGTTCCAAGCGACCTCTGGAAGGTGCGACGATACTGCTTGCCGGAGAAGCTGTTGGCACCGCATCGTTCAAAGATGGCTTCTTCAGATTACAGAATGTTCCTTACGGAGATCAAATCCTTCAAGTGAGCTATGTCGGTTTTACAACCAATCGAAAGAAGATCTCGATCAATTCACCCGAAACACAGCTCAGTGACATTCTCATGGAGCCTGTTATCCTGCCGGGACAGACCGTTGTTATCACTGCCACCCGGGGGAAAGAACGGGAGACTCCCATGACGTTTTCTACGATCACATCGAAAGACCTTGCGAAACGGTATTCCGTTCAGGATATCCCGCAATTGTTATCCGAACTCCCTTCGACGACATTTTACTCAGACAATGGAAACGGCATCGGTTATAATTATTTGAACATTCGCGGGTTCGATCAGAAACGCATTTCTGTCATGATCAATGGCATCCCGCAAAACGATCCGGAAGATCATGATGTCTACTGGCTTGATTTCCCGGACCTGACCGCGAGCCTCGAAGATATGCAGGTACAGCGCGGAGGCGGAAGTGCATTTTACGGTCCGCCTGCTATCGGCGGATCTGTCAACCTGATCACGACAAGCTTTTCCCGCAAACCCGGTGTAAGCCTCTATACCGGGTATGGTTCGTACAACACCCGGAAAATTTCTGCTTCCATAAATTCCGGTCTCGTTGACAATACATATCTTTTATTCGGCCGGCTCGGAAGAATTTCGAGCGACGGCTATCGAACGCTTTCGTGGACAGATTTTTCCAGTTACTACCTCAGCGCCATCCGATTCGATGAAACCATGACCACACAGATCAACTTCTACGGCGGTCCGATTGCCGATCATCTTGCCTATTACGGTATCCCGAAGGCTGATGCGTATTCAGCCGATGCGAACCAACGCCGGGCAAATCCCATCGCGCGTCCTGAAGAGATTGAAAACTTCAGCCAACCCCATTATGAGTTGCTCCATGAATGGCGTATGTCGGAGATCATGACATTGAGCAACACGTTGTTTCTTGTCACCGGTGATGGATTTTTTGATTATGACGGTTCATGGGCTCCATATTCCTATTATCGCATCACTCCTGCCAATGGTTTTTCCGTTTCAGGTGATCCTGACACTCTCTTTATTCCCCATGCCCTCATTCACGCAAACGTCAGCAATGTTCAGTATGGATGGCTCCCGCGTGTGAGCATCCTTCATGGAAAGGGTCAACTCATGGCCGGGGCTGAGATCAGGGTACATCGTTCTCTCCACACCGGATCACTACGGTGGGGTGAATATCTGCCTGAAGGCATTACTCCGGAATATCATTATTATGAGTACCGGGGTGCGAAAGATATGTTCTCTCTCTATGCGCAGGAATTGTACCATGTCAATGCTTCACTGACATGTCTTTTCAATCTTCAATTTGCCTACAATACCTACCGGCTTTATGATGAAAAGTTTCTGGCGAATGATTTTTCTGTTCCCTATTCCTTCCTCAATCCTAAAGCAGGCCTGAATTACAATGTCTCAGACGCATGGAACATTTCAGCTCAGATTTCCTATACCTCCCGAGAACCGCGGCTGAAAAATCTCTATGATGCTGCAGAAGCCAGCACTCCGACTTCATGGGAGCATATCGCTCCGCAGTTTGATACGACAGCGGATGGCGGATACGATTTCAGCAAACCATTGGTTACACCGGAACATCTTACTAACGTGGAGGTCGGGTTCGGCTATACAACGGAACGCCTGCGCCTCGGGATGAATATGTATTATATGAGTTTTCAGAATGAGATCATTAAAATGGGAACCGTAGACCGTTTCGGCCAGCCGGTGACGGGCAATGCGGACAGGACAATTCATCAGGGTATCGAATTCTCCTGGACGATTCTTCCGATAGAGGGATTGGAAGTACGGGGCAATACCACTCTGAGCAGAAATCGTCTCGAACGCTATTCCGCGTACAGCGGTGGGAATCTTATTGCCTTGGATGGAAATGTTATCGCCGGCTTTCCGGAAATCCTGGCGAATCTCCGCGTGCAATATGACTGGAGCGGATTGACCCTCGGTATCGCCATGCAGCATGTTGGAAAATCTTATACAGATAATTTTCAAAACGTATCAACACCGAATCTAGAAAAAACGGTTGATGCGTACACTGTCTGGAACGGCTGGCTCGCATATGAACCGCCGGTGTCATCAACCCCCGGCATCGGATTTCAAGTGCAGGTGAATAATATCTTTGATCTTCTCTATGCATCTCATGGAGAGGGGGACGAATTCTTCCCTGCCGCTGATCGCAACATTTTTGCATCCGTAAAAGTAAATTTGTAAATTGGTGCCGCGTATGGTCCCCCTACCATACACATACGCACCGCTGGTTTGATTTGCATCCCATAATCCAGCAGCGTTTTCTCATTGGCGGGACTGAACTATGAAGTTCGTACGATTGTCAAAATATATATTTTTCATCCTCCTGGTTTCTTAGTGTTTTTTACAGAAGGATATCCGGAACCATGAAACGCGCGCTTATTCTTGCTAATGGAAAACCGCCGCACAAACATCTTCTGAAGAAATATCTTCCCTTTGCTGATCTGTTTATTTGCGCCGACGGCGGAGCAAACACCGCGGCGCGCTGCGGGGTCACTCCACATCTCATCATTGGCGACATGGATTCCATACAGAAAGAGACGTTAGCCGTATTTGCCGATGTCGAAGTGAAGAAATTGAAAGATCAGAATTCCACTGATCTGGAAAAATCTCTCACTGCAGCACTCCGCCGTCAGTGCAGAGAGATTATTGTGCTGGGCGCAACCGGCGGACGGATCGATCATACCGTTGGTAATCTCAGTACACTCGGAAAATTCTCACGCAAAGCAGCCATTAAATTTGTTGATGAAAGTGGGGAATTCATCCCCGCCGGACGCTTGTTGAGACTCGATCTTCGTGACGGCACCATCATTTCGCTTCTGCCGCTTTCCCGCTGCAGCGGAATCAGTACGACAGGTTTACGATGGAATCTCAAGGATGAATCGTTGCAGCTCGGTGTCCGCGAAAGCACAAGTAATCTTGTTGTCTCTTCTCCGGTACGCATCAACGTACGAAACGGTGATCTCATCGTCTTTATCATGAATAATGAAGAGAAATAAACGATCACTCATCCCCATAAACGCATACCTTAGGACGCATCACCAACGACTATGGTTCATCTCGCCCCGATAGATATTGCCCTTATTGTGATATATTTTGCCACCGTTGTCTTCATTGGACTCCGTGCTGCACGGAAGAAAAAGCCCGAAGCGGAGGATTTCTTCCTCGCCGGCCGCACGCTGACGTTACCGATATTCGTAGCGACGCTGGTCTCGACCTGGTACGGAGGTATTCTTGGTGTGGGAGAATATTCTTATAAATTCGGTATTTCGAACTGGGTGGTGTTCGGCGTTCCGTACTATCTCTTTGCACTGGTGTTTGCATTGATCCTGGCAAAAAAAATACGCGCGACAAACCTGCTGACCATTCCGGACAAACTGGAGCATGCGTACGATAAACGCACTGCCATCGCGGGGGGAATCCTCACGTTCTTTCTCGTTTCACCCGCCGTATATGTGCTCATGCTCGGTATTCTTGCACAGCTCATCTTCGGCATCAATCTCACACTGTGCGTCATCATAACCACCTTCCTCACCGTTTTCTATCTCTCCAATGGCGGCTTTCGTTCCGATGTGTGGGTCAATGTGTTCGAATTTGTGATGATGTTCCTCGGGTTTGCTTTTATCATTGGCTTCTCGTTTTCAACATTCGGCGGATGGGATTTCATCCGGGCAAATGTGCCCCCCTTGCATCTCACATGGCACGGAGGCAACAGTCTGGAATTCATCGCTGTCTGGTTCTTCATTGCGCTCTGGACGCTCGTCGATCCGGCATTCCATCAACGATGCTATGCAGCAAAGGACGGGAAAACTGCACAACGCGGAATTCTTGTTTCTATCCTCTTCTGGTTTTTCTTTGATTTTATGACAAGCATGGCCGGTCTGTACGCTCGTGCATCGCTTCCGTCGCTCAAAGAACCGATGTATTCCTATCCCCTACTCGCTGAATTAACGCTGCCGGCAATCGCGAAGGGTATGTTTTATATTGGTATGCTTGCAACCATTATGTCGTCACTCAGCAGTCTTACGCTCATTTCTGCTATAACGGTCGGGAAAGATATTATCGGCCGATGGAAGAATGCCGCGGACGACTCCGATCTCGTGAAACGATGGACAAAGATCGGACTATTCCTTTCTGCCCTTGTTTCCATTGCGCTCGCTTTACTTCTGCCTTCTGTCGTCAGTCTTTGGTATACCATCGGTACATGCATCATTCCCGGACTTCTGGTTCCAGTGCTGGCCAGTTATTTTGAGAGACTCAAAATCCCTGCGGTGTATGCGTTTGGGGCGATGGTGAACGGCTGGTTTATTTCTACAGCAAGTCTGATCTCCGGACACCTTTATGCATTCAAAGGCGTACCGTCGTATTGGTTTAATATCGAGCCGATGTATCCGGGATTGTTTATGGCGTGCTTCTGGTGGGCACTGGGTAAATTGGAGAAACCAATTCCCGGGGAAAAATAGGGGATAGAAGAATTGAGATCCCTGCTATTTGACATCCCACTCTGCTATGGTGCGATGCGACAGCAGCTGCCAGCGGTTTTCCCGGAGTGCAAAGACGCGGACGAAACGAATTCCATAGTTTCTGTCGCGTGAAGTTGAAGTACTGTGAATAATAGTCCTGCCAAGAACAACCGCTACATCTCCATGCAGTTCAACCGCTATCGAGTCAAGCTCCCTCGACAGATAACGCGTTTTCCCTCTGCTGACCGATGCTAACCATTGAGATTTCGTTTGGACATTTCCCGATCCATGGGTAAAGATAAAATCTTCTGAGTATACGGAGTCAAGAGTGGTTATTTCTTGATGCATAGTTGCCAGTTCCAGCATACGGTTGATTTTTTCCAGCTGCTGTACGACAGCGCTATCCTGTTTTGTCTGGGATATCGAGATCTGTCCCAAGACAATCATGCCTGCGAATGGGAGAAAACAAATTGCTGTAAATAGCTGCTTGTTCAAGAGTGCACCTCTAGAGAATATTCTTATCGTATAGTCATTTTATAGAAGTAACCAATTGCCACTGCTATGGTAAAAATTATCGTTCCAAAATGCAATGTTAAGGCTTTATGCCACCACCCCTTAATTCCCTCCTCAATGAGACGGGGAAATTGTTAAAGGTGGTGGGATGGTCGATTTCATGACGGTGCTATCTATTTCGCGAGACCGATGTATGACTACTGGGTTACAATCTTGTCGCTACCACTGCTACGGCTTTTGCCGTTTCCACTCTGCCGCTCACTTGATCGCTTGCCTCAAGATAGACAACGTAGACACCAATCCTTGCTCGCTGCTGATCTTCCCCATAACCGTTCCACACTATTTCGCCCTCCCTTCCAGCGAGTTCACTATTGGCAAGTGTCCTGATAAGCCTTCCCTTGATATCATAGATCCGCACATTAATAAGAGAAGTCATCAACGGCAGATTGTAGCGGATGATACAGAAATCTTCAAATCCATCGCCATCCGGAGAAAAAGGATTCGGTGAGAGAGAAAGCCGTGCACCGGTAAACGCACTTGGCGTCAAGATACTGTTGCTCTTTCCCGGCGACCCGCTCGCCAGAATTGTACAGGTGCTCCAATTTCGCGGATCATTCGAATCGATATGCGGGCTGATGCGTTCCAGCGAACGGCCTCGCGTGTCGACAACATTTGGATGGTGCCAACGCGGTGAGTATGCCACACTATCAATCGTCTGACCGGTAAGATCTTTGAGGACGACTGCATCGCCATCGTTATTCAAACTCAATCCTCCCGATCGGTTCACGATAATAACATGAGATACATTATCAGCAGAACATAGACAGGGAAATTGGGTGAAGAGCGATGAGTCAGCAGCAAAAACCATGTATTCTCCCGGATGTACTATCAAAGGCATACTTGCTATCGTGACGGAATTGACACCGCTTGACGTTGCCTTATCGTTGATGGTCCACTGGGCAAGATCTATCGGGTCTGAGCTTCGATTGAACAATTCAATCCATTCGTTCTGTCCGTCCAGGGGTTCGTACATCATTTCGTTGATGATCAACGAATGAGGTTCATAGCCTACTTTGATACGAACTGCCGCCTCATTATTGCGCAGCCGCTCATCCCTCCAGCAGTCGATAACGGCAAGGACATTCATCTCGCCGGAAGTAAGCTGCGGAAAGTTTTCGATGATCTGGATGGAATCTCCGGCGTTCAATCTCTGCGAAGCGCCTTTCCTGCACATGAATTCTGTCGCTTCCGGATGTGCATTTCGATTGCTGTCCGCGAAAAAGCAGACAACGACACTATCGATACTGAGACGGCCGACATTCTGAACAACTGCATGAACTTCAGGAACGAGTCTTCCTTGAACCACAGCAGAGGTCTGTGTCAGGTTAGTGATCGCCAAATCATTGTCCAGGAGCGCGATGCTGTTGATCTTCCCCGGTGTGCTTCCCAGTGAATCCTGCGACGTTCCCCAGTTTGTTCCTGCTGTGCCTATAGCCTTGGTATCAATCCTTTCCAGCGACTTTCCATTTTGTCCCCCCCATGACTGCGAGTACATCACACTGTCTATTGCATTGGACTGCGGATCATAGAGAACAACTGCATCGGGAGTGCTATTGTTCAGTGCAGCGAAGTTTGCAATAATGAATGAAGTCCCAGGATGAAACATGGAAAAGTTTGCGTCCTTCGCAACGACCAGATATGAAACCGGGGGAATGGATACCTCTGCCTGCGAAATCAATGTTTTCACCGAGACATTATTATCGGATATTTTCCAATTCTTGAGATTCAGAGTATCAGTCGAAGTGTTATAGAATTCCACCCATTCAGGTTCATCTCCGGCAGGTGCGTACTGTATTTCATTCACCACGACATCACCTTTCTGATATCCGACGAAAAGAAGAACCCGTACTGTATCGTTTGAACGACGTTCATCCTGATCATGATATACCGTTGCAATGAACCGATGATCCCTTGCTTTCGTCGGCGGATGTGTTGCACTGCAGGTCATAGAATCGCCGGGAGAGAGCGTAAGTTCGCTCAGCCGGAAATATTGCTCACCGGTTTCACCGATACCATTGAGATTATCATCAGAAAAGAATTGTACTGAGAAACCGGAGGAAGTCAATGATCCATAGTTCCTCACACCGACAGTCAGTGTGAGCGAATCGCCGCGGGTCGCGTTGATCGGCAAGGCAGCAATGCTTGTACACCCTACGTCAAATCCGGTTGACACGGTCAATGACACATCATCCAGACGAAGAACACCGGTATTATTCGTGCTGTCCGCAAGAATGATCCACCGAAACTGTACAGCTGGTTGATTGCTTAATCCAGTTTTGCTCAGGTCGATTACCCTCTGCACGTAACTCGTGAACTGTGCGAGCGTATCAAAGCGAGCCAGCAAAAGGCTGTAATTTACTCCATCTATTGAAGCGCGTACCTCCAGCCGATACGCGCTTGCGGAGGATGTCCTTCGCTCCCAGAAGATGAGCTTATCAGGAAGCCGCGATGTAAAATTCATCACTGGTGATGTTAATGACTTTAAGGAACGATTCCCCGTAGCAGAGATACAATTCGGTGAGGTTCGTGGTGATGATGCATATCCTGCAAAGCCTGTAGTAATCCATCCTGCGGGCAGGGCCGGTGCTGCGACACCATCAAAGTTCTCAGAATACGGAAATGAAGAGATTTGCGAGTACACAGGCATCGCAGTGAATATCAACATGAAGAAGAATGGAGAACACGAGCGCAATTGCATGGAAATCCTCCCTTTGGTAATGTTTTCTTAGGATCTTCCGCGGGTAATTGCTGGCTAAAAAGTAAGAACAATTCCGTTTGGACGCAATTAGAAAAAGTGAATTTTCTCCTGTTCACCTAACCATTATTTTCCGACTCTATGAGTTAGCGAAATCCATCCTGTAACCTGCAGAAGAAAAGTGATTTGCTTAACTTTGTAAAAAGTAATATTGGAAACGGAATGATTCTTTCATACATTGATCAAGCGTTTATCATGAAATACCAGAATTTTTACATATCAATCGTACTTCTTTTCGCCTTCTTATCGCTTCATTGCACTGAGTCGCTGCCGGTTTATCAGGAGCCGCAGAAGATTGTAGAATGTGACATGCGGTATGAGGCTCCTTCGCCCATTATGTATTCCCATATGGATGAAAATGAACCGAGCTGGATCAGCCTTGGATCGCCAACAACAAAGATCGTAGTTTCTGTAACCAATCTGTATGAAGAGACAATACAAGACGAACCCCCCCTGTTCAATTTTGGATATATCGAGATATGGCATCCGAATAAACCAGCAGTCTACCGCAAAATTCCGATTACTCTTGGGAATCTCATCAATGCCGGAGTATACGATCCATCCACCAAAGTTCTCACTCTCGATCCCAACAGAGAAGTTCAGTTTCATATTTTCTGGGACTATAAAGATTCTAGCAAAACGTATGTTTTTATGGGCATGCCCATCCTCTCGGATATCGGAGGTAATCGTATTCTGAAGCCCATCCCTTTCAAGATGAGAACAACGATTCAGATCTTTTCTCGATTGGCGCCTATTCGGTCTGAAGAGTATGAAATGATTCTCAATTTTACGGGTAGGATTTTTAGCGGGCCCTAGTCTTTGGCTGAGATGTTTTGCCAAAGCAAGTAATTCACGATTCGTTTCATAGTGCGAATCTAGATGATATTCCATGATACCTCGAGAATGAATTCGAGCGAGTGTTCCATATTAGGTATATTGATCATAGCGTTCTTGGCATTACATTGCACTGAGTCGCTGCCGGTTTATCAAGAGCCGCAAAAGATTGTGGATTGTGCCATGCGGTATGAAGCTCCTTCATCAATTATTTTTTCACATATGGATGAAAATGTACCGAGCTGGATTAGCCTCGGATCACCAACAACAAAGATAGTAGTTTCTGTAACCAATTTGTATGAAGAGACAATTCAGGGCGATGCACTTTTATCGGGATATATAGAGATATGGCACCCCAACAAACCATCGATGTATCGTAAAATTCCAATTTCTTACTTGGATCTCATTCATAGAGGAGAGTATGATGCTTACAATAATGTGCTCACACTCGACCCCAACAAAGACGTTGAGTTTTTTTTGTATTGGGACTATAAAGATTCTAGCAAAACGTATGTATTTATGGGAATGCCGATAGCATCATATTCTTTCGAAAAAAATTATTGTGTTCATACTCTGAAACCCATCCCTTTTAGGATGAGAACGACGATTCAGCTCTTTTCTCGGTTGGCGCCACTTCGGTCTGATGAGTATGAAATGACTCTCTATTTTGTGGGGAGGATATATGGTCCACCTGCTACGTATTGATTATCAAATGCGTGTACTTAAAGTCCTTTCCAAAAATTGTATTTCACACTTCGTCTATGGAAATATGTATGACCACTCCGCATACCTTTAGGGCGTTCCGTTCTTGTCTTCTCCTCCTCATCTTTCCAGTGTTGTTCATGCAGGCTTACGGTCGAGGAACGACGGGAATACTCGAGGGTATTGTCCGCGATAGAGTGACACGTACGGCGCTGGTGGGGGCTAATATTCTCATCCTGAGTACTCCCTACGGGGCACCGTCGGATGTCGATGGGAAATTTCTCATTCACAATATTCCCACGGGAACATATACTCTTCGTGTTCAAATGCTCGGATACAAATCTCTGGTGATGCAAAATGTCGAGATCCGTTCCGATCTCCGTACAAGAATTGTGGCGGATCTTGATGTGTCAACCATTGGTATGGAGGAAGTGATTGTGCGGGCCGAACGGCCGCTTATCGAAAAGGATATTACGGGGACGACACACCGCGTTGGAGGAGAGGAGCTTGACCTGCTGCCAATCACATCCTTTGCCGATGTCCTGGGTCTGCAGGCGGGAACAACGATGGAAGGGAATGTCCGAGGCGGAAAAACGACCGAAGTTGCCTATCTCATCGATGGACTTCCTGTCCAGGATTTGCTTTCCGGAGGACTGAGCTCCAATCTTCCAAATAGTACGATTGTCGACCTGACACTCCAGACCGGCGGTTTTGATGCGGAGTACGGCAATGCTCTTTCCGGAGTGGTCAATGTTGTCACCAAGAGCGGCGGGAACAACCATGACCTTGCGGTTCATGTCGAAAAAGATGATGCCTTTGGAGGCACAGAACACAGTAAGAATAATGAGTTTGAATTGACCGCAAGCGGTCCGATTCTCCGGGATCGAATCTTCTATTTCATTTCCGGGAATTATGACCTTACAGGAACACAATGGTGGCAGGATTTTGAGCGATCACTGACAGAACCAATAGACAAGAGTTTTAACGGATTTGCAAAGATCGATCTTTTCCTCTCCCCCACCATCCGGTGGAGCAATCAGGCGCTTGTTTCGATGCACGATTGGCATGATTATGAATTCAGCTGGCGCTTTAACCTTCAGGGACTTCCGACCCGCGATAAGCTCACGTACCGGATTGCTTCCGTCCTCTCGCACACCATTTCGGATAAATCGTTTTATACAATCCGCCTGAGCACCCATCGCATGGAAAATACCGTAGGGGGAACAGCGCGGCCATCGATCAATCCGTTGGAGATCTATCAATACGATTTTTTTCTCCAATATATTACATCGGGGAATCGTGCCTTATGGAGTAAAACCCTGCAAACTGTCTATACTGCAAAAGTAGATTTTGCCAGTCAGGTCGATGATATCAATCTTCTCAAAGCCGGCATAGAACTAAATTTTTACGACATCAACACCGATATCGAAAAATATGAACCCCGTAAAACCTACTTCGGAAAACCGCTGGTCAATCTGCCCCAGTTGAATTACAGCACGCAGTATCGCTATTTCCCGAAATCCGGCTCCGCTTATATCCAGGATAAAATTGAAATGGATGCCGGGGCAATCATCAGCGTTGGCATACGGTACGACTTTCTGGACCCTACAGCTTCACGTCCGGCCATTGATCGTATTCCTGTAAAACAGAACGAATACCTGACGCAGGTAACCGGATATACGAAAGCGTCTGTGAAGCAGCAGTTCAGTCCGCGTATCGGGTTTGCCATGCCCGTCACACCGACTGCCATGCTCTTTGTCAATTATGGACATTATTTCCAATTCCCGCTCTTTGATTATTTGTATTCCGGGTTGGACGTCGTGGCGCTTCAGCGGGGCGCCAGCGCAGTGCTCGGCAATCCGGATCTTGAACCGGAGCGTACACAGGCATGGGAAATCAGTATCCGGCAGATCATGAATGATGAGTTCGTAGGGTCTGCAACCTATTTTAAAAAATCGACGACGAATCAGGTCGATTCGAAGACCTTTATTCCTATGGACAGCAAAGCAGCCGGTGATTTTGGTTTTGCAGAATATGTCAATAATCCCCATGCAGATGCACAGGGATTAGAATTGGTGCTCACGCGAACGCGGGGTGCGTGGATAACGGGAGAAATATCGTATACCTACATGAAAACGGAAGGGTTGAGTGATCGTGCCAGCCAGGGACTTGATTTAGCGCAGTGGGGTTTTCAACCCTACATTTCGTTGTTCCCCATGAGCTGGGATCAGCGGCATACCGTAAAAGTCAATGCACTGGTCCAGCTTCCTTTTAATATACAGGCGAATGTGATTTTCAATTACTATTCAGCGAGGCCGTACACATATTATCCATCGCGAGATGGATTCACACCTCTTTATCCCACTGCGGTATTTATTCCGAACAATAGGCGGATGGAAGATTACATCAATACCGATGTCAAGATCTCCAAAGAGATCGAGTTGGGGTTCAGCAGATATTCCCGCCTTCTGGTTTATGCAGACATTCGGAATCTTTTCGATGCTCTGAATGTCCGCTGGATGGATGCGTCGGGACGCATCGGCGGCGAGCTTGGGGATCCGAGCGCGTATTTTATTCCGCGCCGCTCCAGAATCGGCGTACGATTGACCGTAGGACTGTAAAGAGCAGGAGCTCGCCACGAAGGTTAACGTCTTCTACTTTTTTTTGCGGGGCCGAGACACTCTCGATACCCTCTCAACGTATCATAGCTAAGCTCTGGAACTTTGAGAAGGTTATACCGTTACCTCAGCAGCAGCATTTTCCGAACCTGTGTGAATTGCCGCGCAGTGCTGCCCCGAGAGATTGCCTCCAACCGGTAGAAATAGACGCCTGAAGATACACTCGAATTCCATTGAACTTGTTTCCAACCTGCAGATTGTTCTTCGTTCACCAGTGTTGCCACTTGACGCCCTAGGAGATCATAGATCACAAGCTTTACAGAACTCATAACTGGTAACGCATAACTGATCACTGTTGTCGGATTAAATGGATTGGGATAATTCTGTGCAAGTGAGAATTCTTTTGGAATTTCACTTTCAGATGGTACACCTAAAACAATAGTCGGATTAAACGTAAATCCATTGACACTGGAAAGAGGGTATGTCGGCGTTAAGGTCATTGGTGAATAAGAAGTGTACGGGACAGGATGAACGACCGTATCAAATTGCACAATCCAAAATGCCCGGATGTCCGTATTTACCTCGAAGTACAGAGGGGGAGCAAACAGGTTTATCCCTGCAGCAGCATTATACGTTATTCCGGTTGAATCGTAGGAAGTCGGCATAATATAAATTGTTTCTTTCGGATCCCAGCGGAGATTCCTATTCTTATCGTTGACGATGATATTGAGCTTCCATGGAGTACCGGTTTCCACATCGAATGCCGTAAACGGAACCCAGTCAAAACCGTATGAAGTCATAAAGGAATATTGATAAAGCATAAATGCTTTTTGACTTGTTCCGTACGATGTCGTATCGAATAAAACCTTTTCGCCATAGTCCCATTGACCATTACTGTTTGTATCAACAAAGGCCTGAATCGGGGCAAACTGGATTTGCACCTTACGATATCCTCCTTTTGGAATCAAAGCGAGGGAATCTTTTCCAAATATTTTAAGGTAGGTTCGCGCATGGTTTGGCGTCGGCTTAAACCATGAATTTGTAGAGTAATCTATTGACCGGCTTTCAGATTTCAGTTCAATGTCTCCGCGGAAAAGCTTGAATCCCTCAATAGGCAAGATGTTGTAACCGGATGAATCCGGAAGCGGGGCATTGGCAAGAACCGTCCTGTTGTCGGTCTCGTCGCGCAGTGTAAATCCCGTTGTCCGCTGGGCATCGATGGAGTCCACACCCTGTATAAGATACGAATGGTTCTTGAGAACCGATGGATCTGTTATAAGGATCCGGAACGATCCCTCCAACTTGACTGAAGTTGCGGGTTGAACAGCCGCATACTTGTAAACGAAGGGATAGATCGGGAAGATGAGCGAGTCGGTCCAGGTGTTAAAATGACTGTCGGTAATGGTGAACCAGAGAACGGTATCGCTGTGTGAATATCCTAATGGAACAGTGAGAACAAAATACGAAGCCGGTACAGAAATGTTATACTGCATCGTATAACTCTTGCCGGAATCAATTGCAGAAATGGACAAAACAGGAGCGGCGGGATTGTCTTTTTGACGCACAGTCAAATTTTCCATGGTAAAGGCATTGGGATTGCTGACCGAGAAGCCGAAACGGACATTTTCCCCCGGACTGGCCTTCCCATCATTGTTCAGGTTGTCGACAAAGAATATAGGAGAACCGAGGCTTGGGCGATTGATCGTATAACCGATGTCCAGGAGCGAGGAAAAGTGTTTCCGAGAACTGTCTTGAGAAATAAGAAAAAAATCTGCAACTAGGAATCTTTCCTGGGTCGGAAGGACGATACTATTCCCGAATACTCCATCACCCGCAGTTTCATCCTGATGAGCCCCATCATCGAAAAGAGGAATACAGGCGATCGCCGTTTGATCGTCAGAAGCATGGATGGTTGCCTCGACAGATCGGACAGCAGTGTCGTGCGGTGAACAAGTTATTTGAATGGCAGCTTGGGATCCCGATAGGGAGACTGCTGCTGCTGCTGAAGGGAGAATACCATTATTTCCGTCAAATAAAGCCTGCACCTGACGGTCGTACGCCTTTAAAAGAGTCACGCTATTTAACCGGTCGGTTCCCTGTGCGATAGTAAATGCTCCAACGATCTCCTGTGTGTCCCCTTTTGCCAGTGTAAAAGAACCCGAGCTGAGGAGCACCCGGATATCCTGCGGGACGAATTGACCGAGTGAAAAGTTACTGGGTAAATCTCCTGTTCCGGCGACTGGATCTCCGGAAAATAAAAACTTCATGATGTGGCCGTTAGCATCTTGAAGATATTGATGTATCGTACCAGCCTTCCCGTTCAGGTAATCGTATGCCACAGCGATGTATTCAGGATTTGCATCAGGAGGATCAATAATCTGCGAGAACACGTTGCCGGTATAAACGGAGTATGATGTTGAGGATAGATTTCTATAACCGCGAATCAGTTTGCCATTGAACATAGCATATTCATCCGGTCCTCCCGGTACCAATGGTCCCTGCAGAAGGTCGAAGCCGCACGCAGGAGGAGTGGATCCATATCCATGGACGCCCGCATCAACATCATGCCCGTTGTACACATATCCGAGGTTCAGGGACGGATCGCTTCCCGGCAAATCGTCATTGGCGTCCCCCAGGTCCGGGTCCGACCAGAGACCAAAAAAGACACTATCATAATCCGCATCACTCTTGTTGATAATCTTCCATCGCATGAACATCGTGTTGTTCAGAGGTCCGGTCGTGTTGAAGGCGGAATAGAGTATCTGGATTTCGACGCCGAGAGGATTGGAGGTTGAAAGCCTGCTGTGCAGGACATTGTTCACATCGTTGATGACACACCAGATCTGCTGGTCGCCGTAGAACTTCGGCATATCGATGCCTGCATCCCATGTCCCGTTGCCGTTTCGGTCTTCGTAAGGAGCCCCGAGATTGCCGGGCCATTCATCGAAGTCGATATTGCCGGAAAGTGATTTGCCATCGGTACCGCGCAAAGTATCGCTCTTCGAGATCTTATAAAGCCGGTACAGGGAATCGGTCGCTCTCGCAACATGGGCGGAATCTGCGTTGGATGTCGTATTGAATGTCCCTATGATCGGTCCCGGTTGATACTCGGAAGTATAATCAATGTTCGTCATTCTGATCTTCCCGGTCGGCCGGTGGATTCCTGCCAGCCAGAAGCCGGCGGAGAAGACGGGTGTCTTGCCGGTTCCTTTTGGCCACTCAAGACCGGCGCTATGGGTTTCTCGATAATCTGCATAAGCACCATCGGACGCTATAGTACAGTTGAGACTGTTGCCATCCAATTGTTTGTATTGAAATTGTGAGACGGCAGCTTGTTTCTGGAGAGCGAAATGCTTATTGGGGATATCTTTCGTTTGACTAAGAAGTATGCAAACAGGGAGTATAAGGAGAAAAATCCGTGTCTTCATAGACCACCTCCGATTTGGGGCAATGAATTATAACCGAATCTGAAGTACTTGATACGAGAATATACAAGGTGATTGGGCAATGAGAAAGCATTCACTATTAATCGAATATTCTTCATCGCATGGTTCGGGAGGAATTTTTACAAGTACATTTTAATTGAATGGACTGCCAATTGCAAGTTAAAATCATTGATGATACGGACACTCTTATGCATACTCGCGAGAATCCCGATATCTCCAGAGAGATCAATCATCTTCTTAATTTTTCCTACTGCTTTTTTGGTACCTTCTTTCTATCTTATCGCAGCACCCACATACTTATATTAAAGAGGATTTTCGTTATGGCTGACACTGTTCTCGACAAATTTCTCCGCTATGTCGTTATCGACACACAATCCAAAGAAGATTCGGAAACCTATCCCAGTACGGCAAAACAGTTCGATATGCTCAATCTGCTGGTGAAGGAGCTGAAAGAACTCGGTGTTCCGCAGGTGAGCATCGACGAGCATGGCTACGTGATGGCAACTCTCCCTGCGAATGTACAGAAAAAAGTACCGGCCATCGGATTTGTTGCGCACGTGGACACTTCTCCGGAGGTCAGCGGAGCCAATGTCAAACCACAAATTATCAAGAGCTACACAGGGGGCGATCTCGTCCTGCCCGGTGATACGTCAATTGTTATTCGCGAATCTGAAAACCCGGCATTGAAAACAGCGCTTGGCAAGATGATCGTCACAAGCGACGGCACCACCCTGCTGGGCGCCGACGATAAAGCGGGCGTTGCCATTATTATGACCGCGATCCAGTACCTGATTGCGAATCCGAAGATTCCGCACGGCGAGATCAAGATCGGATTCACGCCGGATGAAGAGGTGGGCGCAGGAACAAAGTTCTTCGATATCCAAAAATTCGGCGCACAGTTTGCTTATACGCTCGATGGCGATACGACCGGCGAGCTGAACAAAGAGACCTTCAGCGCAAATTCATGCACTATCACTGTCCATGGGCGGGATATTCATCCCGGCAGCGCAAAGAATATCATGATCAATTCCGTCCGGGTAATTTCCGATATCATCGCCCGCCTGCCGAAACAAATGGCGCCGGAAACGACCGAAGGATACGAACCGTATATCCATCCCTACGTGCTGGAAGGCGGTGTTGGGAAATCATCGGTGAAATGTCTCTTCCGGGATTTCAAGACGGAAGGTCTTGATGCATTGAAAACGATAGTTGAAAAAGCGATCGCAGAGATCCAGCCGATGTATCCCAAAGCGAAGATCGAGTATGAGATTGTCGAACAATACAGAAATATGCGCGAAGGCTTATTGAAGGACCAGCGTGTTATCGATTATCTTTTTGAAGCAACACAGCGTTCGGGACTCAAACCTGAATGGACCCCGATCCGCGGCGGCACAGATGGTTCGCGTCTGACAGCGAACGGATTGCCGACACCGAATATTTTCACTGGCGGATCAAACTATCACAGCCGTACCGAATGGGTTAATGTCTGGGGTATGGAAAAGGCGGTAGAAACGGTGATCAACCTGGTACAGATCTGGGTTGAGAAAACCAAGTAAAAAGGATGAAGTGAGAAGTAAAAGGTAAAGTAGATGGTAAATATTGAGAACCCATAACTCCTAACTCACAACTCTTCACTCGTGACTTGAAACTCATAACTCGAAACTCGTAACTCAAAACTCATGACTCATGACTCGAAACTCCTAACGCGTTAACGTAAAGGATAAACCATGGAACAACACGGTACAACGAGCAGTCTTCCAGAAAATGCATATAAAGAATTAAAAGAAGGAGAAGAATACAAACCCATAATGGGGGCAGATCAAAACTACCCGGAAGTCACACCATGGTCGGTTGGCTGGGGAATCGTGATGGCGATTCTGTTTTCCGCAGCAGCAGCGTATTCAGGATTGAAGATCGGACAAGTTTTTGAAGCGGCCATCCCTATCGCTATTCTTGCTGTGGGCATCACCGGTCTTGCCAAGAAACCTAACGGGCTTGGGCAGAACGTGATTATCCAATCGATAGGTGCCTGTTCGGGCGTTATTGTTGCCGGGGCGATCTTTACAATTCCGGCACTCTACATACTGGCCCTACCGGCTAGTTATTTCCAGATGTTCATGGCGTCTGCCCTCGGCGGATTTCTTGGTATTTTATTTTTGATCCCCTTCCGAAAATATTTTGTCAAGGATATGCATGCAAAGCTCCCCTTCCCGGAAGCGACAGCAACGACAGAAATCCTCGTGGCCGGGGAAAAAGGGGGTAAAGAAGCATTAGTGCTGGTCATCAGCGGGCTCATCGGCGGTTTCTTTGATTTTATCTTCAGCGCATTCGGCGCATGGTCGGAAGTCATTACCACGCGGATGTTCGGCTGGGGTGAGATGCTGTCCGATAAGTTCAAGATGGTGTTCAAAGTGAATGTCTCCGCGATGGTGTTTGGACTTGGATATATCGTTGGATTGAAGTATGCAGCAATCATCGCAGCCGGTTCGTTCCTTTCGTGGTTCGTCCTGGTGCCGCTGGTCTATGAAGTCGGCCAGCATCTAACGGTGACGCTGGGTCCAACCGCAACAAAGCTGATCGCACAAATGAGTCCGGAAGAAATATTCCGCACTTATGTCCGTCAAATTGGTATCGGCGGGATTGCCATGGCGGGTATTATTGGAATTCTTCGCTCGTCCAAGATCATTGCTGGCGCATTTTCACTCGCGTACAAGGAAATCGCGCATCATAAGACAGGTGATGAAGGGGCAGTTCGTACGCAAACCGATATTCGTATGCTTTGGGTCGCCGTACTGATTCTTCTCACAGCCCTTGCGATTTTTGCATTCTTTATCATGGGCGTTGTCCCCACCATCGGACAGGCAATCGTTGCGCTCCTGGTCGTAACCATTATTTCGTTTCTCTTCACCACAGTTGCCGCAAACGCTACAGCAATTGTCGGCACGAATCCTGTCTCCGGCATGACGCTCATGACGCTGATTCTCTCTTCGCTCGTATTGACACAGGTTGGCTTAAGCGGTTCCTCCGGGATGGTCAGCGCCCTGATCATCGGCGGCGTTGTCTGCACGGCACTTTCTGTTGCCGGCGGGTTCATCACCGACCTGAAGGTCGGGTATTGGCTGGGTACGACGCCGAAGAAGCAGGAGACATGGAAATTTCTCGGTGTGCTCATATCAGCGGCAACAGTGGGAGGAGTGATTCTCGTGCTCAATCAGGCGTATGGATTCACAGGTGAAAAAGCCATGGTCGCACCACAGGCGAATGCCATGGCGGCAGTCATCAAACCGCTCATGTCCAATGCCCCGACGCCCTGGGTTCTCTATATTGTCGGTGCCGTCATTGCGCTGCTGCTGGTCGTTCTCAAAATTCCACCGCTCGCTTTTGCACTGGGCATGTATATTCCCCAGGAACTAAACACGCCGTTGCTCTTCGGCGGATTCGTTGCATGGTTCGTTTCGACACGGACAAAGAACGAAAAACTCAATAACACCCGCTTCCAGCGGGGCACACTCATCGCCTCCGGGTTTATTGCAGGCGGTGCTTTGCTTGGAGTGGTCAATGCATTCCTTAAGTTCATCGACCAGCAGTGGGCATTCGGATATACGACTTGGAATCATGAAGCGTGGGCTGCCTCATCGAACGGTGAGATTGCCGGCTTGGTGATGTTTGCGCTGCTCTTTGCCTATGCCCTATGGGATACGATGCGCGCGAAAGAAGAATAAGGGATCAGGCTGATCTTCCTCACCTCTCCGGCCGCTCTAAGCGATCGGAGAGGTGAGCTTTCTTCCAGCGTCTCAGGAGGTTTCGTATGAAATTTTCTTATCAATACTTCTTCATTGTGATTTTTGCCATTACCGTTGTAGAGAGACCCGCACATGCTCAGCAAGATTTGTCTGCCCAGCTCAGTAAAGTCGGAAGCGAAAACTTTAAAAATTATTTAAATCCGGTCTTTGCCGGTTTTTCAGCTGACGTAAATTCTGCGCTCTATCATTCTGCAAAAGTACAAGGCTTGCTCGGATTTGAAATAAGTGTGAACCATGTATCCGTATGGATTAACGACTCCGATAAGAAATATAATTTTATATCACCGGATTATATTGACATCAGGAATCCCTATACCTCAGGAACAGTTCGACTGAACCGAAACACAGACTATAACGATTTTGCCGGCGCACCAACGATGGCGGGTGATATCCAGGATCGGTCTGTTCGTTTGAGTCCGCAAAGCTTGTATTATTACACCTACAGAAATTCCCATAACGGCAGTGATGTCCTTTTTTCGATTCCGAGAGGATACTCCATCATTGCTGTTCCGTTAATCATCCCACAGTTTGTCATTGGATTACCTTTTGGACTGGAACTCATAGCGCGTTATTTACCAACGATTACAGCGATGAATGTCGGCGATGCAGGTAAATATAATTACTTGGGTTATGGTATCCGGTACGATATCGGCCAATGGCTGCCATTCCTCCCCTTTGAGACTGCCGTGCATTATGGAACTCAGAAAATGACATTCAAGTCAGAGGACGAGAAGGATATCTTCACAACGAAAGGAAGCGCTTACGGTATAGAAGTGAGCAGAAGTTTGTCTTTGTTGACTCTCTACTGCGGCTACCAAAGAGAAAATGCTTCTATTACTCTTCACGAGATAATTGGCAGTTATAAAACACCGGATGGAGTGGAAAACCCGTTCACGGTATCCGAATGGACATTCAACGGTAAAAATACATCACGGATTACTCTCGGTGTCAGTGCATCACTGCTCATTGCAACCGTTCATGCGGAGTACAGTTTTGCCACGACCCCCGTTATTGCAGTTGGCGTCGGCATTCATTCTGCCAGTCCTTTTTGATTTTCCGTAAAACATAGTCGCATACCGAAGAGCTGGAAGTATAAAATTCAATTCCGCGTTGCGGATTACTATCTTACTCCCTTCAGAAAGTGTCCTAGAGAACCGTTAACACCCACCACCAACCGGTTAAACTGAGGAACGAGACGATAATACCAACCGCGGCGAGCATAGCGGCAAGTCTTTCTTCCAGATGATACTCTGCAGCAATGATGGCAGCAGTGATCATCGGCGGCATGGCTGATTCAAAAATCATGACATTGAAGAGCAGTCCCCTCTCCCCCGAGATCATGGAATAGACTCCGAACAAAACAAGAGGGAATATCAGCATCTTCAAAAACAATCCAAGAACCACGCTCTTCCTATATTCCCGGAAATGCGATACACGTAATTGAAATCCCACGGAAACCAATGCCAATGGTGCCAGTGTCTGCCCCAGTCGTTCAAAAACCTGTTCGAGTTCCGGTGGAAAATTGAGAGGAATCAGAATCAAAGCAGCAAGCATGGAGAGGAACGGAGGAAATGTCACAATTCTCCGGATGATCGTCCGTTTATCAAGAGTTGACCCGCTGTAGACTGAAGCGACAATGATTCCGACAGTGGAGAGGACAAGAAACGATCCAAATTGATCAAGAAGCAATCCGATCGGAATACCATCCTTTCCGAAGAACACTTCGATCATCGGCAAACCAAGGAATGATGTGTTGCCAAGACCACAGAGAAGTATCATGCATCCTATGGTTGAGCGAGTCCATTTCATCCTTTTTCCCAGCCACCGGATCACGACAAAGGAAAGAGCGAAGAAAAGCCATCCGGCGGATATTGGCAGCAGGAGATCTAAACGAAGGTGAAGACGATGGACATACAAAAGTACGAGAGCAGGATAGGAAATATTGATGATGAAGGCATTCAGTACTGCAGGTGTTCCCTGCGGCAGTTTTAAATAACGACGAAGTACAATGCCGGCGGTAAAACAGAGTCCTAAGAGAATAAGATTTGCCATTTATGCAGTGAGAAATGTTGAGAGATGTATTCGTTATGGGTCTTTACAAAGACAGGGAGTGCCAGAATAAAACATGCTCACAAGAACATCATTCTCTCTTCCACGTGATGCGATCCCCTTCTTTGATACCGTAGGTGTCCGTGAAACCGGCATTCACTTCGAGCACAAGGAGTGTCAACGCGGTAGCTGAGTACGATTCTTCTGAAAAAGGTTTTGTGTCCTTACAAATCGTGACAATGGTGCCGAATTTATCGATAAAAATCATATCGAGAGGAAGGATAGTATTCTTCATCCAAAACGATGCCATATGTTCCTCTTCGAAGACAAACAGCATCCCCTCCTTCTTTCCCATAACCGGCCGTCCCATCAGACCAATTTCCCGTTTGTTCTCATCGTCTGCAATCTCTATAGCGAGAGAGACGATCGGCTTGTCCTCCCTCGTCGAAATGGTTAAGGTTCCCTGTTGTTTGAACATAGGAGCAATGGGTGTACTGGTTGTATCGTGATCTATTTTCTTCGGCATAAAGATAATGATGAGAGCAGCGGCGATGACCGCAAAAGATATTCCGATTCGCATTCTTCGCCTTGATGGTTGTGGGGTTGCTTCCGGTTTTTCGGTCGATATTTTATTTTTGCTCATACATGCTATGTCTGATGATAAAGATCCTTTGTCAGCGAATACTTCCGGCAACTTTTGGGACAAGGGGGAAATGAGGCTCGATATCGACCGGGACTGTTCCAACGAGCTTATCCAGCGCCCGCTGCATTGCCGGATGAATGATGGCAAAACGATCGATCATACTTTTTGCTTTGGCGTACGATCCCTCGGCCTGCAGTGTCAGAATCTCGCCGGTAAGTTTCTTTGCCGCTTCTTTCACCTTCATGAGATCAACGTGAAAGAATCCTGTTGCCTCATCGTTCGTAATGCCGCCTTCCATCGTAAGATAATTGAACTGGATAGCGACCCCTTTGCCGTGGGCTTCATTGATGCCAAACCGTACGGAACGGAACATGCTCGCGAGGTACGTAGCGTACACTTCTTCTTCCATCTGCTTGTCCAGAAGTCCTTTGTCTATAAGATATTGAAGTGCAAAGAGACCGGTGATATCGGCTTTCGCTTCTTCAATGGCAGAATAGAGTTCCTTTAATTCGCGCCTGACATTTGTTTGTTTCCCGTTCACGGTGATCCCATGAGGTCCGAGCCCATGCATAAGCTCATGAGCAAGGATGTGCGTAAAGAAGGCATCAAACGACACTTTCGACTGCTGCGACGGATCGAGAACGACTTGAGAAATGGGCACGAGTACTTTTTCAAACTTCGCCTGCTGCATGTTTTTCAGCATCACGCGTTTCGACCCTTTTTCGCGAATGACCCGTTCATCATTGGGTAAATTATACGCTGCTGTCTGCACACCGCGGTTGCCTTCCCCGGCCGCGTACACCACATCGACGACGCGGATCGGCGACAGAGCTGCGAGTTTTGGGTTGCGGTATTTTGCTTCTATCGGCAGATTGTTTTCAATCTCCTGCAGATACCCGCTGAACTTCGCCAGCTTTGCCGATTCCGCTTCATCCCGAAGTGTGACAAAGACTTCAAATGCAGCTTTATAATTGAACATCTCGTCCATATAGGTTTCGTACGGCCCGATCGTAAGCTCGATCGGTGCGTCCAGTTCCATCCAAGCAACATCGCTTGTATAATAATCGTCGCTGGCAAAGGCATCCGCGCGTGTCGTAAGATATTTTTTCAATGTCTTGTTGTCGGTCAACTGGGCTGCTTGCTTGAGCAGGTTTGCCGACGGTAGCAGCCATTCACGATACTCCTGGCTGTATGGTACGTTTTTTAATTTATTATTGGCACCCCGGTGGATCACAGAGAAAAACCCCATCGCCTTCTCTTGCTCTTTCCCGGTCAATGTTTCCATCCAGGTATTAAACTCTTTCTTGGCCATATCCTCCGGGTAGTAATCAGCCCCAGCAGGCTTTTCTTTTGGCGCCCCGTCAAGGAAGACCTCATTATTATCAAGCAATGACCATGGTCCCATGTTGATGCGGAAATAATGAAGCCGTTCGAGTCCCGCCGGTGTTGCATCGGCTTCGAGTTTCTTCAGCATATCCGGATTGCCGCTCCAGACTTGTCGAAAATATATGGGATCCATGAAACGAGCAGCTTCGATGATCTTGTGCAATGCCTTGGTATCTCCGGGCGACAGTGCAGAGATATCTGCTGAGATCTCTGTGGGTGCGAAGCGTGCGATTTTCTGTCCGAGCGTCATATCCGTTGCGGCCTTTTGAGATTCTTGTTTCTTACAGCTCAGAAATGTGATAGCAAGAAGACCTGTCATGATGAAAAACAAATAATATGGTTTCATAATTATTCATCTTGGAATATAGTTTGAGAGAATATGTACTTTTCTACAATTTGAGGAATGAAGACGGGAAAAGCAAGGAAGATTGTCGAGAACAGAATTGAGAAGAGAGAATGTAGAAGGAAGGAGTTTAAGCTGTCTGGTAAGAAAGGTGTGTGTTATTATTTTACCAAGTCCTTAGCTTGATTGCAACTATCGGGTATCGCAATCTAGACTAACGAAAGGGAATAGAAAGGGCGCAAAGATGAAACTCTTTGCGCCCCTGTACGTTTTTATTCTTACGCTTTATCTCGGATAAACAATCGCTTCAGCTTTTTCTTCAGACCGCCGCGGTCTTCATCCATCGCAGTCACCAGGGACTTCCAATCTGTTTCATGTGCCGCTGGAGCAGCCTGCTGAGGAACCGGTTTCCTCGAAAACTTCGGCTTCTCGGACGACCGTGGTCCGCGTCTGAAATTATCCTGACGATCGCGGGGTGCAAATTCGCGCCTCGGCCGTTCAGAGGGATCTCTGTAAACTCCATCGATCTTAGGTCTTCCTGAGTAATCCCTTGAGCGCTGTTCACGAGGCGGGTGTTCGTTCGAGATAACATGACGATGTTCTGTCCGGGGCTTTCCGGACACATCGCTGCGCCGCTCTTCCCGGTGCGGACGATCGTGTGCACCAGCCGGGCGTGCTTCACGACGCGGCCGATCGTACGAACCGGCTGACCGGTGTTCGCTGTGCGGCCTGCGGGTCGCATCTGCAGGACGGCGTTCCCGGTGATCGTCTCTCCCTCCGCGACCGCTTTCTCGCCGGTCATGAGAAGGCCTCGATTCGGTACTCTTTTCCGGCGCCTGTGGCCGTTTGGAATAATCAAATCCAGTATAGCGTTTCAGGTCAAATCGTTTCCCGACATAGCGCTCGATGCTTTTTAAATATTTTTGTTCTTGCGTTGAAACGAACGTGATCGCGTCTCCTGTGGCGGATGCGCGTCCCGTCCGGCCGATGCGGTGAATGTAGTCTTCTGCATACGTCGGTGTATCGAAGTTTACGACGTGCGAAATCCCCTCCACATCAATGCCGCGTGCTGCTATATCGGTCGCCACCATCACTTTGTACTGCCCTTGTTTGAATCCCGCTAATGCTCTCTGCCGCTGAGCTTGTGTGCGGTTCGAGTGGATGGCAACGGCTTTCACGCCTGCCCGTTCGAGCTTATTCGAAATTTTATCAGCTCCATGTTTTGTACGGGAAAAGATGAGGACACTATCCAGATCTTCCGTTTTCAGAATGTGGAAGAGCAGATCTATCTTCATTTCCTGCGGTGAGGAGTAGAACACCTGTTTCACGGTCTCTACCGGTTTTCGCTGTTCGCCAATCTCGATCAGTTCCGGATTGGTTTGAATGGATGCCACCAGCGACCTTACTTCAGGGGACATCGTAGCCGAAAAGAGGAGCGTCTGGCGTTTCGCAGGAATCCGGGCAATAATCTTCCGGACATCATTGATGAATCCCATGTCGAACATGCGATCGGCCTCATCAAGGACGAGAATTTCCACATGAGAGAGATCAATCGTCCTGCGATTCATATGATCAATGAGACGCCCCGGTGTGGCGACAACAATATCTACGCCGCGGCGAAGTCGTTTGATCTGGTTTTCCATATTGACACCGCCATAGATCGCAATACTCTGGAGAGGTGCGAATCGTCCGTAGCCGGTGACAAATTCCTCAACCTGCTGGGCAAGTTCACGTGTCGGTGTCAATACGAGGCCGCGTGTGTGGTGTCCCTTGTGATGAGAGGCATTTTTCAGAAAATGATGAAGCATCGGCAGCACGAATGCGGCGGTCTTTCCGGTGCCTGTCCGCGCACAGCCGATGATGTCGCGTCCTGCGACGGCCAGGGGAATAGCGCGTGTTTGAATTGCTGTGGGTGCAGTATATCCCGTAGCGAGAATGCCTTGCACGAGTTGATCGGCAAGGCCAAGTTTTGTAAATGGCATGAATAAATCCTTACTGTAAAAATGAGGAAACACGCTGCAAAAGATGGAAACCAGCAGAAGATGAAGACGCTCGGAGGTTAAACCTGGGTGAGCCCGCAAGTGCGGAGACCGAAGTTGTCCGGCAAACTTTAGCTATTTATCATCGGAGAGCGAGTCTCAAATGTCCGCTCCCGATGCTGAAGTGCCCGGATGCGGTCTGTCGCGATTTGCGACTATGAATAAGATAAGGAAAATTATGGCGAGATCCTATAGAAGAATTGAGAATGCTGAGTAAAGACTAGTAATTGGGGATTGGAGGTGGGAGGAAGAAATGCAGGTTGAAGGAAGAAAAAATTTCATCGATATTGAACTCGAGATGAAATCAGACGTGATCATCATTGGAGCCGGCGCGGCGGGTTTAATGTGCGCCATTGAAGCGGGCAAGCGAGGGCGCAGTGTTCTCCTCCTCGACCATAATGCGAACGTCGGTGAGAAGATCCGCATCTCCGGCGGAGGCCGATGCAACTTCACCAACAGAACTGTCAGTCCGGCAAATTACATTTCTCGGAACCCCCACTTCTGCACATCGGCGCTGGCCAGATACACTCCGGCGGATTTTATAACGCTTGTCGAACAATACGGTATTCCCTATCACGAACGAGACCATGGACAATTATTCTGCGACGGAAGTGCAGAGCAAATTATCCGGATGCTGCTGGAAGAATGCCGGCGAGCAAATGTGGAAATCCAAACTGGTAGTCATGTACAGAGAATCGAAAAAGACACATGCTTTCATCTAGCAACAAACAACAATCAGCTAACAACGGATTTCCTCGTTATTGCAACGGGCGGACTCTCTATTCCCAAATTAGGTGCAACAAGTTTCGGATACACCATCGCGGATCAATTCGGTGTGAAGGTCATTCCTCCGAAGCCCGGACTTGTTCCACTAATATTTGATTCAGAAGACTTCGAAGCATTTCTCCCTCTCAGCGGTATTTCCATTGACGCGGAAGTGACGTGTCGCGGAATATCTTTCCGCGAAAACATTCTTCTCACTCATCGCGGTTTCAGCGGACCGGCGATTCTGCAGGTTTCGTCATACTGGAATGAGGGCGATTCGATCTCCATTAATCTTCTTCCCGGCATCGATATTCTTGCCGTCCTGAAAGAAGGGCTCCACAGTAAAAAATTCCTCGCCACAATTCTCGACCAATTTCTTCCTTTTCGCTTTGTGAAGGTTTGGCTGGAGCTGCACGGAGGAGCAAAACCGATGAATCAGTATACACCCGCCGAACTGCACGGGATAGCCGAAGCACTTTCACATTGGATTCTTACTCCCGTCGGTACGGAGGAGTACACAAAGGCAGAAGTCACCGTAGGAGGTGTGGATACTCATGAACTTTCATCCAAGACGATGGAAGCGAAGAACGTACCGGGACTGTTTTTTATCGGCGAAGTCGTCGATGTGACCGGATGGCTGGGCGGATACAATTTCCAATGGGCGTGGTCTTCCGGCTGGGCGACAGGACAAGCGGTGTAATAAAGAATGAAGAGTGATAAATGAAGAATAATGAATGACTGCCCGCCGATATGTTTTTTTTTACGCAGGCGGGAAGAGTGATGAATGGAACTTGAAATTGGGAATGGGAGATTGGAGAATGGGATTTGAGTCTTGTGATTTTGGTTTGTGATTTGTTTGAGACTTGGGATTTAGGATTTGGATTTTCCTAAATTATTTCATGAGCAAAGCTTTCCTGGTTATCGTCTTTCCTCCAGCAACAAGCTGATAAAAATAGATACCAGTTGACCTTCCAGATGCATCCCATGTGATCGAATATCTTCCAGCAGGTTTTTCTCCATTCACCAGAACTACGATTTCCCTGCTGAGAAGATCGTACACTTTAAGTGAAACAATACTCGTTACTCGTAACTCATAACTGATCACTGTTACAGGATTAAAGGGATTAGGATAATTTTGAGACAATTCCGTTCGCCGAGGAAGGAGGAAACCCTGATCGGAAATTCCTATAGAAGTCGCCTGGAATTCAAACACATCATTGGATCGAAGAGGTTTGATCGTCTTGAGTCTAAACACGTCCCCTGCAACGGGCAGGATGGTTCTCTCGTCACCGGAAAAGAAGATTTCCCAGGAAAGCACTGTCTTTCCCTCTTGATCTTCTTCAAGAATAAACAGATCATCAAAACGACTCAGCTTTCCATCACCATCAAGTTCAGCGACCAGAACATCAGCTTGGCGGTTCTCTGTTGTATTCCAAACTGAATAATACAACGGTGTCGGAACGGACTCAAGGAAATCACCAGATGTGTCGACAATATGATCGCTTATTCGTATCTCATAATCCGCTGGAAAGGCAACTCCTTTTATGGTTTCTGTGCCCGTGAACACATCAGGAAGTGTCACCTGATATTCAAGCGTACTTAAGCCTTTTGCCCATCGCGTTGAATCTTGATTCACTCGTACTTGTGGATCATCGACAATTGACAATCTCAAGCCATCAAATGAGGGGCCTTCGCTTCCATCTCCGGTAAAAGGAACAGCTTGAAGAACGTACGCGTTGTTTAAAAGGTCGTACACACTGTAACGTTTGATAGAAGAAGATGTATCGTCAAATTGAATTCTGTAGGAATGACCCGTGAGTTGAGCCTGATCAACAATATTTACCGTTATTCTGCTGTCGCTGTCGCCGGCAATATGCGAGACATTGCTAATGGGCAATCGCGTATTTGATACTTCGAACGGCCGCGATACAATCTCCGAAACACCCTGCCCATCCGAACATCGCAATTTCAATTGAAACGTTTTTATGTTTGCCACGGTGCGCGAATCCCAAATGAATGCACCGGAATTCTCAAGATCGGCAACGATGGTCTGCCATCCCGCTTCAGGGCCGGCTCTGCCCAAAAGAGTGACTCGTATTGCATCACCTTCAGGATCCTCCGCGGACCAACGAACGTCATAATTTCCGGAAACCAGATCTTTTTCCTGCGGGGACAGGAGCACTGCATCCGGTGCGGCATTGCCAGGATTATCGACAATGAAGCGCTGCGCTGATTGAGTACTCCCATAGAGAGTATCGCCGAATACCTGAACCCGAAGAAGATAACGAGTACCATCCGGAACATCGACCGTGTTCCAGTCGAAAGCAGTATCCTTTGTGGTAGAAAACAACAATGTCTGCCAGCTGGCTCCAGTATTGTTACTATATTCCACTAAGGTTTTTAAAGAATCCGGCACCTGTCCAACCGACCAGGTAAGGTGGAACGTTCCGTCTATCCTGGTTAGTGGAGATGCTTTCAGGGCAAGAGGAATATTTTGAGGGGGATTGTAAAATTTTAACGAATGGAAAGGCAGCGACCGGATCATGTGTTCATCGGCATTCCACCAATTATGCTGCGATGTCGTTGAAAAAACAAGATCATCGAACGTGTTATAGATGCCATGACTGGTTAAAAGACTGTCAAACCGCCGATTGTTGCTCAGGTTGCTTGGTTGAACCGCCGCGCTGTGGAGAAGGAATTGAACAGGCTTCAGGCGCGTAAAATATGTCTCATCGGCCGAGATCATCTGATCCATATCGAACAAGTACAACGTTCCGTCGTACATCCCTGCAGACGAGAATCTCTCAGGCCTTCTCCACATAAGGTTGACCATATGAAGTCCCCCCAGGGAGAATCCATCCACACCGCGGAACCATCTGCTCGGCATCGTACGATACTGCTGGTCGATAAACGGGATCAACGTATTCAACACGAAGGTATAGTCGTCATCCGTTGCGGGTCCGGTCATTGCAGCGCCTGTAAATCCCGGCATAACCAGAATCACACCGAGCATTGTTCCCTGCGCGATTAGTGTGTCGGTGATATCCTGAATATTCCTTCCAGCCCGGCTTCCATCTTCGGTCCGATCGAGCCACTCATCTACGGCACCGCGGAAGAGGTACAGAACCGGAAAGCGTTCGCTCGATTGGTCATACCCCGGCGGCAGATACACGTTGAAATCCCAGCTTCCCACTCCGGAAAGAGTGATGGACCGCATTTCGATACGACTGGTTTGGGCGTTGCCGATGGAGAGAAGAACCGCAACGAAGAGTGTGGAGAAAAATGATTTCATCGTGGAAATAATGTAATGATTCTTTCGATGAAATAAAAAAAACCGCGCCGATGCTCTCAACGCGGGTCTTCTCTCACTATTCATTACTGACTACCTAACCACATTTCCATTGCTATCAATCATCTAGGAAGTTAGGAAATCCAAAACATGTGCTGCAAACTCCTCCGGTGCATCGGCGTGCACCCAATGTCCGGCATCCGGAATGGTGACAAGTTCTGCCTGTGGAAAGAGTTCTCCTATGACCGTCAGATCGCTCATCTGGATATATTCGGAATTCTCACCGCGGATAAAAAGCGCCGGTTTATCAAACTGACGATCGTGCGGAAGCTCTTCATTGATTTGCGCATAATTCTTTTCGATCACTTCAAGATTCATTTTCCAATGGAAACGGCCCGTTTCATCCCGGGCAAGATTCTTCATCAGAAATTGCCGGACCGAAACTTCCGGAATCTTTGAAGAAAGCACAACATCGATATCTTTCCGGAATTCATAGTGAGACAGATCGATGGAAGTCAATGCATCGAATACCTGATCGTGGTGTGACTGATACGACCGCGGTGCGATATCAACAACGATCAGCTTATTGACAAGCTCCGGATGGAGTAAGGCAGTCAACGCTGCTGTCTTTCCTCCCATCGAATGCCCCAACAGTGATGCCGACGGCAAGTTTTCATGAATCATAAATTCCACAACATCATCTGCCATGGCCTGGTATTGAAAGACTTCGCTGTGCGGTGAACGGCCATGATTGCGCGCATCGAGTGCGAATGTCCGGAAATAATTCCCAAACATTTGACTCAACGAATGCCAGTTATCCGATGTGCCAAGCAGTCCGTGGAGGATGATCAGCGGAGGCAAGGAATCGGAGCCGTATGATTGAGCATGAAGCAGCAATTCAACATTTCTCGTAAGTTGTAATGGTTACCATCCTCTTTTAGACGTCAGACACTTGCTCATCAAACCAAATTCAGTGTCAGACGTCATTCTTAGATTCCTGACCGAAGTCTCCAACCAGTCGCAGATGTCTGACACCATAATGCGGCAACTATTAGACCGGTGTCTGACATCTAAACTTGGAAGAATTCGGCGGCACTTCTAAATCATATCCATTCTTCCTTTTTTACCAATAATATCTGCTGCTCCGAGAAGATCCGAAATTCATCAATTGTTCCAAAGAGATTCTTGACGAGCTCTGAATCAATAAGATCATCATGACTCAACCCAAGCAGACCGCGATAACTGGAATATGGCCACTCCTCAAGCTTGTTCACCAGTCCCGCACGCACCGGATTTTGATGCATATATTTGATTACGGTTATTAAGTGCTCGTCGTCTTGAACACGTCTTGCTTTGGTTCGGGGCTGAAACAGACTTCCATGTCTTTGGAACCGTATGTTTATGGATTTTGTATATCCACTGAGTAACGCCGCGAGATTCTTCTTTATTGTCAACTGATCAAGTGAAAGAACGTTGATCAAAAAATGAAAATGTGTTGGCATTAAACAATAGGCGACAGTTTTAAAACAATTCCTGAAATAGCGGTGATATTTCTCTTTGAAATATCTGTAATTCTCTTCCGATTTAAAGAGAAGCTCCCTATTGTTGGTCCGATTATACAGATGATAATATTGATGCTGATCGAGTTCCACAGATTATCTTTTTTAGACGTCAGACACTTGCTCATCAAACCAAATTCAGTGTCAGACGTCATTCTATCAATGGTTTAACCAGAAGATCGAAAATTTTTCTCTTTTACCAGTCTCCACCAGGAGAGGTAGTAATGGATACTCCCCATCAATAACGCGCCCCCCATAGCCTCATACGGGATGGATAGATCATACTTGGGTATCGCTGACTGTCGAAGCGCTATACCCAATGTCACCATCACGGCGATGAGAATATACGATTTCCAGCTTGCAAATGCGAAAAGACATGGTCTCTCGGGAAGTGCCCGCAGTCTTGCCAGATTCTTCTTCACGATGAATTTAAAACCCCATTGATAAAAAGTGGCCGCGAGCACAAGTCCAAAGAATCCGAATTCCAGTTCCCGCTCCCATTCGACATCCATCATCCATCGAATGGCATATGAGCAGAGTATGATCCCCGCAACACTCCAGAGAAATCCTGCCAGTATAAACAAGGTGCTTCGCAAGACTGCCGGTTTGAACTTTGCTTCCAATGTCATATTACTTCCTGTACTTCGAAATGAATTCCTCTACTTCCGGAATACCTCCCTGCAAAATAAGATACCCGTTGCTCGGTTCGCGTTCAGTAATTTCCCCGTTGATAGGAGTCAGCATGATCTTCTGCACTTCATCCAAATTGCTTGTCTGACCGAGTGCCCATCCAAGTTTCATATATGCGACTTCCGGAAGCATATTTGCAGTTGGCACTACACCGAGTTCCATCATATCGCGTCCGGTGTCGTAGACATACATCTGCACGTAACCCCATAATGTCTGGACGGTCATATACACAGCAATGTTTTTCTCTTTTGCGCGCTTCAGTGCCGGATAGAGCGGTTTATTCACATGACCAAGTCCCGTCCCGGCAATAATAATTCCCTTGTAATGGTTATCGATGAGTGAGTCAATAATATCCGGACGCATATTGGGATAGTAATAGACGATACCTACCATCTCCTCAAATGCTGTGTTGATAATGACATTTTTATCTTCGCGCCGACGCTTATAGTCCTGACGCAGCGGAGTGATCTTGTCGCGGCTTACCATACCGATCGGGATATCGCCGATCGTTCGAAAGGTTGAACGGTAGCTCGAATGCATTTTCCGTACACGCGTACCTCGATGGAGCAATCCATAGGCATCGGAGGTAGGACCGAACATGCACACCATCACTTCTGCGATATCGCTTTCTGCTGCAGTTTTCACACTGTGCATCAAGTTGAGAGCAGCATCGGAGGAAGGACGATCACTGGAACGCTGAGAACCAACCATAACAATCGGAACAGGAGAATTCTGAACCATGAACGAAAGGATGGCGGCTGTGTGGTGCATCGTGTCAGTGCCATGACCTATGACGACTCCCTTGACTCCTTTTTGAATCTCTTTTCCAATGGCCTCTGCAGTTCCCTTCCACTGCTCGGGACCCATATTTTCGCTGAAGACACCATAGAGTTTCTCTGTTTCGAGGTTGCAAATATCAGCAAGTTCCGGAACAGAACCATACAACTCTCCCGGTGAAAAAGCAGGAATCACAGCCCCTGTCCGGTAATCGAGCCGGCTGGCAATCGTACCGCCGGTGCCGAAAAGTTTCACACGCGGTTTTGCAGGATCGTACGGAAATTTCTTTTCCGGAATTTTGTAATGCGCTTCTTTACGGCCAATCGATTTCATCACTTCGATGGTTCGTGCAGCAATGCCGATGTTATATCCGGAGCGAAGCTTCAGCACAATATGGTCAGGATCGGCAGTCTCAGAGCGCGGCAGAATGATACCGGCGTAGGTTCCTTTATGCGTTTTAATCTCGACATCGCTCCAGACCATCGCATTGAAATTCTTCAATGCATCAAGGGCTGCGCCGCGATATCCTTTATAAGCGTCGGGTGCTATCATCGCAGATCTTCCTTTCGGAAACCGACACGTTCCGCAAGAGCAGCTCCGGGAATTCTTCCGCGAAGCGATTGCATCACCTGTCCCATGAGTATCTCCGCTTGTTTGTGAGGTCGTTTCACGTTCATGGATTCAACTTTCTGGCGTGCATTCAGGATAGTTTGAGCGATTTCCGCTTCACCGATTTTCGGCGGAAGAAGATCCACGGAGAAATCACCCACATTGGTCACTTCTTCCATGGATAGGAGGATTCCTTCGCGCGAAATCCGTCTCTCTTTGTAGGCACGGAATATCCCTCTCATGACCTCTTCAGAGAGGACGTCGATATTGCGCCCTTTCCGTTTCAAACGTTTCCGCCACTGGATGATCGCGACGGCAGCAAGCGTCGGATCGATCCTCCATTCCTTTACTACCATTTCGAAGAGGGATGCCAATCGGGTGACAGCGAGGGGTTGAATTGTGTCAGCTGGAATTCTTAGTTCACTGTACCATCGCTCCCGTTCCCAGATCGGCTGGGGAAGCGTCAGGCGAATGCTTTTCAGCCGTTCTTCGGTAATTCTTTTCGGCGGCAGGTCGGTATCCGGGTACATCCGATCCGGTCCGGGCAGAATACGTTCAAATCCATTGGTGCCGTCGCGGAGCGCCTGCCGAGTCTCCGAAGGAATACCCATGGTCGCTTCCTTCGCCCGAATCACAATTTCTTTTACACCGGTCTCTGCATCCCCTTTCTCTCCCCAGACTATGACAATCGTATCGTCTTCAGTCGCTCCGACCGTTTTCTTGATGGACTGCCATTCGGACGATGCGAGGGTTTCACTGAGGTTATCAGAATGAATAATGTTCGGCAGGGTTGTCAAACAGGCCACTACACGGACACGGTCAGAAATTTCACGGGAAAAGAAGGTGTCGGTTTGTGTCTGCCACCGGAGCAGTCCGTGACAGCCCATCAGAACAACAGCATGAACCACCATGCCGCCCTGGATTGCCTGATGAATCGGTTCATACCGGGTCTTGCGGAGAAGCTTAGTAATATTTTCCGTTTTCGATTGAAAAGTTTCTGTAGTGATCCCGCGGCGATGAAGTTCATCCTTCAACCGGAGCAAATTCCATTGCCGCATTGCTTCGTTATAAGTGAGAAGGGGGATATTCGGCAATCGAGGCACACCTTTAATTTCAATACGCGTTCCCCCTTCCACGCTCACGTTCGTATCCTGTCGCCCTGCACCAATTCCAGTGCGCACCCTTCCCGTACTTCGCACCAGCCTGCGTAATATCTCTCCCACCTCCGCCGTTTCCTGTGGAGTTCGCATCTCAGGGGCAGTGACCGTTTCAATCAGGGGCATACCAAGACGATCGGTGATATATGTACGCCGGTGACCTACATCGCTTACTTCACGGCATGCATCTTCTTCCAATCCTAGCTGAACAATCCTGATAAAGCGATTTTTGTAAGGAATAGCACCATCAACGCCAACGATGGTAGTACGCTGAAAACCGGTCGGGATACTGCCATCGAGGTATTGTTTTCGGGCAATATGGAGCTCATCCACCATGGTACATTTGTACAGCATCGCAATTGCAAGTGCGCTATCCAGTGCCTGTTCGTTTATCATGAACGGTGGTGTATCATCCATTTCATATGTACAAACGGTCTCCCGATTGATCTGATAGATAATTTCCTTTTTCGTCTTAAACTCCATCAGAGCAGTGCCGTCGTACTCGCCCAATTCTGAGAGGGTCGGCCGCATATGCCGGAGGATCTCTGCGTCATAATGATCGCTGTACAGTCCAGCGGGACAACGGCAGAATAATTTCTTTTCGGTCAAAAGCTGCTGATGAATCTCTAATCCTGACTTGAATCCAACGGCCGCATAATCTGCCTCCGTCATTCCATGGAATGGTTTGAATACGAAGTTGCGCATATAATGTGATGCTCGGAAGACCTGCCGATGTACTTTCAGTTAGAAGATATTGAAGTAACAGTGCGGTTAAGTTGAGAAAGGTTTCTCAGAAAAGCAATGAACATTGGTTAGGGATTCTCTTTCCCTAAATGTGCAAATCCCCCCGGAATACCGGGGTAATCGTGTTGAATCTGAAGGACGATATCGAATAGTCTTCGAGCCGCTGCAGTATCACCAAGCAGCAGGGCCGACTTTGCCAGCAAATACTCTGTGCGAGCTGACTGCGGATCGAGTTGAAACGATTGCCGGAAGATTTGAGCAGCAGTGGTAAAACTACCCGAGGCCAGATATCGTTCCCCCAGGTCATTGAGTCTCATAGCGTCTTGCGGGGTGAAATGTGTCCGAAGAGGATCGAAGGGGAACACTCCCATGACCTCCACTTGTCCAGGCTCAGTGGTAAACAACGGATTGACGTTCACAATCTCGAACCAATTCTTGAGCGTCGCAACGTGCGTTGCTTGGGAATGGATCAGGAACTTCATCAAACCGTTAAAACTCCCGATATTGTCAATCATTGCCGGGGAAACCAAACCGACCATATCCACCACGCGCCGCCCTGAATAGTATGCAATCGCCCCGATGTCATGTGTCGCAATGATAGCATGCTCCGATATGTTATCTGCGATCCATCGTGCTGTCTTCACCTGTCGATCCGAAATATGTTTGCAATACATAGCATAGGTCTTCTCCTGTTCCACTGCCTTCCAACAGAAAGAACCTGCGAGCAACAAGATAAACATTCCCTGGACAAACGCCGCCGTGCGGGGTACCTTGAGAACGCTGAATTGTTTCTTGGCCAACCCCAATATGATTTGTAATCCATCCATACTCAAAAGCAAAAATGTTGGAAGCAATGGAATGAGGTATCTCCCATTTTGATACAGTTTTGGAAGATTTTTCCAGTACGCAAGAAAAAGGAACAGAGACCAGAGAGCTGGAATAAGCAGCAGAGTAGATTGACGTTTGAAGATTTTCCAACCAATCCCAATGAGACTTACAGCAGCAAGCATCGAAGGAATAAGAAAATGTCCATCAGTCAGAAATGCGAGCACTTCTGCCGGGAAATTCTCTCCCCCATCAGCATAGTATTTCAGTTTCGCCGCATAGGTATTGGGGAGAAGACTCCCGGAGAGATAGAGATTCAGCACAGCATATGCAGTGATGAGTGAAAGGAAGTACGGATAACTTTTCTTGATCCAGGAGGTTTGAACACCGGGATCAGAGGTCTTTTGTTTCTTACCGACTGGATGTTTTACCCATTTCACTTCATACATCAAAGAAATTGCTATGACCCCGTACAGTATCACTGCATCAGGTCTCGCCCATAAAAGAAGTCCGGAACAAATTCCGAATGGCAAAGGTTTTTTTTCATAAAAGAAGTAGAGCACCACAAGCAGCAGAGCAGTAAAGAGTGTCGTTTCCATCCCGGCCAGAGCCATCCAGTGCATTCGCGACTCCAGCATAAGCAGGAGTGCCGCACCAAATGCAAGGAATGAATTGTCATCAAAGATTTGCAAGGCAATCAGATATAAAGCCATACCGGCAGCGAGAAGCGACACAATTCCAAGGATATAACTCAGGATCAGTTCATGGGAAATCAAGAAGAAACCAAGTGCCAGAAGAAAAGTATAAAGTGGAGAAGTAGATCCCGCTGTCGTCATCTCATTCTTATAGTAAGAGAACGCACCGTAGTCGTGGAGGTTTTTTGCAAATTGCAGATGGATCCAGGCATCGTCCAACGGAAATCCAAATCCGCCATTCGTCTTGTAGGCAGTCCACAGCATATGTAGACTCAGGACGAGTCCAGCAGCGAGAATACTCGCGAGGATGATATACCTGATACGATGTGAGAATTCTATGTTCAAGACGATTTTTCTCCGGGATACACACCAACGTAACGCAACATATTGAAAAAGGATTTCCGCAAAAGCAATCGATTGTTTTGCATCTCCATTCCCGGGATAGTACATTGATCAGGTGATCATGTACCCAGAAGGACCGATCCTTTGTATAAAAAGATATACACGCTGAAGACTCCCTTGGATTTTGACTTCTGGCGAACTGTCTTTAGTCATGGATGGTGCGTTCTCCTTCCCTTTCAGATAGATAAGGAACGCCAACGCTTGGTTCGAGTACTCAGACTCACCAATGGTACCTTGGTGTACTGCGAAATCAATGCTCCGAATACTTCTCTGGTCATCCATGTGCAGAGTGAAAAGAGTATCACGAAGAACCATCAATCGGAAATTTTGGAGCAGATTGCATCCTGCTTGCGATTAATCGAGGATTTTTCCGGGTTTTATCGGGAAGCACAGCGGTATCCGCAGTATCGATGGATAAAAAATATGAAGGCAGGACGTTTGCTTCGGACGCCGACTGTTTTTGAAGATGTCATCAAAATGATCTGTACGACGAACTGTAGTTGGACCCTGACAGAAATCATGGTCGAAAACCTCGTTGGAGAATTAGGCGATTCATTCGATGGCCTTCTCAAATCCTTCCCCACACCGGAAGCTCTTGCCGGAGCATCCGACCAATTCCTGCGAAAGTCTATCCGGGCCGGATACCGCTCTCCGTATCTTCTGGAATTTGCAGAAACGACTGCATCCGGGAAACTCAACGTAGAGCAATGGCGGTCGTCAGAACTTTCAACGGAAGAACTCTTTCAGGAGCTTCGTTCTGTCAAAGGAGTCGGACCATATGCAGCAGGAAACATCCTGAAACTCTTAGGCCGGTACGATTACCTCGGACTCGATTCATGGGTGCGAGCAAAGTATTATGAACTGCACCACAAAGGAAGAACCGTCAACGACCGGACTGTTGAGAACCGTTATCGGCAATTCGGAAAGTGGCGCGGATTGTTTTTCTGGCTGGAAATGACAAAAGAGTGGTACTTGCATAAATTCCCATTCTGACATGTTTATCAACCTTCTCCATCGACTTATCAGACATCGTTTTCACAGGCTGGGATTCAGGAGTGAATTCCTGGATCTCGAATCGTGCCGCCTCCATTTCTTCCGGCGCCTGCGAGAGAAGAATGCCCAACATATCGTCTTCGTCCATGGACTGGGCACATCTTCCAGCACCTGGATCAAGATATTATCTTCGCTGGACAAATCCTTTTCCATCACATGTATTGATCTGCCCGGTCATGGCTTTTCCAGGATCAAACACGGCTTTCCCTTCCTGACGCTGGAACAACTTGATACGACGATCGAGCAATTCATCCACCAGACACAGCAAAAACCGATAATCCTCATTGGACATTCACTCGGAGGATGGCTCGCAGCCCGCTTTGCCATAAACCATCCGAAAGTCGTATGCCGACTCATTCTCATCAATAATGCCGGTATTCAATACCCGGGGGTTGCACATCAGGCAGAGGTGTTTGACATCCAGAGTGTTAAGGACGTGAGACGGCTCCTCCAGCGCATGTGGTTCCGCTCTCCATGGTACTTCGCATTGTTTGCTTCATCCATCTTTCATTCATTGCGAAAAAAACGGGTCAACGATTTCGTTGCATCAGTGCGGGAAAAAGACTTTTTGAATGCATCATTGCCGGTATTGTCTATGCCGGTCGATGTGATCTGGGGAGAAGAAGACAGGTTAATTTCAAAGCAATCTGTGGAGATCATCAAACAATTACTCCCGCAAGCGAAGGAACACTGGATCCCGCAATGCGGTCATGTGCCCCAACTGGAGAGACCGCGGGAATTGTCTTCATTATTACAGCGTCTCCTCGCATCTCCCGGAAAATAAAAACCCCGATTGAACTCCAACCGGGGATTTTCTACCCATCTTCCGAATAAAAATTCCTAGGAATTACAGTGCGATGAACGGCACTCCCCAGATCTGGGAAGAAACATTTGCTGCGTCATCGAAGATCGAACTCCGTGTTAAGGCACTCACGAGCAGGTTGTGGCGTCCCATCCAGACACCTCTCCACGAATGTTCATAGACACGTATGAATGTCCCATCCCCATTCGCATTTGAACTGACGAGCAGCATGGGAGCCCGATAGATCCACTTATTCATGTACCAGAACGGGCGATGAGCGGTGACAAAATCACTGTCCGGAGACGTACTGGTGACAGTTACCTGTACGCGAAGAGGAGTATTCGGATCAACAGACAATTCCGGAACAAACTTGCCGCGTCCTTTCGCAAATTTGAGGAACGTGTTATTGGGATCGGTTACAATGACAGTATCATCACCAGCATAAAACCGGATTTCATTAATGGTGATTCCTGATCCCGCTGTACCGCCTTTGACGGCAGATAGTTCAGAAATTTTCCAATTCCTTTTAGGATTATCACTCCGCGCAATGCGGACAAATCTCGCTATCCGTGTTGTGGTTTCAGTAAAAGGTTTCTTCACCGTTGTCACGGCAGTATCTGACGTTGAATATTTTCCGCGAATCCACAAGAACCCGGTCATGGTATGCGTTACCGTGGCTTGTGCAGTGGTGTCCGTGATGGCGGCAAAATCTATCGTGCGGCTGAAAGATTCGATCTTTCTCCCCCAATTATGCGGGATGATCGCTGTGCTGGTCTTTGCAAGTGAATACATTGCAGAAGTTGTTGTCGGGTCGCCATCATTCAACAGGACATTATCCGCTGAAAAGAGTGCATCATCCGCGATGATTGAACTTAGCGCATCCTTATCGCTCACCGAAGGTTCTGTAGAGCTGCTTTTATCGCAGCCGGTGAACCAGAAAGCAGATGAAAGTCCGAGCAAAAGCATGGCAAACGGCATCTTCTTCATGAGAATCACTCCTTATATGTATGGTTGATAATATTCTTTGGACTTTACCGATTTGCCTGTTTGACTCACCAAGGAGAAGTATGGTTTAATGAATGAAGGGCGTTTCTGTGCTCAGTATCACTCGATCTCATGGTCTGGAAATTTTTGAGCTCCTTGAACTAAAATAACATATTCACCGCGGGGCGTTTTCTTCCTCAATTCCACAATAAGCGATTCAACTGGTCCGCGAACAATTTCTTCGAATTTTTTCGTTAATTCGCGGGCAACTGCCACTGTGCGGTTCCCAAAATAGGTTTGAATATCGGTAAGGGTTTTCAGAAGACGATGAGGAGATTCATAGATAACGATGGTGCGTAATTCGGATTTCAGCGACTCAAACTTAGTTTTTCTCCCTTTCTTCAGCGGAAGAAATCCCTCAAAGACAAACCGGTCCGTTGGCAAACCGCTGGCAATGAGCGCAGAAATAAATGCTGTTGGTCCGGGGATAGGGATTATCGATATTCCCTTTTCCAGGGCATGCTGAACAATATGATAGGCAGGATCAGAAATTCCAGGCGTTCCTGCATCGGAGACAAGTGCAAGAGATTGACCGGCAAGTAATTTCTCTATCAGCTGAGGAGCGCGTGCCTGCTCGTTGTAACTGTAGTAACTTATCATCGGCTTTTTGATATTGTAATGATCAAGAAGGATCTTTGTCTTCCGAGTATCTTCGGCGGCAATAAGATCGACTGATTTTAAAATATGTATGGCGCGGTACGTAATGTCTTCCAGATTCCCGATGGGAGTAGCAACGAGGTACAACGCGCCCGATTGAATCTCTTCACTCATGGTCATTAAGCCTTCAAGTGTTCCCTCTAATATAGAGATCAAAGAGGATACTTGAAACGGTTAAACAAAGATTAGTCTTTACCGTATTGCCGGGCGGACGTCATAGCACCCCAACGGCCTCGTGTTTTCGAAGCAGATAGCCTGCCAAATGAATTGCCCGACCGGATGAATCGTGTTGAGTTTTTTTCAACGACAACGATAGAATCGCAGTCTGACCTTCCCTTTACAGAAGAAGGCGATCAAAGAGCTTGATTTTTGTGTCTGCTCGGGGTCATTGCATCTTTTCATGTTTTTCTATATTCTGAAGGCACAAGCACTTGCAGCATTTTACGTCGTTAAACAAATTATTCTCCAAGATATTTTTTCTTTACTCTCGCAATGGCATTCTTGCTCGATGCAATAGATGGTGATCCCTTTTTCATGTCGCATGGTATCCTCCACGAAGAATATGAAGGGCAGAGTAGAGAGAAGAAGAATTCTCACGGTGATGAACAAGCCAACTTTTGTTCCCCGTTCGGCACACCAGCCAAAAATACATGAGTACGTCTTCGCTTTTACCCAAGGTATGAGAGAGCAAAGGATATCTGTCTACACTTTGAGAGCCATGTATTCTGACGGTACTATGGCAGTCTCCAAGAATGACATGGAACAACGACAATGGAAAAACTGAGGCCTCATATTGCTGTCAATGTATTTCTCGCTGCTCTGTTTGCAGGATTGATTATCTACCTGACGATCCGTTACGGGCCAGAGATGACCATGTTTGTCAGCGATCCTCATGCATTTAGAGAATATCTGCTCTCCTTCGGTTCCTGGAGTGCAGTTGTCTTTATGCTTTTTCAAGTATTGCAGGTAGTGATTGCCGTCATACCGGGAGAACCGGTACAGATCGCAGGAGGATATATATTTGGGACTTTTCTCGGCACGGTCTATTCTACACTGGGTATAACCGCAGGATATATCATCATCTTTACCAGCGTAAGGCTTTTAGGTTTTCCTCTTGTGAAGGCGTTGGTCCCCGAGAAAGAATTGGAAAAATTCAGCGCTCTGATCAATAGTCCAAAACTAGAAACGACAATATTCCTCTTATTCCTTATACCCGGAGTTCCCAAGGATATTCTCGTGTATGTTGCCGGACTGACTCCGATCCAGCCTGTTCTTTTCTTCATCATTATAACGTTTGCACGCACTCCCGCTGTGATCGGGTCTTCCTTTATCGGTGCGAAAATACAATCAAGCCAGTACCTGATCGCCATCATCGTTTCTCTTGCCGCAAGTATACTGTTCGTCCTTGGATACATCTTTAAACAGAGGGTGATAGACTTTCTTCATCTGCGTTTCAGCAAAGAGAAAGAGGGCAGCAAATAATGAAAGAATATTTCTCCTCAGTGAGAGGGGCCCGTATTCGTGAAGACCTGCGGTTCTCTCAACACTCGCAGGTAACTTTGCCTTTATCATGAAGTCACCGCTCAATCGATTTGATCAAGAGCAGCGTTCCAAACAGTTTTCATCTTCTTTTCATTTATTTTTCGTACTCTTAGGCACAACAAATTATGCGTATTCTGCTGATTGAAGACGATCCCAAGCTTTCCGGTTCCATTGCAAAACATTTGCGGGCTGAGAGCTTCGCGGTGGACATTGCCGCCAACGGCAAAAAGGGAGAGGAGCTTGCCCACATCAATGAGTACGATGTTATCCTCTTAGATATTATGCTTCCCTCTCAGGATGGATGGACGACATGCCGCAACTTGCGGGATGCACGCGTACTCACTCCCATTCTTATGCTCACTGCTTTGGATGATGTGGACGACAAAATCCGAGGACTGGACAGCGGCGCGGATGATTATCTTCCCAAACCTTTTCACATCGGTGAATTGCTGGCGCGAATCCGTGCGCTCACTCGCAGAAGAACCGAGGTTCGATCGACTATGATCGAGCATTTCGGTTTGCGTTTAGACCTTGTCACTCACCGTGCATTCCACAATGAGCAGGAGATTGTTTTGACATCAAAAGAATTTTCTCTGCTCGAATTGTTTATGATGCATCCGGGGAAAGTGCTCACGCGAGAAACGATCTCCGAACATCTCTGGGATATGAACTTCGAACCGCGCAGCAATGTGATCGAATCCTTCATCCGATTCCTTCGGCAAAAGATCGACAAGGGGTTTTCTACTTCACTTATTCAAACCGTCCGCGGCGCCGGGTACAGGTTTTCCGATAGTGAATAGGAAACAGACATGACGATCACTTTCAAAATAATTCTTGCTTATACGATTGTCTTCGGAATAACACTGACAGTTTTTTCCTTCCTTGTCTACCACAGCACCAAGAGTCTGGAACTGAGTAAACTTGATGCTCGATTGGAGAATCATGCCTACAAACTCACAGAAGAAATTGAAGACTCAGAGAAGACAGGAGATTCCCTCCAAATAGCGGAACTTCTCCAAATCCATACCGATGGGCTCCCTCAACTTCGGTTTCGGCTGTCGGACTTCCAGGGGAATACCATTATCGGTGATACCGCTCTTTCAGGACTCCCTCTCAGGCCAGTGTCAGGCACCGATGATCGTATCACCCACAGAGCATTCGTCACACTCCGCGGAAAAGAATACCGTGCACTCTGGGTATCCGTCGATGTCAAGACTACAACAAAATATTATTTGCAGCTTGCGGCTTCCTTAAAGGATATGAAAGAAGACCTTGAGGATTTTCGTTTTCTCCTCATCTCCATCGTACCGGCAGTATTGCTGCTGACTGCAGTTGCAGCATTTTTCATCACGCGCACTGCGTTCAAACCCATCACGTCAATGGTACAGAGCACACGGTCGATTACGGCCTCCAAGCTCGACAGCCGCCTGCCGGTACCGCAAGCCAAAGACGAAATCCGCGAATTAGCCGAAACACTGAACGAAATGATAGAACGCATTGATGCTGCATTCCGAACACAACGCCAGTTTGTTTCCGATGCATCTCATGAAATCCGGACCCCGCTGACCATCATTCGCAGCGAATTGGAATTTGCGGAACGCAACAATGGCATACCCGAATCAGAAAAGAGCCTGCACATTGCCCTGGAAGAATTGGAACGGCTCTCGCGCCTCACCGACGGTTTGCTGCTCTTGACCCGTCTTGATTCGCCCGGTTTCTCCCTGAAAACACAGCCAGTCCGGCTGGACGAGTTGCTTGTTGAGTGCGTGCAGAACTTGAAACATGCCGTGCATCAACATGGAGTTGCCTTAGAATTGCACATCGACGAGGTCGTCGAGCTTTCTGCCGACCGCGATCGCCTCAAAAGTGTCGTTTTGAATCTGCTCGATAACGCTCTCCATTATTCACCCGAAGGCAAGGCTATTCATCTTTCCCTGACTCGAGCTTCTAAGGATATTGTCCAGATTATCGTAGAAGATTTCGGTTCTGGCATCGCACAGAAGGATTTGCCAAACATCTTTAAACGATTCTACCGTGCTGATACCGAGCGTGCGCGTGAAAATGGTTCCGGGTTAGGTTTGGCGATCGCAGAACAGATTGTTCATCTGCATCACGGTCATATCACTGTTGAAAGTACTCTCGGCGTGGGTAGCAAATTTACCGTGGAGCTTCCCCTTCCATCTTCATAGGCAACCATTGCGCCGATCAAAAATCACCATGTCTTGCGATTCCTTCGCTACATCGACGATTCGCTTTTAAGTTCATTCGATGAAGGTTTGCCTTCCCATTTTACGGGTTTTTCCATCCACGCAGAATGTGAAGACCCTTCCTCAGGCTATCGTCTATGGTGAAAGACCAAAGGATGATGCATCCGGGATCCCAGCCTCACGGAAATTGAAGGATAATACCAATAGGGGTAAAATCCGTCATACCAGAAATATGGCGGATACGTATAATACCGAACCACAGGGGGACCGCTTGACTGGCCTGCTAGTTCGCTCGGTTGCTGCATCATGGCTTGAATCACTTTTTCGCTGACTCCAGCGTTTTTCAGATCCAATACATCTTGCGTCTTCAATGTAAACCATGTGTCTGTAGCATCCATCATGGCAATGATGAGGCTGTCGCTGACATCAGCTTTTGATAAGGCGATGACATCCTGCATTTTCATAACTCTCAAGGTATCGGGTTGCTTAACATGATCCTTCCCATGTTGTGCATACTGCTGAGATGCACATCCAAGAAGCCCTAGTGACAGCCCAAAAAAGGCTAACGTAATTACTTTGTGTGTCATATTTTCTCCATTCAGATGTTCTTATTATTAGACAAATGGAAGAACGACAGGTTTAAGATCGTCTATTCAATCTAATGATCAACCGAGGAACCATGATCTTCACATCAGGCGTACATGGGGATTCGGGATTCTTGATGGACCGGGAAAATTGTCTGCATCTCCGATCATCCTTTTCCCCAATCACTGGAAGAGACAAGAATAAGGAATTCTCCAGAAGAGAAGAATATTTTGTCGCTAGTGAATTCTGACCGTCGAGAATCTTGGAATATTTATCCTGAGCCGATGGCGGTTCTTACTCGTACCTTAATGCGTCTATTGGATTGAGCATCGCGGCTTTGCGTGCCGGATAATAGCCAAAGAAAATTCCGATAACAAACGAAAATCCGAACGACAAGAGAATAGAGAACGGCGTGATGACCGTCGGCCAATTGGCAAGATCCGAAATAATGGAAGAACCGATGACACCAAGGAGAATTCCCAGGATTCCGCCGAGCAAACTCAGCACGAGCGCTTCGATGAGAAACTGCGTGAGGATATCCCTCCCGCGCGCACCAATAGACATGCGGATACCGATCTCACGCGTCCGTTCTGTCACCGATACGAGCATGATATTCATGATTCCGATCCCACCCACGATCAATGATACCGATGCAATGCTCGCAAGCAGGAGAGTCAGGATTTCTGTTGTTGCGGTAGCCATCGTCGCAATATCCGTCTGGTTGCGGATAGTAAAATCATCCGAATCGTTCGGCGACAGCTTATGGCGGATCCTCAGCAATTCTGAGATCTGGGATTGTGCGAGCGTCATCGTGCCAGGAGATACGGCAGAAACAAGAATCTGCCGCAGGAATGGAAAATGCATGAGACGTTTCAATACGGTGGTATAGGGAGCAATAACAATATCGTCCTGATCCTGCCCCATCGCATTTTGACCTTTTTTGGCAAGAACACCAATGACTTTGAACGGAACATTCCGGATGCGGATTGTTTGATCGATAGGAGAAGTATCGGGAAAGAGATTATCCGCGACGGTCTTTCCCAGTACGCACACCTTCGCCGCTGCTTTAACGTCAGCATCAGAAAAAAATTCACCGTCGATAAGCATCCACTGACGGATGTTCAGATAGTCTGCGCTGCCTCCTTCGATGCTGGTGGCCCAGTTCATATCTCCGGCAATGACTTGTCCGCCGGCGCGAGCCCCGGGTGAAACATATGCCACAGCCGGACATTCCTTGCCGATGGCAAGTGCATCTTCTTCCGTCAAAGTAGTCATAGTACCGGCACCTCCGCGTACGCCTCCCTGTTGCTGCGAACCTGGAAAGATAATCAGCACATTAGAACCCAATGCCGCGATCTGGTTCTTTACGGAAATTTCCGCTCCCTGGCCAATGGCCAGCATGGCGATGACTGCCGCGACACCGATGATGATACCCAGCATGGTGAGAAAGGAACGCATTTTGTTGCGCTGCAGCGCCCGGAACGCTGATAGGATAATATTCAAAATCTTCATTCTTCATCCTCCTCATCGATCGCAGGCATATCCGCCAACACGATTGACGCTCGCTTCTGGTTCGAGTTCAACCTATCCGCTTTCACCTTGCCGTCGCGGAAGACGATTTGTCGTTTTGCAAATTCTGCGATGTCGGGTTCGTGCGTTACAATCAAAACGGTAATCCCATGATCATTCAAGTGCTGAAAAATATCCATGACCTCGACGCTTGTCCGGCTGTCCAGGTTTCCTGTCGGTTCGTCTGCAAGAATGATGCTCGGATCATTCACCAGCGCACGGGCAATTGCCACTCTCTGCTGCTGCCCGCCGGAAAGCTGGTTAGGATAATGGTGTACCCGGTCGCCGAGCCCAACCCGTTCCAATGCGGTTATTGCTTTCTCTCTCCGAATTTTACCGGGTGTATCACCATAGAGCAGCGGCAGTTCAACATTTTCGATGGCCGATGTTCGGGAAAGCAAATTGAATCCCTGAAAGACAAACCCGATCTTATGGTTTCGAATCTGCGCCAGTGCATCCCGGGATAAACCGCCTACATCGATACGGTCGAGCAAGTATTGCCCTTTGGTAGGTTTATCAAGGCAGCCGAGAATATTCATGAACGTCGACTTCCCTGATCCGGACGCACCCATGATTGCCACAAATTCGCCATGATGAATGTTTAACGATACTCCGCGCAACGCATGAACCTCAATTTCGCCCAATTGATAGGTTTTCGTCAGATGCTGTACATCGATGACGACACCGTTTGCGGAAGGCGTAAGAGGAGTTCCTCGATCTACATTCATCGCGGTCCCCCTCCACCGCCGCGGAATCCCTGTCCCTGTGTACCGGTTAACGGACTATATGTTTGTTGCATATCGTCATCAGTGGAGGTTGCTGCTAGGACAATTTGATCTCCGGCCTTGAGGGTTCTGGAATTAATTTCGGTATACTTCCCATCACTCAATCCGGTATGGACATACACTGGTTCCAATTTTCCCGATGAATTTTGGATCCACACTTTTCCGGATCCGGATTGATGATCCGGCTGATATGAGCTTTTCTCATATTCCGGGAAGGTCTGTGTGATGCCGAACGTTGTCGACGTTCGTTTGTGTGTGACTAAGGGTTGAATATTCTTTTTCTTCGATTGCTGGCTTGCCATCTTTGCAAACACTTTTTGCATTTCACCATGAAGATCTTCACGGCTCATTTCTCCTCCATGGGCTTTCTGGATAGAATCGCGGATGGCCAGGAACCGTTCTCGGTCTCCTTCATTGAAAGAGACCATTTTCATATTACCATTCCCTTGTTGTTCTCCAGATGCTTGAAATCCTTGCGAGGGTTGATCCGATGTTCGCTCTGTACTCACACCCATTCTCCCGCCCCCTCCCGGACGGTGCTGAACTTTGGAAGTATCGATCAAATCTGCCGGAGGCTGAAATCGGAGCGCGACATTGGACACCCGCAGAACATTCAGGCTGCTTCCCACCAACAATTTCACGTTGGCAGTCATACCCGGCAATAATTTGAGATCGTCGTTGCTCACATCGATGATGACAATATAGTTCACGACATTGGAAACGGTCGTCGGCGATAACCGGATTTGGGATACTGTCCCATTGAATTTTTCTTCCGGATACGCATCGACACTGAACGACGCTTCCTGCCCGATGGAAACCTTGCCGATATCCGTTTCATCCACTGTCGTTTGGACCTGCATCTTCCGCATATCGTTAGCAATGGTATATAACGTCGGCGATGAAAAACTTGCTGCAACAGTTTGACCGATATTCACCGCCCGATTAATCACAACGCCGTTGATAGGCGCATAAATGGTGGCGTACGAGAGATTGATCTTTGCACGTTCCAGCGAGGATTGTGCGGACTTCAGCTGGGCAGCATTCACTTCATACGTTGTCAGTGCGACATCATAATCCGACTGTGCTGCCAATTGACGATCCAGCAATGTTTTCGTTCGCTCGAGCGTTCGCTTGCTGTCTTCGTATTGCGCTTTCGCACGGTCCATCGATGCTTCAGCATCTTTTACCGACTGCACAAGAAATGTGGAGTCAATTTGAGCGATGATCTGACCTTTCCGGACCACAGAGTTATAATCGGCGTAGAGTCTCGCAACAATACCGGAAACCTGCGTCCCGACATCGATGGTCGTCACTGGATTGATTGTCCCTGTGGCTGTTACATAGACATTCAAATCTCCTTGCGCAATCTTATCAAAGCGCAATTCGTATTTCGATTTTGATCCGCGGAAGAGGAATAATCCTACTGCCAATATTAGTACAATTGTTCCCAGAGTACCAAAGAGTAATATTTTCTGTTTCTTCGTCATTGTTTCCTCATGTATAAGAATTTTGATCCACGGCGTTTTCCCCCATCATTCTGATTCTCTATATAAGACACGTCAATCGACAAATAGTTTCTTTCACCAGAGAGGTTTTTTAAGATCCTTTCATAATCTCTATGAATTTGCAATAATTAATTTTTATCAATCTTCAACCTCTATACTTTGAAAGCTTGGAACGGAAATAGAACAAGCATGGAACAAGCGTAGAAGACAATTACAATTTCCGCTGCAACACAATGGTCTGGAACCAAACTTATAGTCCAAGGGAATTTTAACCTGAGTTTGACCGATTTCAAAATCGAACGGCCTTCACTTTTGTAGTGTTTAACGTGGATTAAATGATTACCGCAGCAACCATGCCAGTCCAGTTCGCTCTGTGAAGCGTGGTAGGCAGGTGCTGAAGAATCTATAGTATTATACCCAATAGAGGATAAAGCAGGTTTCCCCTTATTCCTTTTTCTTATTCTTTACCCGACCCGCCACGATCACGAAGGATACAATCACCGCGATACAGAGTGCAATATATCCGGATTGCGGCTGCTGTTCATAATACACACCGCTGAATGCCGTTGCAGTTTTCGAAGGATTGGACAGGAAATGGTAGTCCGCTGCAAGCGATCGAATATTGAGTATATGAATTACTGGAATTCCTGCTTCGTTCATTCGCGCTAATACACCTCGATCCGGATCTTCGCAGATTCGTAAATGCCGGTGATATCCGTACGGAATTGTCGAAGCATGAACGCATCCGCCGAGCGCTGTCTGGTTACCGCCGATATTCACGAGCACCCGAATTTTCGCATGAGTAAAAAGATCCACCCTGTAATCGATAGCCCTCTTCAAATCCCCCGCGTTAGAAATTCGCACATTATTCCGCTTTGCTGCATCGTGAAGAAGAGCGATCCCTTCTTCTGACAGTCCTCCTCCTGTATCCGCTTCTGCTCCCAGCGAAACAAGAGCCGATCTCAATTTCATACTCCCACGCTTACCAAGCCACCCTTCGATATCAATCCATGTGGCTTCCGGCTGGTTCGCCCCATAGGAGGAAGCGCCCAAGGAACTGGTGATAACGGTATGAACACCTTGCGTTTGAAGCGCGGCAAGCGTTGAAATGGCGATGGCAGGAAAAGATCCTGATAACATCAAACCCACGACAGCATTCGAATCTACGCCAGCGTCATGGAGAAGCCTGACCATCAGAGCAGCAAAGTCCGGCCGCAGGGAAAGTTCCTTCGCTTCCAGGGAACCAAGCGTTGTGGTGATCTCGGAATATTCTTCACCCAGCAATCCGCCATGAAGCAACGAAATCGCTTCACCCGCATTTCCAAGTCGACGAACTTTTTCCTCCTCTACGATCTTCATCCAGCGTTCCGCCAGTTCACTTGCCCGGTGCATTTCAACAACATCCGACCGAAGTGTTTCCCGAATAAAATACCGGTTTGCGACGATCAGTAGGGCGATGGAACAGACAGCAGTGAAGAGAAGACTGGATTGGCGCATGAAGGACGGCATCGTTGACTAGACAACAAGAAGAAGCGTGAGAAGATAGACGACGACCGTCACAATGGTCAGCGCTGATAACGTAGGAATTATCTTTTGCCTTACCATTTCATTCGCGATGAGACCCGGAATAATATACCCAATGGATTCGAGATCAATTTGCAATGGCAGCGAGGGTCTGATCCAGAGTTCAAGAACCAGCTTGAGACAAAAGCCCAGGAGAAGTGCAACGAGAAGTTTCCGCCGTCCATAAAGGAACACATATCGAGACAGGAATCGGATGAGAGCATACACTACCAATGCTATTCCGATCGTGACTCCAATTTTTGCCGGCTGATGCACAAAGAGCGCTATATACCCGGGTGCCACAACACCTCCGGGCGAGACGTCCGTCAATTCGTAAAAGAGAAACCCGAGGACAAGCCCGATAAACAATACTTCAATGACCATCATTGTTCCCTTTTTCCAAATCCCGCACCAATTCTAATCCATCCCCGGCAATATTTCCAAGTCCAATCAGATTCGTAGGATGCATGATGATCTTCTGAAGCGACTCTCTTGGATGTTGTACTTCCTTTTTCCTCCAGACAAGAATCTTCTTCTCAGGCATCCCTCGGCTGCGCAGCATCCGTTCAGCTGCCGGTGCGTGCGTACCAACAACAATTACTCTTTCAACGCCGGCGACCGTCGGGAGCCATGCGGTGAACTCTTCCGTCCGAAACGGCCGATCAGCACGTGTATTCAGGATGATAGAGAATTTCTGTTCTGATGAATTCAGCGCACACCGTTTCAAAAACAGTTCGGCGGAGGGAACATCGTTGACAGCGAAGCCATTGAAAAACATAACCGTGTGGGAGTTTATTTGAAAGGTATATGTTCCCGACTTCTGTCGATGTGCTTCGAGAAGAATTGCCTGCCGTGTGATGTCCGGAGAACAGCCTGCAAGTTCACATACTCGCTGAGCGATGGCAAGATTCATAGGCATAATCCCGCCGTGGATCGCAGAGAATGAATCAGCAGAGGATTCATTTACTACTACAACTGTTGAATCCTTTTCTTGCGCACGTTTTTGAATCAAAACATCGTACGAACCGGAAGCTGTCACAACAATAGCATTCTGAGGAATTGCCGCACAGAGAGCTTCAGCCTGTTCCGCTTCAGTGCGCCCCATCTGTTCACTGTGATCTCTGCGAATATTGGTCAAAACATAGATATGCGGGTGAAGTATTTTTCTTTCGGTGAGTTGGAACTCGGGGGCAATGGACATACATTCAAGAACGAGTGAATCAGCACGAACCCGGTGCGCCCAGCGTACCATGCGAACCTGTTCCTGTACTCGCGGGCCGCCCCGCCGTTTTACAGCCTGTTTTGTACCGTCAGGCAGGATCACTGTGGGAATAACTCCGGTGACTTTTGCAAACGGCTTGCGTCCCGATGCCCGTAATCCAGCTGCAATATATTCTGTCACGCTCGATTTACCCCGAGTTCCATTAATGTGCACACGGAGGGAAAACCGCCGCAGACGACGGTGGACATCGACCGCCTCTACTCCCAGAAAGAGAAGGAGAATCGATAAAAGGAGGAAAGGAATATCACCATGAATTCCACCCATCGATTGGACCAATTATATCATTTCTGCCGACTGGAGAATCACACGGAGTTCTTCTTTGGCATTTTCGGTCAACGGAAGAAGCGGACTTCGTACAGATCCGCCTCTGTACCCCAGCAGGCTGCAGACATATTTTAGGCCTGCAATGCCATACGTAGCCGTGATGGCATGGTTCAGCGGCAGCAGGCGAAGGTAGAGGTCGCGCGCCTTTTCCAGTTCACCGCGTTCATAACACGCCTGGATTTCAGCACACTGGTCGGGGGCACAATTCGCCAGCGCGAGAATCCCCGCACGAATACCAAGGGGCAGGACAGGCATCCAGGCCGCGGCATTTCCGACGAGGATCTGAAACCGGGAAGGTACGATCAAAGAAGTCGCTGCAATTTGTGTAACATTGCCAGCGCTGTCTTTCATTCCGATAATATTCGGGTGCTGACTGAGAACTCTGAGAGCTTGTGTTCCAATATTGCTATGCGTGAACTTCGGCACATTATATATGAGTATGGGAATATCAGATTGATCTGCGATTGCAGTAAAATGATGGATCAGAGCGGCATCGGACATCTGGTCACCATAGTAGCATGGCGTTAATACTAATGCCGCTAGGATACCGATCGCCGCTGCTTTATTCGTCAAACGAATAGTCTCGCGTGTCGATTCCAGCCCTGTACCTGCTAGAAGCAATCTTCCTTTTCCAGCAGACTGTACTGTCAATTCGATGAGTTTGAGCTTTTCCTCCTCGCTGAGGTATGCAGTTTCGCTGTTCGAGCCCAGCACAAGATATCCGGCAAGACGCCGGGAATTCCAATATTCAATATTCTTGACAAATGCCTCATAATCGACATCACCATTTTCTTTGAACGGTGTGATCATTGGAGGTAAGACACCGTGAAAATCAAGATTCATCCTCTGCTCCTAGTTCTTCGATTCAATACTTTTCATCACCGCGGAAACACCTCGGCCAATCTCCGGCAAAACGCCAAGCTTGCTTAAGGTCCGTTCGATTGCAGCGACCGCAGAAACAAGTGTGTGATCATCGATATTCCCCATATGACCGAGGCGGAACATTTTCCCGGCATACTGTCCTAGACCGCCAGCTACCTGCACACCCTCGGCGGCAAGTGTATTCCGAAATTGAATATCCTGAATTCCCTCCGGATAGAGAACTCCCGAAAGCGTCACCGCTCGATGTGCTGGCTCCGCAAGAATCCTCATTCCCAGCGATTCCATCGCACAATGAATTGCTCTTGCGTTGCGCAGGTGACGCTGGTACCGCACCTCTAATCCTTCCGCGCTTATGATACGGAGTGCTTCCTGTAACGCCCAGATGAGATTGACCGGTGGTGTTGCAAAATATTTTGAAGGATCATGCATAATGGGAAGCCACTTATCAAAATCAACATAGTATTCCGGAATAAGTCCAAGCTGTTTCTTCCGCGCAAGCGCTTTCTCCCCTGCCCACAGTACAGCAAGCCCCGGCGGCACGCCAAACGCTTTTTGTGAGGCTGTAAAGAGGATGTCTATGTTCATCTCATCCACATATTCACGCTCGGCTCCTGTGGCAGCAACACCATCAACGATGTAACAGGCATCGGAATGTTTTCGTACAAGTCTGGAGATTTCTTCCACCGGCGCACAGACTGCTGTCGACGTATCCACATGTGTCACGGTTACAGCCTGATACGGTTTTGATTTCAACTGTGATTCGATCTTCTCAAGAGGAACAATACTTCCCCATGGACTTGCAAGAACATCAACCTGTAGTTGTTTCCGCTGGCCGATCTCAACAAACCGATCACCAAAATATCCGTGAGAGACAACCAGTACCGGATCACCGCGTTTTGTCGAATTGGCGATCGCCATTTCCATCGCCAGTGTACCGGAACCGGCGACCACAAACACTTCACCGGAGGTCTTCCATAAAGTTTTTAGATCATTGACGACGTGTGAGAAATCACCGACAAAAGCCGGATCTCCGAAGGCAATGGTTTCCCTGCCCATCTCGTTTTGAATAGAACGAACCACAGGAGTGGGTCCCGGAATCATGAGAAGTTTCTTCGCGCTCATCATAGACATCTCACCTGACTCACCTTTTTAATACCCAATGGCTACTCCGCCGCGCCGGGGATCAGCAGAACCATAATACATACCCGTCGCTGGATCTACAAGAATCATCTGGGCACCTCCAAAGAAGAGATCAAATTCACCGTACACCCGCAAGTGATGTCCCTTCTTTTTTAAGTCATTCCGGATCTCCTCACTGAAGCGCGATTCAAGATGCAGAAAATCATCAGTCTTCTGGAGGAAAAATCGCGGAGCGTTGTTCGCATCATCTGCACTCATACCGAAGTCAATGACATTCACGATCAACTCCACGATCGTTGCCGGAATACGCGTTGCGCCTGGAGAGCCGACTGTCATAAATGTTTTTCCATCTTTCAGGATAATCGTAGGAGCAATTGAACTCCTCGGCTGCTTTTTGGGCTCCGGAGCATTATCAGAACTGTTTGCTCCAAAATTCGACATTGCACAATTGAAAAGCACACCGGCACTCGTTAATCCGGATCCGAAGAATGTTCCCAATGTCTGCGTCAATGAAACGACATTTCCCTCCTTATCGATGACAGCAAGATGTGTTGTATGCCCCCCCTCCTGTGCAGGTGCATGAACATTCTCATATGCCAGCGCCAATGCTGATCTATCGGAATATCCAGGAATCGGCAAGGCATCCGGCATATATCTCGCTTCTTGTTCCTTGATATCGCGCTCAATAACTGTCGTATCCTGCTTTCCACTGTTCTCTTTCAATCGGTCTTTATTCCGTTTCTTGTTTCCCCCCCAGCTGTCAAAAATATCGTCCCCCTTGTCACCGGAAAACTTACCATCATCATCCCGATCATCTATTTGAGTTGATTTTTCGGTCTGCTCTACCGGTTCAGCTTTTTTCTGAGGACGCGCCTCGTCATACGGCATAGGATTCCCCGCCTTGGTCTTTCGATACTCAGGGGGATCAACCATCGAACGATTGATATCTGCAAATCGGTCGCGTGCAAATTCTTTCGAAGTAATCCCTTTAAGTGGACAGTAACCAAAATGCGGATCTCCGATAAACGCCAGCCGATCGGCATATGCACGGCGTAAAGCCTCTGCTACAAGATGAAATGTTTCTGAGGATTGTGTAAAGGTGCCGAGCCGTTTCAAATTTTCATTCTCCAGCATATTCAGTGCTTCCAGTACCGTTGCACCCGATTGCGGAAGACCGGCTGTAATAATTTCATATCCTCGATATGTACCACGCACAGGTTCCATTGTCTCAGCCTGATAACTACGAAGGTCTTCCAGTGTTAAAGCTCCGCCATTTTTCGTTACATCTTCAACCATGGTTTGTGCAATCGGTCCCTCATAGAATCCCTTCCTTCCTTTTTCGGCGATCACACGTAATGTTGCTGCCAGTTCCCATTGACGGATAGTGTCGCCTTCCGCTGCTGGAAAACCATCCTTTAAGTAAACCGATGCAGTGGTTGGCGAGTTCTGCAGCATGTCGGTATTGTCGAGAATGATCTTGGAGAGAGTTTCATCGACAGGGAACCCCTGTTCTGCATATCGGACCGCCGGCTGCATCACGGTCGAAAGCGGCAATGTTCCAAACTGTTCCAATGCAGTTGTCAGGCCAGCCACGTTGCCCGGAACAAGTATGGCCTTTGGAGACCTTGCATCGCGCTTAGAGTCGAAACCGATGGAATTGATGTTTTCTGATGCCCTGGGATAAAAGTTGATATAGATCGCTTTCTTTTGTTTTGCCAGATA
>CAZYYD010000029.1:0-57288 GCA_964651225.1 uncultured Ignavibacteriaceae bacterium
CTCAATCTCAACATCTCAGACTATGCCCTTCCCCCCACTAAAAAGGATGCAACCCAAGGTTGTATATCATTTGGAAATAAATTGAAAATCGACTAACTTCCTATCACTAATATTTGTTCATACGTTAACTAGGAGTATTATGGAACAATCAAAAAAGCGATCGTGGGCCGAACCCTATAAAATCAAAGTTGTCGAACCTCTTAAGATGACAACCCGGGAAGAACGGCAAAAGGCGTTAGAGGCAGCAGGATATAATACCTTTCTCCTAAAATCAGGAGATGTCTACCTCGACCTGCTCACTGATAGTGGAACGAGCGCAATGAGCGACAATCAATGGGCTGGGATGATGCTCGGTGACGAGGCCTATGCAGGCAGCAAGAACTACTATCACCTTGAAGAGAATGTACAAAAATACTATGGTTACAAATACTTAGTACCGACACATCAAGGCCGGGGTGCAGAGAATATTATATCGCAAATTCTGATCAAACCGGGAATGTTTGTTCCCGGTAATATGTATTTTACAACTACACGCCTGCATCAAGAACTGGCCGGCGGGAAATTTGTTGATGTCATCATAGACGAAGCACACAATCCAGCGAGTCTTCACCCCTTCAAAGGAAATGTCGATCTTAATAAACTTGATGAGCTTGTGAAAAAGGTCGGAGCAGATAAAATTCCTTACATCACCGTTGGAGTAACAGTAAACATGGCTGGTGGTCAGCCGGTTTCGATGGCAAATTTAAAGGATGTACGATCGTACTGTCAGAAAAATGGAATTCGAATCGTGTATGATGCAACACGTGCGGTAGAGAATGCTTATTTCATTAAAATCCGGGAAGAAGAATATAAGAACAGGTCTATTGCTGAGATCTTACATGAGATGTGTTCATACTCAGATGCCTGCACGATGAGCGGTAAGAAAGATTGCCTCGTTAATATTGGCGGATTCCTTGCGCTGAATGAATGGGATGTATTTGAAGAGGCGCGTAACCTGGTCGTTGTGTACGAAGGACTTCATACCTATGGCGGGCTTGCAGGCCGTGATATGGAAGCAATGGCCCGTGGAATTAAAGAATCAGTGCAGTATGACCACATCCGTGCAAGGATCGGGCAGGTTGAATATGTAGGCGAGAAACTCAATGCACTCAATATTCCTATTGTGCTCCCGATTGGCGGTCATGCAGTTTTCCTGGATGCGAAAGCTTTCCTCCCTCATCTCAAGCAGATTGAATTCCCGGCACAGAGACTCGCGGCTGAACTGTATCTCGAATCAGGAATACGATCCATGGAACGTGGTATTGTCTCAGCTGGACGTAATAAGGAGACAGGAGACCATTACTATCCAAAACTTGAGCTAGTCCGTCTAACTTTCCCCCGTCGTGTCTACACACAAGCGCACTGTGATGTACTTGTGGAATCAGTCGAGGAAGTGTTTTCTAAACGATCATCCATCAAAGGATTAAAGATGATCTACGAACCTAAATACTTACGCTTTTTCCAGGCGAGGTTTGAAAAGCTATAGAGATAATTGGTAATCATGCAGAAGCGATCTTTGAATCGCATATATATGCAGACGCTCAAATGCGAATACGTTGCCAATCCGATCGCTCTAAAGAGGTCAAATTGGTTCTTCTCACAACCCTAACCTTTCTTTATCAACCTTCATGGATTCAATCACAAATTGAATATGCTCGTCAAGTGGAACACCTAACTCATTAACGCCCGATTCGATATCCCCCCTGCTCACAATTTTTGCAAAAGCCTTATCTTTGAGTTTCTTTTTAACTGAAGAAATTTCCAGATCGGCAATTTTATTCGGACGAATGACCGCTACTGCTGAAATGAAGCCACAGAGCTCGTCACATGCGTAAAGCACCTTGGCCATTAATGATACTCGTGGCACATTAGTAAAACTGGCATGACCAAGTATAGCTTCACGAATTTCGTCGGAATACCCCTTCTCTTTTAATATTTCGGATCCTTTCCGCGGATGCTCCGGAATCGTTGGATACATTTCATAATCAAAATCATGAAGGACACCGACAATTGCCCACTTCTCCTCGTCTTCACCGTACTTTCGAGCATACGCACGCATTGCTGCTTCGACGGCATACATGTGTTTGCGTAGAGCATCGCTCTTTGTATATTCATGCATCAAATTGAGTGCTTCTTTATAAGTCATTGCGAATTCTTTCATTATCCATGATTACCTTCCCAAGCGTCTAATAGTTCATTTGATGGCAAACTTGACTAGAATTTATTGAATTGATGGACAGATATCTGCAAGGATACATTCTCCGCAAATTGGTGTTCTCGCTTTGCAAATATTACGTCCATGGAGGATGAGCAGATTGCTAAAACGATACCATTCTTTCTTTGGTACCAACCTCATCAGATCCTGTTCGATCTGTTCGGGAGCAGTCTCCTTTGTGAATCCAAGTCGATTTGAAAGTCGAATTACATGTGTATCTACGACGATCCCACTCTGAATACCATATGCACCTCCGAGGACACAATTTGCCGTCTTCCTCCCTACACCGGGAAGTGTAACCAATTCTTCCATCGTTCTAGGAACCTGACCTTGGAAGCGATCCACGAGGGCATTACACGCTTCAATGATATGCTTGGCTTTCATTTTGTAAAAACCTGTTGATTTGATTTCAGTCTCTAATTTGGTTCTATCAGCTTCAGCAAAGTCCTTCGCACATCTGTACTTAGCAAAAAGCGATGGTGTAACCATATTAACCCTAACATCAGTGCATTGAGCGGAAAGAATTGTTGAAATCAGCAATTGGAGCGGATCGGAAAATACCAATGCCGATTTTGCCTGGGGAAATTCTTTCTTGAGTCTTGTAAGGATCAACCCTACAGATCTTATATTCCTTTTTTGAGAGACTGTCATAGGAGCACGTTAAAAGGGCTATTTCAAACAAATTCTTTGACTAACCATGTTGCTGTATCAAGAGCATCCGAAAGATGATTCCGATTCTGGATAAATTTTTGTATTGAAGTAATTCCGGATCGAAGAGTCGAACGATCTTTCGCTCGGACACGAAGAATATATTCCTCACCTACTCCGAGTCCCAGCTTACGCTGCCAAACTGAAACATTAAGATTATGAATCTCTATGCGAAAATATTTCATTGATTCCAATAACTCTTTATGAAATATATGGTACTGCTCTTTCCCTTTAACAAGATTCACCTGAAGCTCAAAGCGGTCTCCATCCTGTTCCAATGTTCCGTCCAAAAAAATAAGATTGTGCAATGCACATGTCATGGCAGCCATTTCGACAATATTTTTCCCATGAGCGGATTCGTAAATGCCTATTTCTTTTCGAACTATATGCTCTAGGAGATCGAGATTGGTACCTCCTTCAACGATGTATATAGATTCAAAAATACCGGCATTATTTTTACCCAGTTTGAATCCAAGTTTTTGCAGGAATGCTCTTCCATTCACCAGGCGTGATTTTGGAATATCGCCCTGAGGGGTTTCGACCAGATATTTTGAATCAAAACCGCCTAAAAGACCAAAGTGGATGTTTGGCAGGAGCTGAGAAGATGTTTGAATTACCTGTTCCTTGATAATCCGGTGAATTTCACCTGTGTCGGACTGCAGCGGAGTCGATAGGAACTGCGATAGATTCCCTCGTGTTGTTTGAACAATTGTCGCCGTTATATCCGAAATATGATTCTCCCAGACTACTTTAATCTGATTTGTCTCTTCTTTCAATGCTGATCGAAAAGCTTGCAGAGATTTTATATATTCTTTCGGTGCTACATTTTTCTTATGCTGATGGAGCACAGAATATGCTATGATAGGTATTTCGGACGATAGTGCGCTGTAAATACTCATAACGTGATCCCCTATTTGTTCCCGAAGTAATGATCAACCTGCTGAGTCTGCCAAGTATTAACCACATCTTTCGCTTCTAACCAGCCTTTACGTGCTATAGCAACACCATATTGAACATCCTTGAGACCGTCGATGGTGTGAGCATCAGGATTAATGCATATTCGAACTCCTTTTTCTTTTGCGAATTTCAAAAACCGCCAGTCCAAATCCAAACGCATCGGATGTGCGTTGATCTCAATTGCCTTTCCGTAATCGGCAGCAGCCTGGATGACAGCCGGCATATTCAAGGGATATCCTTCCCGCTCCAATAAAAGTCGCCCTGTAGGATGAGCAAGCATGGTCACATATTTATTTTTTAATGCCCTTCTAATTCGCTTTGTCGCTTCATCTTCAATCATCTTAAATTTACTATGGATAGCGACCACAACATAATCATATTCTTTAAGAAGTTCATCTGAATAATCCAGCGAGCCATCAGGCAGAATATCGCACTCCGTCCCCTTGAAAATTCGAAAATTCTTCAATTGTTTATTGAGTCTATTAATTCGGTTCAACTGATCACGAGCCTTTTCTACTGACAACCCGCCAGCATAGGATGCCGATTGACTGTGATCTGCTATTCCCAGATATTTCCAACCCAGGTGTTGAGCTGCTGAAACCATCTGTTCCAACGTATTCAGTCCATCACTGTCAGTCGTATGGCAATGAAATGCTCCCTGTAGATCGGCCAGTTCAATGAGCGTGGGTATTTGATTTTTCTGCGCATATTCTATTTCACCTGTGTTTTCTCTAAGTTCAGGCGGTATATAGTATAATCCGAGACAAGAATAAATGTCCTCTTCGGTCTTACAAGATGGAATTTTTTTGAGCGATTTATGATTTGTGGCTTTTTCAATTTTCGTGAATCCATATTCATTCAGACTCAAGCCTCGTTTACGGGCGAGTGAACGCATTTCGACATTATGCTCCTTACTGCCAGTGAAATAATTCAACGCGAATGGATATTCTGATTCGTTTACAATACGGAGATCGCAATGAATACCATTTGTAAGGATGACGCTGGCTTTTGTGCCACCAGCTGCAATGACTGACTCCACATTTTTCTGCGATGTGAATATTTTAAATATTTCAGGACGCGCTTTTTCTGCAGCACTCACGAGGAGATCTACATCACCGATTAATTCTTTTCGACGTCTGAGGCTGCCGGCATACTCACTTCGCTTGATCCCCTTGATTTCCACCAACATCGAAAGTATTTTCTCTGCAGACTCTAAAGCCTGAGAATATAAATGTTTATCATGAGTATGCTCAAGCTGTTTAATGCTTTTAAGAATACTTTCTTCACTCTTAACACCAAACCCTTCGAGCGAGCGAAGGCGTTGATGGTCGCACGCATCTTGTAATTCTGCGATCGATTTGATATTTAGTTTTTCGTACAGGTTTTTTATCTTCTTAGGTCCGAGACCTTCTATGCGGAGCATATCAAGGACTCCGGATGGAACTCTTACGCGGAGTTCTTCATGCATCTTTGCCTTGTCTGTGCGGACAAGTTCCGTAATTAAATCCGCAAGTCCCTGTCCGATTCCTTTTATGGAGGTAAGCGATTCCTGATACACGAGAGATTCGATGTTGTCAGTTAATCCTCTAAGAACTTGTGCAGCATTATGATATGCCCGGGCACGGAATGGATTTCCTCCCGTTAACTCAAGAAGAGTCCCCATTTCATCAAGAATTTCAATGATCCGTTTTTTATCCATTCAAGATGCTTCTAAAGTGCCGATATTTGCTTGTACAGTGCCGTCTGTGAGGAGTTCGTCCTGATATTGGAGCAATCGGCGGGCTACCAGCTCTAAATCGATGTACTGCATCAATTCCTGGCGTACTTTCGATGCACCAAAGAGTCCTTTTAAATAGCCGGAATAATGTTTTCTGAACTCGATAACTCCTTTGCGTTCTCCTTTGCATTCCGTTGATAGTCTTAGATGCTCAGTTAAAACACGGAACCGTTCTTCAATGGACGGCAATGCGGGTAATTCTCCCGTCGATCGAAAATGCTTGCTCTGGTGAAAAATCCATGGATTGACTATAGCACCGCGCCCAATCATCACTCCATCGCATCCGAGTTCTCGAAAAGCCTCTTCAATCTTCTGGGGAGTGTCAAGAGAACCATTTGCAATAACTGGCATGGTGGTGACAGCTTTGATTTTAGGAATCCAGGAAAAGTCAGGTTCGCCTTTATGCGCTTGCGAACGAGTACGGCAATGAATGGTCAATGCTGAAGCCCCAGACTGTTCAACCATTCTTGCAACATCAAGAATTTTAATAGAATCTGAATCCCATCCTATTCGTGTCTTCACAGTTACGGGCACGTTGACGGTTCGTACGACGGCAGAAATGATGCGTTCCATCCTTGGAATATCTCGAAGCAATCCGGAACCGGCACCACATCCGACAACATTTCGCACCCAGCAGCCGCAATTAATATCGATGAGATCGGGCTGGAGATTTTCAGCAATACTCGCGGCCCCTTCCATTGAAGACTCTTCCCCACCGTAAATCTGAATGCCAAAAGGGCGTTCTTCTTCACGGAAATCCATTTTCTTCCTAGTCTTCAAAGTATTACGGACAAGACCTTCTGAATTCACAAATTCAGTGTACACGATGTCAGCACCCAGGCGTTTGCATATAATTCGAAATGCTTGATCGGTAACATCTTCCATGGGGGCAAGAAGAAGCGGTTTTTCTATTTCGATGTGCCCAAGGTGCATATTATTCACACTCTCTTTTGATCAATATACAAAAACCGTGAGGGAGTTACAATGCAGTTATTGATCATAAAAAAAGGAAAGGCGGCGTACAGCCACCCTTCCTCTCATGATATTTGTCGTATTTCAGGATTATTTTTTTTCTTCTTCCGATTTATTCACATCCTCCAATGAACTAATTTTACTGATGAGGAGCAGCTTCATTCCTCCTTTTTCATACATGCGTCCTGTGACTTTGACTTTTTGCGCGATGAAGGGGATTAGCATCTCATTTGCACCACTTTGTGCTTTCTTTGTCTGTCCTACTAAGAATACCGTGCCAGTCTTATCTTCAAGAATGCTTAATGGAATTCCTTGTTTCGCAGATTTCAGTGCACAATCCTTGTGTCCTGGTCCCTTTCCAGGCCCGGTTAAGCCGCTAACATAACATTGGGTCTCAACAACCTCACCGACAATAGTAATTATTTTCCCCTTTTGTTGCGTCCATGCTGAGGCATAAACAATGAGAATTGCGATAACTATAAGTATTTTCTTCATATGTGTTCCTTTTATTTTGGGTTTGATGAGGGTTTAGACTGCATAGAAACTTCTATCGAGGCTTCGATATTGAATAGCCTCGCTGAGGTGCTCTGTGCGAATGTCGATGCATCCATCGAGATCGGCAATAGTTCGTGACACTTTTAGAATGCGATCATATGCACGAGCTGAAAGTCCAAGTCGAGTCATTGCCATCTTGAGAAGATCGGCACCGGTTTGATCAATCTGATAATATTCTTTTATTTCATTTGATTCCATATCTGCATTACTGAATAATCCTTTTCGTCCTCTGAATCTTTCGGTCTGAAGAGTACGAGAACGTACGACACGTTGACGAATAGAATTAGAATTCTCTCCAGATCGTTTTGATGCGAGTTCATTGTACTTCACTGATGGTACTTCAACTTGAATATCGATCCGATCCAACAGCGGTCCCGATATTTTTCCGACGTATTTCTGAATTTGAACATGATTGCATGTGCATTCCTGCGCTGCATTTCCATAATTCCCGCATGGACATGGATTCATTGCACACACCAGCATGAAATTTGCTGGATAGTCCACCGACATTTTTGATCGACTGATCGTCACTTTGCTATCCTCAAGCGGCTGCCTCATCACTTCAAGGACATTTCGTGCGAATTCAGGGAGTTCATCTAAAAAAAGGGCACCATGGTGCGAGAGAGAGATCCCACCAGGTCGCGGAATCGTCCCTCCACCGACCAACGCTGAATCAGAAATCGTGTGGTGCGGGGAACGAAAGGGCCGTGTTGCAACAAGAGCAGTGTTGGACGGGAGCATACCTGCAACAGAATGAATTTTAGTCGTTTCTAAAGCTTCATCGAATGTCATAGGCGGAAGTATGGTTGGAAGCCGTTTTGCTAGCATTGTCTTTCCAGACCCAGGCGGACCTATGAGTAAGATATTGTGTCCACCCGCAGCAGCTACCTCCATTGCTCGTTTTACACTCTCCTGACCTTTGACATCAGCAAAATCGACAGTGTAATGCTGATCTGCAGAAAAGACCTCGTTCATATTGACATGAACCGGTTGAAGGAGGTGATGCTCGCCTGCAAGAAATCCAACCGCCTCCCGCAAATTCCGCATTGGATAGACTTCAAGCCCCTCAACCATGGCAGCTTCTTTTGCATTTTCTTCCGGTAAAAGAATTCCGCGTTTCCCTTTCGTTTTTGCTTCAAGGGCAATCACCAGAGCGCCATGGATCGGGCGCAATGTTCCATCAAGTGCCAATTCACCTAGCACCACAAATTCTTCCACGATACTCGATTTCAATTGACCGGATGCAGTGAGGATTCCCAAGGCAACCGGTAGATCGTAGGAAGAACCTTCTTTTTTCACATCGGCTGGTGCAAGATTCACGGTCATACGCCCGCGAGGAAACCTGAAATTGGAATTCTTGATCGCTGCAGTAACCCTATGTATGCTCTCTTTGACTGCATTATCCGGTAAACCAACCATGAAAAATTTTGGTGACACAGGATCCAGGTGTGTCTCCACTTCAACAAGATATGCCACGACACCGTATGTTGCAGCACTGAAGACCTGGGAAAACATATTCGATGATCGTCCCCTGTCGGTATCCGATAGCTTGATGTAGTTCAGTAGATTTTCCTACCGATGATTCCGCAAAAATTCCAGTCTATTTTTCAATTCCTCGGTCGACTTCAGAAGTCGTTCCTTCCCAAACAATGCCTCCTTCTGACTCGTAAACGCGAGTAGATATTCCTGGCTCATGACAATCGCCTCTTCAGGACAAACTTCTTCACAGAAGCCGCAGAAGATGCACCGAACCATATTGATCTCAAATTTTATGGGATATCGTTCCTTTACAAGTTCTGTTTCCGAAGCTTGCACTTCGATTGCCAGCGCCGGGCATACACGAGCACACAACCCGCACGCAACGCATCGTTCGACGCCGTTTTCTGCTACCAAAACCGGTCGTCCGCGAAATGATGGATCAGGTTTAAACCGCTCTTCAGGAAATTGTTGAGTAAATGTCGGCCGGAACATCTGTCTCACCGTCATCCGAAGGCCCTTGAGAATCTCCGGAATAAATGTCTTCTGCAAGAGGGTAAGATCCTTTTTACGAATTATTTTCCCTGGTGAACTCATCTGCTTTATCCTCTGCTACGCCCAGACCAGCATAACAATTCCTGTGATCAAGAAATTTGCGATTGCCATCGGTAACATGACCTTCCATCCGATGTGCATCAATTGGTCATATCGGAATCGTGGAATTGTCCATCGGACAATGATGAAGAACAGCACAAGAAGAATGACCTTACCCAGGAAGGTGCACATTTGAAGAATGCTCAAAAGAAATGGCGATACACTCAGCTGTTCGACCCATGGGAGATGCCACCCGCCGAAAAACAGGGTGATGGTTACAGCGCTCGAGGTGATGACGTTCGCATATTCTGCGAGAAAAAAAAGACCGAATTTCATGCCTGTATATTCTGTATGATACCCGCCGACGAGTTCTGGTTCTGCTTCAGGTAAGTCAAAGGGAAGCCGGTTCGTCTCAGCAAATGAAGCAATGAGAAAAGTAATAAAACCCAGCGGTTGAAGAAAAATATTCCACTTTGGAATAATACCCCACCAATAGTCTGTCTGCTGAAGCACAATTTGGTCAAGGCGCATTGTCCCGGAGAGCATGAGCACACCAAGAAGCGACAGGCCCATAGAGAGTTCATAGCTGATAAGTTGTGCAGAAGAACGCAGACCTCCTAAGAGGGAATATTTATTGTTTGATGACCACCCTGCAAGACTCACACCATAGACACCGATCGACGTCAATGCCAGGAGATAAAGAATACCGATATCCACATCGGCGATCATAAGCTTAATTTCCCGGCCGAAAAGGACAATGGTGTTCCCAAAAGGAATGATGGCAAAGGTACTCAGCGCTACACTGATGGAGATGATAGGTGCGAGGTCGTGGATAAACCGGTTTGCCTGCCTGGGGACGATATCCTCTTTCATCACAAGTTTTACAACATCAGCAAACGGCTGAATAATTCCCTGTGGCCCAACCCGGTTTGGTCCGACCCGTTCCTGGATAAATGCACTGACACGACGCTCTGCAAAAACAGCCATTGCGGCTCCTAAGACCAGAACTCCAAACATCATCACAAGGATTTTGATCAACACAATGAGCAATGAGACGATATCCATGGGATTCTTTTATCCTTACTTCGATTGCAATGGTCTTGACGATTCATTGAGCTTCACGCCCTGGCTTCCAATCTTTACATAGGAGAGACCTTTAAAAGCAGGAAGTCGTTCTGACATTTCCTTAAATACTTCTTCGACTGTTCCGAATTTCATTTTTGCACCCATCGCCGAAGCCACCGCAGCGATAATTCTCCAGGAGGAACGTGCATCCCGCTTATTTCCCTTTCCCCATGAATCATTCGGAGCAGTAAACTTATCCCATCGACTCATGGCCATATCATCTAAAGCACGTTCCTGATCAATCACAGCCACTGCAGGCTGCAGCTTCTGAACGCGGCCTAGGAAATTCGTTATTGTTCCATGTTTTTCAGCAAAAGTTGCAGCTGAGAGCACGATATCTGCCCGAGCTGTGGTTTCATTTTTTTCTGATGAATGAACAATGAGCATTTCCAGATTGGAGAGCATGTCGGCAATATATGGGACTTCCGCAATATTATCTTCCAGCACATAGAGAGCTTTAATCGAACCCTCTGAAATACCTTTCATGATATGGTTTATGCCACTCTGTCCATTCTCATTCATGAGACCTGTCTCGAAAGCACCATATCGATTCGGTGTTTTGTCTGCTCGAATTAGCAAATCATCCGACTCGCCTTGTATACAATGCTCAAGGAATCCAATATTCTTACTTCCGATAACGTCTTTCATGAACCGAGTAAAGAGATAATTATCCTCATTCGTCGCATAGGCTGAACCAATTCCGGCGATTTCATGTTTACGGTACGTTCTCAATTCGGAGACCACCGTTGAAACAGCCTCATCCCATCCAACTTCGACATGAGCACCGTCTTTTTTTATCAGAGGACCGTTCAGGCGTTTCTCGCCCGAGACACCTTTAAATGTATTGAGTCTTCCATGGTCGCACATCCAAGAGGAATTGACCTCGTCGTTTTTCCTTGGAGTCAGCCGCAATATTTCATTATTCCGTACCCAAGCATAAGTATTGCAGCCTCGTGCGCAACCGATACAAATACTTTCCGTTGAAGACATTTCCCATACGCGAGATTTGAACCGGAAGTCACGACTCGTCAATGCACCAACCGGACAAATGTCAACGACATTCATCGAATAGGGATTATCTAATTGTGTACCGGGGAAAGTTGTTAACACGACATGGGTGCCTCGTTCAGTAAAGGTGAGCACCGGTTGATGAGCAATTTCATCTGAGAACCGAATACAGCGGGAGCACATAATACACCGCTCTACATCGAGCATAACACGTGGACCAAGTTCCACTCTCTTCGGTTTGTGGACTTTATTTTCCTGAAATCGACTGGTTCCTGTGCTGAACTTGTAAGCATAATTCTGAAGTTTACACTCTCCCGCTTCATCACAAATCGGACAATCTAACGGATGATTGATCAGCAAGAATTCCATCACTGCATTGCGTGCTTTCACAACCTTTTCGCTTTTCGTGTTAACTACCATCCCGTCGGAAACTTGAGTCGCACACGCAATCACAAGTTTCGGCATTTTCTCGACTTCCACCAAGCATATGCGACAATTTCCTGCGACGGAAAGTTTGGGATGCCAGCAAAAATGTGGAATATGTATCCCATTCTGAGAAGCCGCCTGAATCACAGTCCATTGTGGATCAACGACTAATTCTTTTCCATCAATTATGATCTTTGCCATTCTCCTACACGTCTCATGAATTCATAAACTTCTTGGTATATACTTCAAGTCCCGTTTTGAGGATTTCTAAGGATTTTCTGAGATCATCAACGTTGAGCATAAATGCTAATCGCACCTCATTCATCCCTTTACCCAGTGTTGCATAGAAACCTTGCGCTGGTGCCAGTAACACCGTTTCCCGCCGATATTCATATTCCTCTATGAGCCATTTTGCAAAGTGTTCAGAATCATGAACCGGGAGACCAATGACTATATAAAATGCCCCCTCCGGTTTATAGAACGTCACTCCGGGTATAACGCTCAATCCCTGATAAACAACGTCACGACGCTCTCTGAACTCCTGCACGATCGGCCTAGTATATACCTCTGGATGCTCTAACAACGGCACCATAGCCATCTGTTCAATCGTTGCGACCGAAAGTCTTGCTTGGCCAAATTTTAGAACAGCAGAAATGATGTCTTTGTTGTGGCTGGCTAGAACGCCGATGCGTACGCCACAGACATTGAATCTTTTCGAGCAACTGTCCAATAGAATTGCGCGATCCTTAATTTCCGAAAAACTTTCAATACTGACAGCTCTCGTTTCGTAGGCAAACTCGCGGTATACTTCGTCTGACAATAAGAAAACTCCATATTTTTTTGCAAGCGCCACTAAGCATTGGAGTTCCTCGCGGCTGTAAATCGTTCCAGTAGGATTTGATGGATTGCAAAAGAGAATCGCTCGTGTTCGTTTCGTAATGTATGTTTCTATTTCACGTTCCGGTGGCAGATGAAAGCCATTTTCAATCTTCAGTGGCACAGGAACCAGTCTTACATTAGCAATGCTCGCAAAACCGTTATAGTTTGTATAAAATGGCTCAAACACAATAATTTCATCATTGGTATCGCAGACCGCGCACATTGCAAAGATAATGGCTTCTGAACCGCCGGTCGTGACGATGAGTTCATGTTCTTCAAAATGAACCCCGACGTGTTGAAAATATTTCTTCCATGCGGTGAGCGGCTGCGGCAGACCGTTAGAAGGGGCATACGCGATTGTTGGCTGCGCAAAGGTATGGATGGCATTGAATACTGCAGGATGTGTAGGTAAATCAGGCTGACCAATATTCAAATGGTACACCCGGATTCCCTGCTTCTTTCGCTGTTCCGCAAGTGAAGCAAGTTTACGTATTGGAGAACCCTGAATATCTCGTCCGCGACGGGATATGGAAACAACGGTATTCTCAGTATGCATAGCTCAATGACTCACAGAATTAATTCAAGTTTGCCTGTTCAGGTATTTCCTGACGTTTCTTATCTGGATGAAAAATGATTGTTGTAAATTGATTTTCTTCGAATAACCGTTCCGCCATTTCTTGGACATCTTCTCTTGTGACAGCATTAATTTTTGCCGTAATGGAATCAAGAGAAATCAGCTCACCAAAATATAATTCCGAACTCCCCAGTCGGATCATACGATTGGGAATGTTTTCCATCCCCAGCATAAGGCCTCCTTTTAATTGAGTTTTCGTGTGCTCAAGCTCCCTTTTTGTGATACCCTGCCGACGGAGAGATTTCAATTCTTTCCACACAAGGTCAATACATTTCTGTACATGGGAACCCTCCGTACCAACATATACACCAGCTGTTCCGGTCTCCTGCATCATATTGTTAAAGCTATAGACAGAATAGGCGAAGCCGTATTGCTCCCGGATGTTTTGGAACAATCGAGAACTCATCCCGTCTCCTAATATCGTATTGAGGACCTGCATGGAAAAGCGTTTTTCATCTTTGACACTGCATCCGATTGTCCCTAAACAAATATGAGCCTGTTGAATGGGTTTGTAATACTCTTTCCGAACTGAATTGAGTTCTTCGATCACAGCCGGTGGATTTGTTTCTGGAGAACTGACAGTGGCCGCAGTCTGACGGAGATACCGTTCAGCTAATTCTACCACTTCGGTATGGTTGATATGACCCGCTGCCGCTATGACAATATTTGAAGATGTATAACGCTCTGTTTTGTATTGGAGAAGACTGTTGCGCCGAAATGAGGAAATCGTATCTGCCGTTCCAATGACAGGCATACCAAGCGGATGTGTTCGAAAGATTGTTTTTTCAAAATAATCATGGATGATATCGTCTGGGTCATCCTCTGCCTGTTTCAATTCTTCAAGAACGACATTCTTTTCCTTTTCTAATTCTTTTTCAGGAAACGTTGGCGAAAGTACCATATCCGACAGAACATCAATCGCTAATTCGAGATGTTCATCCAGTACACGTGCATAGTAGCATGTATGTTCTTTGCTCGTAAATGCATTTAAATACCCTCCTACAGATTCCATGCTCTGCGCAATTTCCTTCACTGTTCGCTTCTTTGTTCCTTTAAACACCATGTGTTCCATGAAGTGCGAAATACCATTCTTTTCAGGAGATTCATCTCGAGAACCTGTCTGAATCCAGAGTCCAAGCGAAAGGGACCGTACATGCGGGATCTCTTCCGTGACAACACGCATGCCATTGGGAAGAGTTGTTTTCTTGTATTTCGATTCAATCTTGGTTGAGGAAGGCGAGAACACACGTCCTGCGGTTTTTAACTTTAGCTTTCGGTTCACATAATCCCTATAAACAACTTATGAATCACTCTACAATGGACTTTTCTCTGATGAAGATATTGCATTTTTGACGGAGAGTCAAGAAATGCAAAAAACATGATTTAAACTTCATTTGAGTCGTTGGAAGGACGAAAAACGAGATCTCTATGATATCTGTGCTGCTGCAAGTTTCGCAGCCAGCAGCGATTTAATCTTCGTGACAACCATATCGATAGCAACAAGATTATCCGCGCCGCGCGGGATAATAATATCTGCCCAATGCTTGCTGGGTTCTACAAATTCGAGATGCATGGGTTTGACAGTATCCAAGTACTGATTCATGACCGTTTCCACAGATCGGCCGCGTTCAAGAATATCGCGGCGAATTCTCCTAACGAGTCTCTCGTCAGCATCAGTATCGACAAATATTCTGATATCCATAATTTCTCGCAACCGCTTTTCAACAAAAATCAAGATTCCATCGATAATAATAATATCTTTGGGGGCAAGCTGCTGTGTCTCTACCATTCTCCGATGTGTTGCAAAATTATAAATAGGCTGATAGATCGTTTTCCCCTCGCATAATTGCCGAATGTGCTGAATCATCAGATCCGTTTCGAGTGAATCGGGATGGTCAAAATTGATTTTATCCGGTGTTAATCCGCGATGCTGCTCGAGGTCTTTATAATACGAATCATGCTGGAGGACCATCACATGATCCGTGTCAAGACGTTCGAGAATCTTATTAGCAACCGAAGTTTTTCCGGAGCCTGTTCCTCCAGCCAATCCAATAACCAATGGTTTCATAATGTTCAATAATTTATCAGGGAAATACCTTTGTGTCAATATAGCTGGAAGAGATGCGATTTTCAATCTCTGCGCGAGAATTTCTCACACTTTTTGAATTTATTTTGGACGTTGCAAAAGAACCCATTATTTCCGATTATGACTGTGTATGGAAATTTCAACAGTACTCGGAGTGCTTCTTACACTTGCTTCAGGGTTTTATTTTCTTATTCACATAGGCCTGTTGTGGGGAAGGAAGCGTGTCAGGAATTCCCCAAGTTCAGAGCAACCGTTAGTCTCTATCATCGTGGCTGCCCGCAATGAGCAGCACACTCTTGGCAGACTGCTTCTGTGTTTGTCTCAGCAGACTTATCCACATTGTGAGATCATACTCATCAATGATCGGTCAACAGATGACACGGGGAAAATTATTGCTGATATGTGCAGGGAGAATCCGACCTTCCACTGTATCGACATGACAAAGACTTCTTCCGATATGCCGGAGAAAAAAAACGCTCTCAAATCCGGCATTCAGGCGAGCAAAGGTGAAATTCTTTGTTTCACCGATGCGGATTGCTTTCCTCCCCCCGAATGGGTTGAAGAATTAGTAAAACAATTTCAACCTGAAGTGGGACTCGTCGCAGGATATTCGCCTTACCAAACCCCATCGAGCATAGCGCTAAAGAGTGGAATTTTTACAAGAGTCCTTTTTTCATTTATTACCTACGAAGAATTCCGTGCAGCTCTGTGGAGTGCTGGCTCAATCGGTTGGAATAGTGGATGGCTCTGCACCGGCAGGAATCTTGCCTACAGGCGCAGTGTCTATGATGAAGTGGACGGATTTGAGAGGATCAAACATTCTATCAGCGGCGATGATGATCTCTTTCTTCAACTCGTGCGAAGGAAGACAAAATGGGAAATCCGATATCTGCACACGAATAAAAGTTTTGTTCCGACAGTACCGCCAGCAGGCTTCTGGTCCTTTGTTGAGCAGCGCAAACGTCATTTCTCTGCTTCAAAGTTCTTCACTGTTCCTATGATGCTTTTCTTTTTCTTCTATCACTCGGCAAATCTCATGATCTTCCTCTCCCCTATTTTATTTTTCCTTGGCTTAATATCGGTCCAAAGTGTTCTGGGATGCATCGTCATGAAGTTTGCCGCTGATGCGGTTCTCATACTTCCCTCGACGAGGACATTTCAGTGTAATTCATTTCGATCGACATTTATTTTAATGGAAGCACTTTACATTCTGTATAATTCCTTTATTGGACCGCTCGGACTTTTCTGGAAGTTTCAATGGAAGCAGAGTTGAACACAAGAGCACATAACGAACCAGAGAATCTCTGGAAAAGACTTTTACGCATCATAATCCGAGTCACCGTGAGCGCACTCGTTCTCACCTTTGTCATTTCCCTGGTTCAATGGCAAAACGTTCTCGCTGCATACCGGTCTGCTGACAGCAGGTATATTTTTGGGGGAGCCGTACTTTTAATTGCCAATCTTGGTGTGCGAACATTGAAGTGGCGTATCATGCTTCATGCCGTCAAAGAATCACCGACGTCGTGGGAAGCGTTTGGATCCGTGATGCTTGGCATTTCACTTGGTTCTTTCACTCCAGGGGAAATTGGCGAATTTGCCGGAAGAGCTCTCCATATCACTGATGCACGACGATCACATTTAGTAGGTTTGGCGCTCCTTGATAAAGCTCAAATATTTCTGGTTACGAGCGTCGCTGGAATAATCGGGCTTGCATTCTTGACAATCTCTAATTCAATCATTTTCAGCATTTTGACGGTCGGACTTATTGCGATGTTGTTCGTTATCCTTTTACGAATGGAACTGATTGCTGACTTCGGACATCGAATCAATACCTCGTTCTTTAAAAAATCATGGCTTACAGGAGTTTTGGAAGGGTTGACTCTCCTGAAACCGCGACAGGTGGTGATCACTTCACTTTACACCATCGTGTTTCATCTCGTTATCGTCGCTCAATTGTTCTTGCTCCTCTGCGCATTTGATCGAGTCACGCTTGAACAGGCATTTATCGGAACAAGCGCCATGATGTTCGTGAAATCCCTTCTCCCCATTTCATTAGGTGATCTCGGCATTCGCGAAGCAGGATCGGTCTTTTTCTTTTCTGCCTTTGGAATTTCACAGGCGGCAGCTCTGAACGCTTCCTTGCTCCTTTTTGTCATCAATGTTTTCATACCCAGTGCGATAGGAACTTATTTCCTGAGGTATCAGCAATTATCGACTTCTTCATTGCTTCATTTCTTCAAAAAAATCCATTAGGTGATTTCCCATGATAGAGTGCGCTCTCGGATTGCTGTCAATTTTTACCATCTACTATGTCTATTTTTTCATTCGTGTTCGTTTAGGATTGCTTTCGCTTACACCAGCTGAGCAAACAACTATGTTCCCGATGGCAAGCATTGTCATTGCAGTCCGAAATGAGGAAAAAGCGATTGGAGAATGCCTTCAGTCGCTCACCGAACAGTCATACTTTCCACAGAACTATGAAGTTATTGTTGTCGATGACGGATCAACGGATGGAACAGCGGAAATTGTACGGTCATTCTCAGAGAGTCACAGGAACTTTCATCTACGTTCTTTGCCGGATACGAAGGAACGCAATATAGGACGCAAGCCCTTGGCAATTTCCCATGGAATCATGCACTCAACAGGAGACATTATTCTTAGTACAGATGCTGATTGCCTTCTACCGCCACGGTGGATTGAAATTATGATTAATCATTTTAGGAAAGATGTTGTCTTTGTTGCGGGACCAGTTCGAGAAAAGGTTTCCGCTTCCTTTTTTTCCAAACTTGAATACCTGGAATTCCTTGGACTTATCACCACTGCGGCCGGTTTGATTGGATCGGGAAGGCCAATCATTTGCAATGGAGCAAATCTCGCCTATCGAAAAAAGGCTTTCGAGGCGGTTGGAGGATTTGGTCTTTCTGACAGTTCGAACGATGATGAATCCTTGATGAACCGAATGGTTGAGCGAAATGCAGGAACCATCGTTTTTGCTCCGGAAGCAGATGCAGTAGTAACGACACAGTCGTCAAATACGATTTCTTCATTCTTTACCCAGCGTATCCGCTGGGCAAATAAGCGTGGACATTATGAGGATAAAACTATTCTGCGCACACTTATTTTGCTGTATTTATTTTTTCTCAGCGTTATTCTCGCCGTTCTGTTAGTTCCATCAGAACCCAAACTCATTTATCCCCTTGGAATCGTGTTTTGCGGTAAAGCTTTAGTTGATTATTTCACTCTCCGCACCGGAGCACGGATGTTCGGTCAACCAGTCCCATTATTCCACTTTCTCGTTGCAGAGATTTTTCATGTTCCTTATATTGTTATCACCGCTGCAATTGGTCAAATTGCTTCGTTTCAGTGGAAGGGACGTAATATTCAACGATGAGATATGAAATTAGACTACTTCGGTTGCTTTTTCCATCTGTTCTCTTTTCCACAACCGTTCATGGGATCCATCTGACGTTCGACGATGGCCCTCATCCAAGAGCGACACCAACAGTTCTTCGAATCCTTAAGGAACGCAATATAAAGGCAAGTTTTTTTCTTATTGGTCAGAATGTAGCGAAATTTCCTGAGCTTGCTTATCAAATCAGGAACGATGGGCACCAAATAGGCAACCATTCATACACGCATTCAAGCTTTTTCTTCAAAAATGAGGGATTTATCCGAAATGAAATTCTTCAGTCGGAAGAAATCTTGCAGGAGATCATCGGTGAACAATCACGCTATTTTCGCCCTCCATACGGATACTTTACAGGCGTCACATTAAAAGTGCTCCAAGAGTATGACCTATCATGTATCCTGTGGAGCGTCGATAGTAAAGATTTCCAACCGACTCAGCTGAATCGCAAAATGAAACGTGTTATAAAGAAAGCTACTGATGGGTCAATTCTTCTCTTTCATGATAACGAATCTACCGCCCATACAGTTCATTCATATCTTCCCTTTCTTCTTGATGCATTACAGGAAAAGGGTTTTAATTTCAAACAGTTACCTTGATGACTTTCGAAAACTTTCTTCTCCTCATTACTGTCCTTTACGTATGTCAGATAGGAATATTCCTCATCGGATTGAATCGGAATAAGGACGGTAAGATGCCATCGTCCGATCCATTTATCTCGCTGATTATTGCTGCAAGGAATGAAGAATCCAATCTCCCACTCTGCCTTGAATCTGTATCGAACCAGACCTATCCATTGTTCAGATATGAAATTATCGTTGTCAATGATGGCTCGACGGACAGTACTGCAACACTTTGCGAAGCTTTTATGAATCGTTACTCCAACATTAAGCTTGTGCACTCTAAGGAAAATCCGAACCTTCTAGGCAAGGCTAATGCCCTAGCGCATGGGATTGATCAGGCGATAGGTGAGATAATTCTTATTACAGATGCAGATTGTATTGTTCCGTCGACCTGGGTTGAACAAACAGCACTGAGATATAGTGATGAAGTAGGGCTAGTTGGCGGATTCACGCTTCAAAAAGCTGCAACAACTTTTGAAGGGATGCAGTCATTGGATTGGGCATTTATCCTTGGAATGGCAGCTGCGACAGCTGGATTAGGCCTTCCACTTGGGAGCATCGGAAATAATCTTTCATTCAGAAAATCAGCATACGAACAAGTTGGCGGATATCGAAAAATAAAGTTCAGTGTCACTGAGGACTATGCAGTTGTACAGGCAATTGTCAGTTCAGGAAAATGGCAATATAGGTATCCCATTGATTCGCAACATCTTGTTCAAAGCAAACCCTGTCCAGATTTTAAAACGCTCATTAGGCAAAAGCATAGGTGGGGAAAAGGTGGACTCGATATGAAAATTGCAGGTTTTGCCATTATGTCAGTGGGCTTCCTTATGCACCTGTCTCCTTTCATCATGCTCTTCTGGGGAGGTGTCGTTCAAGCAGCAACAGCTCTTATGGTTAAATTTATTGCAGACTATATATTCCTTTATAAATTGCTTCGTAAACTTAATCATATTGATGAATTACGTTGGTTTTACTGGTTTGAATTGTATTTTCTAACATACGTTCTTTTTCTTCCTTTCCTTGTATTCTTCGGCGGTAAGGTGAAATGGAAAGGGCGAAAATTTTGACTCATCTTCCTATGGCATTATGGCATCTGCTTCCCGTTTTTCTTTACGCAGAAACGCATTATAGATTTAAATATTTTTTCAGTTTTTTGCGAAAGCATGAACCTGAAATACTCGCAGATGCTCCGCACCGGCTCGATCCTCAAATACCTCTCCCCCTCCTTGTGCTCATAAAAGATGCTCACCTTTTTCCTACACTACTCAAGAAGGTTTCCGTCGTTCTAAGAATCGAGAATATGATTGTTCTTGAAACGACCCTGCTTGAAGCACCATTGGAGATCTCCGAGAAAGTGTGGTGGCGAGTTTATGACATACCTCTTAACGGACTAACAGGAAAGATCAAATGCGACGTACAATTTGAAATAAGCGATGGTAAAAACGCTCGCCGATATTTCAACGATAATTATCGAACATCCTCTCATTTTCCTCTGGATGTGTATGTCTCAGAGTCATGTAACCCAAAATTCGGACACTTGTACTTCGGTGAATGTCATTCACATTCCATCTATTCCAATGATCAAGTAGAGTTTGGATCTCCTTTAGGTGCAGCGGTGAATTTAAGCATGGCATTGGGTTTATCGTTTTTGTGTGTGACTGATCATTCATATGATTTAGATGATTCCCTTGACAGCTATTTAATTAACGATCCAAAAATCCAAAAATGGCAATTATTGCAGAATGAAGTTGATGACCTTAACTCAAAAAGTGATCAGTTTGTCATAGTCAGAGGTGAAGAGGTAACTTGTCGTACCCAAGCGCGAAAGAATATTCATCTTCTCCTCTTAGGTAATAGGAAATTTTTCCACGGATCAGGTGATGGAGCCGAGCATTGGCTCAAAACAGAAAGCGAGCATAGCATCACAGAAGTCTTGAATGATCTTGAACCATCAGCCGTTTCCTACGCTGCTCATCCGCTGGAACCAGTTTCCTCTCTTCAAAGAATTCTCCTCGGACGCGGCGTCTGGTTAAATTCTGATTTATTACATCAGCGCTTATCCGGACTTCAATTTATTAATGGACAACTTTCAGACGGATTCTGGAACGGCTATCGCCAATGGATAGAGGAACTTTTAAAAGGTAGACGACTATTTGCACTTGCCGGGAATGATGCGCATGGAAATTTCAATCGCTTCAGACAGATTGGTATTCCATTCCTCAGAATTCTTGAACGGGAGCATCAAGTATTTGGCAAAATGCGAACAGGCGTCTTCCTTGAATCCCTGTCCGAAAGCAATATATTGTCCGCACTTAAATATGGACAATCTTTGGTTACAGACGGACCTGTGATCAACTTCATTGTGTACTCAGGGAAGGAAAAAATCACTTCAATCGGAAGTAATAATTTCGGGAATAATCACAAAATATTGCTTGATATATTATCTTCAACAGAATATGGATCAATACATTTAGTGAAAATCTTCAAAGGTATTATAGGCTCTTCGGAGATTGTAATATTGTCCGAGCATGACTTACGAGCCTATGCAATAAATCGTGAATTAGAAATTAACATAGAGACTAATTGCTATCTACGTGCAGAAGTGTGGACTTCAGCCGATGACTCTTCGGACGCTCATTCTCATTTTTGTTTCACAAACCCTGTATGGTTTATTCCTGAGATTTCGTAGTAATATTGAAGTAAACCAATGATTTTCCATGAAATAAACATCCATTAATGAATATTGACCAAGTACAAGAATCTGTAGGCAGGGAAAAAGAATCTACTTTTAAGGCAATGCTCCGTTGGTCCTTCCACTTAAGCCTTTTCATATTGACGTTCTTCACCACGACGGTTGCTGGAGTCCTCTGGTTGAATCGAGATCCTTTTGAACTAACGAATTTTCATTTCGGGATTCCATATTCAGCGTCAATTTTATTTATCTTGGCATGTCACGAATTCGGTCATTATTTTGCTTCTCGATATCATCAAGTGGATGCAACCTTACCCTATTTCCTTCCTTTTCCCCCAATTCCATTCCTTTTACAGCTCTTTTTGAATTTCGGTACTTTTGGGGCTGTTATAAAAACAAAGACGAGCGTGCCTTCACGGAAAGCCATTTTTGATATTGGTGTCGCAGGACCTATTGCAGGGTTCACTGCGTCCCTTGCAGTCCTTGTTTATGGATTCTCAAACCTCCCATCACCCTCGTTCATTCTGAGTATTCACCCGAACTACAATTTTTCTATCAATGCGTCTGCATCAGCACACGGTATTTCGTTGGAATTTGGGAAAACATTGCTCTTTTCAGGGTTGCAATCGATCCTGACGAATCCTTCTCTGCAGTATGTTCCACCAATGAGCGAAGTCTACCATTATCCTTTTCTATGTGCCGGATGGTTTGGACTCTTTGTAACGGCATTGAACCTTATTCCCATAGGTCAATTCGATGGTGGTCATGTTATCTATGCAATGTTTGGCGAATTCCACAAAAAGATAGCACGCAGTTCATTGTACATTCTGATGTTCCTCAGTACCCCATCAATTTCAGATGCTTTATTAAGAACTCTGCTCGGATTTGTCTATAAACGTGATGTAGGGCAGCTTATTCCTTTTGCGCAATACAGTTGGTCAGCATGGTTTCTCTGGGCGATGATTGCACTCTACGTTGTCAAATTATACCACCCCTCTGTTGCTGATGAATCTCCCCTCGATGCCCGGCGTATGGCGCTGGGGTGGATATGCGTTATTATTTTCGTGCTTTCTTTCTCTTTAAATCCTTTTACGGTAGGCGGTTAACGTATTGAATCTCTCTGTTTATTTCCCTACCTTTTAAAGGAAACGCTAACCACTTACAACAAGGACTAACCGGAAAACGATTGCTACAGGTTATATAATATAAATTTACAGAAGGGCAATCGTGTCTCGCAATTATCCGCTTAGAGATTTTCTCATATTTATAATTCTTGGATCCCTCTTTGTGATTCCTGGCTGCGAAAATAGACAGGGATCCATTATCGATAATTCAGGATTTCCCCCTTCCATTTCTTTTGCAAGAATCACACCGGATACAATTCACACTGAGGGCATCGGTCCAGGTCGAAAACCGGAAGATATCATTCAAGTCAGTTTTATTGGCCAAGCAAGAGTGACACATCCGCAGGGAAAAGATAAGATTTCTGATGTATTTTGTGTCGTTGTTAATCCTTCTTCAGATGATATCATAACTTCTGTCCAAATGAACGATAGCGGATCAAATTCAGATCTCACTCCCAACGACAGCATTTATAGCGCCTTAGTTGGTTTTTCTATTTACCGATATCAGGCTGGGAAATTCTTTGTCAATTTCTCCAGTAGTTCTCAGAATGATTTTCAAAGCCAACGCATTACTCTTCCGCTGATTATCAGCCGTCCTAATATTGCTCCTATTCTTTCTGACCTACAGTGTCCCTCAAGTGTGAATACTTCAACAGATTCGACCTTCGTCATAAGTTTAAAAGCTTTTGATTACGATGGTCAACGTGATATAAAATCAGTATTGATGATTTCTTCGAGTGGAAAAGAATTTCCTTTGTTTGATGATGGCACTCATGGCGACGTCAAAGCAGACAATGGAATTTATACAGAAACCTTTTCAGTAACTCCCCCTCCTCCGCCAGGTCCTTACCTGTTTAAATTTTTGGCTATCGATCTTTCGAGTGACACCAGCGATGTTCTCACAACAACGATAACGATAATCCATTGAAGAGGATTCGCAGCATATTACTTCTGTCCTTCATTTTCGTAGTTCCTGCGTTTGGACAGGTACCGAAACTCTTCCAATCTTTTTCCGGCTGGAGTAGCTCTTTGCCGCGAACGAACACGATTAACGATATCCTAGTCCGCCATGATTCAATTTGGTTCGGGACTGAACGCGGACTAAGTCTCACCGTGAATGGAGGAATCAGTTGGACACACTTTTCGAGTACAGGCACATTTGACAATAAGGGTATATCAGCGATTGCGGTACGAAATGATTTGATTTGGGTAGCCACCGGATATTCTACCAAATTGAATGATGAATACGTGCAAACTGGCGGTGGTCTGCATTATTCGACCGATAGGGGTATCTCGTGGACATTCGTTCCACAACCTGTTGACAATAACAATGATACTCTGGAATTATATGGAAGGAATAAAATACGTGCAATGCCGGTAACTGTCCCCCAGCAAAACATTACATTTGATATCGCGTTGACAAAAAATGCTGTATGGACGACGAGTTGGGCCGGCATGCTTCGTAAATATTCTTTTCTTGATAGCTCCTGGAGACGAGTCGTTCTTCCTCCGGATAACCTTGACTATATCGATACGATGATGGCCCTCGATTATGCGTTTGATCTCTCCCCTTCATCTGGACGTCTTGGTTTGAAAGCGAACAATAACCATCTCTTGTTTTCTGTTTATGCCGCCGATGATAGTACGATATGGGCGGGATCTGCAGGTGGAATAAACAAATCCACTGACGGCGGAATGAGTTGGCGTAAATTCTCACACCAGAACCAGGTTCATTCAATCTCCGGAAATTTTGTTGTCGCATTAAAAGAACAACAGTGGCGAAATCGTAAAATCATGTGGGCAGCGACTGTCAATGCCAGCGAAGATGAAATAAAAGGAGTCAGCTTTACTCAGGATGGCGGATCCACATGGAACAATACGCTTCTCGGCGAATGGGTCCACAATATTGATTCCAAAGATTCGATTGTCTATGTTGCTGCTGATGCAGGTATTTTCCGTTCTTCGGATTATGGAGAAAGCTGGATCCAAAACGGTTCAATTTATGATCCTACAAATCTTCAACGATTTACATCTACGGAATGTTATGGTGTCACCGCTCAAGGTGATACCGTATGGTTCGGTGGACCCGAAGGAATCGCTTATACGATCGATTCACCTTCCGTCCCTTTTGGTTCTACATGGAAAATCTTTCGTACGGCAGAGCCTCTCGGCAATGAAAACCGAACGTATGCTTTTCCTAATCCATTTTCACCGGATGATGAGCCGGTACGCATTCATTACAGCTTAGGAACCATTCGTTCAGGAATCAATAATGTCTCAATCCGTCTCTTCAACTTCGCCATGCAGCCTGTCCGAACTCTCATTCAGCAGGCTTCACGTCTCAATGGACAAGAATACGATGAAATCTGGGATGGGAAAAATGATGCTCGATCAGTCGTAGCTAATGGCGTCTATTTCTATCGTATTGAAACCAATAATCAGGATGTCATCTGGGGAAAGATACTGGTGCTACGATGAGATCCCTGGCTCAATACTTTGGTTCAACCTTCATGACATTGTTGTGCCTCTTTTCAATTGCAGCCAGCCAATTGCAGAACAATTCTTCAACGACAGGCCTTGCCGGATCGTCCATGCGTATGGGATTTGGAGCTCGCGGGACCGCCATGGGCAATGCAATGTCCTCAGTAATACAAGGCGACATACAGTCCTATTACAACCCTGCTGCAATCGCATTCCAGACTATTCCGACCGCAACTCTCGCGTATAGTGTTCTTTCACTCGATCGTAAACTTAATTTCCTGAGCTTTACAAAAAGTTTGAAACCGAATGCTGGAATTTCACTCTCAATCATCAATGCAGGAGTAGGAAACATCGATGGCAGAGATCGAGACGGAATTCACACCGATACGTACAGCACATCAGAAAACGCATTTATGCTTTCTTTTTGCCTGCGGCCAGCACCTTCATTTTCCTTGGGAATTACCACTAAAATATTATATCACGTACTCTTTGAAGAGATGAACAGCACCAGTGTGGCGATTGACGTTGGTGCCCTTTACATACTCTCTCCTGAGTTTACCCTTGCTGCCGTTATTCAGGATATTAATGCAAAGTATAATTGGAATTCTACAAAACTCTACGGAATTCTTGGGAATGATTTCTCGGATCGATTTCCTCTCAGAAGACATCTTGGTATAAGTTGGACTCCTCTATGGTATCCTTGCATTTTTTCCTGTGAATATGAATCTGTTGGTACGGAGTCATTTGTTCGTTTTGGTGCAGAAGTGAAGGTAATTGAAGGTCTCCAGATAAGAGGCGGGATTGATCAAATTGCTTTGACTGACGAAATGGCTGCAAAGCCGGCGCTTGGGATGGCCTTCCAAACCAACGCAACACATTGGTCACCCTCCTTCCAGTATACCTATATCTTTGAGCCGTACAGTCCAAGTGGCGTTCATATCGTTTCACTATCACTCAGGTTCCAATGAAAACTAGAATTTTCATTTTTCTAATATCACTCCCGGCTCTTCTTTTTTCGCAGGGAAGTTCCAGGGGCGGGGTGAGCTTAAAACTCCCGACAACACCATTTGTTGCTTCTACGGGTGAGTCTTTTATTGCTGATCCAGCAGCCCTTCATTCGACAGGACTCAATCCCGCTAATCTTGCATTACAAGAATCATACTGCGTTATGTTTTCTCATACGGAATGGTTCCAGGATACTCGAACAGAGTTACTTTCACTTGCTGCTCCCCTTAAGGTCGGAGCAATTGCTTTTTCGATAGCAAACACAAGTGTGGATGGGATAGAAATCCGTGAAGTTCCAGGTCCTGCGCTGGGAACATTTAATTCTCAGTCTGCGTCATTTCAAATAGCATATGGGCTCGAGATCTCCCAGTCTATTCACTTCGGTATCGCTCCGAAATATCTCTATGAAAAAATATATGTCGATGAAGCCACTGGTTACGGTATTGATGCAGGTATTCTGTACAAGCCGTCGCTCGACGGTCTGGTTCTTGGTTGTTCACTGACAGGAATAGGTTCCCTTGGAGCGTTCCGTTCCACACAGACCGATTTACCATCGCAAGTTCGAGTCGGAGGAACGTATGCATTTGCTGTGAAGGAATTCTCATCCCGGACCGCGTTGGCTTTTTCTTCAGAATTGGGCACACCACATCGGCACTTTTGTCTTGGTGGTGAGGCAAGCTATAACAATACGGTAGCGCTGCGATTCGGCTATAGTACGGGGTATGACGTGAGAGGATTTTCCATGGGGATAGGAATTCTGTATAGTATTGCTGTCGTCGATTATGCATACATTCCTTTTTCACGGCAAGTGGGGAATGCTCATATTATCTCTATCGGTATTATTTTTTAAGCGGATGACAAAGGATGAAAGTCACCGGATTCACATTCGTCCGTAATGGTGTGCAATTCGATTATCCATTTCTTGAGTCTATACAATCTCTTCTCCCTTTATGTGATCAAGTAATCGTTGCAGTTGGTCAATCAGAGGATGCTACACTCGAATATCTTCATACACTTCCGGTACCTCAAGTAAAATTGATTGAGACAATATGGAATGATTCGCTTCGAAAAGGCGGTTCCATACTCGCCCAGCAAACGAACATCGCACTTTCTCACACCTCTGGAGATTGGGCGATCTATCTACAAGCCGACGAAATCCTTCATGAAAATGATTATCACATCATCCGGGAGTCGATGGAACGTTATAGGAATGATCGTGAGGTTGATGGACTCCTCTTTCACTACATACATTTTTATGGGAGTTACAATTATATTGGTGATTCGAGGCGCTGGTATCGACGAGAAATCAGAGTTATCCGTCCGAATAGAGGCGTTGAATCGTGGGGTGATGCACAAGGATTCAAAATTGGAAGGCGAAAGCTTCGAGTAAAGCTCATTCCCGCAACAGTCCATCACTATGGATGGGTAAAACCACCAGAGATACAGCAACTCAAACAAAAGAATTTTAACAAGTTGTGGCATTCAGACGACTGGATCAGGCAGAATATCGGTACGACACCAGAGTATGATTATCAACAGGGCGGGAAACTAAAGGTTTTCACCGGATCTCATCCTATCGTCATGAAAGAACGAATTCGCAGTCAGAATTGGTCTTTTCATTATGATCAGACGAAAGTGCATCAGCCTTTGAAAGAAAGACTTCTCGATAGAATTGAGGCGAAATGTGGATGGAGAATAGGTGAATATAAAAATTATACATTGATCTGACGAACATCAGTCTTGCCACTCGCAGTGAACACTCCCCCACCTTTTTGCTTCAGGAGCAGCCCATAGAATGATAATAAAAACATAAACATCATCCGAATAAGAATATCAAGGAAAGCACTGCCGGAAAGCGAGGAAAGGAGTATGGCACTCATTCCTGCTAGAATCGCCAGAACTAATTTCGCATCTTCTCCGTTGATCATGAATTTTCGGAACCGAACAAATGCCTGATAATAGATCGAACTCAACAGCCAAAGGAGGGCTGTCAAACCGAATAGCCCGCTTTCTATATATATTTGGAGATAGTCATTGTGCCATCCGCCTACCTTTCTATCTTCAAGGGAATCTCTGAGCGGGAATATTTCCACAAATGTATTCTGCCCATATCCAAGAATTGGATGATCGGTCCAAATCATCGCTGCACCTTTCCAGAGGACATCACGGCCGCTTAGATTATCCAGCACATGAACCATCTGACTCAGTCTATAATTCACCGTAGGTGAAACCAGGAATACAAGGACAAAGACGATAATCACTATGCTCAACAGTTTTCGTTCCTGGAGTACACCTGTTACGAAAAACGCCACTGCCATGATACCCCAATGGATTCTATTCAATGTCAAAAGCACTCCAAGAGTCATTATGAGTATCACTATGTACCATATCCAGCGCCTTCTCATCATGGTTGATTTGCCTAGTACAAGCGTCATCACCAACGTAGCTGTGAGATAAGATCCTAAGGTGTAATACCCCGTTGTTAGCGAAGCAGCTCTACTCTCCCACCCCAGAAGAACAGCAAGCGTCCCATAACACGACCCGACCATCGCTGAAATGATGAACATCCAAAGGATCAAGCGTATAAACCTTTCTGAGAGCAATGCTTGCTGCTGTGTTATCGCATAGAATAATGTATAATACGGTATTTCAGTATGTAGCGCGCGAAGACTCGCAGAGAAATCGGTCGAGAAGACGATTGATGTAACTCGAACGATGATAAAGACAAGCAATGGGATATCGAATGGTGTTTTTCTTCTTTTGGGAAATGTTACAGAGCGACTCAAAGAAAGAAGAATGATGATCCATGCAAATATCTGTGCCAAGATAATAGAGAGTATGATGGAAAGAGAACAAAGAACCATTGATGCTTGGATGGCTTTATCGATGGTAGACAATGATCCATCATGAAAGAACTGCCGTATGTATTGAAAAGATATTTTCATGAAAGATTGTGCAGACTGTTTATTTGTATTAGTTAGAATATCATCTGACAGATTATTAACTTAACTCCAACTGGAGGTGTCAGATGACTCAAAATCAAAAGATCATAAAAAACAAAGTCGGGCTACTGAATTTAGCCCAAACGCTCGGGAGTGTCTCCGATGCGTGTAAAATATTCGGTTATTCACGGGACAGCTTCTATCGGTTTAAAGAGCTGTATGATAACGGCGGAGAAGAAGCATTACTGGAGATCTCCCGCTGTAAACCAAACTTAAAGAACCGTGTAGAATCAGCAGTTGAACAAGCTGTCCTTGAGTTCGCTATCGATCAACCGGCTTATGGGCAACAACGAGTCTGTAACGAACTCAAGAAACGTGCTATCAGCGTATCAGCTGCAACCGTTCGCAACATCTGGAAACGGAATAACCTGGAAACATTCAAGAAACGGCTTTCAGCATTAGAAGCAAAGATGGCTCAGGAGCAGCTGATTCTCACTGAGGACCAACTGAAAGCGTTGGAGCGCAAAAAAGAAGAACAAGAAGCACACGGCGAAATCGAAACTGAACATCCGGGCTATCTTGGCGCTCAAGACACGTATTACGTTGGCACCATCAAAGGAATAGGACGCATTTACCAGCAAACATTCATCGATACCTATTCCAAAGTCGCTTTTGCAAAGCTGTACGACCGTAAGAATGCTCTAGTGGCAGCAGAGATGCTCAATGATCGCATTGTCCCGTTCTTTGAAGAACATCAGATTCCGTTACTTCGAGTGTTAACTGATCGTGGAACGGAATACTGTGGGGCACGTGAACAGCACGAATATCAGCTCTACTTGGCCATTGAAAACATCGATCACTCAAGGACCAAAGCACGGCATCCACAAACCAATGGTATCTGCGAACGATTCCATAAAACGATCCAGCAGGAGTTTTATCACACAGCATTCAGGAAAAAGATCTATTCAACGTTAGAGCAACTCCAGAGTGATCTTGATACCTGGATAGCTCAATACAACGTCGAGCGACCTCATTCTGGAAAGATATGTTGTGGACGAACTCCGATGCAAACGTTTTTTGATTCGCTTGACTTAGCAAAGAACAAAATGCTTGATAACTTACACTCGGCTGACATCAAGGTCGCCGCTTAATTCACAAATGTCAGATGATGTCTTGACTTGTACAGTTTATTCGAACTTGTTTAGAACTCACATGCGATAAGAGTCATCACTTGTTTACGTTCGATCTATCCATAACGCATTTCAAGCCATCTTTTTATTCCAAGACTTTCGCTCCGCTGTCCCTTCCTATCGGAGGACATACTCTTATAGTATCCAATCATATTCAGTATATGCACATTCTCTACCTAGCTCTTTTGCACCTAAAGAGAAAAGAAATATCATGGCTCTTCTTCTATCAACGTCTATCCGATAGTTTGTTTATAGAACACCGAGTGAATAAATTCATATTATAAGTGCTACAAGTGAGATTCAAACGCTGCTAATTCTTCCTGGATCATGTGCAATGGGATCGAATCCACACCCAATCCACGAGTTGCAAAAAGGCATTTACACTCAATACCGTAGGGCGTCCATTCGTGGTTCAACGCTGCCGTGGGTGTATACAAAACAAACACTGGCGTTTTTACCGCAGATGCAAAGTGGACAATGGAGGTGTCGCACGTCACGACAAAACGAGAACCTTCGATAAGGGAAGCTAGTTCCAACAAGGTCGCAGACCCTTCTTTGGGGTATACTATCGCAGAATTCGGCTTCAACAATGAAAGAATAATCTCCAATTTTTCTCTTTCATTGGGCGGATAGATCAAAACTGGAGTATCCTTACCTAGATTTCGAATGGTTTCTACGATTGCAACAGTTTGATCGGTAGACATTCTGCGGATTGCATCAACCGCAGAGAAATTGATGACAGTGTATGAACCGGGTTTATTGTTCATCTCCCCCCGCCGTTGCAATCCATTTGAACGAAGAAATTCATTTACTTTTTCATGGGAAGTGATATCCACAAACACTTCTACTGAAAGCTTCTGAGATTGAAAATGTGTACCAAATATAGCATCCACAACAGACGCTAGGACTTCAACCATATGCTTATCTGAACGCTGAAGCTTTAATAATCTGTTGAAATAGATTTGATATTGGTCAAGTCCCTGCCCTATTTTTAGCCCATGGGGCGCTATATAATTCGCCAGTACTCCCTCCGAAGTTGTCCGGTTAAACACAAAATTAATGACAATGTCAAAATCTTCCGACTTCGCGAGTCTCAGTTCCTTCCATAATGCTCTTAAATTCTTATGCACAACAAAGATTTGATCGATAAATGGATTGTACCTGATGACATCCACATTCCGGGGACTCGCAAAGACGGCAAGTTTCATCTCAGGATGCAATTCTTTCAGTTTTCTGAACATCGGCGTGCTAACGATAATATCTCCAATGCCATCGTCCCTGAGAATTAACATTTTCCGGAAGGACTTCAGCTCGACAGTATCATTGTGGATCGGATTTCGCAGCAACACACGAAACAGCGGATAGACAATTCCATGGCGAAAAACAATTTCAATATATTTCAATAATTTCTTCATCTCTTTATACTAATGATGCACGCGTTTATAGAGTGCAGAGAATGCGGCAAAGACTTTTTCAACAGGGATCACAGATAAATTATCGATATCGGCAATAAGCGCTTCATAATCTGTGCCATACGGTTCCCAAATACGGAGTTCCTTATTTGATTGTACATAGAGGACAACCGAGGGTATGCCAAACGCAGCGGCAAGATGAACCGCAGATGTATCTGGCGTTATAAGAAATGAACAGCGTTCTACAAATGCTGCAAACTCATCAAAGGATTTCGTAAGCGGTGAGACCAAACATCCATCAAGGTCCTCGCTAATTTCTACAGCCCGATCTTGATGTGCCGGTGCAAACAAAATGATGGGAATACATGTGGGGAACTGTTTGAGGATTCTTTGGACAAGTCCTCGAAAATTCTTAATTCCCCAGAAACGGACATCGGTTCCCGCTGATATATTTATTCCAATGAGTTCCTTCCCATGTGCTTCGTTGGAAGATAAATATGAATCAGTTATAATTTTGGAATTGCCGGAGGTAACGTAGCGAACTGCAATCGTTTCCTGTTTTGGGTCAATTCCAAACGGTACCAGCAATTGGACAATACGGTCAAGAATATGAGTATCCCGTCTGGAAAGCATGGGAACTTTTATATCATATGCATAATCATTTTCCTTTTCAATCCCAACAGTCCAGCGAGCTCCGGAAAGCAAACATAAGATAGTTGAAGTGGCTGAAGGATTATCCATCAAGTCGATAACAAAATCATATTGTTCGCGACGAATTCCATTCACCATGTCAAGAACGGCCTTGATGTTTTTTGTGTATATCCATCTTTTCCTGATGTTCGGATCATTCGCAAGAACAAGCTGATTGTGTTTACTGAGCATGGCATCAAGAATTGCTGATGGATAATGGCGTTTGAGAATTGCAAATAGTGGAGTCGATATGAGGACATCACCAATTTTATCCTGCCGGATAAACAGAAATTTGGAATGGTTGTAGTCAAAGCTAGCCGGAAATGGTGATAAACGGTGGAATACACGGTTAAGGGATGAAATCAGGAGTCTGCGAAATCCGATTTCGATGTACTTGAAAAAAGGATCTCTCACGCTGTTCCCACATTGGTATCGGCAGGTTTGTCTGTAAACTGAAACGCAGAAAGTTTCTTGTAAAGGCCATTGTTATTTTGCAGCAACTCTTCATGAGTGCCCTCTTCAACCATGGAGCCGCCTTCAAGAACGATGATACGGTCACAGTGGACAACAGTTGAAAGTCTATGCGCAATAATAAAGGATGTACGATTTATCATTAAATGATTCAATGCCTCTTGAACCATTTTCTCGGATTCTGTGTCAAGTGCAGAAGTTGCTTCGTCCAGAAGCAAGATCCTCGGATTGCGGAGGATTGCTCTGGCGATGGCGATGCGCTGTCGCTGTCCGCCTGATATTTGTACGCCGCGCTCGCCAATTTCTGTCTGAAAACCTTTTTCCATACGTTCAATAAACTCGTGTGCATTTGCTGCTTGGGCCGCGGAGATGATCTCCTCCCTACTTGCTTCTAATCTCCCATAGCGGATATTATCGTATATTGTTCCCGAAAAGAGGACTACGTCTTGAGGTACAATAGCAATTTGCTCCCGCAAATCGACTAATGGAATGGTCTTTATATTAATCCCATCGATAAGAATCTCGCCGGAACGCAATTCATAGAATCGAGGAATGAGGTTTATTAAAGAAGTCTTTCCGCTGCCGCTTGGCCCAACAAGAGCGACACTTTCCCCGGCGTGAATTTTGAGATTGATGTTTTTCAGCGCATCTGCTGAATCATTATATCCAAACGTGACATGGTTAAATTCAACCTCACCGCGCTGTATGGCATAGTGTCCCATCGATGGCCTTTGCGGTTCCGTTTCCGAATCAATAATTTCGAAAACATACGCAGCTGAAACGAGGGTTTTTTGAATGCGTGCAAAACTTTCACCTAACGCTTTCACAGGCTTGGAGAGAAATATCATCATGATCATAAAATAGATCATACTCTCCATGGTCATCACACCTCTGATGAATAAGAAACCAGTAATAATGATCAGCAATGATGCAGCTGAAATATTAAACAGCTCATTAAGCGGATTGAGAAGCGCGACGATGCGTGCGATCTTCATGGAATAATGATAATTCGATTCTGCCTTCTTCTTAAATAGTCCTTTTTCATGAACTTCACGCGCAAAGGACTTGACGATACGAATCGCCGATATTTTCTCCTGTAAAAAAGCGGAAATATCTGCAATGGTGTTTGTGAGTTCACGACTGTTGAATCGAATGCGATCCCCGAATTTTCGTGAGATAACTCCTGATATCGAAAATAATACAATGGTGATGATCGTCAGCTGCCAGTTCGTCAGGAAGAGAGCCACTGCAAAAATGATTGTATAAATAATATTTTGAGATATATCGATCATGAGGGTGACCGATTGCTCAAGATTATTGACATCGTTCGTCAAACGAGACATAATTTGTCCCGTTTTGCGTGTGTCGAAATATTTGATTGGTGCAATAATAATAGTGTCAAAGAGCTCGATCCTGAACCGCATGAGGAACTTTTCCCGCACCGAACTCATCAAATATTCACGCATATACATGAACACGACTTTCAGCACGATAACGATGATGAAGGCAAAGGCAAATCGATAGATCAGCTGGAAGCTCTCATCTTTTCCGTGGATATGAAACGAATATAGTATCCAATTGTACATTTTAATTACAACAGGAACAGAAATGTCTGCACCTGATTGGACTTGCTTGCTTATGGTTTGAAGTATTTCAAAAAGGCGTGCCGTGAGAAACGCTGAAGCGGTATCTGCCGCACTCATCACCGCCACTGCAATTAGACCAGAGATAACCCGCCATTTATACCTGAGGAAGTATTTCAGAAGCCGCAATAAACTTAAGGATGATTTCATATTGTTATTAACGTACAATTAATTCATCCGAATCGCAATTTCAAGATGCCACTCCGGACGAGGAATCATCGTGTGCTGTCCCATCCACTTCTGATTGGCCGAAATATTCTATAATTTTCTTTGTAACAACTTCACCAACTATTTCCGCTAACTGTTCTTCTGTTGCAAAACGAACCCCCTGAACGGAACCGAATGCCTCCAGTAATTCTTTTGCTCGTTTGTTCCCTATTCCCTTGATGAGATCCAATTCGGTTCGAAGGATTCGCTTAGAGCGCATCGATCGATGGTATGCCACGGCAAAACGGTGGGCATCATCTCTGATTTGCTGCAACAACCTTAACCCTGAGGATGTGCGAGGCAGAAGAACTGGTTCACTCTGAGAGGGAAGGAATACTTCCTCAAGCCGCTTAGCAAGACCAAGGATCGGCAGCGCGAGTAAACCCAATCTGTTTAAGACCTCAAATGCACTTGAGAGCTGCCCTTTCCCTCCATCAATCATAATAAGGTTCGGAAGTTTTCCGCTTTCCCGAAGAACTCGCTCGTACCTGCGTTCCACCACTTCTGCTATACTTTCAAAATCATTTAATCCTTTGACCGATCGTATTCTGAATTTTCGGTATTCCCTTTTTCTCGGTTTTCCATCGACAAAAACAACCATGGAAGCGACGGTGTCTGATCCCTGGATATTGGAAATATCGAAACATTCAATCCTTCGCGGAGGCACGGGCAGACGAAGATCTCTTTGGAGTGCTGCAAGCGAATGGGGAATCGTCTCTCCGCGCTTCAGCTTTAGCAATTGTAACTCATCCAGCCAAAATTGTGCATTCGTACGCACAAGTGCTATGAGCTTCGCTTTCTCGCCTGAGTTTGGCACTTCAATATTGACTTCATGTCCACTCCGATTTCGCAACCAATCCCCAATGATTTGAGCGCTTTCCAGCTGATCAGAAAGAAACACGTCTGCTGGAATATCATCCTGCTCGAGATAGTACCGTTCAAGCGTAACTTCTAAAAGCTCGCTCATAGATTTTCCCAGCGTATTCGATAAATACATATGCTGACTACCGATCATTTTACCTTCGCGAACCTTGAAGATAACAGCACATGCATCATCTTCTTTTGCAACAACTCCAAGAATATCGCGGTCAGCTTCTAAGGGGGCTATAATTCTTTGTTTTTCAGAATACACTCGAAGCGCCTGAATTCTATCACGGACTAAGGCTGCATCCTCGAATTTTGATGAATCTGCGAGCAATTCCATTTCCTTCTGTAATCCCGCTTCTACACTTTTCGTCTTTCCCCGAAGGACTTGCGCTGCCTGTTCAATGAGAGCATTATAATGGTTACGAGTAACTAATCCTTCGCAAGGACCTTCACATTTCTTAATATGATAATCGAGACAGACTTTGAAGCTCTTTTGCGCAATGGAATGTTCTTTCAAATCGTAGTTGCAGCTTCGAATGAGAAAGATATTCCGGACGGTCTTCAGAGCACTTCGCATGGATTTTACATCGGTATAGGGGCCGAAATATCGAGAACCAGGAGTTTTCCGACGTGTGACAAACACGCGAGGAAACGGCTCTCTTGTTATTGCAATATAGGGATAGGTTTTATCATCTTTAAGAAGAATGTTATAGTGGGGTTTGAGCTGCTTAATGAGATTGGCTTCAAGAATAAGTGCTTCAATTTCACTGTCGGTTACCGTCAGTTCAACATCGGCGATTTTAGATACCATCACATCGATGCGCGGATCCTCAGTTCGTGACTTGTGAAAGTACTGGCGAACTCTGCTTCGGAGATTCTGTGCTTTTCCTACATAAATTATTTTGCCTTCAGCATTCTTGAATTGATACACACCAGGCTTTGCGGGTAGAGCTGCAACCTTCTCTAACAAAGAGAGATCAATATTGGCAGACTTCATTGGTGAATCAGGTGTTTCTTCCATTGGTGTTTCTGCTCACTATTTGAGAAGTATCAGCTTCTTCGTGGCGACATAACTTCCGGTCTGCCCATCCGATGTTTGGCGAGCTTCAAATTTATAAAAATAAAGTCCGCTTGATAAACCTTTCGCATTCCATGTTATCGAGTGTCTTCCCGCCGGTCTCTCTCCGTTGATCAATGTTGCTATATTACGTCCCATCAGGTCATAAACAGCAAGGTTTACTGAACTCGCAAATGGTAACTCATAACTAATGACTGTTGTCGGATTGAATGGATTGGGATAATTTTGATCTAAGCGATGTGAAATTGGCCTATTGACAATTTCCTCGACAAAGGTTGTTGGACTTCCTGCATTCACCCAAGCGGTATAAAGTAAGTCGGCATAATCTTCTGTTGCACGCTGAAACTGCAATTGCGTCCAGGAACCCGTCTTCTGCCACAGCGATGTGTAATAACTTGCCGGTGCAGGCCCGGTACCAGAATATCCTGATTCCTGTCGTGCTGAAAGATCTGCACTGTAAATAGAGTCGACATAACTGTTTGCCTGATAGACATAGTTAAAAATAAAATCAATTGGTTGTGCAACATATTGAATAACGTTTTTATGGATGAATAATTTTGTGGTATCAATCATCCCAGTTTCATATCTGCTGTGAATACCGGAACTTCCGGGGAGTGAAGATTTGCCGTCATAATCTTTCGTATTATGCAGCGGTTGGTGTCCGTCACCGACATAATGCCCAAGGTCTGCTGCGGATGACCATGTATTTTGCCAATCTCCGCGACGGATTTGTTCTGTCAGCGAATCCAATGTCCAAATTGCTGCCCAGGGATTAATACCGTTGGCAAATATACTCGAGCTGTCAGATCTTGCGATGAGAATACTTAGGTCCTTTGGAACATTTTTTGGAGAATTGTTGAATTCCGGATAAATATCAATATCCATAAAATGTCTGGGCCCTTCACGGAGTATATAGGGCTTTTGAGAATCTCCACCCTTCCTATTATCTGCGTCACTCGCGTGAGCGATGAAATACGCCGCTTTCTGGATGAATCCCGACATCGTTTGCGAAAGGTGATCAACGACATGCGCATTAATATATTTATGCCCGGCAGACCCCCATCCTAAAAAGAGCATCGATAGGAGCATTGTACAGACGAGAGCCAATGTCTTGCCTATTTTTTGAATATTCATATCACCTACTTACTATTCGACGACGAAAAAGTGCAACAAGATTATCCAGTGTGGCTACTGCCACACCAAGAAGAACAAGGATGGAGCCTATTATCATCGTTCCGGTAAACTCCTCACCAAGGAGAAAAACTCCGATGATAACTGCAATCATTGGAGTGATGAATGCAGAGAGTGATAAAATAACAGCCTCGATGTGCTTTATCAGCCAGAAATAGATGACAAACGTGGTCGCTGTACAAAAAAGGGCTAAGTAAAGAAGAGAACCCACCGATTGTTGATCATAGACAATTTTCGAATAATCTTCCCATGCAATACTTGCAGCAAAAAGTGGAAGAGAACTCATTGCCATAGGCCAGAGGTTTAGTGCAACAGGATGAAAGTGTTCTCCTGAGCGCCTAATGGAAATAAGACCAAATGCCTGAATAACCGCACCTGCAACAAGTGCGACCATACCGAATAATGTATTGCTGTTCACATCCCTGAATCCATCACTGAAAATAAAGGCGACTCCAGCAAATCCAATGATCATTCCTAAGATTCTTGGTACAGTAATCTTTTCGGCAGGAAGGTAAAAATGTGAGAGTACCGCCACCCAAAATGGATACGTAGCAAACAAAACAGCAGCAAGACTTGAATCAATTTGAAGCTGTGCCCAATAGATAAGGACGAAGGGTACAGTGAAGGATGTCATACTGATGATTGCCGCTAATTTCCAGAATGCTGTACTACGAGAAATTCCCAACTGCTGGAAGACCGCAATAACACCCAAGATCATGCTGGCAATAGTAAAACGAATCCCCAGAGAGAGAAGTGGTGGAATAGTCTCCAATCCCAGCTTCACGGCCGCCCATGATGAACCCCACAAAAGACAAATGAGTACTAAACCGAAATAGATTTTTATCCGATGAGACATCTTTAGGCCGGTCTTCCTCTAGCTGTGATATCCGAGCTGACGAATGATTGCCTCGTTTTCGCGCCATTGCTCCCGGACTTTTACATGAAGTTCGATAAATACATCATGCTGCAAAAAGGTTTCGATTTCCACACGTGCACCGGTTCCAATCGCCTTGAGCGCTTCCCCTCTTTTGCCGATGAGAATACCTTTTTGTGAATCGCGTTCAACAATGATATCGGCAATGATGAGAGTTTTACCGCTTTCCCGTTCTTTAAATTCACGGATTTCTACGGCGGTCGAATATGGAATCTCTTCCCTGAATTTCTCGAATATTTTCTCTCTGATAAACTCTGACACAAAGAATCGCTCTGGATATTCGCTAACGATATCTTTGGGATAGAAGGCTTCATGCTCCGGTAAATAGAGGATAATCATTTTTATAAGTTCAGCTAGATTGTCCCTTTGTAACGCTGAAAGAGGAATAATCTCCTTGAAATGACCCTGTTGAGCAAACGTGTGGATGAGGGGGAGTATTTCTCCTTTGTTCACAGTATCCACTTTATTGATGATAAGAAATACGGGCTTGCTTTTACAAAGTGGAAGAATACGCCAGCTTACTTCTTCCGGGAGCTTTGTTTTACGCGCTATATGGGTCATGACGAGAATAATATCAGCATCTGCAAGGGCGTTTTCAGCGTGTTTTACCATCTCTTGATGCAGAAGATATTGAGGTTTGAGGAGTCCGGGAGTATCTAAAAAGATAATCTGTGCGTCTTCCCGCGTGAGTATTCCCAGAACACGTTGGCGTGTTGTTTGCGGCTTGTTTGTTACAATGGAAATCTTTTGCCCGAGCAATGCATTTAAAAGCGTTGATTTCCCTACGTTGGGTTCACCCACAATCGCGACATAGCCGGCCTTGAAATTTTTAATGTGTTCTTCCATATTCTAGACAAAAAAGCGTTCTGTCAGCGGACTGAGAGAACGCTAAAATATTTGCAGAGGATACTGGTATTGATAATTCGTAAAAGGCTGACAAAGCACATAGCCCTTGTCAGACTACTTCCTCTAAGATTCGGGTTGCGCTAACTGCCGTGGCAATATTTATATTTTTTCCCGCTGCCGCAAGGACAAGCATCATTTCTTCCAACCTTGGGGCCCACACGGATCTGCTGCACGCGTTGTCCGCTTTGCGGTTGCTGCGCCCGCTGGGGCTCACCCGTAGAGGAAATGGGCTCCTTATTCGCAACAAATCCTGCCCCTGTTGCAGAATCATGAGTCAAAACCATGTCTTCACGTCTCATCGGTCGGCGTGTTCGCTGGATCGGAAGCTGTTCCGGACGCTCCGGATACAATTTAAAGACCATACTGAGTACATCCGACGCAATGAGCTCCATAAGCTCCATAAACATCTTAAAAGCCTCGCCTTTATACTCAACTAACGGATCCTTCTGTCCATAACCGCGTAAATGAATTCCCTCTTTCAGATCATCCATTTCGCGGAGGTGATCGCGCCATTTATTGTCAATCACCTGGAGCATAACCATTTTTTCCAGTGCAGCCATCAGTTCAAGACCAAGGAGCTGCTCCTTCCGCCGGTAGAAATCTTCTGTAGCTTTTAAGATTTCTTCTGCAATACCTTTTTCTCCTAACAACTGGAACTGTTCGGCAGTCATCGATAGATCAGTGAGAAATCGTGCGCGCACTTCATTCCTCAGTCCTTCAAGATCCCCTTCCGGGTAGTACACATCCACGAGCGTCTGAATTGCATCACGAAGTATATCAGAAATATCGTCCCGCAAGTGTTCACCCAGCAGTGCATGTCTCCGACGGGCATAGATCACTTCGCGCTGCTGGTTCATCACATTATCGTATTCCAGCAATCGCTTTCTGATGCCGTAGTTATTCTCCTCGACCTTCTTTTGTGCTCTCTCGACAGAACGGGTGATCATCGGATGCTGGATAACTTCTCCTTCTTCCAATCCCATCCGCTCCATAATTTTCGCAATACGTTCACTTCCGAACAAGCGCATGAGATCATCCTCAAGCGAAAGATAGAATCGGGAGGATCCTGGATCGCCCTGGCGTCCTGCACGGCCACGTAATTGACGATCAATGCGCCGTGCTTCATGGCGCTCTGTCCCAACGATGTGCAAACCGCCGTTATCCCTGACTCCCGGCCCAAGCTTGATATCTGTACCGCGGCCAGCCATATTTGTGGAAATTGTGACTGCACCGGGCAATCCTGCATGAGCTACCACTTCTGCTTCCCGCTGATGTTGTTTTGCATTCAAGACATTATGCGGGATACCCTTTCGCTTCAGCATACGGCTGATCGTCTCGGAGACATCGACGCTTGTGGTTCCAACGAGTACAGGACGCTGAATTACGCGCATCTGTTCAATTTCAGAAATTACCGCGTTGTACTTCTCACGCTTCGTCTTGAAGACCTGGTCATCATCATCAACACGCACCATAGGTCTATTGGTAGGGATCACCACGACATCAAGCTTGTAGATATCATAAAATTCCGCCGCTTCTGTTTCTGCTGTACCAGTCATCCCGGCAAGCTTCTTATACATCCGAAAATAATTCTGCAGTGTGACCGTTGCCAGCGTTTGCGTATCGCGTTCAACCTTTACCCCTTCTTTTGCCTCAATGGCCTGATGCAGACCCTCCGAGTATCTTCTGCCGGACAAAAGACGTCCGGTAAACTCATCAACGATCATGATCTTGCCATCCTCTGATACGACATATTCAACATCTTTTTCGTAGAGACTATACGCCTTGAGAAGCTGATGAATCGTGTGGATGCGATCATTTCGTTCCGCGAAGAGCTTATTGGCATCATCCTTTCGCTTTTGCCGTTCTTCACTCGAGAGCGAAGCATCTCCCTCGATCATACTTAGTTCTGTGCTTATATCAGGGATAACAAACAGATCTTTATTATTGCCTGGATATCCCTGGGCTAGAAATTCTCTCCCCTTCTCGGTGAGATCAATGAGATGGGATTTTTCATCAATACTGAAGTAGAGTTCATCATCGATCTCATGCATCCGTGCACTTTGATCCTGCATGTACTCCCGTTCGGTTTTTTGCATGAGCATTTTATTGGATGGTTCAGAAAGCAATTTCATCAGTTTTTTATTCTTCGGAAGACCCCGCTGAGCCCGAAGCAGCTGAACTCCTGCTTCTTCCAATCGCTTCTGTTCGAGAAATTGTTCTGCATCAGCAGTGATCTTAGCAACATAATTCTGCTGAGCCCGCACCAACCGATCAATATAGGGCTTCATTTCATCGAACTTATGGTCTTCGCTGGCAACCGGACCGCTAATAATAAGAGGCGTTCTCGCTTCGTCGATCAGGACAGAATCTACTTCGTCGACGATGGCATAATTATAAGGACGCTGTACCATTTCCTCTGCACTTATCACCATGTTATCCCGCAGGTAATCGAACCCGAATTCATTATTAGTGCCGTAGGTTATATCTGCAGCATATTGGATACGCCGCTGATGCGGATCCATGTTCTGCAGAATACAAGCTACGCGTAATCCTAAAAACTCGAATACTTTTCCCATCCAAAGACTGTCACGGAGTGCAAGATAGTCGTTTACCGTTACAATATGCACGCCACGGCCCGGAAGTGCGTTCAAATAGGTGGGAAGGGTGGCAACAAGAGTTTTGCCTTCTCCAGTAGCCATTTCTGCAATTTTTCCCTTATGTAAAACGATGCCGCCCATCAACTGGACATCAAAAGGGATCATATCCCATAGGATCTTATTCCCGGCAACATCCCACGTACGACCGACCAACCTGCGGCAAGCATCTTTTACTACTGCAAATGCCTCAGGGAGGAGTTCTGTGAGAATTTCCTCAATTCCCGCATCAAGTTGTTTCTGAAGTTCATCAATTCTTGTATAGAGTTCTTCGCGTTCTTCAAAAGACTTTGAACCTGCGAGCGTCTCTTTCACTTGATGAATATTTGATTCGATATCCTTGATGTGTTCTTTGATCCGCTGCTGAAATTCGACGGTTTTACCACGAAGTTCATCATCCGAAAGGGATTGGAGGGTTGAATAATGCCGGTTGATTTCTTCAACAATGGGATAGAGATCTTGAACATCTTTTTCGTGCTTAGAACCAAAGAGATTTTTAAAGAATTGAAGCATGCTTTTTCCCGGTAAGTTTACAAAATTCATAGCTAATATATCCTTTTTTCGACGAGATTGCAAGGTAGCCAAAATACATCGGTTCTTGCATTTTTGACGTTTTAAGAAGACATTCACACAACCCATGATTATCAAGATTCATAGAGAACCATGAAATTCGCGATTATCATCTTCTTCCTCTCAGTAATGCTTCTTGGCTGCAGCACATCACATAGTGTTGTATCTTCGCTCGATCCTGTGAGCCAATTGCGAGCAGATATTAATTCCGTTCTTTCGGATTCTCTTTTCATTCCTACGCATGCCGCTATTAAGGTTGTAGCACTCGAAGACAACACGGTATTGTACGAACGGGACAGCAAGGTCTTGATGCACCCTGCTTCCAATATGAAACTTTTTACTTCTGCTGCTGCATTATCGATCCTCGATACAAATTACCTCTTGAAAACATCAGTATTCATTGATCGCTATCCTTCCGACAGCTTAGTGAATGGTGCTCTTTATCTGAAAGGGTATGGCAATCCAGATTTCACAGACGCCGATGCAGATTCTCTGGCAGCGGCAGTCCGCCGTTTTGGAATAACTACTATTGCCGGGGATCTTATTCTCGATAATTCTTATTTTGATGATGAATATTGGGGGGCCGGTTGGACATGGGACGATGAATCGGACCCGGACGCTCCATACATTGATGCACTTTCCATTAACAAGAATTGTATTACTATTATTGTCACAAGTGATTCGATGAATATTTCTGCTTACACTGAGCCCATGACCGATTTTGTGACAATCACTATGAAGGCAACGATTGCGATTGACAGCATTCGTAATCCATTAAAAATTAAGTGTCTGCTTATGAACAACCCAAATACGATTGTGATCGAGGGAGAATTGCCGAAGTTCAGTTATATGACACAGAAAGTCTCATTAAGACGCCCTGAATATTATACCGGCACATTATTCAGGGAATCCTTAAAACGGGCAGGAATTTTAGTTAATGGAAATCTCGTTGATGGCCTTGTGCCCAAGACGGTTCCCGAAATTGCCTGTCATATACAACCGATAGAGAAAGTCATAACGGCGATGAATAAAGTCAGCGACAATCTCGCCGCGGAAAATCTTATCAAAATTATAGGAGCTGAAAAATATGGTATTCCAGGTACTACCAGGCACGGTTTGACAATGGTAAAGCTCTTCCTCTCTGAAGCAGGTATAGATACTGTGCAATGTTCTGTTGCTGATGGTTCTGGTGTTTCACGCTACAATCTCTTTTCCGCGGATCAAATAGTGCAATTCCTCACTGCCTTGTACAAACAGCCAAAAATCTTCTCTATACTCTATCATTCGCTTCCGATTGCAGGGATTGATGGAACACTTTCTGAACGAATGGTAAGCTATCCCGCATCGACCAATTTGCACGCAAAAACAGGCACTTTAAATGGAGTGAGCTGTTTATCAGGGTATGTACAAACGCGTGATGGTGAAATGCTGACATTTTCCATCCTTATGCAGAACTTCAATACATCTCCTGCTGCTTATCGACGAGCACAGGATAGGATTGGTGGCATGCTGGCTGGATTCAGCCGTAATTCTCTGGTGAATAAAATCAAGACGATCGATCCTTATCATTCTCTCAAAAAATAATTTTATGAATCATACACATCCTTCTTCTTTCGGACTCTACGAAGCAGCCCGCATCTTGGTCCCTGGGTTCTACTTTGCTTCCTTGTTCTCAGTTTTCTTTACCGTGTTCGTCTCTCGCTATATTTTGTTCTCTTTTGACCAGGCCATCTGGATAATGTTGTTCTTCTTTCTCGTACTTGTTTCAGGACTTACGATGTATGCGAAAGAAAGCACAAAACGGAGGCGTGCGTTTGCAGAGAACCAACCGAGTTCTTTTCTTCAGGAAATCGCCAGGAAGCACATTCCCTTGCAATCGTTGAGTGAAATAGAAGCACGGAAATTGTATTTTTATATTCTCAACCATTTTTTCCCGCCAGCTTTTCATGAAAAGGTGTTCTTTTTTGGAACGGTGTATCATATCATGATACAAATCCGGCGAACATCATTTTGGTTCACAATCTTCTCTCTGATCTGTCTCGCTGCTCAGACTGCCGGAGGAATGGCCTTGAAGGACCAACAGGCACTGGTATCGTTCACCTTTGTGGTCTGTCTCACATATCTTTTGAACGTGAAATACAATAAAGCTGACCGTAAGATGCAGGAGAACTACCAGGATCAAATATTCTGGCTTCAAATGAATGGACCACTTCTGCAGGACCTCTTTCAGAAGTTTGAACTATCAAAAAAAAGCACAGCTTCATGAATGCACGCGCGTGGTATCAAATAGCCATTCGAATAGACGAACCTCATCAGGATCTCCTAGTTGGACAACTGACACAACTTGGCTTTAACGGTTTTGTTCAGGAAGAACACTCGTTGTGCTGTTTCATCCCTGCCTCAAAGTGGACATCTTCCGGCCAGAATAATTTTCGGGCTATTCTTGAACGGTTTAAACATGAATTTCCTTCAGCGAACCTCGCTCTCAGCATCCGTTCATTGCGCGAGGAGAATTGGAATAAAACGTGGGAAAAGCAGACAGGCATTGTTCTTGCAACGCCAAGCATTGTCATCAAGCCATCTTGGACAAAATTGCCGAAACGGCATCGTGCGAAGCTGGTTCTCCATATCGATCCTAAAATGTCGTTTGGTACAGGACATCACGAAACAACACGGTTAAGTCTAGGCCTGCTTGAGCGATTTCTCCAGCCGAATATGAGAGTTTTGGATTTTGGATGCGGCACGGGCGTCTTAAGCATCGCAAGCGCTAAACTTGGGGCTCGTTCGGTCATGGCAATCGATAACGACGAATGGGCAATTGAAAATACCTCGGAGAATATTGGAAGGAACCATGTCCAAGCAAAAGTGAAGGTACGATTAGGCAGTATCAGTTCTATTCCTCGATTCAGGTATGATCTTCTTATCGCTAATATTGATTTTCGTACAATTTCCAGGTTCATCAGACCGCTTATTTCTCGCATACGCAAGGAGGGCATCGTGATTCTTTCCGGTTTTCTGACCAGCGATATGCATGCACTCCTTCCTCTGTTCGGAAAGAACTCACTTTCTCCACTTGAACTTGATAGCGAAAATGAATGGGTAGCAATCGCGCTCTGCCGCCTCTAAGTATGCGTCTTGCCACCATCGACATTGGTACGAATACAGTCCTCATGCTGATTGCAGATATAGATCGAAACGGGCGTCTTAATGTTGTAAAAGATGAGCATGCCATAGCGAGACTCGGTAAGGGTGTTGATCAGCATGGTATGATACAAAACGCAACATTTCATAGAGTCTGTAGGATCCTTGCGGATTTCAAGGATTTTGCGACGGAACATGGAGTGCATGGTATCAAGATCTGCGGAACCAGTGCTTTGCGTGATGCATCCAATCGACAGGAGTTTGTTGGATTTATCAACGATCAACTCGGTTTGAATATCGATATTTTATCAGGAGACGAAGAAGCCGAATTTACATACCTTGGTGGCATATCCGAGTATCTCCAGGAATCATCGGAGAAAGATTATGCTGTACTCGATATCGGAGGTGGGAGCACAGAACTCATTGTGGGAAATGGTTTATCCGTGAGTTCCGCTATCAGCATCGATATCGGAAGTGTAAGGATTACTGAACGTTTATTAAAGACCAGTCCACCAGAAAGTACTGCGTTGGTAAACGCTGAAGGATTCATTCTCGAACAGCTCTCTTCTTTTCCAATTCTTCCCCCACAAATAATGCTTATCGGTGTTGCAGGTACTCTGACTACGTTAGCGGCACTCGATCTTCGCCTTCCAGAGTTCGACAGGTTGAAGATCAACAGGCATGTACTTTCGTTGAAAGTAATTGAAGATATTTTCGAAGAACTGAAAACCCTCACAAGCGATCAACTGAGAGCGTATCCCCAAATCCATCCATTACGCGCTGATATTCTTCTTGCGGGAATTTTAATTCTGCGGGAAACCTTGAAATGGACGGGAACGTCACAAATTATCGTTAGTGACCGTGGTCTGCGATATGGTATGTTGATAAAATATGCTGCCACGTTGAACACTGTCTGACCTTGGTAATCTCTAAACGAACAGCCGTTACAGTAGCTCTGCAACGGCTGTCTATGTCCCCTTGGTCCAAGAACATCACTATTTTCTAGCATCCCAGCGGTCTTTTGCTATATCCTTCATCAATTCTCTGAGATTCCTGTTGAAATTTCGTTCAAAGACCACATATGCCGCAATTTGTTTTATCGTAAGAATATCTTTAATCCCAGAAATAAATTTTGAACGTTCCGCTGCTATCGTTTCTTCACTCAAGCCTATTTTGTTAATAACTCTTTCTAATTCGGAATCATTTGCCTTTGCTCGTGTCAACTTCTCTAACTCATCAATCAAATCATTTCTCTCTTTCCCAATATCGCGCATAGCATCCATGTGTTTATTATAACGAGACATAAACCTGATGGATGTCTCTTCATTTAACTGAAGAGCTTCCATAAGACGCATTTTCTTAAATTGCTCAACTCGTTCTGCAGCTCTGCCATGAAATGGAGGTTGATCTTGCCCCCGAGAAATGCTCAAGAAAACGCCTATGAAGAGTATTGCAAGAAAATACAGACGCCAATTTTTCATAACAGAGTCCTTTCAGAAAGTCCGGACAACAATTGATCTACCTGTTCTCTGTTGAGATCCGATATCATTCCTTCCACAACGACATCGGAGACAGCATCACTCTCGATTTGTTTGACGATCTCCTCAGCAATAAAACGGTCACCAGTAATCTTTTCGACAACGATCGAAGCCGCAATATCCTGATTTTGTAATACTGTGGAATGTGCATATGTGTTTGTAATCGCTTGCACTACTTCGTCTGCACTCAAGTCCTTCACAGTTTGACGTAAAGCTTCAGTCTGTCCAAGCTCTAACGTCGGAACACCAGGGATTATCGTCAATAATATAATCATGAAAAGTGAAACTGCCAGCGGGAGCACAATGCGCGACAGTGCTATACTGTATTCCCGGAAAGGATTTTGCCTCGTCGTAATCCGCTCACGAACTCTAGGTAAAATGTTCGTAAAGTAAACAGGGTCCGGTGATTCTGTGCTGACGTGTCTGATTGCAGCATCCGAAGCTAAAAGTTCCTGATACGTCTTTTGACATTCGGCACATACCAATAAGTGAGACTCAATTCGAGAATGCTCGACTTTATCTACGTGTCCGGTGATATAATCCATTAATGAATAATTAATGTGTTCGATGTGCACGATTTACATATTCTCCAATTTTCTTTACTGCATGAAAATAATTTGCCTTCAATCCGCCAACTGATGTTTCCAGAATGGTCGATATTTCTTCATAGGGTAATTCTTCATGATAGCGAAGAATGAATACCGCTTTTTGCTTTTCTGGAAGCGTCCGGACCGCATCTTCTATGAGTTTCTGCTGTTCTTCTCGTTCGAGGAGTTTGTCCGGCCGCTCATTCTCATCACTCGCTGTTTCAAAGAACTCATCAATTCTTAAAAAATCCCGAATACGTTTTTTTCGAAGAGTGTTCAGCGATACGTTGACAGTGATCCGATAGAGCCATGTATAGACGCCTGATTCTCCTCGGAATTCTTTCAATGCTCCATATATTTTCACAAACACTTCTTGTACGATTTCATCTGCCTGATCGTGATCCTGTACGAAGCGACGCGCAATCCAATACAATTTCTCTTGATATCGAACGACCAGTTCATTGAATGATGCCTCATTCCCTTTCTGGAATAAGTCGACAAGCTCAAGGTCTGTAGAAGCACTCATTTCCACCAAAGCATTTCAACTATTAGACAATCAACTGTGACATAGGTTTAAATAAAATGGCCGAAAAATCGTTTTGTTACCAGATGCCAACTCCAGCATCCAGATAGAATTCAGCCTGATTATTTTGATTAAGTCCCGGGTTTAATTTATCCTCAATCTTCTGCACTTTTATGCGAAAATCGAAGAAAACATCACGCAGAGGTTGATAACGTCCAAGAAAACCATAAGAGTGCTCTTCATGCTGAAGATCGTAGAGAAATGGCAATTTTCCACCGTCCCCCGTATATTGATATGCAATGTCAGCTTTCCCTCCTTTTCTATAGACTTCTGCAAAGGTTCCCACTCTCAGTGAATGCATAGGAGTAAATCCCAATTCCAGATAGAGATCGTCAGCATTCTGACCAATCCAATGTCCAAGGTCGAATCCATTGTTTGTAAAATTCACGGCACTATATTTATGATTGTAGACCCAGGGATTTGCCCGCGTGTATTCTATTGTTAAATCCATGTTCCTGACCGGGATATCAAAGAATTTAAACCCCGATGTAAAAGCCAGCTGCCGTCTTGAGGCATTGGGATCGAAGAAATTATCAGTATTCAGCTCATCAATAAAGAGAGAAAAATAAGCATTTACATTCTTGACGACATTCAGATCAAGACTCCCAAACATTTGACAATTATCTTTATCTCTGTTGTACCACTCCCCTGCCTTAAAAAGCATTACAGGAATCATATAGATGAGGATGGGTCCACGATCGCTATAAACAACTGACTCTCCAATTGAGAGATCGACCCCTCTAAAAAGAGATATTTCTAATTGATGGGCAGCGATATATTTTAAACGATCAACTTCTCTGAAGACTGAATATGTCGAGTTCTGATAATGCGTAAAATACGATCGCGATGAGTCAATTTCATTAGAATTCAATTCTCCATGGAAATAGATAAAGTCGATCTTCTCTGAAATCGGAACTCGCATTTTGATCTGCGGATACGAAGGAGCTTTATTGGAGAAGATGACATTCCCGTTCTTTCCATATCCCCAGATATTACTGTTCTTTTCGAGGGAAAAGGTAAAGCTCCCTACTTGCCATGTAAACTGTACATCGTTTTCGTTATGTTCAAAGATGGTGTTTCCTGGAGAAACATTGATTGTATTAGGTACAACTCCAGGCAACGATGTATGTTGCCGAGTATAGTTGACATTTTTCCCAGTCTCGCGATTATCTACCCAGTTAAAATAGAAGCCGAGGTTCTCAAACGCATAACCATAGAGTTTGACACCTTGAGTCCGAATATTGGTTTGATCTCCCTGCAATAATGATTTTGATAATCTATAATTGATATCAAGATTCATTATTCCTTCTGATATTTCTGTCGAAAATAGATGCCATCGCACTTCGGAAGGCTCAATGTCTCCGGCAAGCTTGAGGAGTTCATACTTGAAATCCGTAACAAGGAACTCGTAGATCTCACGTTCAACCTTCGTCATTTCTTTGATCCGTGGTTCTAAAGATTTGAGCATTCTCGCAAGCGTCATTCGGGACAACGGCTTAGCGGCATCTCTGTAGTCCACGAGCAATTGCCTCGCTTCCATCCTTTTCAGAAAAGTATATACTTCATGAGATGGAGGCATATAGATCGTCTGGCTAAACGTTAGTGCCGCACAAAGATTGAAGAATATAAACCCAATGATGATAGTTCGATTCATCTGATGTCCTTTAGAAGTTTGAATTTTGATGTCCGTGTTTCCACAAATCACGCCAGGAATGTACTTCCTCTATTTTCGGATAAAATCTAGGAGCAGTTCCAGTAAGGAGATACCGTACGTCCGAATAAATGTGAAAGAACACGGTTGACCATAAATGTTTATCCAATCGACGGGTGGATACACATGCGCGGGCTGCCGGAATCACACGGCAATCCCCGATTTTTGAAATTCTTCTGCTGAGATCGAGATCTTCAGTAATGCCAAACTCTTCTCGGAATCCCTGGACTGCGAGAAAGGCCGATCTCCGATAAGCCACGCAAATACCAGGGAATAAATATATTCCAAAGAGACTGAAGAATCTCACAAGGAAGTACGTTCCTTGATACACTAACCGAGACAATACCCTGCCATCCATAGGATGAGCGATTCCCGTCGCTGCAGCAACATCAGGGGAAAAGAAGATGCGGGCGCATTGCGTGAGGAAGTCCGGAGCTAAAGTTACATCTGCATCTACAAAGAGGAGAACCTCCCCTTTTGCCTCATAGGTGCCAACATTTCTTCCGTGTGCAATTCCACGCTTCGCTGAAGTAACGATATTTGACGTATACCTCTGAGCAATTTCTCTGGTTCTATCTGTTGACTCTGCGTCCGAAACAATGATTTCATAATCTCCATGATCGTAATCCTGATTCATTATCGAACGGAGACACTGCTCAATATTCTTCTCTTCCATGTACGTCGGTATAATGACGGAGAACTTCATCGCTTACCTTACTTTTACCAGCTTTTGGATAACCTCGGCGGACGTTCCTTCTGAGCTCATGGTGACTTTATACAAATATATTCCATTTGCCAGTTCACTGCCATCGCGATCTTTCCCATCCCAGAGAATCCGGTTAAATCCCGGTAATAATACACTCTGAGGCAATCGTATTTCTTGAATGAGTCGTCCCGTGATGGTATAAATCTTGATCTTAGCTTCCTCCGGCAGTTTTGCTCCTGTGATATTAAAGGTAAAATAGGTCTCCGATCGAAAAGGATTTGGGTAATTGATGACATTCAGGAGTTTCGCCTCTGTTTCTACTCGAAAAGAGATTTCCTTGGCAACGGTGTCGGCATAATTTCCCGTTGCATCTTTTATCTGCAAGCTCAACACGTGTGAACCTTTTTCTAATTTCGGTTTATATGTGACCATGGCCTTTTCCAACCCGGATTTCACCTCAAAAGTACTATCAGGTGTTGTACCAAGAGTAATAGACCTATTGTCTAGCTTCAATGTGACATTAGAAGGATTGGTTATCGGCAATGGACTATTATCAAATATTCTAATCTGAATGGTAGGATGGCAGAGGATATAATCATCGTTATAAATGTGAATACCATCGAATGTTATATCATAGATGGGCTGAATGCTGTCTTTTTCAACATATATAGGAATTGCGAAGGAATTGTTTGACTTGTAGAGTTCCTGATATTTTTGAAGAAGAGCTATTTCAAGATTGAGAGTGTTCGGCCCTCGTCTCTCTGCTGTTGGATAAAGATAAGTAACAGTCGCAAACGAATCTGCCTTGATAATACAAAAAGATGTATCAGCGTCGCGTATAATATTTGCCTGAATTCCGGAAAAGATCGCTCGCACACTCAACGCTGTATCCGAATTTAAATTATAAATATTTGCGGTCGCAGTGACCGGATTACCTTCTAAAACACTATCAGATGAGACGGATACTGATTGATAATTCACCGCAATCTCAGCAGGCGAGGATATTGCAACATTCCATTCCTGCAATTGCGGTATATTTCCTGTCGGTGAAGCAAACAAATCAGCAACAAGCTTGATACCTTTGTACACAGTCGGATCGATTGCTGTTAATGAAAGCGTGCCCCCGGAATAACCCATGATCACCGTATCGACTTGATTATTCTCCTGTACACCTAGAATACTTGTTCGGATTGCTGCTCCAGGTGGAATCACTGATTCAATATTTGCGCTGAGCCAATGACCAGCAGGACCGATTTCAGGACCGATGACGCGAGCATTAAGAGCCTGCCTGACAAATGTTGTTTCAATGATCGCTTTATCAGCATAAGCATCGACCCAAAGCTCGGGGACCGTTCCCGGCGTTGCACCCTTCCAACCGATGATTGCCCACGATTCTCTCCAGCCAAGCTTATCAATGTATTGACTCCCAAGGGTTTTAAATGCATCGCGTGTCTGTTGCGAGAGGTTCGTAGATCCTTCATCATTAACGACATCGACAAATATTTTTCCATAGGGGAGGTTCTCGACGAAAATACGCAAGGAATCCGCAACTGCCGATGAAGCGTACACCCCATACACACGAGTATCTTGTAATGCCAGAGTGCTGGAATCAAATACTGCAATATTATGTCCGCCGGTAAAGGAATTTGGCAGCATATTAATTCCATTCACCTCTACAGCGCCAAATCGTCCGGCATAGAAACCAGCAGAGGTTGCCCTTATAGTGATTTGCTTATTCCCCGGCATTATTCCTTTGATGAAAGTAATATGGTCGTTTTGATACACACAGTCAACAAGAGAACACGTATTCCAATCTAATGAATCCACTAAACGCCAAATGATGCTATCGGAAGCAGTATGAATGAATGTTCCTGTTGTTTTTGTCTTTGTTGAGTTTAAAAACCCTGCTCTCCAATAATACTTTTGGTCTAAGATAAGCTGAGGCACGACAATTGTTGTCCTAAGGACTCCTAGCGGTTGCAACAAGCTCAAGGAATGTGAAAAGGTCGAATCAGTACCAACCTCGAGTTGAATGATTGCATCGAGTCCCGGATCTTTTGTCGGATTCAGAAATGTCATTGTACTTACTTTTTGTCTATAGCCGTTAAGCGGCCGGAGAATACGCAAAGCCGTGGATCCAACAAATGCCTTATATATCATTTTGTTATCGTCAGTGCGTAATTCTGAAATTCCATTACCCTCGTTCATATCGATCGTGTATGAATGATCACCAGGTTGATCCTTTACCGATAGGTGAATACTCATGGTATCCTGAAAGAGAGGTAATGGACGATAGAACAACGTATCGTGGTGTATTCCCTGATACTCGTATGTGAGTTTCATTCTGATACTATCCGGGGTCACCTTGCCAGTGTTCCGATACGGAATCTCAAGCAGAGCAGAATTATCATCATCAGATAATTGGGGGGGAACCGTATACGGCAATGAGCCGGAAAATGTAAGATTGGGCTGTTTTGGGATATCGAGCTCAATTGCCGGATCGCCCAGTAGCGTGTTTGTCAGCATCATAATCCGTGTTTCATAGGAAACGCTTTTCCCTTCCAGGTTGTAACGTTCTATCTTCGACAACCGATGCGCTTCTCCAATTGCATATACCCCTTGTGCGAAGAATTGCTTAGAGAATAATTTAGGCAAGGATGATGCAATGGAATAGAATCCCAACGATGTATTACCAATATAGGCAATTGCAGAAGATTGTTCTCCGACGGTAAACAACTCTCCGAAACAACGTATATTGGGCTCTGCGAATTTGCCTGTAGAACATCCGAAGTCTGATATCAATGCATAACGACCTTTCGTATTTTGCAATTGAATCGGATCACCAATACCATTATCCCAGGTTTGAGTTCCGCTATGTCCGATATAATTAATAAATACTCCCCCGTTTTCGATAGATTCCTTAATCGATTCAGAGGTGTAGGGGCCATATTCCGACTGTGGATTTGAGGTGCGATAAAAATTCGATACGAGACCGCCTATGGGCGGAGGTTCAATCAAGCTCGTTTTAATTTCATCATTGAGATATTTGAATTCGCTGACATTGTCGCTTGTTGTAAAGCCGCCAGAAAATAATATATATCTTTTATTCCAGTCATCGTTCGGAGTTGAAAAATATGATTGAACATGCTGGAAGTATCTCTGAAATTCTTCATTATTCCTTGCCGGGATTCTCCCAACCGCCATCTGCGGCAGGTTCGATGAATCATCAATCACCGTGAACCATACATCACTGACTGGATTGCCAAAAGAAGGTACCGCATTAAAAGCTTGCGTTGCGGGATTCGGGCTGTAGGTCTTATTTTTATAGTCGTAGGAAGCATCGCCAACGATGCACACAAACTTTGGCATGGGTGAGGGCCATTGCACTGTGCTTTTGATAAATTCCTTTATTGATTCAGCCGTTGGGTATCCATATCCATATTCGTTAAATATTGAAGCCACGTTGACAACGGCAGTACGGTATTGATAGCGATTGGCAATCATTGTCGCATAGTTACCTGCATTTTCCATCAACTTGGGATGTGTTATAAGAAGATAATCAGCACCTATCGAATTCGTTCGCAGTCCTTCAATCGACACCAGTTCTTTTTTACATGGATCTTTTACCTTTGATTCAAGAAAAGCATAATAGGCATCTCCCGGATAAACGGTATCGGTGAAACAAACGATATTCGGTACAATGGATACTTGCTGGATATTCGAAATACGTTTCAATGTTGGGTTGTACTTGTATATAAGAATATTGGAAGAAGAAAATCCTGACAATTTCACCACGCGTATTGCCGGAGTCGTAACAGAAGAAAATCTGAAACGCAATGTATCCTGAACAGCGTTAAGCGTTCGTGGATACTCTACGTCGGCCCAGTCATAAATAACATAATTCACAGGCGAAGCTGCCGGCACAAAAGCCACACTCAGTGTGTTTCCTCCATCTCTGAGCAATACCAGCGGGACAGCACATTTCATCAGAATATGCTGCGACAATCCGGCATCATCATATCGGAGAAGTGTATCAGAACCATTGAGTAGTAATCGAAGTCGGTAATTTGGAATAATCCCCGGCCATGTAGCGCTGGAAGCTCGCACAAATAATGTTATTGAATCTCCTAAAGAGGCGATATTACTTGCCCTGAAATTGACATCAAAACGATCTCCTGCAGTAAAACCATCCCATCCCCACATGTCCCCCGAAGTCCATAATGGATCTTGACGCAGGAAAATATTATTTCCATCACAATAGCGGATATCATGGTCTTCTTCGATATGCACTTGTTCTGTATATGAGACCAGTGTATCGATCGGTGAGCCATAAACCGAAAGAGAATCCATGCGTAGCCCTGCAACTCCGCCCCACGTAAGCCAATAACATGATGTGTCCGTATATTTATCTAAATATTGCGGGTATTCATCAAGGGTATTTTTGGGAATCGCACGATAATCTTGCCGGCCGTAATTCATCAACCCGGCAAATTCCACATAGTCACCTGGTCCAAATATTGAAGCATGTGATTGATGAAGAAACAATGGCATCTCTTTGCCTCGATTCACAAGTTTCAAAGATGCTGGATCAAGATTATCAATGTCCTGCGATATTGCTTTCAGAGAATCATAGGTTAATCGATATATCCCATCGCTGGCAATGGAAAGTTTTATCGCTTTGTTATTAGCGGGAATCCAATCTTTCGTACTATCAATCCAAGTCAGTGCGGTAGTAGGCAGCGCAGCAATGTCTCCGTCATTCACGACGATCTTTGATACGGTTTCGTCTATCGATCCTCTCTGTGGTTGAGACGTTTTCAGTCCAGCCTGGGGGATCATTTCATATTGTACCAGTACATCCATAGAAGAGAGCTCATAGATCATATTGCTCTGAGCTATGAACGGGTTGACTGTTATTCTGGCAAGTTTATAACCTCTATACCAGGAATATCCCTCAAGAAGACAGGGGACTACTGCAGGGGTAACATCTTCCTCATAGACTGTATGAATAATTGACGAATCTGAATCTGCCTGATAGCTTTTTACTTTTTGAAGTTTGACCGCTCCGCGTGGAGTTTGTTTCCTTGACTGTACTTTGAGGGAAATGGCAACATGGGGCGGCAGTGCCAGGAAAAAGGAATACAGCACATCATACAAATCAGGATCTGATTGAAGATTGGTTGATGGTGGTCTTTTTTGAAATGCCGTATGTCTTCCTAATGTAATATGGAGCAGCAATGAATTGCCTAGATCTTCAGTTTGGACAACTCCCCAATCGTATTCCTTCACATAATTCTTATTTGTGCTTTTCGATAGAGAAGCTGGAATGACGATGAGAAGTATAAGAAAGGAGATAATTCTCCTTGTATTTGATAGGCACATGATGTTCTATTACGTAGAATTATCTTCGTCTATTGAATAGAATTTAGAGTTAATGTCAATAGTTGTGTAAATATCTGTTAAGCGACATGCCGTAACCTAG
>CAZYYD010000030.1:0-55670 GCA_964651225.1 uncultured Ignavibacteriaceae bacterium
TCTAAGCTACGGATTGCAGCTTAAATACTTTTACACAACTATTGACTATGTCTCCACCAACAGCGATTCCGTTGACGATCATGCAGAGTAATATATATTGAAATACTTTTGGAATAGATTTCCATCGCACGATCGCAATAACTGCTGGGATTAAATATGAAACGACTGCTATGTGTCCAAGTAAAGGTGCCTTCATTATTTTAATAAAGACTTATAATAAGCTGAACAGAAAGGTGGACATGGGATAGGAACCTGAGCTATTATACCATCACTTAGATCATCTCCGGCGGCATCGACTCCAACAATAATAAAAGTATATTTTCCATCATCATGCATTCCGTAGTATACTCGAATTCCTATACATCCGTTCTGTCCTAAAATATTATCAATAACATCCCTGTTAAAAGCTCCTCCTTTTATCATGACAAGAGGCGCTGCAGACGAATTTATGAAATTATGAATATATTTTATAGCTGTGTCTTTAGGAATTTGGTGATTTGTATACGGTAACGATTGGGAAAATATTTTACCTGAACAAATGATGAAAATTAGGAACACATTTGTCAACAAACTACCCCTTGAACGCTTTGAAGAAAATATTATATATAACATGATAAAATATCCTTAAATAGAATAATAGGTCAGTGATTTATAGTTAATATTGTAACAGAGTATACAATGAAAGACAATACCGCCAATCCGGTATTTATTGGATTCTCGGTGTTATATTAAAACGTTGGAAGACTTCTGATATTCCTAAGCATTACAATTTATCCATTTATTTCAGTACACTTCAGAGCACATAACCCTAACGAATTTAAATCTAACACAAACGTTGAAGGGACGATCACTACCAAACAGAAACTGCTAATGGAATACGGAACTGAACACGCGCGCGTTGCATGGGCAGTCTAATGAGCACTAAGTTGCGACAAGGTGAATAAATTAATTTCAGTTCAAGAATCCTGGTGGGTTAATTTGATTGGATCAGGTGTTGATTGTAAGAAACACTCCCAATCAACAAAAAAAGATGGTCGCCATTCCTTCATTTTTATCTCTAATGAGTGGCAGTTGTATGATTCAATTTAGGCAACTACGGTGTTATCTGTAATAAAATACAACCCGAGCGCACTACTAGACGCCAGAGCTTAGGGAGACTATCATGCCGTCGGGAAGACGGAACGAACATATTTTAGGAAACGTTCATTCCTTTGTCAATTACTATCTTTGCCAAAAACACACTAAAATTTCAATTAACATCAGGTTGCAGGGGTGGAGTAAACCACCTCGAAGGGCATTACAGAGTCAGCAGGTTCTTCTTACAAAGCAATTTAAGTTTTAGATTTTTTGTTCCACCGGTGGCACAAATTACACCCATCTGCTACTGGGAGCGTTTAGGTTGCTTATCTATGACGGATAGGGGAAATTGCTCGTCAAATAGAGGACAATTCATCCGCTTGAGCTGGAGGCAGTTGTAATGATGGATCTTTCGCATCCCGTATTCTGCTGAACCCTAACATCGCCACGTGCTCACGTAAATGTTCCGGTGTAACACGATTGTATATCTCGGTTGTTGCAACTTTGGAATGACCAAGCGTATCTTTAATCTCTGATATCGGAACCCCACTAAGACGCATCATCACAGCAGTTGTATGACGAAGACAATGAAGATGAATCCTACTAGATAATTTGGCCGACTTAACATATCTCGCGAATCGATGCGTGGCATAATCATCCCGCCAAGGAAACAACATTTGACTTTCGGACACTACCGGCAATTCGTTTCTCATTGTCATAAGAATACCATACAACTCATCGTTCAATGGAACATATCTAAACTTGCCCGTCTTGGTTCTTAGGAACCGCACGAACCGATTATTGAAATCAACATCTTCCCACGTGAGTCTCAATGCTTCACTTCTCCGACAACCAGTATTCAAGAGCGTGAATACATACCTACCGAAATGCTTTCCTCTCTCGTTGTCGGGATCTTCCGCTATGTGGGTCAACAACTTCCTCAACTCTTCCAGCGTGAGGAATCGAGGGGCGATCTCTTCTTCTTTCAACGGCTTAACTTGATTCCCGACATTGACATCAATCCATCGTCGATCACCAATCATAGCCCAATTAAAAGCTGTTTTCACAGCCCTCAGCTTGCGGTTAATGGTTGACGTTGCGAATCTTGATTCTTTCATACCAATCAAGAAAGTCCGAAAATCTGATTCGGATATTGAGCGCATCGACCGAGAACCACCAACGACCGTCACAAAATCTTTAAGCGCATAGTCGTCTATCTCTGCGCTGCCTGATCGCTTCGTCAACTTACAATGTTCAATGTATTGGGAATAAAAATCTCTAAGCGAGATGTTCCGGTCTTCGTAATCCTCTAAACGAAATTTATCGTTTGCGAGTTTTCCTTTGACAGTGTCAAGAATCTTCTTTGCAAGCTCCTTATCACCCGTCATTGTAGATCGCCTAATTCTGCGACCCTGATACCGAAAATCAATCCAATAAACGGATTGTCCATCCGCTCCCTTACGCTTTACAAGGCAAGCCATTGACTACCTCTCTAATAATGGTCACATTTTGGACAAATGGCGAGCTTGTGGTATATCTAGTCGGCCAAAATCTGTGATAAGCTTTGAAATTGATTCAGAAACGAGAGCGGGAAACGGGGTTCGGACCCGCGACCTCAACCTTGGCAAGGTTGCGCTCTACCAACTGAGCTATTCCCGCATAGCCTTTGTAATATACCAAAAACGATTCCCCTCCGCAAGAGTTTTTTCGCGCGGTGCACATTCTTCATTCGTTCTCTATCAAGAAATCACATGTTCCGGGTTGTTCTATTTCATTTTTGCCCGGAGTATCAAATCAGCGTATGACGCTGCACATGTCTGAGAACGCTTAATCTCGAAAGTCTCCGAAAGGAGATCTAAGAGTTTTTGAGCCTGCCGCTTTCCGTCTGTTACTAATACTTCAAACTCAATAAACATCCCGAGCCCCCGTACTTCATCAAGATGAAGACGGGCATTCTTATAGAGAAATAATCGGCGTTTCTTCTCAACGACGATTTTCTTCCCAAAAGCCTTGGAACAAAGAGTATTTGTTAATGACATGTCGGAAACCGGATGCACGATATAGTCAGAGTACTTGCTCCCTTTTTTGTTTGGTCGATTGTAAAAAATGAGTTCGGCTGAATGACCATTGATGACCCTGAGTTTAAGGCGTCCGTGAGAAACTTGATAGTAAATATCCCGTTGGCGAAGAATTCCTTTAAACCTCGCTTGTATACGATGTGCTCTCCGGACTGCATCTGCAATCGATACAATCCGGGCCTTGAGTTCTAGATTCTTTGGCATAATGAATAGAGGAGAAGGATTGAAAGGCGGACCAGCACAATGAAGTTCAATGGAATCAATAGTGTGTTACCGGCCGATCTCAATGATTTTATATTCCAGCATGCCGGCCGGAGCTTTAATTTGTACAATATCACCCGGTTTTTTCCCCAGCAACCCTTTGCCTATCGGTGAGGTCACAGAGATTTTGTTCTTATCGAAATCAGCCTCCTCGGGATCGACAAGCCGATACTCGATTGTAAGTTTTGTCTTTTGATCCTGAATTTTAACAAGGGACAGAATATACACTTTATCCGTAGGCAGCGTAGCCATATCAATAATTTGTGTTCGGGAGAGTGTTGCCTCCAGTTTGGCAATGCGTAATTCAAGGTGCTGCTGTGCTTCTTTTGCAGCATCATATTCCGCGTTTTCGCTCAGGTCACCATACCCGCGCGCTTCGGCAATTTTCGCGGCCATATCTGCACGGCCGTTCGTTTTCATCTCGCGGAGTTCTTGTTCAAGTTCTGTCAGTTTTTCACGCGTGAGATACACTTTTCCGTTATTTTGTTCTCCCATACCAACTCCTTCCAACGAAAAAAAACCCCCTCAGCAGAATGTCCCTGAAGGGTGAGTGCAAAAACAATAGCCATCATCCTCGGATGGTGGCTATTCTAAAGCTAAAGTAGGAGATAAATCAGTGAGACGCAAGATTATTTTCAGGTTAACTTTTTTATTCCTTCTCCAGAATTTTTTGTCTCTATCAAAATTAAATGCCCGAGTTTATCGCGTTTTGCCGTGAGGTACCGTTCATTATGCTGATTCGGATCGATCTCAAGCGGTACACGTTCTACAACTTCGAGTCCATAACCTGTTAGGCCGACAATTTTTTTAGGATTATTAGTGAGTAGGCGCATCTTCCCGACACCGAGATCCCGAAGAATTTGCGCTCCGATTCCGTAATCACGAAGGTCAGCTCGAAACCCGAGTCTTTCGTTTGCTTCAACGGTGTCGAGCCCCTCATCCTGCAGACCGTATGCCTTGAGTTTATTCAATAAACCGATCCCGCGTCCTTCCTGCCGCATATACAGGACAATACCGCGTCCTTCCTGTTCGACCCGCTCCATGGAAGCAACCAATTGTGCATTACAATCGCATCGAAGCGACCCGAAAACATCTCCGGTTAGGCATTCCGAATGGACCCGAACGAGTGTTGGTATCTCGGGCGAGATATCCCCCTTCACAAGGGCAACATGCTCTTTGTTATCCGTCTGACTTCGATAGAGGTAAATTCGAAAATCCCCGTATTGAGTCGGAAGGTTCGTCGAAACAATACGCTCAACAAGTCTCTCCCGCCGTATCCGATATTCAATCAAAGCTTTCACCGTTATGATTCTGAGATGGAATTGCTCGGCAATCTTCATCAACTGAGAAACACGGGCCATCGTCCCATCCTCGGCAAGAATTTCACACAGGACACCAGCCGGGGAAAGCCCGGCAATACGGCAAAGGTCAACAACGGCTTCTGTATGCCCGGCACGTCGCAGGACACCCCCTTCCATCGCACGTAAGGGAAAAATATGCCCGGGACGGGCAAAATCATGTGCCTGAACCTTCGGATCGACCAGAGCACGGACTGTCGCAGCGCGATCCGAAGCTGATACGCCGGTCGTTGTACCATGGAGATAGTCAATCGAGACCGTGAACGGTGTTTCATGAAGTGATGTATTTGCTTCCACCATGAGATCCAGGTTCAATTCCTTCGCGCGCTCAGAAGTGATCGGTGCGCAGACGACCCCTCGTCCTTCCTTCAAGAAGAAATTGATTGACTCCCGAGTTACCTTTTCCGCTCCAAGGACGAAATCCCCCTCATTCTCGCGGTCTTCATCATCCACAACGATCAGGATCTTCCCGTTCCGGATATCTTCAATCGCTTCTTCGATCGTATTGAATTCTTTCTGCATTATGGTGCTGCTTGTTATTTCTTTTCCGGTTCCGATTCCGATACAATCGACGCAATGGCACTTCTATCCAATTTCACCTTGACATTATCGGCGATCTGGACTAACACCGTCTTCTCGTCTAATCCGGCAATTGTCCCATAGATGCCGCTCGCAGTGACGACTTTATCCCCCTTTTTCATGCTGTCGATCAGTTTCTGGCGCTCCTTTGCGCGTTTCTGCTGGGGGCGAATGATCATAAAGTAAAAAATAAGAATAATCGATCCGAAAAGAATGAGATTCGACATAAGTCCCGGACCGCCGTCTTGTGTGGGCTGAGCCATGAGAATTGTGAAGTTATGAAGCACTGTAACCTCCTATGGTCTTTTTATGAGATTGATGTTTCCTGAATGATCGCTGGTTCGGTCTGTAATTTTGCAAGTACCATCGATTTCCATGATGCAAACCGTTGTTCGATAATTGCTTTTCTTGCCTCGCGCGCAATCCAAAGGAAGTGCGCAAGGTTATGGATGGATGCGAGCTGCAGCGCTAATATTTCTTTTGTGATAAACAGGTGCCGTACATAGGAACGTGTAAACGTCCGGCACGTATAGCAAGCACATTCGGCATCCACCGGAGAAAAATCTGTCTTGTACTGCGCATTACGGATATTCATAGTCCCACGGCGCGTGAACAGCATTCCGTTTCTTGCATTCCGCGTTGGGATAACACAGTCAAACATATCAACACCACGTTCGATGGATTCCAGAATATTTTCGGGAAGCCCTATTCCCATAAGATATCGCGGTTTATCTGAGGGTAGAAATTGCTCTGTGAATTCTGTTATCTTGTACATATCATCCAGCGATTCTCCAACGGCAAGTCCGCCAATAGCATAGCCGTCAAAATCCATGGTTGCTAACGCCCGTACGCTCATCTCCCGGATTTCCGGGTAGATACTTCCCTGCACGATTCCAAACAATGCCTGCGAATGGCCATACAGGGCCGGCTGGTGTTCTACGGCAATTCTGCAGCGCTCTGCCCACCTCACAGTCATCTCATTCGACTTTCTGGCATATTCGAATTCACATGGATAGGGTGTGCATTCATCAAACACCATCATAATATCTGAGCCGAGCTGCCGTTCAATCTGGATGACGCTCTCCGGTGTAAATCTATGCTCTGCGCCATCGAGGTGCGATCGGAAGGTTACGCCCCCGTCATCAATATCCCTCAAATCGCTCAAGCTGAAGACCTGAAATCCTCCGCTATCCGTAAGGATGGGTTTCTGCCAGTTGATGAACCTGTGCAGACCGCCTGCCTGCAGAACCACATTCATGCCAGGCCGCAGAAACAGGTGATATGAATTTCCCAGGATGATTTGTGTACCAAGCTCATCGAGTTCTCGATGTTCTATCGCTTTCACGGATCCCTGTGTTCCCACCGGCATGAAAATGGGCGTCTCAATCACACCGTGGTCAGTTTCCAGCAGACCTGCGCGCGCTTTTCCGTCCTGTGCAATGCGTTGAAATTTCAATTGTGCCCAGCCAACAAAAAACCGCAGAAGACAATTCCTGCGGCCAGGTAAGATAATTTTTTTGAAATCTTCTATGTAAAATATAGAGAGAAAAACAACGGTTGTCAACCTGTTCTTGCTGAGCGCTCCTTCCCGCGTTCAATCAGAACGATAATAACAACGAAACACAACGCTCCAAAAGCATCCGCAAGCATATCAAAATAGTCATAACTGCGGTTAGGAACATAAAGTTGATGGACTTCATCAAAATATCCATAGAGGCATGACAAAAGAAATGCACCTACAAGCGACCAACGTTTAAAGAATGTTGAAACTGCTTGAAAATATAGAGCACGGCGGCTAAACCAGCAAAAGATAAAAAAGATAGACATATGCGCAAGCTTATCTGCGGCAATAAATGGAGTCTCGACATGCGGAAGTCTACTGAGAGAGGAGAGCCAAAAGATCAATGCAGCCCAGATGAGCAAGGGAAATTGGTACCGAAGAAAATTTATCACACGCTACCACTCATTTCTATACTCTGGAATGCTGCCGGCAGGTATTCCATGAGATCATGCGCCATGAGACTCCGCTCTCCCAGTTTATGAGCTGCAAGATCTCCCGATCGGCCGTGAAGAAAGACTCCAGCCCACGCAGCGGCGGTTCCCGACATCCCCTGTGCCCACAATCCGGCAATGATTCCGCTCAGCACATCACCTGCTCCAGCGGTAGCCATTCCGCGATTTCCTGTACAGTTGAGAACGAGGGCACCATCATGTGACGCGGTGACAGTCGGAACACCTTTCAGGACAACAGTCCCGCGGACTCTCCTTGATAAATCCCGTGCTATGTTCAACCGATGCTGTTCGACCTCAGTGGACTTCAATCCCGTGAGACGCGCACATTCGCCGACATGCGGAGTGAGAATTATTTCAGATCGTACCGATCGAAGCTTTGATACTCCATGCACCGCGACGGCATTCAATCCATCGGCATCGAGTAATACTTTACCACGGTATTCCATAAGAATCTTCAGAATCAATTGCTGGGTTTCCGAATTTTGAGATAATCCAGGACCGAGTACAACCACATCTGCCCAGGCAAGTTTCTCCCGAATGCTCTCAAACGCAGCCAGACTTACCGTTCCTTCGTCCGTCGATGGAAGAGGGAAAGTCATCACTTCAGTCATTTTTTTTGCGAGAATAGGATAGATCGGCTCCGGTGTTCCCAGCATGACTGCACCAGCTCCCGCACGCAGGGCGGAGACAGCACACATCGATGCCGCGCCAGTGAGCCCTTTTGAACCTGCAAGAACCAAAATCTTGCCAACGCTGTACTTATGCGCATGCACTGTCCTTCGCGGAAGAACCCGCTGTACATCAGACGATTCTACAAGCGCCGTTTGCATACGTCTCTCTGCTAAAACCATCGCCGGAATTCCAATATCCACGAGATGCACTGATCCTGCTAATACTCTCCCCTGGTTACAGAGCAATCCAGTCTTGAGACATCCCAAAGTTGCAGTGATGGTCGCACGCACGGCGACATTCCCAACCACACCGCTCGAGCCGTTTACACCGGAAGGAATATCCACTGCAATGATGGGTATCTGCTGTCGGTTCATCCAGTCGATGATATCAACAAATGGCTGACGAGCTGTCCCGGTAAATCCTGTACCGAAGAGTGCATCCACGATGACGTCAGGTTGAAGAATCCGGGTGAGAACCTGCTTTGAATATCGCTGCAGAGTTATCCGCCCGTTCGATTTCTTTGAATACTTTTGAAGAATAAGAAAATTCGTTCTTGCATCCCCCGTAAATTCAGAGGGAGCAGCTGCCAGGAGGATGCTGATCCGGGCACCAGAGGCTGAGAGCAAGCGCGCTATAACAAAACCATCGCCGCCATTGTTTCCTTTTCCGCAGACAATGAGGATATGCTTTGATGAGAGAGGAAAATATTCCTGCTTGATGATCTCAACTATTCCCCGTCCGGCATTCTCCATCAACAACAGCCCGGGAACACCGTAACCTTTGATGGTGACCCCATCGCATCTTCGCATTTCTTCAGCCGTAACAACACGTTGCATAAAAGTTTTCGTTCCTGAATCTAGAAAAAGCGCTGAGCGATTTGAACAATACTTGATGGGAACAATCCAAGGACCACGACCAGAACTGCACAACTCCAGACGGCGGCCAACGCTATGATCGATGGTTTAGTTGTTACGTCGGCTTTGCCATCCCGGAAATACATAAATACCACAACCCGTAAGTAAAAGTACGCTGAGACCACACTTGCGAGCACTCCGATAATTGCAAGCCATGTCATATGTGCTTTGATGGCAGCAAGAAAAACATAATATTTACCGAAGAATCCTGCGAAAGGCGGAATACCGGCCAGAGTGAACATGAAGACCGCCATCAGTGCAGCGAGCATCGGCTGAGAACGATTCAAGCCTATATAATCATCCAGCGAGAGATTTCGATCGTTTTTTTGTTCCATGAAGCTGATAACGGCGAAAGCACCAAGATTCATCATTGTATAAGCAACGAGATAAAACATCACACCGACCTGTCCATCGAGCGTGCCCGCTGCAATACCACTTAGCATATATCCAGCGTGTGCAATACTGGAATAGGCCAGCATTCGCTTGATATTCGTCTGTGCGATAGCGACGACATTACCGAGGATCATCGAAGCCGCCGCGAGAATCGCAATGAGTTCATTGACCCGCCCTCCGAGAAAATCAAACGTACGGATGAACACGACTATGAAAGCTGAAAACGCCGCAGCTTTTGCTCCTGTGGACATAAACGCTGTGACGGGAGTTGGTGCTCCCTCGTACACATCAGGTGCCCACATATGAAATGGAACAGCTGCAACTTTAAACGAAAGCCCGATAAGCAGCAATCCGGCTCCAATGACAAACAAGGGATGAGCCGAAATCTCGACGAAAAGCGAATGGATGATGGAAAGATTGGTGGTCCCTGCGGCCCCATAGATGAGAGCAATTCCATACAGGAGAAATCCGGTCGCAAAGGCGCCCAGCAAGAAGTATTTGAGGGCTGCCTCGTTCGACCGGTCTCTTGTACGGAAGAATCCGGTCAGGACATAGAGACAGACCGACATGAGTTCTATGCCGAGAAAGAGAATGATGAGATCGTTGGCAGAGGCTATCAGCATCATACCGATCGTAGCAAACAGCAAGAGAATATAGTATTCACCGCGATGATATTTCTGCGACTCAAAATAATTACGCGAAAAGGTTACCGTGAGAAATGCCGCTGCACAGAACAACGTGCCAAAGAAATTCGCGTAGCCGCCGTGCCGCACCATACCGCCGTAACTCTGACCTTCGATTGTCAGGTTGGACAGTGCGAGAAGAGTCGCAAGCGTCAATCCAACGAGACTGATATAGTACGTCGCGACTGGTCGAGTTCGGCGTGAGGCTTCTACTATCATAGCAGTCAGTACCGTGACGATCATCGTCATCAGAGGTGCATTGGCTATAAGGTCGTTCACATAGGAATTCATAGGGACATCATCGTTAAATGTTTAACCTGTTACATTCGAAAGAAAAGATACCAGATACATGCATAAATCGGAATCAAAATCGGCAGCGAGTATCGGATGATATAGCCAAAAAAACTAGGACATTCGACCTTTGACTGTTCGGCGATCGATTTCACCATGAAATTGGGTCCATTCCCAATATAGGTATTAGCGCCAAAGAAGACAGCACCAAGTGAAATCGCCTGCACATATCGCCAGGTCTGCGCCGTGATTTCCATAGCCCCGGGGTGCAATGGATTGGGCAGCCCGACCGCTGCAGGAGTTGTCAGTCCCAGCATCATATTCATATGGTGTACATTATCCACATTTGCTCCATGGAGTCCGAATGCTGCGGTTAAAAAGTTCAGATACGTCGGTGCATTATCCAATATGCTCGAAAGAATACCCGATCCCCAAAAATATTGTCCCGGTGTGACAATGCCGATACTTGCCGCATTGAGTTCCAGCCAATCCAGCGCCGGAATCATCGTTGCAAAAATCCCGGCAAAAAGAATCGCTACTTCCTGAATAGGGACAAAGTTGAAATCATTTTTCTCGTGTATCTCTTTCTTCGTCGTGAAGTACGAAGCGAGAGCTGCGCTCCACATAATAACTTCCCGCAGCATCAACGGTGCCTCAATGAATACCGCTGCAAGAATGACCAACAGGAAAACAATGTTATGCAGACCCGATACTTCCGGCTCATCGATTTCAGCTGCTGCTCTTTGTACTCGAACCGTTTCCTGACGGAAATAGTACATATCAATTACAAAGAACACGATCATCACCATCCCCAGGGTCAATGCCCAGATTTCAGAAATACGGGGAATGATCCAGAAAAATGGGACGCCTTTCAAGTACCCAAGGAACAACGGTGGGTCGCCAATCGGCGTTAACGCTCCGCCAATATTACTCACGATAAAAATAAAGAACACAACGTGATATCCTTTTATGCGATATTTATTCATCCTGAGAAAAGGACGAATGAGCAACATCGATGCGCCTGTTGTGCCGAGAATGTTTGCAATGACTGCACCAGTTGCTAACAGCGCCACATTACCAACCGGCGTCGACTTCCCGCGCATCCGTACATGAATCCCACCCGAAACAACAAAGAGTGAGCCAATGAGCGATATAAAACTGATATATTCATACGATGTTCGAAATAATCGCGGAACATTACCGAGTGAAAAACCATAATACAGAATAACGATAAATCCCAGTGCATACACTACCAGCGGATAATTCTTTTCCCACCAATGCCGATTGATAAACGGCATGACAGCGATGGAAAGGAGTAACAGTATGAAAGGAGCGATGAACCAAGCATTTACCGGAACAATCTTCACTTCTTCAAGAGACGAACCGAAGATATTATAGAACGCCATCACAAGAATGGCGCCGAGAGCATATTTCCAGAGGAAGTGTCGGGCCTTTGGTTTCATCTATTTTTCGGGTCGCATCGAGGTTAAATTGGCGAACCTCACCTGCGATCCGCGTTTCACACTTTCCATCTGTTCAACCGTTTGCTTCACCAGCGTTGCTGACTTACTGAGAAATGTTCTGGGATACACCCCTATCCAGACAACGAAAACGACGATCGGAATGAGTGTCGCAATTTCACGTTTCGTAAGATCGATCAGATGATGCCCCCCGTAGAGTTCGCCTTCTCGTACAGGTCCCATCATGACACGCTGATACATCCAGAGCATATAGACCGCAGAAAAGATGATACCAAGGCCTGCGATGACAGTAAACCAGCGATTATCAAGAACGGTCGACTTAAATGATCCCAGCATCACTAAAAACTCGCCAACAAATCCATTCAATCCCGGTAATCCGATCGAAGATAATGATATGATCATTAAAAACGTTGCGTACACCGGCATCATTTTCGCCGCTCCGCCGTAGTCGGCAATAAGCCGTGTGTGAGTACGATCGTAGATCATACCCACCAGCAAAAAGAGCGCCCCTGTCGAAAGTCCGTGGTTCACCATTTGAATAATCGCACCCTGCAATCCTTCTTCCGTCATCGAGAATATCCCAAGCATGACAAATCCAAGATGTGAAACGGAAGAATAAGCAACCAGTTTTTTCATATCGGTTTGCACCATGGCTACCAACGCACCATAGACGATACCGATGACGGCTAAGGTACACATGAAGGGCATGGCTCGGAGCGATGCATCTGCAAACAGCGGCAGATTAAAACGAATAAAGCCATAAGTACCCATCTTCAGTAAGACACCGGCAAGAATCACACTGCCGGCAGTCGGCGCTTCTACATGGGCATCAGGCAGCCAGGTATGGAGGGGCCAGACCGGCACTTTAATCGCAAAGCTCAATCCAAATGCAGCAAACATCCAGAGCTGAAGATTCACAGGAAGCAGAGGAGCGATGCGATAGAGATCCAGGAGATTGGTGGTAAATTGTCCGTTCGGAACCGTGGAGGCAAAATATCCAAGCGAGAGAATGGCAACAAGCATCAGCAGACTGCCGAAGAGTGTAAAGAGAAAAAATTTCACGGCTGCATAGATGCGATTCGACCCGCCCCAGATTCCAATGATAAAGTACATGGGGATGAGCATCGCCTCCCAAAAAATGTAAAACAGGAATATATCGAGCGATGCAAAGACTCCGATCATACCGACTTCTAAAAACAATATCATCGCAGTATATCCTTTGAGCTGCCGTTCAACTGAATTCCACGTCCCCAGTAGTGCCAGCGGAGTCAGAAATGTTGTGAGCACAATCAGGAGCAACGACATCCCGTCAATACCAATGTGATAGCTGATGTTCAGGCTTGGAATCCAGGGATTCTTTTGGAGGAATTGAAATCCAGCAATGGATGCATCAAACCCAAAAAAAAGAACAAGAGAAACAAGAAATGTCAGCACTGTTCCAATCAAACCGGTAAGCTTGACAGTTCGAACTCGTTCTTTGGGAAGGAATAGAAGAATAACCGCGAAGAGAAGCGGAAGAAAAATCGTGGTGGTAAGAATGTATTCCGAAATCATGGACCAATTCCAGTCTATATTACTTAAGCAGCAGCCATGTGATCACAAAGAAAATACCGCCGACAAAAACGACAGCGTACGATTGCGCGACACCTGATTGAAGTCTGCGAAGGGATTGACCGATATTCGCAATGAGTTTTGCAGAACCGTTCACTGCCCCGTCGATAAAGGCGACATCGATCACTTTCCAAAGAATTTCGTCCGAACTTTTCACGATCGGATCTACAATCGCAGCATCGTAGATTTCATCCACATAGTAATTGTTCGCCAACGTACGATAGAGGCGAGGATATCGCTTGGCAAGAGAGACGGTAATCTCGCTGCGCTGCAAATAGACCCAGCGCGCGAGGTAGATGCCCGCAGTAGCAATGGCTACCGAGACAGCCATCAAGAGATATTCTAAAAGTCCACCGGCATGTTCTTCTGCTAAAAGCTTGTACTGCGCCGGGGTAAATACAGGATCCAGCCAGTGTTCGATCACACTCGCATGAGGAATACCAACGAATCCTCCCACTACCGATAATACCGCGAGAATGATGAGCGGTACCGTCATTGTCTTGGGCGCTTCATGCGGATGTATGCGATGGTGATCAAATCGTTTTTCACCTTCAAAGGTGAGCGTCACTAACCGGAACATATAAAACGCGGTCATCGCAGCACCAAACACACCGAGAAGCCAGAGGATCCAGGATCCGTGCTCGCTGCTGAATGCATTCCAGAGAATTTCATCCTTGCTAAAAAATCCGGCAAACGGCGGAATGCCTGCAATCGCGATCGCGCCGATGAGAAATGTTTTGTACGTCACGGGCAAGTATTCTTTCAGCCCCCCCATTTTTTGAATATCCTGCTCGTCATGCATCGCATGAATCACCGCACCAGAGCCCAGGAAGAGAAGTGCTTTGAAGAATGCATGTGTCATGAGATGGAAAATACCTGCACCAAATGCCGCGACACCCATCGCGAGGAACATATAGCCAAGCTGGCTGATGGTTGAATAGGCAAGTACTTTCTTGATATCATTCTGCACCAATCCAATCGTTGCTGCGAATACTGCGGTCACTACACCGATAATTGCAACAACTTCCAATGTGACAGGAGCAAGTGCATAGAGGATCGAACAGCGGGCAACCATGTACACCCCGGCGGTGACCATGGTCGCAGCATGGATTAACGCACTGACAGGTGTTGGTCCGGCCATGGCATCCGGAAGCCATACATACAGAGGAATTTGTGCTGACTTCCCCATCGCTCCGACAAACAGCAGCAGAGTAATCCACAGAACGGTTGTATTGCCAACGGCAAGCATGGAAGCGCCGCTGAACACGGAACCAAAATTCAGACTGCCGAAGGTTGTAAAGATCAGCAACATACCGAGGATGAACCCGAAATCGCCGATACGATTAACGATAAAAGCTTTCTTTGCAGCATCGCCGGTAAATTTCTTCTCATACCAAAAACCGATCAGCAGATACGAGCACAATCCAACCCCTTCCCATCCGAGAAACATGAGAAGAAAATTATCGGCAAGAACAAGATTGAGCATCGCGAAGATAAAAAGGTCCATGTAGGAGAAGAAACGCCAGAATCCCCGGTCACCGTGCATGTAGCCAATGGAATAGACATGGATCAGAAACCCGACACCAGTCACGACAAGTGTCATAAGAATCGACAGCTGATCAATTTGATACGCTATATTCGCGGTGAACGAGCCCGGAGTCCCGGTGAATGCCGAAAGCCAAGTGAAGACAGGCACAACATAGCTCCGCTGCTCAGGTTCTGAACCGAGCATGTGAATGAACATCGCAGAAGCAAGAAAGAACGAAGCTCCCACAACACCGCTCCCCAGAATGCCGATGAGTTTTTCATTTTTCATCCGGGACCCGAACAAACCGAGTACAAGGAATCCCAGCAGAGGAAAGACAACAAGAAGAGGAGTGTATGCGACCATGTGCCTTATTTCAGTTAATCAATGAGGATACTGTGCCTGCTACCATTTCAGAATATTGATTTCATCTAAATTCACAGTCTGCTTGCGCCGGAACAGCGCAATAACGATCGCAAGACCGACTGCTGCTTCTGCCGCTGCCACTGTCATGACAAAGAACACGAGCGCCTGTCCTGTCGCATCACCAAAGAAGGCCGAGAAGGCTACAAGTGATACATTGACCGCGTTCAGCATGAGTTCTATGGACATAAAGACAATGATAGCATTTCTTCGTGCCACCACACCCAGCGCACCTATAATAAACATGATAGCGCTGAGAATTAAATATGCCTGCAAAGGAACCATAATCAAGTCAAAAGTATAAAGGAAAAAGTGATTTAATTTTTCAATCCAGATTCTTTTTCGCCAGGACGACTGCTCCGACAATAGCCGCCGTGAGGAGAAACGAAGTTACTTCAAACGGAAACAAGAATCGCGTAAAAAGCACGCGCCCAATTGCTTCGACGGTACCAATCTCCGTTGCACGCGTCATTTCAATGCTCTGGCTTCCTGTCTGTATCATAAAAATATAGATGAGTTCCATGAGCACTCCAAAACCGAGGCCGCCTGCAATGACCTTCTTCCATGAAAACCCATCGCGCAGCTGACGTTCATCGCCCAGGTTCAAGAGCATAATCACAAAAACAAAGAGCACCATGATAGCTCCGCCGTACACCAGGATCTGAGCAACTGCAATAAACTGCGCATGGAGCGTTAAATAGATGCCAGCAAGACAGAAAAAGTTGACGATGAGATAGATTGCAGAGATAATCGGATTACGGCGCGTAACAACAAGGAGCGCAGAGATAACACCTCCAGCCGCCAAAAGATAGAACATGATCATTTCGAGTGTCATGAATTTAATCCATCATTGTATGCAATGAATGATGACTCATTTCTTTTCCCGCACCCAGCGAAAGATCTCCGAAAGCGAAGGTCGTTTTCCATATGAGAGGATCGCGACACGGAATATCTTTCCTGCTACCCACATCATCACCACAGTTGATGCCAACATTAAGAGCACCGTTGCCAGTATCTCCCAGAGAGAAGGCATTTGGATAGAAATCCGAAGAACCATGATCGATGGCGTCAGCACCGGAATATATGACAACACTTTCACTAAAAGAGAATTCGGGTTTTGCATTACCAGCATCATCAATGCAAATGGAACCACTAAGAGCATACTGATATACGCAGTGATCTGCTGTGCTTCCTGTTCCGTTGTTACCGGAGAACCGGCAGCGACAAAGATGGCAGCATAGAACAAATAGCCCAAAATGGCATACAAGAGAGTAAGGAAGAAATACTCCGGCTGCAGGAGATTCATATCCGTTTTCATTGCCAGAGCAACTCCCATAATCGCATAGACGAGCATTTGAAGAATTCCCAGTCCGCTTAATCCGAGAATCTTGCCTGACATCAAATTGCGGGGTGTACAGGAAGAAAGTAGTACTTCCACGACACGATTGGATTTTTCCTCCACAACGCTGCGTACCAATAACTGACCGGAGGTCATAACCATAAAAATCAGCATGAGCAATCCGATATATGCGGTGGCAAATGTTTCACCAAAGCCGGCTTCGGATTCTTTCCCTTTATCATTGATCTTAATCGACTTTACATTGACACTCGCTGTGAGTTTGCGGATCATTGCCGTATCAAGGCCATGTGTCAGAAGGCGGCTTTCAACAATCACCTGTTCAATGGACCGGGAAAACCGTTCCTGGATCTTGAAATTCCCGACATTTTTCGAACGATATTCAACTTTGCCGCTATCGTATGCCGTTTCAGGAATAAAGAAATATCCTTCAATTCTTTCAGAGGCGATCAAGCGAATCCCCTCGGCACGCGCCTCTTCCAAAGGTTTATCCAGACCCAGGTTTTGAAGAATGTAGTTTGGCTGGCCATTCTTCAGTCGGAAATCTCGGTCCATCCGCTCGCTTAACGGCTGAATAAATTTATGCGTGCCATCGATGATCCCGATTCGAACTGAGTCGCTATCCTCTTTGGAAACAAGGAATGCCGGCAGCAAAGCCATAATTGCTATGATGACGGGCATGAGGACAAGGGAGATGACGAATGCCTTCGACTTCACCTTTTCGAGAAATTCCCATTTGGCGACCTGAAGGGCTTTCGATTTCATGAGAGTCCTTCCTGCATCGTTTTTCCAGATAATTCAAGCGATACCTTTTTCTTTGTCTGAAGAAATCGCGCGGCACTCAACACAGATCCTGCCATCAGAATCGCAAGGACTCCCAATCGTGGAATATCCTGAAGCAATGTATAAAGTGAGAAGCCAAGCGTAAAAACCAGCACCGTAATCAAGAGGAATAGTGCTCTTCGAACCCGACGGTCTTTCATGACTTGTCCTGTCATGTTTTTCTCCGATGGCGATGGAGCAGGAATTGGCTTTTCATTCGCCTGGTCGATCTTCTCAGGTCCTCCAACGACATGAATGAAGATAGAATTCAACGATGGTTCCACAATTTCAAACTTCCGCAGTGCCAATCTGCCGTCGAGGCTCTTGAGCAGCTCGGCACTCCTGGAAATGTCAGTGAGCTCCAGTTCTGCATAATTCTGATATACATCCGCCCGACGGATAAAACTGAACCCTTTTAAGAATTCTCCATCTCCCTCATATTCGAGATGGACAGAGTTCGATCCATAACGCTTCTTGATCTCGTACAGGTCCCCGCTCAGCACCGGCTTCCCCTTATTGATCAGACAAATATTGTCGCACATTTTCTCTACCCGTTCCATCTGGTGCGTGGAGAATATAATTGCGACATTCTGTTGGCGAAGTTCAAGCAGGATGTCTTTCAACAGTATTTGGTTTACTGGATCGAAGCCTGCAAAGGGTTCGTCAAGGATCAGCAGCTGCGGACGGTGAAGGATCGAAATAATCAATTGTATCTTCTGCTGATTTCCCTTGGAAAGTTCTTCAATCTTCCGGTGTCCCTCATTCTTTAATCCAAATCGTTCCAGCCAGTAATATGCTAACGGTCTGGCTTCCTTCGCGCCAATCCCCTTAAGTGATGCAAAATACAGAATCGTATTGATGATTTTGCTCTTGCGATACAGTCCGCGCTCCTCGGGTAAGTATCCAAGAATATTCCAAAGTTCTTTTGTAAACGGTCTGCCGTTGAAAGTAATCTCGCCGCTGTCAGGCTGAATGATGTTGAGGACGGTGCGGATGGTCGTCGTTTTGCCCGCACCATTGGGACCCAGCAAACCGAACAACTCACCTTGCTTCACCTCCAGGGAGACACCATCCACTGCAACAACAGTGTCGAACTCTTTTCTCAGGTTTGTTATTTTAAGCATGAACTCTTTCTACGGCGTCAACCGATAAATCATGCGAGGGAACGGGACAGACTCGCGCACATGTTCCAGCCCGCAAATCCAGCCGACAGTACGTTCGACTCCAAGACCAAATCCGGCATGCGGCACACTCCCGTAGCGGCGCAGGTCAAGATACCACTCGAATGCTTCCTGCGGAAGATGATGTTCTTTAATGCGCGCTAATAAAAGATCCAGATCATCTTCACGCTGACTGCCTCCGATAATCTCGCCAAATCCCTCGGGAGCCAGAACATCGACAGCAAGAGCAACCTTCGGATTTTCAGGGTCGCGTTTCATATAGAACGCCTTGACTTGAGAGGGATACCGATGAACCATTACCGGACGATCAAATTGCTCAGAAATGACAGTCTCGTCTGTACCGCCAAGATCATTTCCCCATTCGAATGGTAATCCTTTCGAGTGAAGAATCTGCACTGCTTCATCGTAGGAAATCCTGGGCAGGGGCTTCTTCACATTTTTGAGTTTCGTGAGATCGCGTTCTAAAACCTTCAATTCCGCCTGGCAATTCTTTAAAACGTTCTGGACGATGTTTTCCAGAAAATCTTCTGCTAGATCCATATTATCATTCAGGTCGTTGAATGCAACTTCCGGTTCCACCATCCAAAATTCTGTCAAGTGGCGGCGCGTTTTAGACTTTTCTGCACGGAACGTGGGACCGAAACAATAGACTTTCCCCAGCGCCATAGCTGATGCTTCGGCATACAGTTGTCCTGATTGCGTGAGATATGCCTTCCCCAGATCAAAATAATCGGTGTGAAACAGTGTAGATGTTCCTTCACAGGCAGCTGGTGTCAAAATTGGCGAATCCACAAGTGTGAAGCCTTGTCCGTCAAAGAAATCACGGATCGCTTTGATGATTCTGTGCCTGACACGCATGACGGCATGCTGCCGGGCAGAACGCAGCCACAGATGACGCCGATCTGCCAGAAATTCTATCCCGTGCTCCTTGGGAGTGATCGGATATTCCTGTGCGATTTGATAAATCTTTGGAATATCGATCAGGTCGAGCTCATATCCACCAGGTGCACGGTCATCTTTCCGGACTTTACCTTTGATCGAGAACGACGATTCCTGAGTGAGTTTGTCAAATGCTTCAAAAATATTCTCCGGAACCTGTCCTTTCACCATGACACATTGGACAATTCCCGTTCCATCCCGCATGAGCAGAAAGCGGACCTTGCCACTTGAACGTTTATTGTACAACCACCCGGAAAGCTGCACTTCGGTACCAACGTGCTGCCCTAATTGATCAATATACATACGTGCCATTATTCTCGTTCCATGGGGTAGAAAAAATGTTTGAAGAATATAGCGAACAAATTAGACTTGTTCAAACGAAATGATAGGTGCGACGAGAAGAATTAGTCCTGTTTTTCAGACTTTGTCTCTGATTGGCTTTTGGGCAATTCAACAAACTTGGCTTCTTGGACATCGCCATATTCTTGTTTTTTCTGATATGGTTGTTCTTGTGAAGGGTTCCGCCGCACTCGCTGAACCGGCTCCTGATCGTCGCCGCGCAGGCCATGCATGAATCCTTGAATAATCTTCAGCACAACATATACAACAAGCGAAACAAGGAGAAAACGTACGAAGAGAAAAATGATGAATCGAATCATATTATTTCTTCACCAGCGGATTATAATATTCCACCGGAGCCTTATTAGGACGCAGTATTTGGGTCAGCAGGTCTTCAAAATGCTCTGGATTGTTGACAAAATCGATGTCCGTTGCTTTGACAATAAGAAGGGGAGTCGATTTATAACGGAAAAAGAAATAATTGTATGCCTCGTTTAATTCCTTGATGTACTCATCCGACATATTCTTTTCCATCTCCCGCCCTCGTTTCTTGATATTTGCCATGAGGCGATCCAAACTTGACTGGAGATAGATGACGAGATCGGGGGGCGGGATAGTCTTTTCTATCGCACCGAGTAAACTTTCATACAACTTTAATTCGTCATCACGGAGCGTCAGATATGCAAAAATCTTATCCTTTTCGAATATATAATCTGAGACAATGTGCGCATGGAACAGGTCCGCTTGAAAAAGATCCTGCTGCTGTCTGTACCGGCTCAAGAGAAAAAAGATTTGTGTCTGAAACGCGTAATGTTCCGGATCTTCATAGAACTTTGGGAGAAAAGGATTTTCTTCGAATTTCTCAAGCACTAAGCGCGCACCGAGATGTTCGGAGAGCATACGGGCAAGTGTTGTTTTCCCGGCTCCGATAACACCTTCTATTGCAATGTAATGTATTTCAGACGGTAACTGCACTCATCACTCCTTTGCACACAGTGAACCTTGTTGAGCACTTTTACGCACAGCACTGGTGTCCGTACAACGTTGGAGCAGTTCCTCAATACTCAAGTGCCGTAATGGATCGAAATATGCCGGTGCAATTTCCTTCATGGGTACAAGAACAAACCTTCGGTTCGCAATTTCGGGGTGCGGTACGTGCAGGTCCTGATCGTTCACCACTTCCCTGCCATAGTATAGAAGATCAAGGTCAATCTCACGCGGTCCCCACCGTTCACTCCGTGTTCTGCCAATTTCCTGTTCGATCCTTTTCAGCCCGGTGAATAATTCGAATGGTATCAGTGTTGAGTCTAACTCTGCTACCATATTGAGAAAAATCGGCTGCTCCTTCACACCGACCGGATCGGTTTCATACACGGAGGAGCATGTAATCACTGCTGTCGATGGTAAATGCGCCATTTCTGTCAGTGCCTGCTTCAAATAATTCAACCGTCCGCCAAGATTTGATCCTAATCCTATAAACACTTGAGCCATGGGTTTCATTGTCCTCGGGTCACGGTCAATTCCACCTCCACATAGTCAATTACTCCCCTGACAGGAGCTCCGGGTTTCCGTACACGTACCGTCACAGTCTCTACCTTTCGAAAGTTCTTGAGAATGCCTCTCCCAATCGAATGGGCAAGGGACTCCAGAAGAAAATGTTTCTTGTCCATGACCATGGATCGGATACAATCATACACTCGCTCATAATTCACGGTATCGGCAAGCGTGTCGCTTGTTGCACTTCGTGTCAGATCGCAACGTAAATCCACATCGACTTCGTACTTGCCGCCAAGGTTCTGTTCATCGGTCAAGACACCGTGGTAAGCATAAAATACTGCATTGTGGAGTCGAATAATTCCCTGTCTTTTCTTTTTCATTGGCATCACATGTTCGTTTTCTTGAAGCAGATGAATATAGAGAACCAATGCTGGAAAGGCAACTTATGCCTCCTTGAACTTTACAGCCGCAGAACGCAATCGCCGAACCACACATTCTTTTCCCATGACCTCTGCCATTTCAAATAAACCCGGTCCAGCCGTTCTCCCGGAAAGAGCGAGCCTAGTCGGATGAATAAGCAAACTCGGTTTGATATGAAGTTCTTCCGCTAACTGACGCAGCACCGATTCAATAGATATGCGCGAATATTCTTCGAGTACTTCCAGACGATCAGCAAAGAGACTCACCCGTTCTCCTGATTCCGGCTGCCAATTTTTCTTCATACCTGGCTCATCGAAGGATGCCGGATCTTTGAAGAAATATCTGCTCGATTCCACGAAGTCCTGAGGAAACGCTAAACGTTCTTTCATCAAATCGATAACTTTGAAAAAATATGCCTCATCTCTGGGGATAATCTCCGCAGCCTGCAAGTGCGGGTGGATAAGTTGAGCAAGCTCCTCGTTTGATTTAAGCATGATATGCTGCTGATTCAACCAATTTAATTTGTCAACGTTGAAGACCGCTCCTGACTTCCCGACTCGATCCAACGAGAAATCGTTGATGAGTTGATCCATGGTAAAGATTTCTCGATCATCCCCCGGATTCCAGCCCAGGAATGCTATGAAATTGATGATCGCTTCCTTGAGATAACCTTTCGCGCGATAATCTTCAACTGCCACATCTCCCTGCCGTTTGCTGAGTTTGGATTTGTCGGGATTCAGCAGCAAGGGCAGATGAGCAAGGACAGGAACCTCCCAACCAAAATAGCGGTACAGGAGAATATGTTTCGGAACACTCGAAAGCCATTCTTCTCCGCGAATGATATGTGTAATACCCATGAGATGGTCATCAACCACTACCGCAAGGTGATATGTTGGAAACCCATCCGATTTGATAAGCACCTGATCATCCAGCATTTTATGTGCAATCGTTACTTTTCCGCGTATCACATCATCAAATGTTAACCCGCCTTCATCCGGTATGCTCATGCGGATGACGTGTCGTTCACCTTCCGCAACACGCCGTTCTGATTCTTCTCGTGACAATGTCCTGCAATGACGATCGTATGCAGGGGATTGTTTGAGCGACATCTGTTTCTGCCGCACCTCATCTAATCGCTCAGGTGTGCAGAAGCAATAATATGCTTTCCCTTTGTTGATCAAGTCGCAAGCATAGCTCTTATAGATATCCAATCGCTTCGATTGTACATACGGATCATATCCGCCGTCCCTGTCAGGGCCCTCATCGTATTCTATCCCGGCCCACTTGAGTGTCTGAATCAGGTTATCGGCTGCACCTTCAACCTTACGGCTTTGATCCGTATCTTCAATGCGAAGGATGAACTTACCGCCGTTGTGTTTCGCGAAGAGATAGTTATACAAAGCCGTTCGGAGTCCGCCCACATGTAAGTACCCAGTGGGACTTGGTGCAAAGCGAACGCGAATTTCTTTTTCCATAGGCACTTTCATTGTTATACAAAAAAAGCGTCCCGAAGACTCGAGACGCTTGTCCACTATTCAGGACGTGTTGAGAGAGTTGACTACTCTCCTTGAGGAACTTCGTCAACCAGGGATTCACTGCGCTCTTTCGGAGCTTCGTCAACCGGGGATTCCCGCTCCGACGAGCGGAGCGAGGCGAGCGAACCCTCGATAGCAGTTACCCACTATGCAGGTTTAGTCCGATCCTGCTGTGTAGGATCGTGATCTCGTCCGTCGTCGCTTTGCGACGACATGACGGACAAACCGCTCTCTTTCCACTTTTCAAGGAACTCAGATATCCACTTCCGCCCAGTTGAGGTCTTCAACCAAAGTTCTCGCTGAATTGCTTCAGCTCTCGTCGAATATCCCTCAGAGTAAATCAACTTCCAAGGCCGATACGCTTTTGTGGAATGAACGAATCCGCTGTTATGCCGATACAATCGAATCTCTATATTTTCTGTATGACCGGCATACGTGCGGTTCGAGTGAATCGACCACAGCAGATAAACATAGTAACTCATTACTGTGCGGAGAGAGAGGGATTCGAACCCTCGATAGCAGTTACCCACTATGCAGGTTTAGCAAACCTGTGCCTTCAGCCACTCGGCCATCTCTCCGAGCTGAAGTCTAATATCCTAATTAAATGAAAAGAACCTCGAAAAGCAATTTGATTTTAACAGATGACAGTACAACGAGGGTAAAAATTTGTATCGAAGTCATTTCCCCTCAAAGAAGTCTCGTAGTTTTTAATCAGCAGGCGGTTGAGCGGAGAGCGAGGGAAACGTCCCGCCACTTTTTCAGACTTTTCGAATGCTGCGATAAATCGCAGTATCATTCTCTGATTCAATGACTTAGGCGGATTTCCTTGTTACCGTCATTGCCCTGTATTACCCTACATTTCCATACAAAGTGGACGCATTATGGACAGAGTTGTCCGTGAACTTACATTATGAAGATAGCTCTCCGCAGCGAAATTGTCAAGTCTGTTTCTTGAAACGTTTATTTCCAATCTCACTCTTCGCAAGCGTTGCGTCAATCTCTTTTTTGGGATAACGGACATTAGCACCAAGCTTCACGCAGGGAATTTTGCCGGTATGAGTCCAATTTCGAATTGTTTTCTCACTAACATTTAAATATTCTGCAACTTCACGCGCGTTCATATTCTCCGACAGAATTTTCTTAGGCTCATCTATCGACGACGTTCCTGCCTTCCTTATTGCGCGGAGAATGAAATATTGCCGCATATGTATATCTTCGGGTTCCGAATTAATCCTTCTATATATCCCTCCAATATCCTCAACAACCCTAGCAGTTATGGAGATTGCATTCCTTCGCGTAGGATTGTAGAAACTGTAGATGAGAGCTTCATCCTCATCGTTGAAGTATATGTCAGCAAACACATCATCCGGCTCAACAATTATCTCGTCCAGACAATATCGAGAACGCAGCTGGAGAAGATAGACACCATTACTTCCAACAGGAACAATAATTTTCCCTCGTCCCGATTGATTAAATAGTGGAAGGTTAACTTTTGAATCAGGTAAAAATTTTCTTTTGACACCTTCCGGGATCAAGACTCTCATTTTCCCCGCCAGGTAAGGGAAATCAACCTCTGTGAGGGTTTCATATTCCTCTTCGATGTAGGACTGCACATTGTCAAAATGAACAATGACTTTTTTGATCTTTATTGGCATTCTTTTATCCGGTGTCTTTTTGAATCGTAATTACACTTGCTATCTATAAAGTGTAATTGTGATTTTGTTTGATTTTATCTTATTTTTGTCTTTTATTCAATATTAATTACGATTACACCTCTTTCAGCCCTACTTTAGAGGGTATATATTCTTCGTTCTTTCTGAATATTGGAAGACATGCTTCTCTAGATAACCTTGCCAATCCATATTAAGTTTTTTCCAGAGTTTTGAGAATTCACATCCGAGCATGAATTTTTCTTTTATCTCGGGAATCTCACACATTAGTTTTCTATAAATTTCCTCTCTGTATTCTGGATTATACCTTAGGCGCTCATCGGTTCCCTCAGGATCGACTAATTCACCAATCTTTGAAAAGAGATCCGTATTAGGATGGTTTGATGTAATTTGAGTAGCAAGTTCGTTTCGATAACGAACACCACCAAATTTGATCGTAACAAGGTTATTGTTTTGCAATTCAATCTCGTCCTTTATTTTCCTCACGAGACTAATGTAATCCTCTTCAGATCCATCATATCGAATGATGGGTTCCACCGTCAGATAGACTTTGAATTGTTTTGTTTCGAGAAGCTTTTGAACTGCCTCGATCCTGTTTGCGAGGCTCGCGGTATGTCTTTCATATTTGTTGATAACACGCGGGGTGTTGAGATTCATTACGACCATTACCCGATTATCACCAGCGCGAGTCAATAAATTATTGATGTTTGCCGACTTCGTATAGAAACAAACTCGGAGTTCTTTGTCTTTCTCAATCAGATCCATAAAATGATTTACGTATCCACCTATATGTTCCAACGCTACAATGTCCGAATATTCACCGATGTTTATCCATAAAGGTTTTTTTGTGTTTTCGTTGTAGTAGTTGTGAAGATTATTTATCACCGCATTGTACTTATCTGAATCGATTGGAATTTTTAATTGGACGAAATGATCCGCAAGTTTTTGTTTTAAGAAGTCTTTTGCTTTGACATCAGTATCCACCGCATTATCTTTGGACAGCAATTTCTTTCTGTTTTTTCCAGCCTCCTTTGTAAAACCTGGATAGACCTTCTCTAATGGTTTCCCGAGATAAAATGATAGCGCACTCCATAAAGTTAGATTAATACGATGCACGAATTTTTCAATCTTTAACTCGTTTTCGATGCGGTCAACGTCAACAAACAGCCTCCTCCATCGAGTTGTACTGCCTCCACCCGCATACTGCAAGTAGCAATACTCACAGTCGCTGGGACATTGGTATGTAATTCGGCACATTGTATTCATTTTTTCAACAATGTCCCCTGGGCTTGGGAAGGTCTCAAAGAATTCGTCTGACCTTTTGGCAAGAACGATAGTCTCTCTTAAATACTGATGTTTCTGTTCCTCGGTAACAATCGTCGCAGGTAAGTCCGGATTGCCGTCTAACGAATTAATCATATCAATCTGAGGATTCAATTTCTTTACCCGTTCAATGATTCTCTCCGTGAGGGGATATTCCATCGCGTCTGGCGTCACAATAAGACGTTTAGGAATAAATTGCTTGTCATGCATGCTGTCAATCGTCTGAGTACTATCGGGTAATGATTCCTCTTCACCAAGAATCCTTTCGGTTAACTCTTTGACCTCCTCCTTAGTGAGCGAATACATCCTTTCAGATTTACCATAGAGGTTTTCCACATTAATTTGTACACCCAGCTTGGATAACATCCTCGTTAGTTGAGTCGATGTTCCCCCTTTAGGCAACCCTCCTTTGCTTTTAAAGAACTCTAGAGCATTACTCGTTCGGTATTTAAATATCGATTCGTCTGTCTTATCCGGCCTCAACTCCTTGATCATGTATCGCAGGATTGTCACTGTCTTCGCCTGCTCGTTCTCTTCATATTCATTCAAGTCGTGAAATATCTTTTCTTTTGCCTCGAACTCTTTCAACGCTTCTACGATTGTAGGTTGACCATCTTTTCTGCTCTCATCGATGATGTTGGCAATGGTAAACAACGGCAGCCAGAGCTCATATCTCCTATTAGTGAGACCTTTTAATTGGGGTATCACTGTCTCCGCTATTTCACTCCTTTCGGACAAAACAGAAGCATATTTCATTCCGAACAAGTAGAGATTATCTCTTAGGTCTTTTTGTGTGTCGTCCAACTTTTTCGACTTTTTATAGGGCAGAGTCACCTCAGTCGGTCTTTTCTTGATCAATTGGACCCTGATGCAGCGATCCGATAGTGTTTCATAGATATCCTCAATTCCGGCAATGACTTTCGGAGAATAGCAGGAGAAATTCTCTACCACTTTACCTACAGTTCTCGAAACCCTCCCGCTCCTCTTATAGCCACTATTGAGGACTTCCTGCAACAGACCAAAACTTTCTTTATCCTTCGTTCGAAATTTCTCAGCCTCGTCTATGAATGTAGTTGACGAATTCCGAGCCGTGTCTCGGAAGAGTGCTGCGCCACGAGGCGAGACAAGCAACCGCCCATTAAATGCAACTGCTTCAAGAACCTCCATCAGGAGCGTCTTCGCTGAACCTTTCGCAGCGTTAATATGGATATATGGATAGCTATGAAACACTCTAAAGACATACGTGCCTATTGTCCAGAGTGCAAGCGTACCATACAACTCCGGATCCTTGAAGAACACATACGTTCGGATGTATTCAACTAATTTTTCATATACTTGTTGGGCCGACACACCACCAGCCCCCAGATCAAAAAAGGTTTGAATTCCTTCAAGGCTGAATTTCGACACATCTGACTCATTCCCGGAAAGCTTTAGTGTATCGCTGCTCTTCAAATCATTCTGAGATGTAAGTTTCCCGGTTGAGTCAATCAATGCAAATTGATCGTTGATCTCAACCCCATACCACATTTTGTCGTCAACAAAATCCTGGGCGGGATTGATATGAATTCGTTTAATCTGCTGCTCTCTAGCCTCTTTGATCAACTGGCTGGTGCGTAAGCTTTCCTGTGTACTGATCCGTGTTTCTGTTACGCGTATCTCAAAAGCTTTGTTAGAAACGGTCGACAGATACTCCGCTAGATGCTTGCTTCTGCCTTCACCAAGAACCTGCAAATCGATTTTTCTGAGAGATGCTGCTTTATCGATCAAATCGTTTATTATTGCATCAATTATAGCACTTGAGTCCCTTTTACTATCGATGACTAAGACAACATCTCTTCCTTTCACCTTCAGTTCTTTGCTTTCATCCCATTCTTTCTCATCACCAACAAATGCGGTCGAAACGAAACCCTTCTCCCGTAAAACGATAGTGTCAATTTCATCCAGCGTCAGGTAGATCGGCTCCATCTTTTTTCTTTTGTCAACGACCGCCCCAAAAGAATAATAGCACGATAAGCTTTCGCGTAGTCCAGCCGTAGGCAGTGCGTCTGGCACGAATTTTATTCGTCTGGAGCCAATTACGCCCTGTCCGGTAAAACTCAAATAAGGTATAACGACCTCATTTGTTGTCGAGTCAAAGCCAAATTTCCACGCCGACATTGCATTACCATCTAATCCCCATTTCGTCTCCAAGGTTTGGCGAACAGAAAGATGTTCATCTTTATTCAACTCTTTGCTCCACTGGTCTACCTGGCTGATGCTTGGCAAGTTTAAATCGATAGCTGCTCCTCCAGTAAGTTTCAATACTTCGCCAAGCGAACCAACTGGAATGCCTTCGACTTCGGGGATCCAACTGTGGTAATTCCCTTTAGCCTTGCACGTTTTACACTCATAGTAACCAGAACTGTCAATGACCATTTTGCTCTGAGAATCATCATGAAAAGGACAGTTCACATTTCTATTACCAGACGGGTCTTTGTGATTGGTCGGATCTGGAAAACACCACGAATAAAATGCGTCGCTGATTTGTTGAAGAGGATTTAGGATCGTCGAGGATGTTGTTGGCATTAATTGACCTTTCGAATAAAGAATTGTCTATGGGCTTATACTATATATCCCCAACTCTCTTTATTGCAGTCTGCGTACCCACAATCAATAACGTTCATTGATTTACGCTTAAATCTGGTTTTATACTCCGACATAGCCGACCAATTTGACTTCGATTTAAAAGTTTTCTTATCAACAATTGGAAACATAACACTCTTTCTGACCGGTTTATTATGAGCTATAACGGACTCTCCACTTTTAATAATTAACGACTCATCTTTTGTGTCAAGACGTCCTTTTGTCCGGGGGATTTTATCATTGATAAACTGATCATATGTACGCACTTGAACGAGATCATCCCACGAATAGTAATTTAAACCCTTGTTCTTAAAGGCTTTCGCTCCGCGATGAAGCGCTTCATTTTTTAAAGTTTCTAATGCAACCCTGTCACCGTAGAACGGCATCGCCATCACACGGACAAAGATCCCTTCTTGGGCTAGACTCTCTATCAGTTCTAGCCGCTTTTTAATCGATGGAGTAAAATATTCGACCTGACTGCGTATGTTCTCATCGTGAGTTGCGAAACTGACCTCGATTTGGATCATGTGCTTCATTTGTTTCAACTTGTCGATATGATTCAGTATTAAGTGACTCTTCGTGAGGATGTGCAGCATCCATTTGTTCCCTCCCTGCCAAGCCTTTTCAAACTCGTCAAGAACGCCGAGCATAAGGTCAGGTTGTTTCTGATCCTTGAGATGCTTTAGTAGCTGGGGTAAATAATACTCACTCGTTTCATGTGTGCCGGGAGGACCGCATAACGCGGAAGTTCCCTTTCAAGATGAGCAGGTTTATCCGTTTTAACATGAATGGTCTCAAAGAATCGTTTCTTTCGATCTGGTTTCCAACCGTATGCTACCCAGGGACTGTAGCAGTATTTGCAGCCGAAAAAACATCCGATCGTCGGATTCATAGTAAATGGGAAGTCATATGGACCCAGCTTCACTTGATGGTTCAGGGCATATGAGGATTCTGGCTGAAGAATAAGATTTGTTGTCCTTGGCATATAATCCTTTTCAAAATGGATCAGACGTTGACGCCCCTGCCGAAGGAGCAGAAGAGCTACCTTTTATATTCCCGTATTCTTGTAGTGCAACCTCCGTGATTTGATCTTTAAGTTCTTTCGACATGAGAACCCGATCCCACCACTTAGTTCTATCATTTCTATCTTGTTCACTCGGTACACCAATAAATAGACCCGTAGAGCCTTCTGCGATCTTAAATCCCTTTATGGTAATTCCTTCTTGAGTTTCAACATCAAAATATCCTCGAATTTTGTTTGATCCGGTCGATAAACGCATATTGACTACTTTCATACTTTCTTCCCTCCAAAAACGTGCGTGTGTGAATGTGTTTCGAGTTTGTTGATCCGATTTGTCAATTTGTCAATCTGATCCTTTAGAAGCTTAAGTTCGGAATTATTTGACAATTCCTCTTTCATCTGCTTCAGTTCGGATATCTGCTGTTTCTGTTCGCCTGCCAGTTTTCTAAATTGTGATTCCGCAGTTTTTTGACTTTCCCGAATTGCTTCCAACTCTGAATGCATGGATAGGATTGCTTCGCTTTTATCAAGTATCGTCTTGATGAGCGATTGAACCTTCTCTTTATACTCTTTCTGCATAGAATCGACAGAGCCTTTTGTTTCGCGGATCGCATCCTTCCACTCTGCCTCGTATTTCTTGCTTTCTTTACGAAACTCAACCAACAAATCATCAAAGGATGTTCGATATTCTTTTAATGATTTATCCAACTTATCCTCAACCGATTTGGATTGCTTCTGAAGCCTTTCCTGTGTCCTATCAATGTCGTCAAATCGTTTTGTGATGTTATCAAACAATGTTGAAGATTCGTCTAACAGAGTTTCCATTTTATCCGTGACTTGTTCGAAACGTTTTTCCATTCTACACCTTTCTGAATTGTCTAAATCGACTCTCTAACCCTTTTATTTGATAATCAACAAGATCTAAGGATATCGCTATCTCAACTTCATTATATCTGTCATCTCCATTTGCATTGAATAAGAGTAAATTATTCTTGTACGTTCCGAAATCGCTTTTTTGAAAGTACTCCTCATATAGCTTCACTACGGGGATATCTACCGTCTGCAGGAGAACATCAAGAATCGTTCTCGATGAACCAATATCATCCTGCACCACCTCTAATGCAATCTCGAGACGCGAGCGAAAAGCATCATCATCACCATTAATATTGTGAATAATCGCAAGGAAGAGGTTGGTGGCTGGGTTCTTTGTTTCTCCAATTTGTTCTAACCACGCCAGGGCTTTCGTTTCTACCATGGTCAGATAATTGTGCTCGATCATTTGTCGAGCCATTTGAACGATGATCGATTGTTTCTTTAAAAGGACACTGACATTCTTGGACACTTCGCTGAAAAGATCTGTCAATTGTTTTGCATATTCTCTTTCGTCTAGACTTGCAACAATATCATTCGCTTTCTTATCCCATGGATTCAAGAATCCACAGTTGTCGCAGTAATTACAACGAACAGATGAGTCCATTTTTGCAACATCCGATGCGAATGTCGTCATTATATGGGCCCTTCTGCACATGACCTTTTCACCAACTTTTGTCAGGGTGTCATCGAACGGAGCCAGTTTTGCATAGTCTACCATATTGTTCAACATCTGGTATTGTGAACTCTTCCATTCTTTCACTATGCTATACTTAGGATTTGCAGACACAGGTTCATTCAGCAATTGCTCATTGAGCTTGATCTCAGACCCAAAATCATTCATATAATTGAACGAGAGTTCAAAGTCATCTCTTTCTGCCAGCAAATTGAAAAACTGAATAACCTCATCTATCGTTATTTCAACCTTATGATCGCGTCGCAATTTTTGGACGTATTCAGCGATATCGAACTTCTTCGGAGCAGATGACGCCGGCTTATCGATGAATCCAGGGTATACTTTGTCGAGAAGTTCTATTTGCTCTCGAATAATATCGTTATTACTTGAATCCCGTATTTCCCGCATAGTAGTCTTGCGGGTGATTGTAATTTTTAAATATGCGCGAGAAAACTCAGTAACATACCCCAATGTATACAGAGTTTCTAAGATTGATTCCTCCTTGGCAAGAGTTGGACTAGATATCGGCATGGTCAAGGCCTTTGCCACTGCATCACCTAGATATTCCTTCTTCAAATAGAGCCATGGTTTCGTGCTTTCAGTCTGAGATTTATCCTTCAAATATTTTAGGGCACATTCCAATTCTGGGACGGAGGGATATCCACCTTCAACGAAAAATATCTGTTTGGCATAATCACATGGTTCGATACGTCCGAACTTACAGGATGTATATTTTCTTTTTGCCGATTTTAGGTGCTCTGTAAAACAGGAGGGGACGGTCAATTTGTGGTCAACGGTTTTTGCTACCAATTCTGCTTCGCATTCCTGAGTGTATGGTTCCCATAGAAGAATGCAATGAGAATGTTTTCGATCACGACCAGCACGACCGATTTGCTGGAAATAGGATTCCATCGACCCTGGAAACCCATAATGTATGACGTACCGAATATTCGGTTTGTCAATACCCATACCAAAACCCTTTGTCGTGCATAAAAGGTTTATTTCATCGCGGATATATCGATTCTGAGTAGCCGCCTTTATCTTTTCCCAGGCTTTTTCGAGCCGTCTTTTCTCTAGGGCTTTGAGATCCTTGCGGTAACCAGGCTGGGAAAACCATGGCCGATTGTCGATTCCTCGAAGGCGGAGGTACCTGGAAATCCATCTAGCACCTTCCCGCTCTCTATATGTTATTTTAAGTACCTGAGATTCCGGATCCGCATAGGTTGAAAATATCAGTCCTGCTTTGCTCGAAATATTCTGATCATCAAAACGTGTTGGCAGAACGTTGGTTAGAACATAATGTAATATTTCAGGTCTCTGGGTGCCTTGAGGGAAAGATTTAGTCTCAAAATGAGGATTCCCATTGTTTGATTGAGGCAACCGGTATCGTATTGAATACTGGTTTTCCAATGGATCGTAGTTCAGCGTAATAACCTCAAGACTCAACTCCTTTCGGTCAAGGATACGATGAACCAGATCCGTTTCCTTAGACATATTGAGCTGAGCAAGGATGTCTTCTTGCACCTTTTGAGAAGCCGTTGCGGTAAGAGCAATGATAGAAGGAAAGACACCACCCAAATGAGGAAGATCTTCCTGCCGTTCTCTTAGTCGTGCGTAAGCAGGCCTAAAATCATGCCCCCATTCTGAAATGCAGTGTGCTTCATCTACAGGGAAATAATTGATGTTGATCCCTTTTTGGATTAGCGCATTAAGTTCCTTTTGAAACGCTTTTTGCTGGATTCGTTCCGGAGCAACATATAGCAGTTTCAATCTCCCATTTTTAAACCTGTCCAAAACTGTTTTCTTTTCACTTATTTCCATCCCACTGTGAATTCGATCAACGAAATCGAAGCCAAATCTTTCTTTCAGATTATAGATCTGATCATCCATCAGGCTTTTTAGGGGTGAGATAACAATTGAGACACCAGGTTTCAACAACGCGGGTAATTGAAACGTCAGTGATTTACCCCCGCCCGTCGCCAGAATACCAAGGATATTCTCATTCCTTAGGACCTTACAAATTATCTCATATTGACCTTCCGTAAACTCTTTAAATCCAAAGAAACGCCAGAGAAAATATTGTAGAGTCTTTTCGTCAAAGTCCTTGAATTTGACAAGACCTCTTGGCTCCGTGATTTCGGAAAGATTGGTCACCGTGGTTACGCGGGGATCAATGACTATAGCTTTATTAATACTGGGCGGTTTCGACCAAGATATTGTTTCTTGTTTCGCTTTTCGTAATTGAAGGATATCACCAAAATGATATCGAGGAAGCTCATAGTATGCGGGTATCTTTAATATAGTGTGCTCGCGATCCTCGGATTGATCACAGATCTTCAAATAGTAATGTTCTTTATCACTCGCGTCATCTATTCTCCCAGAAACTATTTCAACCTCTAGGCATTCGATTTGTTCGACTGGCTGAGAGTTCAGAACATCCAGCAACGTTGTGGGAGTGAAATTCTGCGTTTGTTTCTCTTTGCTCTTTGCGAATATCGTATAGCTCCATTTTAATTTTTCATTCTCGAAGCTATCATCCTGCTTATAGGCAAATATGCGCATCGTATCAGGGATATTCAAACTCTCGCGTCTAAAACTATAGCAAGAGTCGCATCTACCCGAGAACCCCCGAAGTTTTCCACATGGGCTCAATACCGTGATATCTTTGCGTTGTCCAAATTCCAATTGAAGCTTCTTGAGTGCGATTGTATCGGATAGATATGCGGTTTCAAGCAAAACAAGGTGAGAATCTTTCTTCATGCCGTTTATCAGATTATCGATAAGATCTCGACGAGAAATATGACTCGGCAATTCATTAAGGATATTTGATGCAATAATGATATCGTACGATTTGACGCTAGAAGTTTTAACCCATTCCCGGCAATCTGAATGGATGGGATCATTGATCTTGATACGTGAGCCTTTGATATTTAGCTCGCTCATTATGTCTTTGAACACTTCTATATTCTTCGCCGACTTTTCGACACTGTCTACAACTACTCTTGAGAGTTTCTCAGGACTCAATCCATACAGCTTCAGGACGTTGAACAGAATGTCATAGAAATCATAAATTGCCATAGCACTCGTCCCTGTCGCGGAGCCAATATCTAATATCCTTATCTCCCTTTCGGAAAAACTGATTCTCCCAAGTCTAAACAATTCCAATAACATCAACTGAATTTTATACAGATTATTTGGGACGTAATAAGCAGCGTAGAACTCAGCAAAGTATTTTTTGTCGTAAGTGCCAAAAGAGTGACGAGAAAAGTCGGAAGATAACTGCTTAATAAAGCCTTTGTCCTCCCGCCATCCCTGGGGCAGTCTTTTGTCAAGGACTCGATCGATAACCTCCTGCATCCTTGGAGACATGAACGCCCTATCACCGGGAGCCACAATATTCCTCACAAGGTCGTAGACATAGACAATCTGATCCTCAGGAATGACATCTGTTTTGAAAAAGTTAAAGGCCATAATTAATTCCTATTGAAGATCAAATGAAATCTGATCCGTGGATTTCTTCGTCTTTTTAGGTTGAGCGTCGAACCACCCTATGAGAGAAGGAGATTTTGGATCATGTTCATCAAAATGCAATTTGGCGGTATTGTGGTTCTTTGTTGCATAGCAAAACTGACAACCATGGAGGCAGGTATCGTACACTCCAATATCAATACTTTTCACGCACCCACATTCCTTGCGTTGCCCCGGATCTTTTTTATGGATGACATCTAATCCAAAGACACGAAGAATGTATGCATCGTCTACACACTTTCCATGCTCAATCCCATATTCTTTTAATTCAATCGCTTCTGCACAACTTTGAATCTCAAGTCCATTTTCTTGACTGAGCTTTACAAGAGTTTTCATGAACTTCGCAAATGATTCTTTTTCCTCTGGGTGCTGGTCATAGACTGATCCCGCTTGTGATGTCGCCGACATATTCCTTAAGGTTTTCTGATAGTAATCAACCAGACTTATAACAACTCGATGAGTTACTCCTTTCATTTCACGGGCGATTGATCCAAAAAGATCGATATGTCTTTCAAATGAATATTCTTTACTAATTATGATAGGATCATATCGCCATATAATTCTTTCAGGCCCAACTTGCTCTGCGAGTGCTAAGAATTCTGCTTTTAGTGGTTCAAAGTTTGGTACTCGCGTTTCAAGCTCTTTTGAATACTGTGTCAACGTATACTGAAAGTAATACCGAAGACCTCTTTCATCAAGTTTTTTAATCTTGCTGCGAAATGGTTTCGAATTCTTTGTCCAGAAAACAATAACATCAACATCTTCGGGTTTAAGAGATACATAGGTTATCTGATCCCGATTGAACGGGTTGAAGACTGTGCAATAACCGGCTTCTATTCGATTAGTCATCCAATCGGAATAAAAAGCAGGGATATCAGTTCGACGGCTTGCTGAAATTATCATCTATATGTCTTCGCTCAATTCATTTTCAAAATATTTAATGAGTAGGGACAGCCCAATTCTCTTTTTTTCACGCCCAACTTTTTTTGGTATAAACAATGGGACTGTTTGTGCCGTGCCCTTTATCAAATGAGAGCCACATAACCTACTCCTCTTCAATCTGACCCTGCTCATCCACCCTCAAAGTGACCCATTCATAATGCTCTTTATCGATGACTTTCTCAATAGACCTTTGAATCTCTCTATGTTTTACTGATTCCGTTTCTCGATCAAGCAGAATGATACGATTTACTCCATCTGCCTTCTTCATGCCATCGAAGACAACATAATCTATGGGATGAAAGAGGACTTTTGCATCGTCCGGATTGAGTTTGCGAGGATAAAATACCGGATCGATCTTCTTCACGACCTTCGCTGCTGCCACACGTCCCTTTACTCGTGCCTTTTCTTGAAGCTCCTGTTTTCTCTCTTCCAGGCGATCCGCAAGCTTTTCCAACTTATCCGCTTCTCTATCAAGACCATCTTTCCAATCGGCTATAGGCTGTTTCTTGAGAAATACATTGCAATCACTCAGGCGGAATAATTCCTTTGAGTTAGGACAGATTCCAAAGATTTGCCTTTGCACAGAAAAGAACTGCAGGACTTCGTTTTTCATTGCTTCACCTGCTTGTAGGTATCCCAGGTCAGGCGTTTCCTTCCAATGACTGATTTAATCTCTTTTTGATGTTCATTCAGCCTCGCATTTCCTGTCTTAATTTCGGAGAAAAGGATCCGTTCTACCTTCCCCTTTGTGCTCAGTCCTTCGAATATGACGTAATCTATCGGATCGAACAGTGATCTACAGTCGTTCGTGTTAAAGCGGAATGCCTTCATCGAAGGAGCAAGCCGCTCTAATATAAATCCAATATTGATGGTCTTCGCTCCAGTTTCAGATCTCCGGCTGATTGACTTACGTTCCTCTCGTAGTTGTTTAGCCTGAGCACGCAGCTGCTGGATCCTCTCCTCGTAGAGTTTCTCTGCTTCTGGGGTAAAATCATCCATAAAGAACAGGCCGGCATCCTTTAGATGTATTGCCTCCTGACAGCAAGGACAGGTTGCGTAGAAGTGTTCTCGATTCAACGTTTCGATTATTTCTTCCGCTTCGTTTGAGAGATCCGTTGTTCGCGTCATTGGTGGTCAATCCATTATTATTTGGTCGTTGGTTGTTTTGTGTTTATTAAGTATTCGAAAATAATGCAAAATAAGAAATATGATAAGGGAATGGAATATTCCTGTCACGTGTAACTTAGTATAACACTCGTTTATACTATTTATAGAGCTGCAACTTATGCATTCCCCCGCGTCAGTTTATCTCCAATAATTCATATTTTTCATACGACAATATGACTTCATAATATATCTGCACCAACGAACTTTTGCTCAAATAAATCGGCCGACCGCGCAAATTCCGTGACAACAAATCGCAAAAATGCTGGACTTAGTTCAGTATGAAATATCCGCTTCGCTAGACACACGTATTCATCGTGAAGGTTAAGTTCTCCGAAGGAAAGGCCCTCGTTCATTCTCCAAATCCAAGCTTGTGGTGACTTGAAGCTTTTCCATTGATTCTCTGAAAGTTCATTGACGTCTACTATCTGTGAAGAGACCAAGATCATTTTATTGTATACATATACCGTGACATTCTGACGTCGCTTCCCAAGGTCAATTTTAAATCTGAACCCATGGCTGTTATGGGGCCGCACCTTAGTAGACAATTCCATTTTACCGATAATTTGTTTGATCTTCCCAAGTATCTGCTCGTCTGTTTCACGGGTCACCCTCGGATGCTTTAAGTAATCACAAAGTGAGTGAAAGGGTTCGCTGCTCGGTAGTTTTCCGTCTTCAGCTAGAGGGAAATGGCAACGAACACGCTTATGCAGGATCGGATTTTCAGAATTGTTCAGCTGGAAATATGCGTAATTGATCGGGAATTTTTCAAGATCGGTGTCGCTGGCGATAGCCACACCTTCCAAAGCGTAGCATTCGGTCTGTGGAATGTATTGCCATCTAAATCGCCAAGACTCTTCAACTCCGTCATTCCTGGTTAGCCGAAAATCAATTGGTTGATTAAATAGACCAATATTGCCTGTAATTTCGAAGCCACTTGACAGCGCGATTTTTTGTAACTCGCAGCTCAATTTCACATATTTTTGATTGATCCGTGCTGAAGCTATACCCTTATCGACAAGAGCTCGATGGGCAGGGAAAAACCTTGAAGGGTCGAATAGCAATTCTTTAGAACCTCCGGCACCATTCTCTTGTTGCTTTGACTGCAGATCTCTAAGGACTGGATCAGCACCAACACTTAGTTCTTTGAGATCCTCTGAATCGTAGCTAAGACTATTATCCATGATCGATTCTGCAAAAGCCTGCCTCCTCATAACTCGGTACACCTGCTCACGTTCCAATGAAGCTGCGATGTGGGGATAGTGAATCATAAGCTTAGGTACTGTTTTGTCAGGACTTTCATTGAGTCGTCGTTCAATTTGTGAAAAATACCTGTCGACCCTACCAACTCGCTGTTCCATGTCTCCCGAAGTCCAGGCTAATCCGTAATGGATTACCTTGTCACAAAATAGGTGAAGATCTTCCCCTTCCTTCAAAACATCTGTACATACAATAATCTGAGGATATCCCGGCATTTTAAATTGTTTGATTGCTGTTTCGCTCACATTCTGACCTGTCATGCCAATCACGGGGGATTGGTTATTGAGTTCTGGAAATACAGTCTTTCCTGCGAAGGATGAAAGCGACTCATTCCCCGGAGATATTGCATTGAGCATTATCAACGATTGAAACTTGATCCATCCCGTTAATTTTTCCCTCAATGTCTTTGCGTGTGAGGAATTTGATTCGAGATAATCAAAGAAGGGTTGCGCCATACCCCCTTTCTTTTCCGCATAGAACAAATCGATAATTGTGTCAGAAAGTCGTATCCATTGGCCAATCCAATTCTTAGTGAGTTCCCTAATAAACAGTATTTTGTAGGCGACGGAATAATTAGCTGTTGGCAATTGTAAGTCATGTCCATTTGAGAATCGTTTCTTCCATTCCTCCCAAAAGCCTTCATAAAGAACCAAATCTGCATCTCGGTATTCTTTAGACCTCCTATCTGGTTCGACACGCTGGGTTGCATCGCTATACAATTGTCTGAAGAATTCCCTCCAGAACTCGGTTTCCACACGATCGAGACCGAAGATATCCGAATGTCTTGCAAAAGCATGTACCAGCAAGTACTTTTGTCGCTCTGTTTTTAATATTCCTTTTTTATACTTTCGTGCATATTTAATCGATTCACGCCACAACTCTTCAGGAATTCGGTTAGACAATTCAACTAGAGAAATGCCTTTTGGTTCGGCAATATGTCTAAACCAATTCTCTTGAAAGAACAATGCATGTTTTCTCTGCCCATAGAATAACGAACGAAATTTTGCCAACCATCCCCCCTCACTCATCGTCCTACGGAAAGGGCTCATGGATTCCGTCTCAAGTGCCCTCTCATTTCGTTCACTCATTTCTTCTTCTACATTTTCTTCTTTGACACCTTGATCAATTTCAAGTGGCTTGGTCCATTCAATTTCAGTCTTCCAAACATCGCGGACGCGTTTTTCTACAAGGGCAGTAAACTTCCGTTCAAATAGTTCTTCCAACTCTTTCACGGTACTGATACGACGTACAAAAAGGAGAACCTTCTGGTTCCCAACAAAGGCATCATACCAAAGAGAATCTACGACATGCTCCAGTTTCGGATGGGGGAGTGGACGACCGAATTGCGATTCGAAATCCTTAGAAAGCACCGATACAAAGCGTTCATCAGGAGCTTCTGTTCCTTCCAAAGATTCATCGTCGTCCGTGCTGCTTTCTAATTCAATATCTTGGGCAACGTCGTATTGCTCAAAATCCATTTTCCTTCCGCGTCTTCGTGCACGACTTGTTTTTGAAATCGAGTCTTGGAGGCTCTCAAATGAGGACAAGAATCCTATCTTGTATCGATTATTATGTCCGTCCAAAACTTTGACAAGTTCTTTTTGAACTAGTGCCATCGATAGCGATGTAATGACTTGACTTGATTCTATCCCGTCGCTTGCGGCATTATGTTGGCGGTACATCGCTTTTGTCATTTCTTGGCCAGATTGCGACACAACATACATTCGTGGTCGTCTGATCAAGAACTGGCGAAGTTTGGATTGCAGCTTCAAGGGATTTTCAGCGTCTCCTTCTTCAAAAAGTGGTGAATTAGCACAAGCATAGCTATCAATTTGATTAATAATTGATTCTACCCCTGAATGAAGAGGAGTAGCGCTGAGCATAAGCCATTTCTTCACACGATTATTGAATATGGACTTAAATAATGTGTTAGAATTATTATCGGGATTGCGGAGATATTGCGCCTCGTCAAAGATCAAGAGGTCAATCGGTTTATCATCACCCCAGACGGTCTTTAGGGCGGTATTAAACGACTGACCAAACCGTTCAGTAAATTCTATAGGAGCATTTTCTTCAGAGGGAAGGCGCCCTGAGAAATCATCGGAATGTAAGCCAGATCGCATCATCCTATCATAAAAACGATCCCAGTTGTCTCTCACAGAGCGCTGCTTGCTCAGAAAGGCGACGCGACGAAAGGACGTATGACGTAAAACCGGAAGCACCCGACCAGGTGCAAAAAGGGAATCTGCAAACTCCCAAAGATTTTCGCAATGGATTGGTGTTATTACAGATGAACCAAACAATGATGACTTAACAATATCATCCCCTTCGAGCCAATGTTTTCCATAATTATTCGTGACAAAGTTACCCATATCGCGGATCCATTTAGTCTGCAGGTTTTTCCGAGGGCAAACTACTACAATACGCGCAGCAGGCTTCAAAAACCAAACGATGGAGGCTAATCCCAACGCCTGGAAGGTTTTCCCCATCCCCACTTCATCGGCAAGGTATGCATAATCCCGTTTGCAAAGAATGTTATAGAGCGCGGCCACGCCGGCTGTTTGGATAGATCGCAGGGATCTATAACGATCTGCAATTGCTTCATCGGCTGCATTGAAATCGATGACAGAGGCAACATCATCTGGATGAAGAGGATCCAAAAATAACTTTGCCATAGTTCACATCACTTTCTACTGCTTAAACTTTGAATCGAACCAGCCCAAAACACGTTGTGCGTCAATGTGTTCAGGATACGCCTGAATTCTAAGCTCAGCATATATTGAATCTTGCAAATGATTCCTTTGGGCAGTCATATCTTGTTTTACTTTATTAGACCAATCGAGATCGGCTAGATAACGCTCATACTCTTCCGTCAATTGACCGATTTCAACCAGAATCAGATACTTCCGGACTTTGTCTTGTATTGTTTCCAAAGAATTCGCAAGCCGTTTCACACTGTCTGAACGACGCTCGAGATACAGCGAAAGCTTATTTCGATCTTTGTCGCCCAGGGCTTTCTTGAGTTTTGCTCGAAGATCGTAGAACGCCCTAAAGATGTCATAGTAACTCAAGATATCATTACCTGTCTGTCCGGGATCACTTTTATCGTTTTCTTCAGACATAGAGGAGATTCCTTCATCCTCATTTTCCTCAGCTGTCGAGATCATGACTTTTTCCCATGATTCATCCGAGGAGCTCCAACTCTGGAGAATCTCATCTACTTCCGGAGTCCGCGTGTACTCTTTTTCCGTATCATCCATATTGATCTCGACAATCGGACCAATATGATCATAAGGTTGCTCTGCAAGCACGTAGGATATCCGATAGTTGTCAATGTTCTTGTATCGGTTACGCAGGACAATTTCCGAGCGGGTATTTAGTTCCCGAATCATTATCGGAGACTCAACCCCGGGCAGATAAAGCATCACTTCCTTTACAGCCACTTCATCCATGATTTCAACATTGAAGGAGTAGGTGCGCCTTTTCCAATCGAAGACTACGAGAACGATAAAAGGTAGTCTCTGCGGTGCATCATCAACCTGATGTGATTCGAACTCATCCTCATCTAGGCGGACATTCTTTAGTTCATCTCTCAAATCGTCTATATATTTGCTAGTTAGATCACTGACAATCATTGATTCAACATTGCCATCTTCACCTGAGAGCCCAGCATCCGTAAAATTGCAGGATCCGATTCCTGCACGAAGCCTTTTATTCTTGATGGCAAAATAAGCTTTAGCATGCCGAAAGAGCCAGCTTGTACGTTTGGCTGAAGAGAAATCATTTACCTCAACTAATTCATCTCCGACCTTGGCCTTTATTTCAGCCAATTGCGATAATGTAAGACCATAACGCTGCTTCTGATCTTCCAGAGAGGGGTATCCTTTTGCCGGGATCAAGACATAGGACTGACATGGAAATCGTTCTATTTGGTTCGCAACATCATGCCAATAGGGAGAGACAATAAAAAGTTCATCCCAACGATGCCCGTCACGCTCATCAAGAAGGATACGGGCAAACGGTTGAACTCCGGCGAGACCCCCAAAATAGAGATCTGTGTCCTGGTCAGCATTCGTGCGAGGAAGATCTGGTAATCCATCCAAACACTTAAGTACTCGTTGAACAGCAACGGAATTACCTTGTGATCGTGCTTGAATGAATGTGAGAAATTTCCTTAGTGTCCCAATCTGATTTTCAAGTCTTGCCGACGCGAGGAAAATGCTAGAGATCACTTCTTCTTGTCTACCCCAACCGCTGAGAGTTAAGTTTGCAGATGCAGCAGAGACATATACCATATTCACTCCCTGAGCATCCTGTCCTGCAATTATGACGTTCTTGGGATGAAAGAACTTTTTCGGAAACTGTATAGGTACTATAAGGTAGCGATACTTCCCGCTAACGTTACATCGATTGTTCCCATCGAAGAAAACGGTACACTCTGTTGTTAACAATGCCTCATTAACTTTTCTTCTTCTGCGAGGTTCATTCCTATCCTCAATATCGAACAAAGCTGGAAGAACGTTGTTTTCAAAAAAACCGCCGTCAAATGTGAATGAAGTGAATACGATCGCATCGATGTGAGCAAACTGCGACCGCAAATCGCAAATATATTCTCGAATTGTCACGCGATTCATCTTAGCCCTCGATAGATACTTACCAGCGGATTAACATAGTAATCATATCTCCAACCCCTTCCTGGAGTGACTCTAAGGTCAGGCTCTGCCGTGAGGGGTGCTGTCTCGCACGCTATCCGCCCATCATCACCAATCACAATCCACTTAACGGCACCTCTCGAGTCGGCAATGCCAGAATGAGCACGAACGAGGCTTTCGATCAGTCCTCTTGCAGAATTCGTTTCGATTGATTGGGCAAGGAAGACAGATCGCTGTCGAGCAAGACCATTCGGCCATGTATCAATTTCAATGAACTTCTTTCGGGCGTCTTCGAATCGATTAAGATCCATGGAAAGATCGCCTGCCGCAGTCTCAAGCTTTTTCCCGTTGAAATGAAGCAGGAATTCGAATACAGACTCAAGCGAACTGATATAATCTTCGCACTTCAATATGTTCTCAAAATGAATCGCTTGAGCAGGGAACTCTCGTCTCCCTTTCCTGAATAGTGCGCGAAGATCATTTTTCTCTCTGAGAAATGGTGAAGCCATTTCAGCAAATGGTCGTACGATTTCGCCATTGGGAGGATTCAGGAGATGCTCACGCAACAGTCTACGTTCAGGCGTCGAGTCAATAATATCAACCATCATTTGAACCAATGTGCCATGGCCGTGTGTGGATATAGCGCATTCACTCTCCAACATCGCTGTCCTAATATAGTAATATAGACCACCCCAACTTCTTCTGTCATACTCCTCGTTGAGCACTAATACTTTTGCGGCATCGTTACTCAAATATTGACCAGTTTCATTCAGCAAGTTCGCTCGGATAGCTGCACCCCGATAGAGTCCCCATATCCCATTGGATAGTTGGGCACGTAAAATGGGTCTTCGTTCTGACAACATCGGTTCCTTTGCAAATGCCGCTACTTGCCTCTGACCGGGCAGGTTCCACTCACCCACCTGATTGAAGTACACATAGGCAAATGCTTGCTCAGCAAAGAAGAAGAAGTTTTCCAAACTGAATGTTTGTTTGGCACTCTTACCTTTTAGCTGGGGACGGTATTCATTGAAATCTCTTTCGATGCGTTCTTTGAATTTCTCATAGAGATAAAATATGGTAATTAGGATTTGGAATCCCTCGACCCTTGTTGTCTGCTCTGTGAGGTGTGGGATAATCTTCCGCCCCATGGCACTCCAAAGGACCTGCAAACCCAAAGGATCGCGAATAGAGACACCCCCCAATAGATCAGGATCCTCTTTCGTAAAGTTGAAATAATCTACCATATTGCTTCTCGATTCTTCTTTTGTTTTGATTTCCTAAAAGGATTTTCCGTTGCAGCTTTTCTGCGATACATTTTAGCAACCTAATGAGGTCCAGATAGGCTGCAGCCCGAGGGAATCCCGTGACCCGCGTATACGGGCTCTTTGGTCTAGCTCAGTGAAGAACGGACTGACCGGTCTTCCATCTATTCAATGATAATCGCGCCATTGATACGAGAGATTTCATTCCTTTTATCCTCTACTGTCTGACAATATTCAGACATACTTCATATTTATGACTCTACATGTACTCTTTGCTAATATATTCTATCATATCGTATGAAGTGGGGCCCTCAGGCAGTAGAGGTGAAATATTGCACGATGATGTGAATTCTCCGAAATTTCTTGCACGAAAACTTAAGCCATATGCGACACCCAAGCGTTGATATTCATTTTCAGAGAGATTTCGAGCAATAAGGTTCTTTGGCTTAGGAATTAGTTTAGATTGCAGCGGCTTTCGTTGGGTGTGGCTGCGAATCCAACCATTCGCTTTAAGAAGGGCCTTTTGATAGAAATCAAGCTGAGCACCTCCTCCACAAAAGAAACAAGGTATCCCAATTTCCCACATCCTAGAATTGGGACTCCTTCGAAGCATCCAATGAATAGTTTGAGTAAACATTAATTTACATTTATCGAGATACTTATCGTCCTGTTCAGACAATGAGACTAGCTCTGATTCGTTGTTAATAAATGAAAGATAACTTTTTAGATCTGAAGGAATTGAAACGACCTGATCATCGATTTTTCCGTTCTTTCTTAATAAGCCTTGAAACCAATTTTCAGTTAAGCTTAGGCGATTTTCATGTAGACGAAAGGCGCCCATTTTTTCAACAATTGCACTTAAGAAAGGATATCTAAGAACTCCGTCTCGTTTATGCAATTCAAAGGCACAAAGATCGAAAGTATTTGCTCCGACATCAGCAATAATATGGAGCCCTTCTTGTCGCTCACTTGAAAGCGAATAACCCATAAATTCTGCAATCACTTCAGGGAGCACGTTAATATCTTCAGGATTAATATCTGGGCCTAATTCTTTGCCATCATCATTTTCTAAGTATTCTCTTGCATTATCCATGGTCAGGCTGCCTGCCTTTTCAGACAGACCCCATGCAGCAATTGCAATCTTGTGAAATACGGAACGGAGTTCCTTATCATCGAATCCCTTAGAAGGTATTCCTAGATTAAATTCCCAGACGATCTTCTTTCCTTTAAATTCGGTCCCATGATTGTCTTGAAACCATTTTCTTACTACACGTAATGTTAGCGCAACGTAGAGGACAGCAAGACATATTGCTTTCTGAGGTTCGTAAGTACCTTTTATTGGATCAATAAGTCGTTGCGGTTCTTCCAATAAATACTCTTTCCCGACATGAAAATGAGAACCGACAGATTGTGGTTGCAGCAATGAGCCTACACCATCTTCCCCAACAACAATTCTGGAAGGAAGCAGGTATCTATTTGATTGATGACCATTTACACCAAAATAAACAGCCCAGCATTTTCCACCACCGACAATAAATGGGGCTTGGACTACCACTTTGCTGCATGAAGTGCCAAAATCAAGGCCAATCACTATGTATTCATTATTATTCGTGTTCAATTTTAATTATCCCTAGATTTACTAACTCTGATCGAAATCGAATTTTACGATGTTCTGCAATCTGCAGTTTCTTCATATCAATTCTATTTTTTAACTTTTCCATCTTCCCTTTTGTAGCCTCTACCAAATTCTTACGACCAAATTTGAGATGGGTTTGTTTTACGGCCTCAAGCTTTGAGAGTTGAGTATTCAGGTGATTTTCAAGGGTGTTTTCTTGTATATCCGCCCTATCGGCGTTCTGAATTTCTATTTGCGCAATATAATCCTTAAATGCTTTTTCAGAGTTTTGCATGCAGAGAGCACTTATTTGTTCACTAACATACTCGATATTCACCGGATCAGCGGCAACGATCCAATCTGAGCCTTTATTCGCTGCTGTCGTAACTAGTTTTTCCGCTTCATCATGACTCAGTATTCTTATAGGATGCCCAATTTCTATAGCAAAATAAAATAGTTTCTCTATTTCTTGAAGCCCCGATATCGACCACCGATACACAGTAAACGCAAATAGTGTCTGTTTAAATGAGACGTCATCATCACTTTTGTCCATCTTTATTGCTACGACTGGAAATAACTCTGAGCGTTTGCTATGAACCCCATGATTGACAAATCGTACTATAGGATGTGAGTGATTAATAATCTCACAACCACCTCGTGTATCACCAACCTTATTTTCAAAAACACAACGCACGGGCCTTGAATCGGACTGTATCAAACGAGTTGGTATTTTTATCTGGCGCGACCTCATGAAACTATCTAATTCATTCTTTGCCTCATTAGAAAGTTTGATGTCATAAATTAACTCAGTGTTGTCTTTTCTTGATATTTCACAGCCGATGAAATACCGAGCAAGATAGCCTGATACATAGTGATAAATATCCATACCTATAATTCGCCTGTTCAACTCCAATGCTGCTTTGACCTGATTTGTGATGTAGTCTCCATACGCAACAAGATAAGCCGCATCACGTTCAAGCCTGTCCTGTTCGTTTTGAAGATTTACAACTGCTTGAGCGGTTTGTTCTATCCTCTCTATCTCCTGTTCGGGAGTTAGCCGAGAGCTTAGCAAGTCATAAGTAAGCCGTGGGATTTCTGTACCTAATATTGGTTCCAAACCACCCAAAGCATATTCAAATAGTTTTAGCCGTTTGTAGAGTCTCTCATAGATTCTTGCATCTATCGTGTCATCGTAGAAGAAATTCCAAATATTCACTTTCGGGGATTTTTGACCAATACGATCAACACGACCGATCCTTTGTTCCACTTTCATTGGATTCCATGGTAAATCGTAGTTAATTACTACATGACTAAATTGTAAATCAATACCTTCACTTCCAACTTCAGAAGATAGGAGTACCTGAGGACCATCTACTGATCTAAATTTCTCAATGATATTCCCTTTTGGTTCATCCATCCCCCCCTTAAGGACAATTGAATCAATCTTTTCTTCACAAAGTCTTTCATGCAGGTAGTCGAGAGTCGCCAGAAAATATGAAAAGATGATTACTTTCGAGTGCGGCTCCTTTTTGAAAAAATCAATAAGTGCAGCTTGTAGTTTATCATATTTAGAATCATTCTTCTTAAATACTTCATAATCTCCCAAATCGTCGATGTGATCCAGGATCTCTTGTATAATCGGTCCCGGCTGCTTGATTTCTTCATCATCATCTACCCCAAAATCTTCTCCCATCAGGCGTTGATATTCTTCTTCACGTCTTTTCCACTCTCGAATAGCGGCAGGCATGGAGCTGCACATTTGGCGTTGAGGAATAACAAGTAAAAATCCTTCGTGAAATGCATATCGATCACAATAACTACGGACAATCCCCGTAATCTTATCATAGAATTCTTTTTCGACTTCATTCATAGTCACAGTCTTAACATATGGTTCACGAATTACCCTCCCTTCCGTTATTTCCCTTTTTCTCGTTCTCGTGATCGAATTGCTTAGAAGATTTAATGTTTCAAGCCTATAGGCCAGATCACTGCGAACTCCACGATCCTGATAGTCGAGATCGCTCAATGGTTTTTCAATGAGACTTTGCAATTGTCTATTGTTTCGCAATAAATCGCTTGCACGTGCCTCGGCCAAGGCTTCTTTAAACTCCGCCTGACTCGAATGAGATGACAACAATAGATCTCTTGCTTTAACTAAAGGTGCGTTCGCTGCTAATAACATCTCAAATATATCAGGACGACTGAAAGTATCTTCGTCAACGATATTCAGAAGCTGGAATAAATCGTTGTTTCTGAGATGAATAGGGGTCGCCGATAATAACACAACGTGTTCAGCAACATCTCGTAACAATCTTCCGAGTTCGGCTGTTTTTGTTTCTGGATTGCGTAAATAATGTGCTTCATCGATAATCAATAGGTCAATAAGTGGTTCATCATGCTTATGCTCATGCAGAAAACTTGAAAGACGACTTGTGCTACTTTTATCGTTCTCTGTCTCTTGATCGACCTTCCATTCCTTTTTGGCCCTGAGTCCCTGCATACTACCTATGAGGGCAAACCTGGTTCCAGCTGGATTCTCAACGACGTGTTCTAGCTCACCGACAAGGCTTTCTGCATCACAGATATCAGCATTGATTCCAAACTTTGACAATAGTTCCACTTGCCATTTGTCTTTTCTCAACATAGCAGGACATAAGACTAGAAGTCTTTGTAAATCAAATCGAGTTTTCAACTCGGTCCAAATAAGGCCTGCTTCAATGGTCTTCCCAAGACCAACTTCATCAGCAATCAGAATACCTTTACCTGAGGAGTCGAGCATTTTTACCACAGGCTTGAATTGATATGCATAGAAATCCGTATTTGTCGTTTCCATGCTATAGATAATATCTGCAAGTCGACCGCTCAGTCGGATATGAGTCAACAACCTCCTTAGGTCATTTGCTCCACCCATCCTACGGTCAAGGAATAGTTTTAAGGGATGCTCATATTCTTCGGGGATGGCTTCTACTTGATCTTTAGGGATCCATTGGGCAAGGTCATCAAACTGGATTTGTACTTCTATTCTTTGGGTCCCGACAGCGTAATCCTTCCCAGTGTATACTCCTACTCTACTGGGATCTGAGATTAATCGAACTCGTTGACCTGGATTCATGGTTATTCCATTTATTCAAATTACAATATCTTGCTGATCAATCTTGAAGAAATTAAGGACGATCATTAAGGGCGATTGAATATTGAGATCAATTTCTTTTTTGTCACAAAGACTTCTACACAAGAGATATTGCAACTTCAATATTCGTTGATCGTTCACTTATCTTCCGATCCTTGTCCAATTCCCTAATATTTGGTTTCGATCACTCCAAACCGTCTTCGAGACTCAAGCCATTTCAGAACAATAATACTCAACTTCTTCAACCCAGTGTTTTTGTCCGATTTGATCGCACATTCCCAAACTACAAGTACTCGCCATCCAATTTCGTGGAGGGCATCATAGTTTCTTTTATCGCGTCGAATATTGTTTCCGAACTTCTCTCTCCAAAATGATCTTCTAGAATTTGGCTTGGTTGCATACTTACAACCTTCGTGACAATGCCAGAAACAACCGTTTATGAATACGACCGCATTAAAACGCGGAAACACTAAATCCGGGGTCCCCGGAAGAGACTTATCGTGCAGACGATATCTCAACCCAGATCGATGGAGAGCACTGCGGAGGATTTTCTCGGGACCAGTATCGAACCGACCGACAGACGCATAATTCTTGATCTTGTTTTCTTGCTGACGGTGTCCATCAAACTGATCTAACCATCTCAGTCGTTATCAACGCTTCGAGATGCCTATGTAGTTGATCCGGAAGATGGCCTTCCCTAACAAGAACACCGAGCTCCATATTACGATCCATCGCCGCTTTGCTCAAATTGGCGCTTGTGATGAACGCCAATTTACCATCTGCAACTGCGCACTTTGCATGGACGGAGCCACCGATCAATTTCGAGTTTTTCTTGCCGACGTTATAATTGCCAACGAAAATATTCGCCATTGGAACTGCGTTTTTCATGGTCATCACCGAATCTACATCGACGTTTCCGCCTTTTTCAATAGAAGATTCCAACAAAATATCGACTCTGACCTGTCGATCGATCGCTTCTCTCAACGACTTGATTATCCGAGGAACTTCATAGGCAACAAAACTTACTAGAAACAATCGATGTTTTGCGATGTCGATAACTTCACAGAGCACCTGTTCGGTGTTTCGTGTCGGAACAAGATCTGTTTTTGGACCCGTCCAGACCAATTCGAGAGACCCGCGGGATTCCATCAAGGATACAACCTGCTTCGCCCCCTTAAACGCCGAAGCAATTTCTTTGGAGGTTATCGCAGGTGATCTTCGCAGCTTTACACCAATCCGAGGAGCACCAGGATACCCAGATCTTTATCCATTTGAAAGCCATCGAGGCATGCCTGAACGGCGGCGGAATCCTGCCGGTGAACATCAAGATCATTTTTGAGGGGGAAGAAGAGGTGGGGAGCGAACATCTCGGCGCGTTCGTGAGCAAGCAGAAAGAACTGCTCAAGGCCGACGTGATCGTTATCTCCGACTCCGGCATGTTCGCCAAGGGAGTTCCTTCGGTGACGTACGCACTGCGCGGGCTGGCGTATATGGAAGTGGAAGTGACCGGACCGAACACCGATCTTCATTCCGGTTCTTTCGGCGGTTCCGTCCATAACCCGGTCCAGGCACTCACAGAAATGATCGCCTCACTGCATGATAAGAACGGCCGCATCACTGTCAAAGGGATGTATGATGACGTCCGGCCGTTGACCAAGGCCGAACGCGCGGCATTCAAAAAACTTCCCTGGAGCGATAAGAAATATGCGGCGTCCCTTGGTTTGAAACAGCTGTACGGCGAAAAAGGATTCACCACGCTGGAACGGCTCTGGGCACGCCCGACACTGGAGTGCAACGGTATCTGGGGGGGCTACATCGGCGAGGGGGCGAAGACGGTGCTTCCTGCCAAAGCTTTCGCGAAGATCTCCATGCGGCTCGTGCCCGATCAGTCCTCGGCAAAGATTGCCAGGCTGTTTGAGAAACATTTTCGATCGATCGCACCAAAGACCGTGCAGGTGAAAGTGCGCTCTCTCCATGGCGGCGAGCCGGCCATCACGCCGGTCGACAGCCCTGGTGTGAAAGCGGCGGTCGCAGCACTGGAAAAAGGATTCGGGAAGAAGCCGTTATACCAGCGCGAGGGGGGGTCCATCCCTATCGTGGTGGACTTCAAGAAACTGCTCGGCATCGATTCCGTCCTCCTCGGATTTGGTCTCCCGGATGAGAATGCCCATGCACCGAACGAGTTCATCAATCTGGATAATTTCTTCGGCGGGATCAAAACAGCCGCTCATTATTATCATGAACTTCCGAACTTCTGGAAAAGCGCTAAGAAGAAATAAGATCGAGTTGCAATGAATGGTGAAATGACAGAAGCCCTGAAGAAATTCAGGGCTTTTTTTTCGCCGGGCGGGCACAAGGGGAGAGTGAATGCATGCTCTGAAAAAAACTCCGGTTTGCTCCATTGATAAGCGTCTGCTGTTGACTTTTTTCAATAAAAATTGTATATATATATTAGTATATACGAAAAGGAATATCATGCAAACGGTGAAAATCATAAAAAATGGCGGAAGCCAGGCGATCCGGCTGCCCCGTCTTTACCGGATGAAGGGGAAAGAAGCGTACGTCAAGAAAGTGCCGGAGGGTATTCTGTTGATGGAAAAGAATGACCTTTGGGCATCTTTTGAAAAATGCCTTGAGGATTTTCCTTCGGACTTCCTTGCTGCGAGACGAACGCAAAAAAATCAGACCAGACGGGCTCTCGATTGAAATACCTGCTCGATACAGATATCTGCTCCTACCTCATTCGCAAACGGCCTCAAAGCCTCATTGATAAGTTGAGAAGTATTCCTCTGGGAGAGATTGGCATTTCTGTTATGACCATCTGCGAATTTGAGTCCGGAATTCCGGGGAGTGCTCATCCTGAAAAATTACGATCAGCAATAGATACATTCATCTCGCCGTTTACCATTGTTGAATTCCAGCAGATCGATGCTCTTGCGTTCGGCGTTATCGATTTTTCGTTACAGTCGAAGGGAATACCCATCGGAGACATGGATACCTTGATCGCAGCGCAAGCTCTTTCCCGCGGCCTCATCCTGGTAACGAATAATGTAAAGCATTATTCCCGGGTTCCTCACCTGGTGTATGAATCGTGGAAATGAGATAGAGCGAGATCTCCTGTAACAACCGCAACAAATCTTGTCTGCAAGCTTAACGACTTGCTTGTTTGTCGTTTCCAACCAAATTCCCTCTTATGGACTACTGTCGAGGGGATTCTTTACGGTACGTGTACGGCAAAAAACTCTACTTCACGGTTAGCTGATAGTTTATACTGCGAGAGAGACGCCGGAATAAAAAAGGATTCTCCTGCAGTATATGCTACGCTTTGACTCTCCCCATGGGAACGCCAAAGAATCTCCAATGATCCTTTTGTTATCAAATAGATGCTTGGTCGGTCACCGGAGCTGTATTCATGATGAAACCCCTCCGGTTTTATGAACCGGGACACTTCAAATTCCTTCGCTGCTGTCCGGTATGTTGTCTCGCCGGTCTCTGTTTCGGGATGCATGACCGGACATTCCTTAAAATCGTACCGGAGGATATCGAGCAGTGTCCCCACGTCCTTGAATTTGTTCGTTAATCCGGCCCGGACGACGTTGTCGGAATTCGCCATGCATTCGCAGATATTCCCCTTGATGTATGCATGCGGGATACCGGCATCTGTAAAGATCGCCTGACCCGGATGCAACCGGACCAGATTGAAAAAGAAAAATGAGATCAATCCGACGTCATCACCGAATAACCGATGCTGTTCCAGGAATTGTTCCTCTTCCATGGAACGCGATGGTTTACCCTGCAGCCGCTTTCGGATCCTGGAGATGCAGAGGGTCAGACGTTCCTTGTCCTCTGCATGCTGCATAACGGCTTCGTATGTTCTCTTGATCAGGCCTTCTTCCGCAGAGTGATCTTTGCTTTTTAATAGCTCGTCGATCAATTTCTGTCCGGCCAGTTCGCTGAGCTCCGGAAAAGACTCTATACTTACTTTTATGGACTGAACAGGTTTGAATCCGGCCAGAGCGATGAGAGAATCGAGAGCGACGGCGATCTCCGGTTTGTGATTGTCGTCCGGATAATTCGCGGGATCTTTGGTATGCAGCTGCCGGGCCTGCACCTTGTTGGGATGTGTTTGAATGGAGAGGGCATGGGCGGCGGAAAGAACTTTGAACAGGAACGGGAACGTATTCGAAAAGTTGCTGCAGACGTACGTCCCCAGGCATTCCACAGGGAACTCTTCGATGACTTTATTCAACGGGACCTTTGTTCCGTCAAGTTCGATCTCTGACGGCGCTTTTGGGTGCGCACCGATCCACAGTTCCGCATAGGGTGTATCCGGTTCAGCCGGTATCCCGAGAAAACGGGGAATAGAGGCTGCCTCGTTCCTTGATCCCCATTCGTACTTCTGTATGGTGTTGTACAGCTTATAGGGCTTGGCAGAAAATGCTGTCAAAGAGGATCTCCTTCCATACTTCCATTTCTATACTTGAGCCGTTCTGCAGGTTCTTTACCATAAAGGAATGTACAAAGAATCGATCAGGAGAGAAAGGAACTGCTGTAAATAAAAAAACTCCCGGAAGGGAATTTCTGTTTGTATGTGCCCGGAACCCCGCTCAAGAACAGCGGGATTTCGTCACGATTGCTTCGCAATCCCGCCTCAACAGGCAGGACTAGCGAATCATTTCAGGAGAGACTCAAAACAAAAAACGCTCCATAAGGGAGCGTCTGTTGTTAAGTGCCCGGAACAGGACTTGAACCTGCACGACCTCGCGATCACTAGCTCCTGAAGCTAGCGCGTCTGCCAATTTCGCCATCCGGGCATTGAACTGAAATTATTTAATGCGAACCTATTTCCTGTAAGTAAGCAGGGAGATTTTTGATGAATTCCTTGCCGCTCCCTGACTTTAAATAAATTTCTCTTTTTCTAGCTTCTGTCCGCGTTGCAAAAACTTCTGAATGGATTAGAACAAAAGGTCGATAGGCTCTCGTTGTTCGTTCTTTTCCATTATTATGTTGAGACACTCTTTTTTCAATATCCGATGTCAATCCGACATATATATAACAGCGCTTTGTACTTTGAATTGCGTACACGAACCAATTCATGATCTAGGTCCCTGCTAGCGCGCCTGCCTGCCGGCAGGCAGGTCTGCCCCACCCAAAAGACGGTGGACAGGCATTTTCGCCATCCGGGCAAATCAACAATCATAATATACGAACATCCCGCCGTAGTTTCAACCGTTTTCCTCCGTGGCTCAACAACCGCCCAATCCAATCCCTATTCCTTATCAATTCCCTGATCTCTATTTTTTTAATCCTAGACTAATTTCATCCTTTAAGATTCATTATTTTCTTAATACTTCATCTGAAATCCAAAATCCTTCCCCTTCTCCATTTCCTTCCACTAAGACTTTGGTGTGAGGCCTCGGCCGACTGATCGTTCGAAAACCTGTCGAATGGCTCGAAATACCATCCTTCACATAAAATATCCTACTCATTGCTTTTATTTGACATTCTTCACTCTCTTGCGGTGAGTATGGCCCCGGTGAGCCTAGTCGAACCGCTTGCATTGAGCTTGCCGAAATGTCGAAGCGCCGTCGAACGCTTATCGAGGTGGTCGAAGCGCTTGCTTCATTCTTTTTTCCTCAGCATTTATCCGTTTCGAGAGGGTTGTTTCAGGAGGAGAAGTTTGGTATACTACAGACAGAAGCTTATCTCTGAAAGGAGCTTACGATGCAGGATTTTCAACAATTCACCGCGATCATTGAACGGGAAGGAAAGCAGTACGTCGCCCTTTGTCCTGAACTCGATATCGCAAGCCAAGGAGATTCGGTCGAAGAAGCTCGTACAAATCTTAAAGAAGCATTAGAATTATTCTTTGAGACTGCTTCTCGTCAAGAAATAAAAGACCGACTGCACGGTGAAATTTTTATTACACGACTTGAGGTAGCGGTTGGGTAGCCTGCGTGTCCTCTCCGGTCAAGAAGTCTGTTCCGTTTTGTCGAAACACGGCTTTGAATTAGTACGGCAAAAAGGCAGCCACATGGTGATGCAAAGAAAAACACAGTTTTCAACGATCACTGTTTCTGTCCCGAATCACAAAGAAATCAGAATCGGCACACTAAAATCCATTATTCGGCAATCCCAAGTTCCTTCCGCAGAGTTCGAAACCTTATAGAAATTGTCACCTTTTCCTTCCCCCTTTCTCATATTCTTACAATGAGCTTGGTTACAGTGAGCCTGTTCGAAACGCTTGTCTTTTATTCAACAAGCACTAAAAAATTCTCCCATTTACTCCTTTTTTCCATTTTCTTGCTATGAGACTTCGGTGTGAGGCCTCGGCCTACCGCTCGTTCGAAAGCCTGTCGAATGGCTCGAAATACCGTTGCTCACATAAAATATCTTACTCATTGCTTTTATTGGACATTCTTCACTCTCTTGCGCTGAGCCTGCTTGCCGTGAGCGCGGTCGCTGAGCTTGGCCCCGGTGAGCCTA
>CAZYYD010000031.1:0-53802 GCA_964651225.1 uncultured Ignavibacteriaceae bacterium
AACCGCGCCGGAGGCGTGGTGGAAGCGCTCCTAAGTAACAAACTCAGGAAGTAGAGGGCGCTATTCAAGGAGAAATGTCCTCCCCATGACCTACACCATCATCTTTAATCATATTAAAAGTTGTTCTTGTTGAACATTTTAGAGGGGCTGGCCGGATCACGACAAACAGTGGGGTCATCGGCGAAAAGGTTCGGCTGCTTCCTGAAGTGAATCTTCTCTTTTCAGAAAGCGGCGGCGTGCTGTTCGTATTGGCGATTGCACTGCAGTTTATAAAGTAGGCAGGGTTGCCATTACGACAGAAAGGCATCATTTCCAGTTCATTTCTATCAAAAGGGAATTCATGAGACATCTGATCATCAAACGATTAGCAGCAGTGCTGTTATGTCACCTTGCAGTTCTTTCTCTCTTGTACGCACAAGACCCTCCGATCACCTGGGGGGAAATATCAAGAGCCGATCTTGCAATGACCTCATTTCCGAAGGATACAAACGCATCTGCTCTCATTCTTTGCGACTACGGGGAATCCTCTTTCAACAACGATCTCGATATTGTCTTTCAAAGGCATTTGCGCGTGAAGATTCTGACCGCAAAGGGGTATGAGTGGGGAACGCACTCCGTTACCCTCTACACCAAAGAAGGTACAGAGCGGATCTATGACATCGAAGGCGTGACCTATGTTCTTGACGAAAAAGCCAACGTTGTGAAAAGTCAATTACAGGAGGACGATATCTTTCAGGAAAAGGTCAGTGACAGCCGTACTCGCTACCGGTTCACGCTGCCGGGACTGAAACCGGGCTGCGTTATCGAAATCCGATATTCCATTGAGTCTAAAAGTCTTTGGTTCATGCGGGATTGGGTGTTCCAGCGCAATGAACCGGTCCGCTGGAGTGAGTATCGCATTCGGTGTCCCCGATCGATCTCGTACTCTGCTGTTACCAACGGGTACGAACCCTTAGAGATCAATGAAAACGTAGAGACGAGTCAGATATTCTCCGGAATAGCTGCCAGTTATCTCGGGAGTAATATTGTGCAATGTGCACAGATACGCTGGGCACTTAAAGATGCCCCCGCCCTGCGAGATGAACTATATATCACGACGATGGATGATTATTACAACAAAGTGGATGTTCAATTGGCGGGCTATGCTTTTGTTGGCAGCGGTGTGAAAAAAATCTTGAATACATGGTCCTCGCTGGTAGAAGAACTGCTGGATCATAAAAATTTTTCGCAATGCATTGATAACACCCGTAAAGTGCGTAAGTGTGCCGAGGAAATCACTTCCGGCCTTTCTGTACCGGAGGAGAAAATAAAAGCAATCTATGATTGGACAAAGAAATCCATTGTGTGGACGGGCGAGAACCGTGTTTTTGCCGATCGGGAAGTCAACGATGTCCTGGAATCCAAAAAAGGGAACAGCGCCGACATCACATTTCTGCTCCTTTCCCTTCTCAAAAGTATCGGGATTGAAGGGGATCCTGTCATTCTCAGCACACGGGGCAACGGAAAAGTCCAGGATCTATATCCTATCATCTCACAATTTAATTACGTGTTGGCCCGCGTCCCTGCAGGACAGCAGACCTACTATCTCGACGCGACCGACCCGCTTCGTCTCATGGAATTGCTTCCGACAAAAGTGTTAAACGTTAGAGGGCTTGTCATTAAGAAAGGAGGAATTGAGTGGGTCACTCTGACCTCCCCCAAGCGGTACATCAGATCCGGTCTTGCGACTATCAAACTCCATGAAGACGGGTCTCTGGACGGAACATTCGAAGAAGCATACCGGGAATATGCAGACCTATTTGAACGCCGTGATCTGAAAGATAAAAAAGAGATCGATATCGCCAGAGAATCCTTTGAAACAGAACAGGCGGGGATCACCATTGATTCGGTCCAGATGGAATCAAAGGACAGCATTCATGTACCTCTTAAAATAAAGGCTTGGATCTCCTCTTCCGGCTATGCGCAAAGCAACGGGGATTTTCTATACATCAACCCCCATATACTCCACCGCAGCAAAGAGAATCCGTTCAAAGTGCAAAACAGAAAATTCCCTATCGATTATTCCTATCAGCGCAGTTATAGCACGGTGGCGGTATACACCCTCCCGGACAGTTTCGAAGTCAAAGAAGCCCTCAGAAATCGTTCATTCTCCGTGAACTCAGATATGGTACTCTATTCCCGGATCGTTAAAGCCGACAGTCATCAAGTCAAAGTCGCGACAAAATTAGAAATTCTGGAAATTGATATAGAAACGAAATATTATCAGGAATTGAGGGACTTTTATGCCCGAATCATCGCCGCCGAGTCGGAACAACTCGTTCTTGCCCGCATCAAGAGACCAGCAGTTCCGCCACCACAAGCTCCAGCACCCTCGAAAAAAGAAATAAAGGGTCGTCCTCAAAAGAAGGGGAAGAAATGAATCATAAGCATTTCTGCTTCCTCCTCTTTCTTCTCTTGGTCTGCCGGGAAACAAGTGATGCAGGGTGGCTGGCCCGTTCAGGAAACGAAGGAAACAAATACGATGTGAAGAATATCCCTGCCTTGCTTCTGAAAGACGCCGAGGCGGTCGTACGGGCGAACATCACCTGCTTTGAGGTAAAGAATGAACGGCGGGCCGTCGAAACACGAATGATCGCTGTGACGGTGTTTACAAAAGAAAAACGGGACTACGGGTACCTTTCACTCGGGTATGATAAATTCCATGAGATCGAAGATCTCGAGGGGACCTTGTATGATGCACGCGGTGAGAAGATCCGCACATTGGATAACGATGAGATCAAAGATCACAGTGCCATTTCAGGATACACGCTCTACAACGATTCCCGCGTACGTCTTGCCGAGATGTATTATGACCAGTACCCGTACACGATCGAATATACAGTTAAATACTCCTTCGACGGTTATTTAGGCTGGCCCTCGTGGCAATCGCAGACATCGTTCGATCCCGTTGAGCATGCACGTTTTGAGATCCGTATTCCCAAAGGAGACAGTCTCCGTTTTTGGTGTAGCCGCGATTCCATTCAACCGGCCATTTCGCTTGAGGGAAGTAAAAAACTTTATCTGTGGGAAGCCAAGAACCTTCCCCGGCTATCCAAAGATGTTGTAGGAAATGACCCCGAGGATTATGCAACGATCGTGCGGATCGCACCGTCTCTTTTCCAGTATGATAAATATCCGGGGGATATGAGAACCTGGAAAGATTTTGGTGCATGGGACTATTCCCTCACGATGGGGAGAGACGTACTGCCGGAGTCTGCCATTCAGGATGTCCACACACTCCTCAAGCCGGTTGATGATGTCCGTGAGAAGATCAAAAAACTCTACCGGTATATGCAGGTACGTACACGGTACATCGACGTCCAGCTTGGTGTCGGCGGTTGGCAGCCCTTTGATGCGTCCTATGTTCATGAACGAGGTTATGGCGACTGCAAAGCGCTTTCGAACTATATGGTCGCCCTTTTAAAAGAAGCGGGCATCCCGGCGTACGCTGTAAGCATTCGATCCGGAGATTATCGGTATCCCTTCATTAAAGAATTTCCGAGTGCTCAATTCAATCACGTGATTGCATGTGTACCGCTGCTGGACGACACGGTTTGGCTTGAGTGTACCAGTCAATCGATACCGTTCGGCCATATCGGTGAGAACAATGAGAATCGCGGCGCGCTTCTTCTGTCGCCTCAGGGCGGTATCCCTGTTCAAACCCCACGATCGACCCCGCTTCAAAATCTACAAAAGCGAACTACGAGCATTCACCTTTCTCCTTTCGGTTTCGGTGAGGTTCTTTCTGTTGTCTCCAGCCGGGGAAATCAACAGGACAATGTACGACAAGCCCTCCACGATGCTTCCGCTGAAGAACGGGAGCGATGGATTCTCAATAACCTCGGGGTCCAGAATGCGAATTTACAAAAGTACACAATTGAAGGGATGGAAGAGCATACGTTGGAGGTGACGCTTTCCGTGCAGATTTCTCTTCCGCGCTTTGCATCGGTATCCGGCAACAGGCTCTTCTTTGTGCCAAACCTTATGCAGCGTCAAACATACATACCGCCAGATGTGGCACTGCGGGCATCTCCTGTCCGATATGACTATCCTTATCTCGATACGGACTCCCTTTACTATTTTCTCCCAGAAGATTATACTATCGAATCAATTCCGAAAGAAATAGTTCTCGAATCGTCTTTTGGATCGTACCGTTCACGAACTATAGTATTGGGAGACACAGCCATCATCTATCTCCGGTCAAAAGAGATACGGGAATATTCCATACCGGCGAAGAACTATCCGGAATATAGAAAATTTCATGGCGATATTGTCAAAGCTGACAAAGCCCAGGTAGTGCTGGTTCGGAAGAAATGATAATGATTTTCTCCGCATTTACTTGTGATAATTAAGGACAAATCATTTAGACGGTTTCAATGTTGCGATATAATAACTGACAGGTAAACCTTCAATGCAAATCGATGAAGATAAGATTGATGATGCAGTCCTGGCGCTTTTACATCTTACAACATTTGAAGATCACGGGACTGTGCGATCCTGGAAATCGCACGACTGGAGTGCACTTGAGCGACTTCATACAAAAGGATTCATCAGCAATCCTCAGTCAAAGGCGAAATCCGTTGCGCTGTCGGAAGATGCTGCACGGAGGTCCAAGGAACTATTCGAACAGTTGTTCAAGAAGGCGGGTTGACTATCCGCATCCACACCATCATCTCCCGCAGCGATAGGGCGATGCGATATAGTTTGATAAAGGACCAAATCAATGTGGCTCGCAACAACAATAGGATTTTATTCAGTCGCAGCACATCGGGAGAAGAAAGGTGTCTTCGTCGGCTCAAAGCGTATCTAAATCGGAAACAGATCGGCGCATTGATGACCTTTTTGGTCGATGTTGAGAGAGTTTCAGAAGATAGAAGCGAGAAAATATTGAAAGCTGAGCACCCACACCATCATCTTCTATAGCGATGCTGGTGGATTCTTCTTGTCGGATCCTTCTGATCGATTTGTTGAAACGAAGAGAATGTTGTTATTGTGCTGATTTTAAAATCAAAGAATCCATTTTGGAAAAGCACTCAATCTCTCACTGGGTGTTCTTTTATTCATAGTGATTCAGAAATATTTGAATTAAAGGATTGTGTTAGCAGAAGTGTTAGCAATTATTTTCCATTATAATTCGAAGGTCTTGTATTTGATCCAATTCCACCACTTTGACTGAACGATAACTGGATCAGGTGTCCAATAATTCTGAAAGAGCCACTAGAAGTTTGTGATTTCGTTCATAATCGGAATTTACGAAGTAGTGGTGAATGTACGGAAATCCATTTCGTCGACTTGACAATTGATAGAAAAAATATTAAGCTTGCGTACAATTCGTCTGCTAACAGTGTGCTAACACTGGCAGTTAATTTGATGTTTTTTGATGCGAATTTCGTCTGAATTCGACGAAAAATTCGCACAGGGTCGGTCTGAAAATCCATGTGTCGGGGGTTCAATTCCCTCCCTGTCCACATCCAAGGCGTTAGCATTCGTGGATGCCTTTTTTTATTCTCTCGCCTCTGTACTGTACTGCTCCTCGTCTTTGATCCCAATTGAGTGATAATTTAACATTGTATTTTTGATCATGCCGCTATATTCTTTTTCAGATCAGCCATAAATTCTTTTGGTGAAAGATACCCCAAAGCACTATGCGGTCTCTTTGCATTGTAATCATTCCGTGAAGCTTCAATCTTCGATCTCGCATCAGTAAGGAGAGGGATTTTATCCCTTAAAGACTTTTTGTACTGCCAAAATCTTACAAACCAAATCCCTTATCGTTATACAGATCGAATTCAATATTCCGATTGAATCTTCAGGGTGAGGGCCAAGGTGAAGTTCTTCTCACGTTCAAAAAGCGAAATAAGGATTTGTTGAAAGGGTCAGAAGCCTTCTGTCTCCTGACCCTTTTCAGTCACGCAAGCGAGCTCCTCTGGTACATCAACAAAACAGCACCGTCAACGTCTGCTTTCTTCCTTGTCCGAACCGCGTTTCGGTTCAGGCCGGGATGGAGCAGGTGTCTGTTCCTCTGATACGCGTTCTGCTGTCCGCTGACGTACTTCGCTGTCGCGGACTGTTTCTTGTTTCGGCTGTGCATCGGGTACTTTTTCCCAGGTATTTTGATTGCGTTGCTGCCAGCCTTGAGGAGTGCTGCGTAAAATGTTGCCGTCCGGAGCTGCATAGACATTATTCTCTTTTGGAGAAGGACGTGTCTCTATTCGCGGTTCGGGTCTTGGCGTTGCTCGCCGTTCGGGTTGCGGAGCCGGAGGAGTCGTCGGTCTCACGATCGGACGCACTTCTGTCGGAGCCGGCAAAGGTGCTGTTCTCGTTGTTTCCCTTTGTGGCCGTGAAGATGGAATTGCGGCCGGGCGGCTGATGCCAGCTCCTCGAAGATCGTAAAGAGTTGTGGCGCGCTGTGTACCGGATGTGCGTCGTGCATTAGTCGGTGTCGTACTGGATGATGCGTTTATTGCTGTCTGGCGATACACCGGATGGTATCCTGCACGATAGACCGGTTTTGCTGTTGGAAGATACATCGGATGATGTTCTGCCGGACCCCACCATCCGGCGTGTACAACTCTTGATTCATGTGCAAACCATCCGCGCGGTTGTCCCCAACCTGCGCCAAAAGACCAGCCTGACCATGGATCGTAATGGATATTAAATCCCCACGTCCATGGTCGCGCATAATAGGTATGCCTGTACCAGGGCCGGTAGTTGTATCCTGTCCCGTACACCACCGTTCTGTTATACACATAACATCCGGTGTACCCTGCCGTGTACCCGACATACACGATGTCGGGAGTAAAAGAATAAACGCGGACATAACGGACACAGTAGACAGGACAGCGCGGCGGAATAGTATAGATCACGCCGGGGACGCCGGTGCAGACTTCCCATGGACCGTAGGGAGATGCACTTTCAAACCACACTCCTTGATCGCAGTCGTAGAACCGTCCGTTGAGACGAATGACTGCTGTCGGTGTATTGACGGCGTACTCCATTCCCGTGTTCTCGATCGGTTCAAATTGAGGATCTCCATCGTATTCAACCTGCGACGTGGCTGTCGAGCGGTCTACCTCCGCCATTTGCGGTATCTGTGCATCGAAGACAGCTTCTTTGGCTGGAATTGTTCCGGCGACATTCGCCAGGACATCGTCCCGCTCCGATCCGGGAGGAATATTTTTAAAATCACCGGGAAGCTTGTCGGAGGCGATGTATGTCCACGGGTCGGTCAATTTCTTTGCGGTGTACCATCGTCCGGAGATGAGGATGAAATACTCCTGGGTATCGATGAGAAGAAACAGGCGGCTTGGAGTATTGCTCGCATAGAGCAGCCCGGTCCCCTGGATGGGCGTAAGCTGTATCGGTCCGTCAGTCGCGATTAATTCAGTCGGTTCTGTACTCACGACAATCTCCGGCACGATGCCGGTCTTGAACACCATATCGTTTGCCGTCGAATCTTCATACGATTCTTCGCCGGATGATGTCTGCTCGAAAAGATCGACAACAGCTTGCGGGGGAGCGTACGTCTGGCGCCATGGTCCTTTGATCGCCGCAGCGGCGAACCAGATATCCCCTCCATGAAGATAGAATTTCTGACTGACGAGATCCTCAACGATAAAATACGGAGTATTGATAACCTGCTTCATCGATGTTCCTTCGACGGGACTGAGAATGGGATCGCCGTCAATCCGGACAAGAACGGCCGGATGATTCATGACGATGATCTTGGGCGGATTCACGGCAAGCTCATGAGCAACTTCTCTCTCTTTCTGTGCAGTCTCCACACTCTCCAGGAGAAAGTCGAGGGAGAAGGTGAGGTCAAACCGCGGGATCATTTCTTCCAGGTCTGCGGCGATCCGCGCTGTGTCTGCCTCTGTTCCCGAAGGGAATCTCGTTCTGCGTACCTCCATCTCTACGAGTTTCACCGTTCGCGTTGGACGGTCGGTCAGGACTCTGCAATTCACCCAGATTGCTCCGAACACGGGCTCATCCTTCCCGATCGGAGTGATGGACACTGCGGCACGGGCTCTGAGAGAATTTCCCGAGTACGATTCGATCTGAGGCTGGTACATCGTGATGGTGCCCTCCGTACTGAGGACTTCGCGGGGCCAGTCATTTGCAGAAAGCAATGTCGTCCAGCATGTGATGAAAGCAATGAGCGCGTATTTCATGATACCTCTCCTTTTTTGACAGCGACAATGAATTATCGAAGAACATTTCCATGAACCATTGTTTGATCAAATCCTTCTTCATATATAACGTATGGAATGGCAAAATGATGCTTGGGGAAACGGAATACTTTCTACCTGCTGTTTTAGAGCAGGGAACTTTTCTCTTAAGAATACTGTCTATGTCATTGTATAAAAGAATGTAATGATTCGACGAATTTTAAATTCTAGAAGAGTTTTGTCACGGCGATTCAGACTACCTGTGGATGGGCACGGTATCAATCCCTCTCACGAAAGTGCTGTGGGATGGTTTTTTGCGCCTTCAATCGCTTCCCATAGAAGAACCTTCTTCGCGTTGTGTCGAGCTCACAGGTCACACGAATTAAACTTATCGAAGCGTAGGTACATCTCATAGGTAGGGTATAACGTTGGAGGAAGTATGCTATACAAACTCAGTTCATTTGCCATTCTGGTCATCACACTCAGTCTCATCGGCTGTGCCTCCGGACGGTATGCGCAGAATACCAAAAATCATGCTCTGCAGCGGGACACTCTCCAGAGGATGTCGCAGCAGGATGTGATCAATCTATCGAAAGCCGGCGTGAGCGACAGCCTCATTATCGGGATGATGGATGCCACAGACACCTGGTTCCAGTTGAAGCCGCAGGACGTTATTGACCTCAAACATGCAGGAGTGAGCGAGAAGGTGCTCAGCGCCATGATGCAGCAGCCCGTCGAGCCGCCAGACCAGTCGAGCAGCCCGGATGTACGATATTATCCCGCTCCACCGTACTATTGGTACGGCGGATTGTATCCATATTGGTACTCTCCCTCTTTTTCTGTAAGGCTGGGGTTTCGATCGCATCATCCTCCGGTGTTTCATCACAGGCGATTCCGTTAACCATCTTTCTGTGATGTCCTCGAAGGCATGAACCATCAACTGAAGAATAGGAAGGAGGGACTCTGATGCCTGCGATATTCCGGAAGGGGGCGGACCGGCGGAAAATCTCTCGTGCAGGGATCGCAAACCATCTATGAGACCATTCCATCATCGGACTTCATTCCTGCAAAAAATATATTTTCTCCTCTATGTCATCCTCTCTGCAGTGATCGTCCTGACTCCGGTCCTGATTACGGGGTCGGTATCGATAACGGAAAAATTTATTATCGATGAAGAAATATTCGAGGTGGTTCTGCTGGGGATTCTGTTTTCCCTGAGCCTGGTGATCTTTCGGTTCTATAAACAGGAAGCCGCACGGCAGGATGAACTCATTCAAAAAATGATCAACGAGAAGAAGAGCGCCGAGGAAAAACTTTTTGATTCCATGAAGTATATCGGAAAAGTCAATGTCCAGATTGAAGAAATCAAATCCATTTTCAACTCGACGAACGCCTATCCGGAAACAAAAAATGATTTTAAAAAAGCCTTTCGCTATCTCAGCAGCCGCGTTCTGGGCATCGTGAACACTCCGTGGGCCCTTATGAGAATCATGGACAGCAAAAGTCGGAGAACGATCTCGGAGTGCTTCGAGACAAGGCAGGGATTTTCCGGTCGGTATCCGCGTGTCAGCAATAAAATGATCGTCGAAGAGCACAGCGAGACCCCCCTTACGACCGTCATGTCCAATCCGCATAACCTCAATATCCTCGTCTGTTGCACGATGCCCGATGTCAAGATCAACAACGATCAGCGGGTTTTTATCCAGGCAATTATCAATGAGATTACGATGCTCTTTATTATTCTCAATTCCTCCTATTACAAAAACGAAAATCCAAAATATGGAGAAAAGAGCATCGCAAAAATTCCAGCACTCTAGTGCCGCCAATACGCTAAAAGCGTATGCGCGCTCCGTCGCTGAAGCTCTGGAGCGCCTGCGACCCCTGCGCACATTTTTCATTCTTCACTCTTCACTTCTAACTTATAACTTTCTTTATAACTCTTCCTTATCCCCTAAATTTGGCAAATATCCTCTAAATTGTTTATCTTAAATCAAACTCCATAATTCTTCGTTTTTCTTGGCTATCTTTTCCAAGAAAAATATCATGTGTTCAGTGAGTGTTCGAGACAACAGTCATTTCGAGGGAAGAAAAAAGAGCCATATCTCCTGCCTTTAAAATATTCTTCTGGGATTTTCAAAGAAAGAATCCATGAAATGTAAAAGGATTGCTGACGCACGATACGTACAGGATGATCGGATCTGGATAAAATTCAAGAACGGCAAAAAAGGTAGATCTCAAGAATTTGATATTCAAGTCTCCTGCAGCCGCTCTATTGAAAGACACGAAGGAATTCGTACAGTTCCACCTTGACGGTTGGCCAACGTTGGCATGGGAATGCGGCTTTGATGTTGATGCGGAGTACCTCACACGAGCTCCATGCAAACCGGCACAAGAGACAGAGCAGGTCTTCTCAGCAACTCAGGCAAGAAAATAGGAAGAAACTATAACATAACGATGAAAAACCGACAAACGAGTCGCCATCTCATTGCAGAGCAGGACAAAGCATTACAGCGGTTTATCAAAGACCATCGCAGTTTGTTTTGGTATATCAAGGAAGATGCGAAAGAAAGGATCAGCACAGAGTTCTTGGTGGAAACCATCTTGAATTATGGCGAGCTTAAGGACGTGAAGAAACTGCTCGCCTTAGTAGGAACGAAAAGAACCGCTGAAATATTTTTCAAGCAAACTCGGAACAAGCGGTGCAATTATTTTCCCAAAGTAAAGAATTATTTCACACATTATTTTCATCGCCATGCATAAGGAAATATTGACGACATCTCAGAGGGAACTCCTTCCTTTTGTGAAAAAGTTTCGGAAGGATTTTTATTTAGTTGGCGGAACAGCGATCGCCTTACAGATCGGACACCGGAGGTCTATTGATTATGATCTGTTCACGCATGCGGAGTCTCTCAATATAGGGCAGATACAAGCCCGTTATAGAGAAGCACCGTTCCCCCGGAAACGGATCATCTATGAAGCATTCGATCAATTCCATATTCAGATCAATGACGTCAAAGTAACTTTTTTTGCGTTCCCTTATCCCGTGAAAGCAACAGTTTCATTGGAGTCTGTTTGCACGATGCCGAACCTGCTGACGCTTGCCGCGATGAAAGGATATGCGCTGGGGGGGAGGGCAAAGTGGAAAGACTATGTTGATATGTTCTACATAGTGAAGTCATATCACACCATTGATCAAATCTCCCGCAAAGCAGAAAAGGTTTTTCGGGAGATGTTTTCAGCCAAATTGCTGCGGCAGCAATTGTCCTACTTTGAAGATATAGACTATTCAGAAGAAGTTGACTTCATAGGAAGCGAAGTTTCCCGGGATGAAGTCAAAAAATTCCTGATAAAAATTGCGACGGATAAAATTTAAGCTGTAAGGACTGGCGAACATCATTCAATTCGTTGCTATGGCGTGCATGTCTTCATACACGCAATGAATTTTTGATATCACGCTCTTCGTTATGAACGAAAATAGAGCAATACCGCTGGTTTTTAAAAAATTCTTCTGGGATGCAGATTTTACTAAATTAAAATTTCCGGAGCATGAGAATTACGTTCTTGGTAGACTGATGGCCTATGGCGACCTGGCTTCGATTACATGGATCCTTCGCACGTTTGAACACAGCACTATTAACCGGTATCTTGAAAGAAAAGGAGAGCGTACGCTCGATAAAAAGAGTTATCTCTTTTGGAAGAAAGTCCTGAGGATGGAAGATCTGTGGTGTTGAATTTGGAATACAAGAGGAAATGTAAGGAGAATACATGCCGATTATCAGGGGCAAGTCGAGCTTGCCGAAGTGTCCATTTTTCATTTCCTTACCTTTTTCCATTTATATCTATTGTTCTCCGTCACAGTGTAGTATCTCTTTCCCGCGCTTCTTTGGAAAATTTGAAAAATATTCCTACTGTGCATCATAGAAATGGAATGGAGATATTCCAATATGGTGAGAGGGGCTCAACAGGAAGCAACGTTTTGAAATGTTACCATACGTTGAAATCCAAGAGATTTCACTCTTTCCCTGAACGACATGGCATCAATGTGGATACGCGGAAAGAACATGCTGAGTATTTCTGAATAACAATGATCGACAGTCCTCTCAAAAAATTTACGCCGGAGCAAAAATTACTCCTCTCGTTGCGGCTCTATTATTCCGCCTACGAATTAAAAATAGCTTCTCTGAAGAATTTTCACCCTGAATTGTCCGATCGTGAGATCGAGGAGCAGGTAAAGAAAATATTCTCTCATGCAAGAAGTTAATCTGTTCGGAATATTTACAAGTATTCTGAATAGCATAAATATCCAGTACTTTGTCACAGGTTCTGTAGCCGCGATCGTTTATGGTGAGCCGCGGTTGACATATGATATTGATGTTGTTATTCACATCGATGAACATGATCTTGATAAATTTGTCTCAGCGTTCGATCCCAGTACCTTCTACTGTCCGCCAAAGGAAATTATCAGGGCGGAAATGAATCGCACCATGCGCGGCCATTTTCATGTGATCCATCATGAGGCCGGTTTTAAAGCAGATATCTTTCTTGCCGGCAAAGAGGATCTGCAGTGGTGGTCCATGAACAATATTCGGAAAATTGAAATGTCGGGAATGGTCATCTGTGTTGCACCGCCCGAATATGTTATCATCAAAAAACTTGAATATTACAAGGAAGGGAGATCGCCAAAACATCTCAGCGATATTGATGCGATTCTTTCTTATTCAAGAGAGAGTATCAATATCGAATTCTTGAATGGTAAGATTCTTGAGCTGGGTCTGGACGACGCAGCGAAAAACATCCTCGAACAATTATCTGGGAAATAAGTGTAATGTCAAGGGCCACATGATTCCCCACAATGAGGGTCAAGGCATTCCCCACCCGAAAGTTGAGTAAGCGTTATAGTACTGCATCAGTTTTTAGGAGTCAAGCGCTTCTGTTTTGTGGAGTATCGGGCGTGTGAGACAATGCGTGCGGGAAGATGCAGCCAGTGGTAGCGTAAACTTCGTACGGATTTCTTGTTCCACTCATCACCGAAGTCATGACGCTTTAACAACTGTACGAGTGTGAAGGCAAGCAGACCGATAGTGAAGTAGAGACTATGGGCAGAGAATTGTCCGCAAGGAAGATGATCCAGAGCGTAGTGATGCTTCAACTCGCCAATCATTTTTTCCATCTCGCCTCGTTTGTTGTGAAAATGGATGATGGCTTGGGCGTCTTTCTCCTCTTCAGGGATATTGGTGGCAATGATCCAATAGTGGTAGTTGCCGGAGAAGAAATCATCCTGCGTTCGCTGCGCAGTGCGCTTGACGACCAGACGAAAACTGTGTGAAGCTTTCTCCATCGTATGAACAGTCTCTGCCACTTCATACTCTGCCGTAGTACCATCATCATATCGCCCCTGTTTCCAAGCGTTTTCTGGAATACGGCGGAGAGTTTCGATGACAGCAGCATCGTGGCCAGCCGTGATAGAGAACCGTCGACCATGGGCAACACAGTCATTCATGACGAAGTGATGATAACCGGCTGAATCTGAACGTACGGTAGAAAATGTTCCTGGCAGCTGGTTGATGCAGCGATGAATGAACGCGACTAATCCCGTTTGCGGTGACGCATTACCCTGTTGGAATTGTGAGCCGACAAACAGACACAGTTCGCTGCAGAATCCCAGCAACGGATGATAGCCACGAAGGCCTTTGTAGCTCATCACAGCACCCTCTTTGTCCGCTTCGATGATGGTACCGTCGATGTCCAGTGTCAGACCTGACCCACCCGTCATCGTTTGGATCAGAGAGGCGATAACACTCCACAAGCGTGTTTCACCATCGGCTCCACCGTGACGCGGAGCCAGTCACCGATAGCATCGCTGGTAGGATAGTGCCGGATCTCTGCCAGTTCTTTGTATGCTTCATCGTTCTCAAAGAGACGAATATCTTCCAAGCAGGTGGCTCCATCAATGAGCATCTCAGCAATCGTCAGCACATACTCACTGGCATCGAAGGCGTGGTGGGAGCCTGGGGCGCGGAAGGCACGATTAATTTTCGAGGGCAAACTAAGACGTTCTCCAAAGCGGTTTACCAGTATCAATCCGGTGCGGCGTGTCAGACGTTCTGTCGTGTGTTCAAATTTCAGTGGCATAAAAAGTTCCCATCCTTTTCGATTTCACCCCATGGGTGATAAATGGTCGGCTCCTATTGAGAGGCTATGAATTTGTTCACAACAAATCCCTACAATATCCATGCCGCTTTTGGAATCCTCCGCGCTCCTACCCTTGGGAGATCCTGTTTTCTTGTGTTCCTATCTCGGGATTAAGACCTCAAGCGCCACTTGACAATGCGAAAAGTTATATATATAGTTAAATACTAATAAATACTAAATTAGTAAATACCCTTTTATTCAAAAGATTGAAAGGTAATTTTAGAATGAAATGGCTTGAAAATCCACCTAATTGGGAGAATGTGCTCAAAACGAGATCAGAGCAGTTTTTAGAATTATTCACACAACCAGAAACGGTTTCTTTTATTAATCATGTGAACGATAAATATTTCTACTGGGATGAGCTAAAATATAGATCCATGCCTAACAATCTTGACAAAGAAATGGCTTGGGCATTAGTGAAAATCTCTCGTATGTCCCAACTTAGAAAAACAAATATACTAACTACCGATGGAAAGCCTTTCTGGTATTGGCTTCCAGATGGTATTCTCAAAGAATTGCACTTTATTGATCAGAACGCAATAGGACAAATATTGATTGATGAGTCAAACGTGGGAGAAACCACCAAAGATAAATATATCATAAGTTCATTAATGGAGGAAGCAATCGCATCAAGTATCCTGGAGGGGGCGGCGACGACGCGTAAAAAGGCAAAAGAGATGTTGCGCGAAGGAAGAAAACCGCGAACACGCGGAGAAATGATGATAAAAAACAATTATACGACAATGTTGAAAATTAAGGATCGCATCACAGAAAAACTTTCAATAGAGCTCTTGTGTGATATACAGGAATCTATTACGAATGAAACCCTTAACGATCCTTCGGCAAGTGGCAGATTAAGAAATTCTGACGACATTGTTGTTGTTGATACAGATGAAACAGTTCTTCACACCCCACCCAATGCAAACGAACTAAAGGGCCGCCTTCAAAAACTATGTGATTTTGCAAATACTTCCTTGGAAGAAACTTTTATCCATCCTGTCGTGAAAGCAGCAATACTTCATTTCTGGTTGGGGTATGTTCATCCGTTTGTTGATGGAAACGGAAGAACGGCGAGAGCACTTTTTTATTGGTATCTTCTCAAGAATAAATATGGGCTTGTAGAATTCTTACCGGTTTCGCGTATAATTTTGAAAGCCCCCGCAAAATACAAAATGGCATACTTATATTCCGAGAAAGATGATAATGACTTAACATACTTCATAAGATTTCATTTGAGAGCTTTTCATTTATCAATTGAAGACCTTAAAAAGTATATTTCAAAACAACAACGGGAATTACATGAAGCAAAAATTCTGCTCAAGCGATTACCAATCCTGAATCATAGACAACAAGAAGTAATTAATCATGCAATGCGTCATCCAGAGTCGATTTATACGATTTATCGACACATGAGCATTCATGGGATAGTCTATCAAACCGCAAGAAATGATCTTCTTCAACTTGTTAAGCGTGGGCTCTTAACGTTAGAAAAACGGGGAAGGCGCTATCTCTTTTTACCAATTGATGATTTAACGAAAAAACTGAAAGTAAGATAATTTGTATTTTCCACTCACTTGAAAGTGCGTTATTGTCCCCAAAAGGTGCCTAGCGCAGAAACATACTTTACTTGGAATTCTTGATCAAGCCAAAGTTGATCCTCAAGATTTTCTAAAGCTCTTGGAATAAAATCTCCCGCGTGTTCATTCGATTCATCATTATTTCACATTACACTGCATTCTTTTTCCCATTTTCCATTCTCCTCTCTCTATCCAACCTGTCTGAACAATCGTTTTTTGAGCTTCTTATGCCATTTTTCATTCTCAAACCTCACTCTGATCTTGGCCCCGTTTTTTTAATCTTCCTTTATCACTTCTACATTTTACCTTTTTTATTCTCTACACACTTACACTAAGCTTGACTTCAGCAAGCGTCCGACCGAGCTACGTCGAGGTCTCAGTCGAGCCGCCGAAGTAGCGCTCCTCACTCTTAACTCAAAGATCCCTATCTCCCAGATTGGGAAACTTTCATCTTAATTGGTTACATTATATTGAATGACATTATTTCTCATTCCCGGATTCATACATTATTATGTAAAAACTTAAAAATAACAAAAGTACTCGTTTCTGTATGAAAAAAACCCTCAAAATAATAAAACGATCTGAAGCAGCGGCAGCGGATGCTGCGTTTTGGAGGGGAAAAACTTCGGAAGAGCGTATCAGTGCTGTGCAGATTTTACGCGAACAATATATTATGCTATTCCATAAAGAATGGGAATATCGTGAAAGTAGAAAAGGACTACGAAGAGTTTGTTCGGTTGTTAAACTCACAGAACGTTGAATATCTGCTCATCGGTGCGTATGCAGTGGCGCACTATGCCGAACCGCGAAACACCGGCGATATTGATTTCTTGATTAATCCAACAAAAGAAAATGCGAAACGTATTCTGAGTGTGCTGAAGAAATTCGGTTTCGGGAAACTCGTGATTTCTGAAAAAGATTTTCTCAATCCGCAGATGGTGATTCAATTGGGTTTCCCCCCTGTACGGATAGACTTGATCACTTCTTTGGGCACTGCAAAATTCGATGCACTGTTTGAAAAGAAATCGAAGATTCGATTGGGAAAAGTCCATGCGTATGTTATCTCGTACGAACATTTAATCGCTTCGAAAAAAGAAGCAGGCCGACCCAAAGACAAGTCGGATATAGAAGCTCTCCGGAAATCGCGAGGCAAGCGAACATAAACAAAATTGCACCTTCGCTCCAGAGGGAAGGTTGTCTCGAGATACTCAGATCTCAAATTGACGTAGAAATCTTTTTGAAGCCTCTCATCTACTTTATAATTTTTCCCTTGTACTTTCCTCTTTTTCCTTTTTAACTCCTAACTTCTGACTCCTAACTCTCAATTCTTCACTTTCCATTCCACGTTTTCTGTATGTTTTCTATGCACCGATGTTGTTTTCGGGTTTCAGCATCTATTCTACAGATCCTGAACCGAGTTCAGGATGACAAGGATTCTCTGTCATCCCGAATTCACTTGCCCCGATACTGTTTTCGGGTTTCAGCATCGATTCTATAGACTATGAAACAAGATTTCGGCGAGCATTCGACCGAGCTACACCGAGGTCTCAGTCGAGCCGCCGAAGTGCCACACCCAACTCTTAACTATCCCTCTTTCCTTTTACTTTCTTACCCCTTTACAAAGAGAAGTTGATTAGACATCTGAATTTTGGTAGATTAAATTCATAAAAGTCTATCATGACGAGAAACAAATCTGCGAGCAATTCAGGAGTTTATATGAAAACAAAAACCTTATCAGCGGTACTTCACCACGAAGAGGATATGTATGTAGCCCGTTGTCCTGAGACGGGAACGGTAAGTCAAGGAACAACAGTGGAAGAGGCGTTGGCGAATCTGAAAGAAGCCACAGAATTATATTTGGAAGAATTCCCTCTTCTTCCTATCGATAAATCGTTCCTTACCACCTTTGAAGTCGCTGTTCATGCCTAGCCTCAAAAAAGTATCTGGTGAAGACGCTGTGAAAGCACTAGAAAGGATCGGCTTCGTTCGGACTCGATAGAGAGGGAGCCATGTGGTTCTGAAAAAGGTTACTACCACAGGATCGATAGGGTGCGTTGTACCATTACATTGAGAATTAAAAATTGGTACTTTGCTCGGAATTCTTGATCAAGCCAAAGTTGATCCTCAAGATTTTCTAAAGCTCTTGGAATAAAATCTCCCGCGTGTTCATTCGATTCATCATTATTTCACATAATGATCATCATTTTTGCCCTCCTTTATCACTTTTTAATTTTTGCACTTTGCCTTTTTCATTCTAAACTCATAACTCCTCACTTATAACTTTCTTTTCTCCCTCAATTTGGCAAATATCATCTTAATTGTATATATTGAACCAAATTATACCATTCAGACAATTTTTTGATTACTATGCCACACCTGAAAAAAATGAAAACACTCTATATTTTTTCCCTGATTTTGCTCATATGCGGGACGGCACTCTCGCAAACCGTCTCTCCGGGCATGGTGAACCAGGCTGAAGAAAAGCTCCAATCTATGTCCCCTGGCCAGATCGACGCCAAAATCAAACAACTGGGGATGACACGCGAACAGGCCGAAGCCAAACAAAAGAATACAGCATAGACCTTGAGTCGTATCTTGTGAAAGCGAACCTCCCGACAGTTGCTCTGTCGAATGAGCCGACAACCTCAATGAATATCCATGTAGCGCCCCGGGGCATTACCGGATCTGCAGTTGCGCGCGGTGACAGTGAGTGTGCTTGCGGCTAAATTGTAGAATGAGTTGTTGAGTCTCGGAGACGATGAGTAGTTGAAGAAAGGAAATTGCGGATTGCTGATTGCACCTGCCTGCGGGCCTGCCTCGCGGAGCGGGTAGGCAGGGAATGGAGAAAAGCAGTGTGACAACAATAGAAAAGCAAAATATTTTAAAAAAAATATTCTGGGATGATCCGATTCCCGGAGCAGAGCTGTTTTCGATTCTGATAGGCAGCAAAAACAATGAGTTTCTTTCTCAAGAAAAAATAGTAGTGAGAATGCTTGAGAGACTTGGATGGCATACGATTCTTGATCTTTTAGGAATAGAAAAAGCCCGTTTGTTGTTGACGAAAGAAGTGATATCCAAGATACATCAAAGGGAGCTGCGTGAACGATATGAATTCATACGAGTTGTACTATCGGGAGAACCTGTATCCTTTACAGGATGGGGTGATGAGTATTATCAAAAAATTAAACACACCCTTTTTTCTAACCGGTGGTACCGCACTCAGCAGACATTACTATAACCATCGTTATTCCGAGGACCTGGATCTTTTTGTCGCTTCAGACAACCTGTATCAAGATTGGATAGAGAAAGTATTGGAAGCGCTTTTCCAGGAAGAACAACGGAAGACGCTTGTCGTTGATCGACAAACAATAAGACGGTTGAAAGAGTTCACTCAGGTGTTTGTGCATGCATCTGCAGTACCGCAGCATTCTTTGAAAATTGATTTTGTAAATGATTTGGCGGTTCATTACGGTAACTTTGAAACAAACGAGCATCTTGGCACCATTGACAGTTGGCGGAATATTTTATCAAATGAAATCAGTGCGTTATTCCGTTTTGAACCAAAAGATATTGCAGACATCTGGATCATTTCGAAAGAGAATACATTTGAATGGAAAACAATACTCGAGGAAGCAAAGACAAAAGAGGTTGGTGTTGAGCCGGAAATTATTTATAATATTATAAAGTCTTTTCCAGTAGAAACATTAGACCGTGTACGATGGGTGCAAAAACCGGAATATCATCATATAAAAAGTGATTTGGACAAGATTGCCGAAGACTTGTTTTATGGAAAAGAAAATTCTCTAAAGGATCATTGAGTCTCTGAGACGATAAGTATCGGAGATGAAGAGATAATAAGAACGAGGAATGGTCGGTGTATTGAACGTGAATGATGGTATGCAAGGAATACATGCTTCAAAATTATCTTGAAAGAATAAAACAGAGTGTTCTGAGCGAACTCGCTGGAGAACATGTTGCCATTGCGCTCTTTGGTTCTGCGGCTGTCGGTGAGGACACAGTTGCCTCGGATATCGATATCGCTATCATTCCAAGGGGGGGGTGGAATCGGTGGAAATTGTCTTTCCTGCGCGAGGAATTGGATAATCTGAACGTCCCGTATACTGTTGACCTCGTAGATTTTTCAACAACATCAGAGATGTTTACGACAACGGCATTGGCGGGAGCGATCTGGTGGAAAGGATGATCCATGGCATTCTTAGAAAAAAGGTAACTGTTCGGCACAGTTACAGAAAGAAATCTATGGTTGTGGAACTCCTCTGGAGTTCTAAAGCTTTTTTCGCGAGAGTATTACAAACGTTCAATCCCCTGCGGGATTGTTATAATATACTCACCCATGGGGTTGACTCCGTAGGAGTCAGACGTTTCTAACAACGCTCATGAGGCAGAAGTGAACTCCGTTGGGAGTTCAACGTATCGAAAAAATATTTATTCGGTGTCAGAGAACTCTCTGAGCGGTAACGAAAAAAATGCCTCCAGGGTGTTGAAGACATGAGAAGAAGCATTGTCGGCGGAGTATTCCGTTTTTGCTTTATCCTTTCAAGGAGTATGATATGCAAACAGCATTTAATAATGTATTGAACAAAGTTGGCAAATTGCCGATCCATCAGCAAGAAACATTGGTGGAAATTGTTCGGCACCGTATTATCGAGGAACGCCGGAAAGAAATTGCAGAACATGCAGCCGCGACGATCTCAGCATTTCGTGCCGGTACTGCGCACTCCGAGTCGATGAACGTATTACGGAAAGCGCTGGGGAAATGAAAAGGACGCTTGTTTGGGACACAATCTTTATTCGCGCTTTCAAACAGAGAACAAAAAATCATCTTTTTTTTCTGTAAAAGGATAAAAGGATATACCCATGCCTGAAATATCCAGATTCCTCGGCATTATTATTTCAATGTATTTCGATGAGCACAATCCACCGCATATTCATGTTCAGTATAACGAATTTCGAGCGACCATGGGGATCCAAAATTTAAATATTTCTGCAGGTACTCTCCCGGCTCGGGTTCGAGGCCTTGTGGAAGAGTGGGTGGAGTTGCATGGAGCTGAACTGCTGACGATGTGGGAGACAAAAGATTTCCATCATATTCAGCCTCTTGTTTGAAAGGAAGAATTCATGGAATGCATATCGATTTCTGACGCCCGATATATGCAAGAGTATCGGATTTGGATAAAATTTAGCAATGGCGAAACAGGAGAGGCAGATCTAAAGAATTTGATATTCAAGTTTCCGACAGCCGCTCCGTTGAAAGACATACAGAAATTTGCTCAGTTCCACCTTGATGGGTGGCCAACGCTGGCATGGGAGTGTGGATTTGATGTTGATCCGGAATATCTGTACACGCTCGTCACAGGTAAGCCGGCGCATGAAACACAGCAAGTCTTTCAAACAACCGTATCGTAAGGAACACGAGGGTATTCCCTGCGCATCACCCAAGGCCTGCTTACGCGAAGCAAAAAAAGTGAGAATCTTGAATGATGAAGAAGTTATGCTTGCATTGGAAATGATTGACGATAGAAATCTGGCTTCACATACCTACCATGAAGAAATAGCAAATAAGATGTTTGCTCGTCTGAAAGAGTATGCCGGGGTGATGAAGAAAATTCTTGAAAGAATGAAGTAGATCAATCCCAAATGAGCGGGGTGGAGATCGCAGAAATACTTGATGATACCATGAACATGTCGGAGAGAGCAACATAGCAGGAAAACAATCCCCATTTTTATAACCTCTTTTTATACTTTTTCCTTTTTACCTTTTCCCTTTTTCATTCATAATTCTCCACTCACTTTTTCCCCTTTACTTTCCCCCTTTTTCTTTAATAAACTCCTAACTCTCTCCATTTCTTATACTCTTTTAGACATTTTTAATTTTTCATTCTTAACTCTTTCCACCCAATCTGTCCTTCAATCCCCATTTTTATAACCTCTTTTTATATTTTTTACTTTTTCCTTTCTACCTTTTTCATTTTTCACTCTTCTCTCCATTCTCATTATTCCATTTCATGGGAGTTGTTTCAGGAAAAGAAGTTTGGTATACTATAGTCAGAAGTTCATCTCTGAAAGGAGTCTTCAATGCAGGATTTCCAGCAATTCACCGCAATCATCGAAAAGGAGGGGAAGCAATACGTAGCCCTTTGTCCTGAACTCGATATAGCGAGCCAGGGAGACACTGTCGAAGAAGCACGTATAAATCTTAAAGAAGCGTTAGAGTTATTCTTTGAGACTGCTTCTCGTGAGGAAATAAAGGACAGGCTACACGGTGAAATTTTTATAACGCGGCTTGAGGTAGCCGTTGGGTAAACTGCAGGTTCTCTCCGGTCAAGAGGTCTGTGCTGTTTTGTCGAAATACGGCTTCGAATTGGTTCGGCAAAGGGGCAGCCACTTGGTGATGCAGAAGAAAACCCAATCTTCAACACAATCACCGTCCCTGTTCAAATCACAAAGAAATCAGTACCGGAACGCTGAAATCCAATATTCGGCAATCACAAGTTCCTTCCACCGAGTTTGAAGCTTCATCGAGATAGTCACACCTTTTTCCAATTTTATTTTTCCTACGCCAACTTGTCCACTTGCCTTGCCGACAGGCAGGTCACTTTTTGGGTGGAATGCGCTAAAAGATGCGCATATTTTTTATTCTCAAACCTCACTCTGATCTTGGCCCCATTTTTTAACCTCCTTTTACACTTTTTCATTTTTACCTTTTACTTTTATTGTTCTTCATTCCTAACTCTTCACCCAATCTGTCTTAATAATCATCATTTTTACCCTCCTTTATCACTTTTTAATTTTTACATTTTACATTTATTGTTCTTCATTCTTCATCCTTCATTCTTAACTCTTCATTTATACCATTGTTCCCCGTCACACTATTTTCTCTCTTTCTCGTTGTTCTTTGGAAAATTTGTAAAATATCCCTATTATGCACCACAAAGAATGGATAGAAGTGTTCCAATTCGTTTTTAGGGGTAAAAAAAGCAATTTATAAGATATTTCAAGTATACTTTGGGATACAAGTGACTTATGCTGATTTCGGTATCTGAATGAGCAGCATCGAATCAATACCAGATTCCCATTGGCTTGTGGTCTACACAAAATCACGTCAGGAAAAAAAAGTTCACGCACGTTTACAGCAGCAGACGGTCGAAACATTTCTTCCCCTTCGCCGCCAGCGCAAAAAGTGGAGTGACCGCTGGAAGTGGATCGAACTGCCGTTGTTTTCTTCATATGTCTTTGTCAAACCTCAAAAAGAACAAAAGGACCAAATCCTTCAGATCGATGGTGTTGTTCGCTATCTTACATTCAACGGTAAGGTAGGGATTGTACGGCAGAATGAGATAGATTTTCTCCAACGTGTCGTCGTCTCCGATGAAGCGGTTGAGGTTGTTCCCGATTTGTTCGAGAAGGAATCGGAAGTAGTGATTAGTAAGGGTTTCTTTAAGGGATTTAGGGGGAAATTTCTCCATCATGATCGTGGCGGCAAGGTGGCCATACGGCTCGAAGGGATTGGATATTCGGTGGTAGTCGGTGTTTCGCATGATGAGGTAGAACCGGTTCGCTCAGTTCTTATATAGGATTGTGAAGAGAACGTGAGATCTGATCGAAAGTACTTTGCAGTAATTTGCAAATGTTACGCCAAGAGTACCTTTTTCGCTCTCATGGGAGTGAAGAAGCGGAGCTGTATCGACTTCATTTGCATGTTGTCTCAACTATTCGGCCTCCCAACTCAGATAGGGATAAGATGAGGCGAAAGTCCAGATAACGATTCCGGGATTATTAAGAATTAACGATCAAGTTTAAAGGATCTGAATGCATACTTCATCTCTTCAAAAAATACAAAATAAAAAAGCTGTCGTTGGTGTCATCGGCTTGGGGTATGTCGGTCTTCCTCTGAACCTCTGCTTCGTTGAAAAAGGATTCCGTTCCATCGGGTTCGACATTGATCGATCAAAAATTGATGCTCTTCTTCAGGGAAAATCCTATATCAAACATATTCCGGCTAATCGGATTGCCTCGGCGATCAAATCCAGACTTTTTGACGCTACGGTTGATTTTTCACGTTTGAAAGAATGCGATGCTATTCTTATTGCCGTGCCGACCCCGCTCAATAAAAATCGGGAGCCGGAGATGGAATATATTGTGAAGACGTGCGAAGCTATTGTTCCCAATCTTCAACAAGGGCAATTGATCGTACTCGAATCAACGACTTATCCCGGTACGACAGTCGAAGTGGTTGTTCCGATTCTGGAAAAAAGCGGCCTGAAGGTCGATATAGATTTTTATGTCGCATTCTCGCCGGAACGGGAAGATCCGAATAATCCTGAGTACCGCACGGAGACAATTCCGAAAGTGGTCGGATCGACATCGCCGGAAGGGCTCACTGTGGCCGACCTTCTCTACAAACAGATCGTTGTACGCACAGTCCCCGTTTCATCCACGCAGGTGGCTGAAGCAACGAAGTTGATGGAGAACATTTTCCGTTCGGTGAATATTGCCCTCGTGAATGAACTGAAAATGACATTCATGAAAATGGGGATCGATATCTGGGAAGTGATCGAAGCGGCTAAAACAAAACCATTCGGCTTTATGCCGTTCTATCCTGGTCCCGGTCTTGGCGGGCATTGCATTCCCATCGATCCTTTCTATTTGACATGGAAGGCAAGAGAGTATGGAGTGAATACCCGCTTTATCGAACTGGCGGGCGAAATTAATACCGCCATGCCGGAATTTGTTGTCCAACGAGTGATGGAAGTTTTAAACGAGTACGGTAAACCATTAAAAGGATCGAAGATCCTGCTTTTAGGATTAGCATACAAAGCAAATGTTGATGACGATCGTGAATCGCCCAGTTATGTGCTGATGGAAAAATTAGAAGCAAAAGGGGCAAGTGTCGATTTTAACGATCCGTTTGTGTCCATCGTAAAGCCGACGAGAGAACATTCTCAGTTTATGGGGAAAAAATCTGTGGAAATATCCGGGGGATATGATTTGATTCTCATTGCAACCGCTCACGATGTTTATAAAACAATGGATTTGCTGTCATTGAATATACCTATCCTCGATACACGTCATTTGATACACATCAACTCTCCACTTCTAAGCAAGGCGTAAACCATTGAATATGTTTATTCCTCCTGTGTCTAGGTTGCCCTTCATTCTCATCAATTACAGATGTTTCCAATCTGCTGACAACACTCATTATAATAAAATTGTAGAATTTTCATCATTTGGCAAATATCATCTTATTTGCTTACATTGAACCAAATTATACCATTTACATAATTATTGGATGACTATGTCACGCCTGAATAAAATGCAAACATTCCATATTTTTTCACTGATTTTGCTGATGTACGGGACGACACTTTCGCAAACGGCTTCTCCGGCTCAGGTCAAACAAGCCGAAGACAGGCTTCAATCTATGTCTCCTGACCAGATCGATGCCAAGATCAAACAGCTTGGCATGACACGGGAACAGGCCGAAGCTAAAGCAAAAGAATACGGCATAGACCTAGAGTCGTATCTTGTGAAAACAGGCCTACCGACAGTCAAAGAGCCTACGACCTCCGTGAATATCCAGGTCGCGCCGCAAAGCACACAAACAGTACCTGCAACAGCTCCTCAAACCGGAACAATCACAACTCCCGGCGTGCCGGTGCAGACGACCACTCCGGCTTCCTCGGCAGACCAGCCGGTGGAAATCGTCCCCGTCAAAGTCGAAGAGCCAAAGCTCAAACCGGGTGAGATAGAAAACTTCGGCTACAGCATCTTCAAGACTTCAGGTGTCTTCGAGGCACGCCCCTCGATTGACAACGATTACCGTATAGGCATCGGCGATGTGCTCAAGATTGCCCTCTGGGGCGAAATGCAAAGTTACAACGAATATACGGTGGACGGCGAAGGTCGCATCCTCGTTTCTGCAGTCGGTCCGATCATGGTCTCCGGATTGACGCTGGATAAAGCCCGAATGAATGTGCAGCATGCTATGTCGAGTGCATTCGGCGGACTAAGTAAATCTCCCCCGACAATTTTTATGGATCTCACCGTAGCACGCATACGCCCAGTTCGTATTTTTATGATGGGGGAGGTGAACAACCCCGGAGGGTACGAGGTGAGTGGATTTGCCAATGTCTTCAATTCTATGTTTGTTGTCGGCGGTCCTAAGTTGAGCGGAAGTCTTCGCGATATCAGAGTTGTTCGGAGCGGCAAGACAGTCGCACATGTAGATCTATACGACTACCTGATCGGTTCCACAAAAACCAGCGATATGCGTGTGAATGATAACGATGTTATCTACATTCCGCTCCGCGGAAGAATGGTGGCCATTAAAGGAGAAGTCTCCCGGTCCGCGCGGTTCGAGCTTCTCCCGAACGAACAACTGAAGCGCCTGCTCGAATTTTCCGGTGGTATCCGCACCACGATGTATCTTGAACGTATTCAAGTCGACCGCATCATCCCGTTTGCCGAACGTACCTCCGATGGACCGGACAGGAAAATATTCGACATCGACTTCCGGCAGATCGTGAAGAGCGGAAAAGATTTCCAGCTCGAAGACGGCGATATTATTACTATATATCCGATACTTGAGCGGAAAGAAAATTATGTCGTCATCGAAGGGGCGGTCTGGCGTCCGGGTACGTATCAAAAAGAGAAGATTAAAACAGTGCGCGATCTCATCCTAGCGGCCGAGAATCTGATCCCCGAGGCCTACACAGACCGGGGGGAGATCACCCGCACATACCCGGATAAACGCCGCGAGATCATTCCGTTCAATGTCGGACTTGCAGTTGCAGGAAATGCTGGTCAAAATATTCCACTGATTAATGAAGATGTTGTCCGTATTTATTCTATGTATGAGATCAATCCGCAGCAGTACATAACGTTGGAAGGGTATGCGAAAGAGCCCGGTACATACCGTCTTGCTGAAGGGATGCGACTGTACGATCTTATGTCCTTTAAGGTGGGGTTAACCGATTCGCTTTTCCGGAAAAATATTCTGCTCGAATCTGCCGATCTTATACGTGTCAACCCGGATGGATTCACTTCGCGGATCATCCCATTCAATCTCAGTCACCTTTTTGCTGACCGTACCGGCGACACCTTGCTGATGCCGCGTGATCGGATTGTTATTTATCCCCGGACAACTGTGGAAGAGAGGGAACGCTATATCGATATTTTCGGCAGTGTAAAAAAACCGGGACGGTATCATAAGTCGAAAGACATGACCTTAGTCGATCTTCTCCTGCAGGCAGGGGGGTACACCGAAGACGCATATGCTATTCAGGCGGAGATAGCCCGTATTACGCGTACCGGACTTGGAAAAGACTCGCTGGTACACACGCTCTTCACCTCTCTTCCTGAGTTATTTGATCCCTCATTACTCACCGAAAACGATATTCTTGCATTGCGCAGAAACAGCATGGTTCTACAGCATCGGGATCAGGTTTTCATCCGTCCCAATCCGGCGTTCGTTTATCAGCAGTATGTTTCGATCGAAGGGGAGGTACAGTTCCCCGGCCGTTACGCTCTGAATCTACCGAACGAACGGATCTCACATTTGGTTGAGCGGGCCGGCGGCATCAAACCGAACGGCTATCTGCGCGGGGGGAGACTTGACCGGGATGGTGTTCCAATCCGGACGAATATCGAAAAAGCAGTGGAGAATCGGGAAGGAGCGGAAGATATTGTTCTCAAACCGGGGGATGTTATTTCTATACCGAAAAAGATCGGAACTATTACAGTCGCGGGGAATGTGAATAATCCCGGACGGTTCGGTTATTCAGAAAATAAAAGTTTTAATTATTATATCGAAGCAGCTGGCAACAGGAAAGACAGTACCGATTATGCGGTTGTCACATATCCTGAAGGGTTTTCAGAGCAGGTGAACTTCGGCCTGTTTACAGGCAATCCAAAAATCCCGGATGGAAGCAGTATCGTCGTCTATCGTCTGCTTCCCCCGGCGCCGGAACCGATTACCACCGACAAAAAGACAACAACATTTGATTTTGTGAAAGATATTCTCGCGATCGCAGTTTCAGCGGTCACGGTCATTGTGCTGGCGAGTAAATTGTAGATAACGTTGCGGAAAAAACCGATGAGCAAATCTAACTTATTCCGAAGGACATCGGTAAGTCGCAAGCGAGTGGATTGATGTATGATGCACGTCTGAACCAAAAAGGATTAAATAAACTTCTTCGCGTAATAGTAATTGCAGGGTGCAGGGAAGATACAAGAACAGAAGTCTCAAAAAGAAAAATCGAGTGAAATGCAAAGAAATAATACCTAAGGAAACGAATTTTGGCGACCAAACAAGAAACAGACACAAAGTCTCCAATGACAGAACAAGCCTCCAAGGAAAAATCATTGCCATCTGATCTTCCCGCCAAGCAACTGCTGGAGGTAGTTGAAAGGATCCGCCCTTTTGTTGCAAATTTGTGGCAAGCACGCAAACCGCTGATGTATATAAATGGTGGTATCGTTGTGGTTACCGTGCTCATTCTGGTTCTATTGGTCAAACCATACTATGAAAGTGTCGTCACGATATTACCTAATTATGGAAGTACGACCGCCTTGTCGGGCCTCAGTCAGCTTGCTACTCTCGTCGGCACGGGTGGAGGGGCACCGACGGATATCTATCAAAACTTGATCGTGAGTGAAGCTGTACTCGAACAAGTAATTATTTCGAAATACCAGACGGAGGCGTATGCCGATTCAGTGAATCTTCTTGACTACTTTCAGGTAGATCCTGACACGCGGGTCGCAGCTTCGCTTCAGGAGCGATCAAGATTAATTCAGTTCTTGAAAACAATGACTCAGGATGTAATGACATTGGATCTGGATGTCGCCACGAATATCCTTACTGTTACCGTTCGTATGCCAGAATCTAAATTATCGGCTGATGTAGCGAATATGATAGCTGCATCACTCGATAAGTACATTCGTACCAAACGCATATCAACGTCCTCGAATCAGCGCATTTATCTTGAGACGAGACTCGCTGTTCTTAAAGATTCTCTGACTGGAGCAGAAGAGTCCTTGAGAAACTTCAGCGCCAGGAACCGAGTAGTAAACGAATCACCAGAACTGGTATTGGAAAGAGGTAGACTTACGAGGAATGTTCAGATTCTTGAATCTATTTTTGAGGATTTATCGCGGCAATTGGAGTTGGCCAAAATGGATGAAGAGAAGGATATACCAATTCTCAATATTAAGGAACCTGCAGGTGAACCACTACTCAAAGCGGGTCCTAACCGGCGGCTTATTTTCGTAGTTATCTTGTTCTTATCGGGGACACTGAGTTGTGGATACTTCCTCTTCAAACCCGAAATTGAGCGATTATGGGCCATTGTTAAAGATACAAAATGGACTTAAAGTTTGAATTGCCCGCTGCTACTTCGATGATAAGTTTTTGTTAATCCCTATTTTTCCATGTTTGCGTCCCAGGATTATCAATCTTAAAAATTTAATGTAAATTTATTGATAAGGACAGTCTGTAAAGTTCTGTTTACATTTTTACGCGGATCGCAGTTTCAATGACCATAAAACAAAAGACCATTTCAGGATTAAAATGGAGCTTTGCAGATAATATTGCCAATCAGATCATTCAATTCGTTGTAGGGATCATTTTAGCGCGATTGCTCAGTCCTAAGGAATTTGGTTTGATTGGTATGTTGACAATCTTTGTTGCAATCTCTCAATCGCTTATTGATAGTGGTTTTAGCCAAGCGTTAATTAGAAAGCAGGATTGTTCACGAGAAGACTATAGCACGGTCTTTTTTTTTAATATTACAGTGGCAATTTGCCTCTATCTCCTCTTATTCTTTTGCTCGAGGTTCATCGGAATTTTTTATAATGAACCGATTTTATCTCTCTTAATAAAAGTAGTGGGTTTTAGTCTTGTTATAAACAGTTTAAGTGTAGTACAGAGAGCAATTTTATCTAAAAATATTAATTTCAAGCTTCAGACGAAAATATCAATTATATCTTCATGTACATCAGGCGCGATAGCAATTTGGATGGCATTCTCTGGATGGGGAGTATGGAGTCTGGTGTGGAAAACCATTGTTCAAAATTTTATGAATTCCACTCTATTGTGGATCTGGAATGGATGGAGACCAGTTCTCATATTTAACCGGAATTCTTTTCGGGAAATGTTTGGATTTGGGTCGAAGCTTATGGTTTCGGGACTTATTAATACTGCCTTTATCAACATTTACTATCTTGTTATCGGGAAATATTATTCAGCAGTTGATCTCGGATTTTATACACGTGCAGATCAGTTCAGAAAGCTGCCTTCACAAAGTATTGATACCGTTATTCAACGAGTTAGTTATCCTGTCTTAGCAAGCATACAAAATGATCCAATAAGACTTAAAAGAGGCTACAAAAATCTTATTAAAAATGTGATGTTTATTACATTTATTCTTATGATTGGAATGGCTGCAGCATCCGAGTCTTTAGTGATAACCCTGATCGGCGAACAATGGCGTCCCGTGATTCCTCTTTTGCAGTTATTATGTTTCGGTGGAATGCTGTACCCTTTACAGGCACTCAATCTCAATATGCTAAATGTAAAAGGCAGATCAGATTTATTTTTGAAATTGGAGGTCATAAAAAAAATATTAGTTATACCGACAATTATCATTGGTGTTTTTTGGGGTATAAAGATAATGATCGCTGGGATGATCTTCAATTCAATAATAGCCTATTTTATCAACAGCTACTGGTCAGGGAAAATGATTAATTATCCTATAACAGAACAATTAACAGATCTTGTACCTTCCTTCAGTATTGCATCGGTAATGGGAATATGTATCTGGCTTGTGGGATTTCTCTTGAGTTCTCAACATCCGGAGCTGGAATTGGCTATTCAGATTTTCCTTGGGGGACTGATAGTAGTCAGCATTGGACATATATTTAAATACGAAGCATATATTGAAATTCGACAAATCTTATTTAACAGTCTCATAAGTTTAAAAAAATCATAATCAGAGAAATGCCGGAAGTGAAAAAACCAATATTTGTTACACAACCATTTCTTCCCCCAATGAGCGAATTTATGCCCTATTTGGAAGATATTTGGGAACGTAAAATTTTGACGAACAACGGGTATTACCATCAGCAATTGGAAAAAGCACTCTGTGAATATCTAGGAGTGAAATATATTTCCCTTTTCTCAAATGGTACTTTAGCACTCATCACTGCATTACAGGCATTACATATTACCGGAGAAGTTATCACGACTCCTTATAGTTTCGTCGCAACTACTCACGCGCTCTGGTGGAATAATATCAAACCGGTTTTTGTAGATATAGAACCAAATACATTTAATCTAGATCCTGATAAAATTGAATCTGCGATAACACCTCAAACTACAGCAATTCTACCAGTACATGTGTATGGAAATCCATGTGATGTGGAACGAATAGAAAAAATAGCTAAGATTTACAGACTAAAAGTAATCTATGATGCATGTCATACATTTGGTGTTACTTTAAATGGAGAAAGCATTCTAAATTATGGCGATCTTTCTGTGATGAGTTTTCATGCAACGAAAGTCTATAATACATTTGAAGGTGGTGCGATTGTTTGCCATGACGAAGAGATGAAAACACATATTGATCACCTTAAAAATTTCGGATTTACGAGTGAGACAACGGTGATTACTCCAGGTATAAACGCCAAGATGAATGAATTTCAAGCGGCATTAGGGTTATTGCAGCTGCGGCATATTGATAACGCAATTGAGAAACGAAAAGATATTGCTCGTTATTACCGTGAGCAGTTGCGAAATATTATGGGGATAACAGTGTTAGATGATATGTCGAATGTAGAACACTGCTATTCGTATTTTCCTATATTAATTGATGAGAAATTATATGGTCATTCACGAGATACTGTATACGAAGAATTAAAAAAGCAGAATATTTTTACGCGAAGATATTTTTATCCGCTCATCAGTAACTTCTCAACCTACAAATCATTACCATCAGCTAATACCGCAAATTTGACAATTGCTAATAAGATAGCAGGTGAAGTTCTATGTCTGCCCATTTACCCTGATTTATCGATTCAAGAAATGGATAACATCATTGGTATCATTAAAGAATTATGAAACTATATAATATCGGAATTTCTTGTATCGGCAGCGGAATAGGACAATCAATAATCAACTCTTGCCGTTTATCGGATCTTCCTCTCAGAACCATAGGTCTGGGTACAAATCCATTTGCGTTTGGCTCATATGATTGTGACCTGTATGATTATACCCCATCAATTTATGATAGCACATATGTTGATATTTTGGTTGAAAAATGCAAAAAGTTTGAGATAGACCTCCTAATTCCCGGATTGGATGATGAGGCTCTACTGCTGTCGAGATCGATTAGACGATTTGAAAAAGAAAAGATCAAAGTAATCGTTTCAGGAGAAAAACTACTTGCTTTATGCAATGATAAAGAGCGTACAACCAACGAACTGAATACGATCACAAATGTTTTTGTTAAAAGTTACAGCAAAGAGAAATTTTTAATCGCTCTCAGCAATAAAGAGATTGGATTTCCGGTCATAGCAAAACCACGGTCGGGATTTGCCTCACGTGGTATTCGAATCATCTCAGGTAGAGAAGAGATTGACTCGTTAAACGAAGAGTATGTTCTTCAGGAGATTGCTATTCCGCACAGTAATGATCCCTCGAGATGTTTTTATCTCAAACAGATTCAAGAAGGGGTCAATTCTCAAGTATCGGAACTCTCCGTTCAGATAGTGGCAGATAGCGATGGGAATATACGCGGAAAGATGGCGTTGCACCACAACTTAAAGAATGGCATACCGATTGAAACGATGCCCTTTGAGAGCGATGAGTTATGGCATACAATAGATCTTTTATTTCCAACATTTAAAAATTTAGGACTTCGTGGTCCACTAAATATTCAGGGGCGTATTACTGATGATGGTATAAAATTTTTTGAGATGAATGCCCGCTTTACAGGCCTCTCTGCATTGAGAGCATTGATGGGTTTTAATGAAGTTGTATATTGCATTCGGCATTGGCTCGGTATTAACACTGAAACAAATTATTTGACACTGAATGCTAACAGATTTGGTATCAGACAAACCGCGGATAGAGTTGTTCCGATTGAGCGTAATGAAAGAACTAAAAGTGTGTTTTTGCCATCACATCTTACCGCAATTCCACGGAAAAATGTGATATTACTTACCGGTGCAACTGGTTATCTGGGAAGAAACCTCGTAGCCCGTATTATCGCCGATGATCTGTTCGAGCTATACATTTACAGCAGAGATAAATCCCGCGCAAGGGAAATTATCTCTGATACCAATATCAGATATTTCGATTATCAAGACTTCCAGAATAATTCTTTATCATTAGGCAAAGTCGACATCATCATCCATGCAGGCTTTGCTCGACCCCATTGTACAAATGCAGAGATCGCAGAAGCTCTGTTATTTACCGGTGAATTGTTTACAAGAGCAACGATGAACAATGTACCGGCAATTGTGAATATTTCATCACAGAGTGTGTATGGGCTTGATCATCCTCCATTGTGGAAGGAATATCAACTGCCTGCACCGGCTTCTGCATATGGTCAGGCAAAATATGCATCCGAAGTCATGTTGAATAATTTGCATAAGATGTATAACCAATGTATGGTCACTTCTTTGAGGTTGAGTTCATTAACGGGAGGCCAGGATGGCTTGTTAATGAATGAAGTGGTCTCAAAATTTACGTATCAGGCGTTAAAAGGATTGCCAATACATATTATGTACGGCAAACAACAAGTTGAACGGCTTGATGTGCGTGACGCAGTTTCTGCAATACTTCGGGTATTGAAAATATCTCCGACAGAGTGGCAACCAGTATATAATATCGGAAGCGGCAAGATCTATACGATCACTGAGATCGCTCAGATCGCAGTAGAAAAAGCGAAATTCTTTGATGGAAGGAGAATATCTGATATCACTATTGAAAAAAGTGACCTTCAGTTAAAGCAAGGGATGGATAGTTCATTGTTCAGGAACGAGTATCAGTGGGAACCGCAATTCGGTATAGAAGATATCATTGATTCTCTTTGTAAATATTATATCAAACACAGTCTATGTCTATAGATCTCACTTGCACTGGATGCTCCACGCTTGCCGGTTTGCAGGGAGACGAACTTCTGGGAGAGTAGGCGGGTGTTTTGGTATCAGAGGAGTGCCTTTTTTCTCAATAGTATCCTCGGCAGTTCCTCAAAGGATATCCGATTAAAAAAGAAAATTACAATTATCGAATAGGACAACGAATTTCCTTCCAAATATGAGATTTATTCCCCAGACTGAAAATGCGCTAGGACCAATCATAATACGACGAGTACGGCAGATACTCAGATTTATACTCTTGTGCCTCTGCCCAGCAATTATCCTCAAGACCTGGCATCGGATTCAAAGCCATTCACATTTTATCTCCGAGGAGAAAGGATTCTGGGTGAAACTCCCCTGGGGTAAACGCATTTGGGCATGGAGACATGGTTTTGTGTGTGCAGATATGCTCCTGTACAACTTCGACCAATATAAGGTCGAAGACTTTCTCCCCGAATTCCCTTACATGCGCGCCCATCCTCTCAACGGATCATTCTCCTGCCTTATTGACAACAAACTTAATCTTCGCTACGTCCTTCATCCATTCTCGGCATATCTCCCACAATACTATCTACTTCTTCGGAGAGGAAGAACGATCCGTTTAGTAGACGAGACGAGTGACAAGCCATCCGGTCAGGCCGCGGAGGTCGTCCTTGACCTATGCCGACAAAAAGGCCGCCTTGTGATCAAGCCTTTAAATGGGGAAAATGGCCAGGGCGTTTGGATTGTGCAATTCGAAGCAGGGCGTTATGTTGTGAATGGCGAGACATTGGGAGTGGAGGAGTTCACAGCCAGAGTCAGAAGCCTCCACAATCACTTGGTCATGGAATACATACAGCAGGACGACTATGCCGAGAAGCTCTTCCCTCGCACTTTAAATACGATCCGTATTTTGAGCATGTGGGATTATGAACAACAGGTCCCCTTTATTGCAGCGGCGTTCCACAGAGTGGGAAGCAATAGTTCAGTGCCTGTGGACAATTGTATCCTTGGGGGGCTTACGTGTTCCATCGATATGGCTTCGGGTGTACTTGGCCCGGGTGTGCCAAAGCCTGATGGGGGCTCACTTGTGTGGCTCAAGATCCATCCCGATACGGGCAGCCCGATCCAAGGAGTAACCATCCCTCATTGGGAGGGGGTGAAATCAGGCGTCATCGACATTGCAGGATATTTACCCATGGTTCCCTATATGGGATGGGACATTGCCGGTTACTAAAGAGGGATTCAAGGTCATCGAAATCAATTCATTGCCAAGCCTTATTACGATACAGGTTCATGGACCACTGCTCCGAGACCCACGGGTTCGACGATTTTATGAAGTCCATGTTCCAGGGTTGAATGTCCACTGAAGCTTCCAGATAACACTCTCGCCGTTTTAACGATGGATCGTGACATTATCTCCTCTGGTAAATGGTCAATGATACCCAAAACCATCTATTAGTTTTTTTTCTATATATTGTCTGATAAGTTATGAAACCTAGCAATCATTAACTATGACAATGATATCACACTTGTCCAAAATAGGAATAAGAATATTTTACTTTTTAGGATTTGTTACTTTCTTTGCTTGTCCAAAGAAAGTAACCAAAGAAAAGACACCGAAATCGAACTCACGTGATGGCTCTCTCACACTTACCACCGATTTCAGCCCCCTCGCTCAACATTCTTCCCTCCTGCTGAAATCGAAACGCACGCCATCACCATCTCCCCACATCTGCTGCGATTTCGGTTCCCTCCGCACAAATCATAATTTGGACAGCATCATGGGGGCTTACTCCAATGTTGCTACGGAAATTTCTCTAATTTCAATCGTTTTCAATGTCTTTATCCCAAAAATCAATTTATCTTGGACAGCAGTGCAATGATATCAAGACAACGTAAGTGGGATACCATCTTGCTTTTTGCGAGTATCATCATCATCGGAATCGGTGTATCAGCCCGCATTTTTGCCTTTCTGATTAATCGTTCGCTGTGGCTCGATGAGGCCTTTTTGGCGAGTTCCGTTGTCAATAGAGATTTTATCGGGCTCTGTTCTCCGTTGGATTACAAGCAGGGCGCCCCTGTTGGATTTCTCTGGATCACAAAAACGCTAACGTATCTGTTTGGCACATCAGAATATGTTTTGCGGCTCCCATCTTTGATATCAGGTCTGGGCTCTATTCCTCTCTTTTATTTAATACTTAAAAATGTTTTTAAAGATCCAAGACCGTATATCGGAACAGCATTCTTCGCCACCATCCCCTTTCTTATTTATTATTCTATCGAGTTCAAGCCGTATATGTTTGACGTGTTCCTCTCATTAGCAATAGTGTATCTGTTTCATCTTGCTATCGAGAAAAGAATCGCAACATGGAATCTTACATTGTTTTGCACCTTTTCTCTGTGGTTTTCCTTTCCGGCAATTTTTACAGTCGCGGCATTTTGTTCTTTGTGGGTGGTGCATTCTGTCATTCAGAAACAAAAAGAAGAACTGTATAGAAGTATGAGTGTTGGAATTATCTCTGCGATCAGCTTCCTCCTCTATTATGTCACATTGTACAGCAATTTAGGTGAAAACAGATCTGTCGGATTTTGGAATTTGATGAAATTCCCTTTTATTCCGCACAACCTTCAGGATCTAAAGCTGATGTATCTAATGGGAAGGCACTACCTGGAGATTTTCGGTTCTCCTGCGCATTATCTTGTCGCTATTCTGAGTCTGGTAGGTATCATTATGCTACTCAATAAAGAGAGGAGACTATTTGTTGTATTTGTTTTACTGGAAGCGATAATAATCCTCATTGCATCCTGGCTTGGGAAGTATCCCATATTAAATCGTATTCTTCTATTCTATGTTCCATTGCATTCTTTGTTCATCGCGCTGACTTTGGGAGATATGAGCCGCAGGTTGAAGCAATTCGGGTTGTTCCTGAGTCTTATTTTTATCCTGGTGAACATTGGTTCTATCCGGTATTTTTTGCCGAAACACATTTTTCGGCCTGGTTGTGAAGTAAATCCAATCATCAGCAAGGTGGAATCGATTCGTAATGGCATCACGATCTACATTCATGCAAAGGCTATCCCTCAATATGAATATAAAACAGGATATCAAGGCAGGCTGACGAACGAACCGGATTTGCAGCCAGTCACCAGTAACGGTGTAATCTATGGGACGGAGTATTTTCATTTCGCTTACAATAAACCATATTCGTGGGATGCTGTAGTCGATTCCAATAAACTGATCCAGGATATCTCTGCCATCGAAGCAAATGATAAAGTGTACATCCTTACTGCCATGCCAATCAAATTGAATACACTGCTAAGTTCGCTGCAAATAACCGGTACGTTGCGTGAAATAATGAATGTATATGAGACACGGCTTTACTTATATGAAAAAAGTGACATTGAGCAAAAGCAAGGGATGGATAGTTCATTATTCAGCAAAGATCATAAATGAAAGCCGCAATATGGAAGGGAAGATATTATAGATTCGTTTATCTTATATAACACCGATAAAACTATCTGATCGATAGTACGAAGAAGATCCACTATGCTATTCATTACGACCTTTACCTTTTCGATAATTGACGGCAAGAAACAGAGATCAGTATGACCGTAATACCCAAAAAATTGATCGTACTAGGAGCAGGTAGTTTTGCAGAAGAAGTTCTCGATATCGTGCAGGAAACGGGATTATATGTGGTTGTTTGTTTCGTCGAGGGGATTGACCGCACTCAGTGCGGAAAGAATATTGCCGGCGTTCCCGTTATTTGGATTGATGAAATAGAAAAGCATGATGCCTCGTGCGTTCTTCTCTGTGGTGTGGGATCGCCGAAGAGAAAAAATCTTATCGAAAAGACCCGAACAACCGGAATGGAATTTATCAATGTTGTTCATCCTTCAGCGAGAATTTCGAAAACAGTGAGGATGGGGAAAGGAAATCTGATCAGCGTTGGAAGTATTCTGGCCGCAGGTTGTTCTATAGGGGATCATTGTATCATCAATCGTGCAGCGGTCATAGGGCATCACGTTACCATAGAGAATTTTGTGACCATTTCTCCAGGAGTGAATATCGGCGGGGGGTCGTCCATCGGCGAGTGCTCTTATATAGGGATGGGAGCGATTATATTGGATCATATTTTAGTAGGCCGAAATTCGATAGTAGGTGCCGGTGCTGTAGTAACAAAAAATGTACCAGATAATGTACAAGTTGTAGGCATACCAGCTTATGTATCAAAAGCTATTTAGGAAAATTTCTCATGAATCTGAACGATAAACTTATTATCAATGTTGCACTTACAGGGATGATCCCTATGAAAGGGGATAATCCGGCTGTCCCAATTTCACCGGATGAAATTGCGGATGATGTAAAACGCTGTTATGATCTCGGTGCTTCGATATTTCATATCCATGCACGGGATCCGGACGGCACTCCCACATACCGTATAGAAGTGTTTCGGGAGATAGCAGAAAGAATAAAATCGCGTGTTCCCGATATCATCTTTTGTGTCACAACCAGCGGGCGTTTGTACAATGAATTTGAAAAGAGATCACAGGTACTAGATCTCACCGATCCGATGAAACCTGAAATGGCATCGCTGACGCTCGGATCGATGAACTTTCCCAAACAGGCATCAGTCAATGCACCTGAGATGATTCAGTCTCTTGCGAAAAGAATGAACGAGCGAGGTATTCAACCGGAACTTGAGGCGTTCGATATGGGAATGATCGATTATTCAAAATATCTGATCGAAAAGGAAATAGTGAAGGCTCCATATTATTATAATCTGCTTTTAGGATCACTGGGAACAATTCAAGCAACACCATTAAATTTGGCACTGATGGTGAATGTCTTGCCTGAAGGATCGACATGGGCAGCGACAGGGATCGGGAAATCGCAATTTCCAATCAATGCATCGGCCATTACCATGGGGGGGCATGTTCGGGTTGGACTTGAAGATTCAATATTTATGGATGCAGACAAAAAGGATCCGGCAACAAATCCAAGATTGGTAGAGCGTCTGGTCCAGTTGGCCCGTGCTGTCGGGCGTGAACCGACTACTCCGGAAGAATCACAGGAAATTATTGGTATTCAAAAATAATGTAATATCGGGTAGTGCTTTTTTAAATGAATGAGTATCTTACGTAAGATCTAATCATGAAATTCTGATACATGAGACCGTTGACAGCAGTATCTGTGTGGTCCGCCTTGCATCACGATGTGTCCTTTGGCGGGAGGCATACTTGAAGGGCTGAGATATTGAGAGTCTTCTATGACGGTACAACGAATGCAGTAAAACACACACATTATCCTGTAGGGGAAATTTTATGGAATCTAGCAAATTAGGCAGTTATTTTGAGGAGTTTAGTGAAGGGGAGGTCATTTATCATTCGCTGTCAAAAACGATTTTCGAGAGTGATAACAACCTGTTTGCTTTAATCACAATGAATCATCATCCGGTTCATACAAATATTGATTATGCAAAAAAAAACCAGCATAAGGAAATTCTGGTTGTAGGTACACTTGTCTTTAGTCTCGCAGTTGGGCTCACTGTTCCGGACATCAGCGGAAAAGCGATCGCAAATTTGGGATATGAAAATATCGAACATCTGGCACCCGTTTTCATTAATGATACACTGTATGCAAAGACAAAGATTTTAAGCTGCAAAGAGGCGAAGGGAAAAAAAGACAGAGGAATTGTCTCTGTGGAGACAACCGCATACAATCAGAACGGAACAGATGTGCTGTGTTTCCGCCGCAAGGTTCTGGTAAAACGAAAGGAGCATAACGATGAATGACTATCTCTTGCGCAGTCTGATGTTCGTTCCCGGGCATAACGAGCGGTTGTTGAACAGTGCATCGCGTTCGGATGCTGATGTGTTGCTCCTGGACATTGAGGATTCGGTACAGCCGGTCGCCAATAAACAAATTGCTCGGGACAAGATCAAGGAGTATGTGGAAAAGGGAGCCTTTGGCAATCATCTTGTGTTCCCCCGCGTGAATGACCGAGAGAGCGGGCAATTGTTAAAGGACATTCATCAATTGACGATCGAGGGAATTCATGGATTTATGTACCCCAAATCGAAGGTTGGCGGTGATGTCTATTTCTTCGACAAATTGCTCGAAACGATCGAATACGAAAAAGGGATCCCGGTCGGTACATATAAGATCATTCCACTCATAGAGACAACGGCAGCAGTTCTTAATGCACAGGAGATCTGTCAGGCATCAAAACGTGTGATCGCTATTGCGTACGGATGTGAGGATTTTATTGCTGATTTAAAAGGAAGGCACGATAAAGACGGACAAAGCATATTTACTCCTCGAGCTTTAATTGCCATGGCTGCAAGAGCAAACAATGTAATTCCAATCGATACTGTTCATATAGCAGTACATGATATTGTTGATCTAGAGAAGAACATTATACTTGCCAAAAATCTTGGTTTCGAGGGGATGTTGATTCTGAATCCCAAAGAGATACCTCTCGTTCATCAGTATTTTACACCAAGCGAGGACGAGGTGATCCGCGCAAAAGAGATTATCAGATTATACAATGAATCAATAATCGAAGGTCGGGGAGTAGCCATAATTGACAACAAATTTATAGGCCCGCCAATGGTAATTCTTGCTCAAAATATCCTTAACGCCTATAAGAAAACTCAAAAAGGAACAGTGAAATGAAGAAAGTGATAATTCTGGGAGGAAGCGGTATTGGTATGATTGCCTCATCTATTCTCGACAGGAAAGGAGATGCAGAAGTTGTTGGATTTCTAAATGATGTTGTTCCGGTTGGCAATAAAATCGGAAAATACAAAAAAATTAGCGTCGTAGGAAAAACAGTAGATCTAGAAAAGTTTGTCGAAAGTGGAAAATATTATTTCTTCATTGCATATATCGGTATGACCAATGAAAAATTAGTTTATGAGAAAATTATTAATTTAAAAATTCCTGAAAACAGATTGATGAACATTATTGATACCACCGCTGTTGTTCCAAGTGGCTATTGCAAAATTGGAAATGGTGTAATGTTCGCACCGCTATCACAATTAAGCGTCGATACGACGATTTCAGATAATTGCATTCTTCTCCCTAATTCATTTGTTGGGCATGATAGCTTTTTAGATCGTTTTGCACACATTGCTACAAATGCTGTAGTGGGCGGGAATGTCCATGTGGGCAAAGCAGTTCATATTGGTAGTAATGCAACTATCCGTGAAAAGATAAAGATTGGAGATTTTAGTTTAATTGGTGCCGGATCTGTCGTACTGGAAGATGTTCCTAAAAACTCAATCGTCGTAGGGAACCCGGCCCGTTTGTTGCGAAAAAAATGAGTCTTTACATATGCCAGATAAACGCCTAGATAATGAAATATCGTTTGTATCTGGTGTAAAACGTGTGATTATGAACGATTCATCAAATCTATTGTTGAAAGATTTCTCGTGCAGAAATTCGATTTTCCGTTCGAGATTATTATCAATATTGATGCATCAATAAATGGAACGTCCAAGATCATCTGGGGATAGTTATAGTTAATGAAAAATTCCTTATTTGATTCAGACGCTAAAATAAACAAATATTTTACACACTCAAAGATTTTGATTTATGAATCAAAAGGATACTCCCATAGTTAGCATTTGTTGCTTGACGTATAATCACGAACCCTTTATCCGGGATGCAATAGAAGGCTTTTTGATTCAGAAAACTACCTTCCCGATTGAAATACTCGTCCACGACGATGCATCATCAGATGGAACAACAGGCATTATTCGAGAATACGAAAATAAATATCCAAATCTAATATTTCCCATTTATCAAAAAGAAAATCAATATTCAAAGGGTATTAAGATAAGCCCAACATTCGTTTGGCCTAAAGTACAGGGTAAATATATTGCCATATGCGAGGGTGATGACTATTGGACTTATCCGTATAAGCTTCAGAAACAAGTTGATTCCCTTGAAGCGAATTCACGTTATGGTCTCGTTCACTCCGATTGTAATATCCTAAATCATGAACATAATTCAATAATTCAGCAATACCACAAACAAAAAAATCGCATTATCAATACCGACAATCTTTTTGAGGAATTGTTATATGATAATTTTATTGATACATGCACTGTATGTTTAAGGAAAGATCTCCTTCTTGAATACTTATCTTCCAAGTATGCAGACATGAAATTTGGCATGGGGGATTATCCTTTATGGTTATATCTTTCTCTTAATACGCAATTCGGTTATATTAACGAACCCCTTGCAGTCAGAAGAATCTTGCCGGAATCGGCAAGCCAATCGAAAAATTATCAAAAGAAACTTGCGTTTGTACAATCTATATATGATATAAAATTTTATTTCATAGAACAATTTGGGTGTTCGGAAAAATTACGTTCCTTAATTATTCGTCAATATCACAAAGCGCTTCTTTATTATTCATCCTTATTACGTGATGCACAGACCGCAGAGAATTCATACAAAATAATTAGTGAACACTCATCAATTGTCGAAAGAATACGTTTAATTGTGCGGCTTGTCGGGGCAAAGAATGTTTTATTGAACAGAATACTCTTATGGTTGGAACAACTCCGTAAAAAACAGCATTGAATCTATTTCAATGCATTATTTAATGCTTATTAATAGATCCAGCAAAATCAAAATTAACAATACGGAAAATGATAATTACCGTTATTATACCTACTTATAATAGATTAGAATATTTACCGATCTGTCTCGATTCACTGAAACAACAAAATAAAACACCGGATGAAACTATCATTGTCATAAGAGATTATGATGTACAGACAATTTCATATTTGAAAAAACAGAAAAATCGTTACAAAGGAATTAATGCTAAAATTGCTCAACTTCACGATATGCATTATTCTTTTGTAGATGCTCTCAATCTTGGAATTCGTTCTGCGAATGGAGACATTCTCGTATTCACTGACGATGATGCCTTTGCAGATGCAGATTGGTTATCAAGGATTGAAAACCATTTTATTACCGATGATAAATTAGGTGTGCTCGGTGGGCCTGTAATTCCATATCGCAATGGTAAAGCAGATCGTGTATATGTCAAACAATGGGGTCGTTTGACTTGGTATGGTGCTATAAAGGGCGAGACGACAAGTATTCCAGGCAAAATGATGGAGTGTGACGTTGTCAGGGGCGCCAACATGAGCATTCGGAAAAAATGCATTCTTCCATTCGACACTAACCTGCTTCCATATTGGGCAAAGAACGAAGAAACACAAACATTTCGTATCAAACAAAGTGGTTATAATGTTCTCACTGACCCGGATATAGGAGTATTACACTACTCAGCCCCGACAGTAGTAGGTCGGCAGAGTGATGAAGCTGTTTTTGGCTATGCGTTTAACCTCGTCTATGTTTATCTTCGCCATCTTCCTTTTTGGATAAAGCTATCGTTTTTTTTGAATGTATTTTTCTGGTGGAACGGACAACATGCCGGTATTATTAAATTTGCCCTGAAGTTGATTATGTTCAGACAAAAATCCATTGATTTTCACATTTTCCTTGTGTCGCTAAGAGGTAAAATTGCGGGACTTTTCTATTTATTGTCGAGACAATATAAATATAAAGAATTCGAAAACACCTTAAAGTAGATGAAATATAAAAATTCTAAAGAAAGTTGACAGGAATCGGGAAATGAATAATATCGCGATTTCTGAAACTGCAAATGATACTGTTCCCATCTCACGTCAGACGTGGTGGTTTTTAGTTATTACGTTTCTTTCATTATTTCATCTTATTTCGATTGAATTGGGCGGATTTACTCTTTTCCGGATGCCTGACCTATTATTCTATGTAGCTGCTGTATACTATTTATTAAAAGTCGATGATTCTATTGTAATAAAAAAATGGTTGCTTTTTCTATTCATGTATGGATTGACCTATTTCGTTTTTGCCATTGGGACGGGACAGAATTACAGAGAAGCAATTGGGGGATTCCGCCAGCTTATTTTGTTGCCAATCATTGGATTATTTGTGGGATATAACTTCTGTAAAAATTATCAAAGTTATACAGGTTTTATTAAAACACTTCGTGTTTTGATGTATCTATCGTCTATGTACTTAATTATAAATGCCTTTTTTGGGTTTGACCTTGAACAAGAATTCGGTCTTATTCCCAGAAACGTTGGAATTGTATTTACGATCATTATTATTTGGCGGCTAGAGCAAATCGTAAAAACAAAAGAAGCAAGACTATTAGCATTCGTAGAGATATCATTGAGCGTGCTTTTAATATTTTTTACCTCTTCAAGAGCTATATACGTATCAGTATTACTGGCAATTGCATACAGTTTATTTAAATTTTCTGGTATTGTTAAAATATCTAGATTAATATGGTCTTCAGTGGTTGTTCTAATGTCGCTTGTAACGGTTTTTGTTATAGCTCAATCAAATAAAGCAATTAAACTTCAAATATCGAAATACATTGTTGACTTTGCTTTTTTCGAACGAGGTACAAAGGTAAATAAATCGCAAGTAAATAATATCCTTTGGCGTTATTATGCTTATACTGCACAATTAAAGATGATTTCAAATAAACCTGTTTTGGGGCATGGATTAGGCTTTGAGCAAAAAAGACAACTATTTCTTGAGGGTCCGTTCGCAAAATATGATCCATTGAAAAGGACAGGTCATAGTTATCCATTAAGAATACTCACACATTTTGGTGCGGTCGGATTAAGTATATTCACATTGTTCTTTTGGAGAATATTTTCTAGTAATCGTAATTCGCCACTCAGTACTTCAATACGCTCATTTTTTATTGCCGTAATTATTTATTCACTCTTTGATGTGGCATTATACGGTTGGACTCCATTTATACTATTCGTTTTTTTTGTTTTTGGCTTCGGTATAAAATTGTCGATATTATCATCGGAATCACTTCAAGATCCTCGGTTAATATCTTCTTGAATGATCGAACGAACTCAGATAAGTTGTCTGCTGAGAGATACTAAAAAGGTTCAGCATTCTCTCAAGAGATGGAATACTATATTGAACATTGTGTTTGCGTGCAGAAAAGCAGTCAATTGTTCACATTGATCTGGATGTTAAAATAATATCCCATCCGTGATAAAAAAAGCAATGAGAAAAAAAAAATGGATACTCAGTGGTATATATATAATGAGATTATTCAAGTATTTGTTAAGGCCAAAAAGAAATTCTCCGAAAATGGGAAAAATCCTGCTTTTTTCAACCACTGGAATAGGTAATGCAATTCTTCTCGATGGAGTTATTCGGAAATTTAAGATGATCCAACATGACGTTTCAATCAGTGTGATGGCTTCTGAAGGTGGACTGCCGATCTTTGATCGTTCAGAGGATATCCACCATGTGTATGTTCTTGGACGGGGCTGGTTTAATAATATTCGTCTCATCTTTTATGCCTGGAATGAAAGATTTGACATAACTATTTTAGCCTATGGTGAAATTAAAATAAAATCGACGCTGCTATCGTTTCTCCTGGGTGCGCGTGAGAGGGTTACTTTTTACTCTACATATCTTGGATCTTTGGGACAATTATCTCTATTTACAAAAGTTCTCTCTGATAATCCGAATCTGCACGAAACGGAGAAGAACTGGCTTCTTTTTCAAAGCGTATTCCCATCTCTGCCAAACATTGACTTGCAGGAATTCAAACCAAAGTTTCCGATTAAATCTACTGAACTCTCAAGTGCACTCAAGAAGGCGAAGGATCAACATTTCTTGGAGGACAGAGTTAGCTTAGGCATTCTTCCCGGATGTGATAAAGCCAATCCCGGTAAAAGATGGCCGATTGAGAGTTATATGAACTTGATAATCAGGATCAAAAAGGAATTTCCTGCTATTCAAATTGTTGTATTTGGCGGTTCACATGAAGAGAATATCAATCCTTTTATCGAAACTATGAGCTCGCGAAATCTAGTAGTAAACCTTATCGGAAAACTCTCGATCGGTCAAACGGCATCGATAATGTCATTTTGTTCATATTTTATTAGCAATGATTCCGCTTTAATGCATATTGCCTCCGCGTTAGACAAACCCGTCACGGCAATATTTGGACCGAGTAATGAGAGGAGAAGTGGAGCTATTGGAAGGGATATCAAAATAATTCGATCCGGTTTCGATTGTTCCTCCTGCTTTTATGTCGATAACCGAATAATGTGTGTCAACGAGTATAGATGCATTCGGGAGGTGACCGTTGAATCAGTATACGCATCGATCAAGGGAACCTTGAAAGGTTTGGCTCACTCTTCTTAAAGAGATTAACAAATCTCTAAAACTGTAAAATCTACACGCTATCGTAAATTGCAACCATAATGTGTATAATTATTAATCATCTTATTGTTGTTCTTTTCCTTGGACATTATTCGATATCTTTATTGGTCGCTCATGGGTTTATTTTTTGTTTTAATTTGGAAGGAACTCAAACCTTCAGTAATCATAAGACTATTGAAGGAGGAAAAGTATATTATATATCGAGTAGTACAGGAAATGATTGTAACAACGGTTTATCCCCGGATAGTGCTATAATGTCCTTCGATAGATTAGCTACGATCGTCAAAAAGAATAGATTGTGTCCTGGAGATTCAGTGCTCTTGAAGTCCGGCGATATCTGGATGGGAGAAACACTAAAACTCAATTTCCTTTCAGGGACGCTTGTACAGAAAATCGTAATTTCCTCATACGGTACAGGACCACGGGCAATCATGCGCGGATCTGGAAGAACTTCAGGAATTTGGATCAAGCACTGTAATTTCGTCACAATCAAAAATATTGAAATTAGAGGTTATGGTTATGGAATAATAGTCGAGGGGGATTCAAATATTAGCTTAGACAGCCTGCACATTCGCCACATAAGTATTAGGAATTCTGAAAATATGGGGATAAAGTCCCATTCAAGTAATCTGAGTGTCACCAATTGCAATATCGATAGTTGCGGGGGAGATGGGATTTATGCAGTGGGTACAAGTACAACAATTAGTAGTTGTACTATCAGAGATAATGATTTAGATAAAAGAATTGGAGATGGAATTCATTTAGATCGATATTCCCCAGACTATAAAGTTATTAATAATAGAATAAGACAATCTGTCTTATCGTCCCATGGCTGTGTAACCATTACAGATTCTTCGCGAATGGGAAAAGGAATTATACAAAATAATATTATCATAGGAGGATTATGGGGAATTACAGCTTGGGGCAAGTACAATATTGTCAATGGCAATCTTATAATAAATTCCGGTCAGAATGGAGCGGCAAAATTGGGGGGCAAAGGTATAGTATTTTATAACAACGTCATATATAATTCGCATATAGGTATTTATGCCAGGGGAAATTATTGGCAGAAAATGTACAAGAGAGACGACCTTCAGGCCGATAGTATTTTAATTTTGAACAACACCTTTATTAAAAATGATTTCAGGGTGCTCGATATAAACGGTCAGGTTCAAGATCCCTTCACGTCTGTCTCAATTTATAATAATGTTATTTATGATTTTAAAATTGGCATCGTGCTCAGCACTAAGCGATATTTGATGGAAAGTGATTATAATCTCTGGTATCCCCCTTCAGGTGAGTATTCTTATAAAGCGAAAATGATTTATGGATTCGAAAAATGGAAACACAGAACAGGATTTGATATTCATTCGTCTATAAGGAACCCGGTATTTGAAGGGGACTATAACTTTTCGTTAAAAGAGAATAGTTCAACGTATCTTTTAAATGATAGTATATATTCTATGGAAAAGGATATTAATATTACAATAAAGGATTCGACTGGAATAGGAGCGTCAAAGTTATTATTAAAAAAATATGCTGATACAATTTCACAATTACAGTAGAAGACAATACTATGCCCATATTGTTTTTCCGCAATGATGATGTTCGTAATGTACTCGATGATGCACTCATCGAAATAACAAATCTATTTATCCGTTATAATATTCCTCTTATCCATTCTGTCGAACCGGCAAACGTTTCTAAGGAAGTTGTTGAATGGTTAATTGATACGAAGGGAAAACATCCTCTCCTAATCGAGATAATGCAGCATGGTTATGATCATAAAATAAAAAATAAAATGAAAAAGGGAGAATTCGGTGGACAACGAGAATATGAAGAGCAATATCTTGATATCAAACATGGCAAAGAATTAATGGATAACTATTTTGGTAATCAATGGTTCCCTGCATTCAATTTCCCTTACGCGCCTTATAACAAAAAAGCCATCGAAGCATTAAACAACGTAGGCTATCTCGTTTTTAACTCTCATTATAATTCCGGTTTAAGCAGAAGAATATTTTATACTCTAGGCCATGTTTTGAATAAAGGGTTGTTATTTGATCATCATGTGTCCTGGAATTTACAACGTTATCCGAAAACAAAATTATTCGAAATTGATATGAATATTAGTTTCATAAAAAGATATATTGATGAACAGGTGGATTCGGATATGTACGGGATTGATGAGCTTATTCGTTTGACAGAAAGATATAGAACCTGTCGTACGATCGGTGTTTTACTCCATCATCGCTATCACAACTCAGGAGAGAAGATATCTCTGGTGAAAAAATACCTCGATTGGTGCAAGAAGCAGAATTATTCTTTTAGTACTCTTAAAGATTTGTATAAGAGGTTTGCAAGAAATTGAAAAATATTATCCATTTTTCAGGTGACGATTATTGGAATAGTAATCCACATTCGCGATTCCATATCATAAATTCAGCTTGGGAACAAGGGTATAAAATTCTTTGGATTAATCCACTAGGCACAAGATTCCCCTCCCTTAGGAAAAAGGGCTTTAGCAGCAGAATATGGCGTAAACTGAAAAGTTTAATAAAGTTCGTTAAACTAGAAAAACCGAATTATTACGTATACACTCCATTCTATTTGCCAATATTTTCTGAGGGATTTACTCAACGAATAAACTTTATCTTTTTATCGTTTCAAATAGATTTGCTGCAAAAAATCTTAGGTTTTGTTAATCCAATATTGTTCTTTTCAACTCTGGTCTATGGAGAACTGATAAAAAAAATAAAACACAAATATGCCGTATTTTATTATTCTGATAATTACATCTTGTATAGAGAATTGACAGCAAAAACGAAAGAATACCTTAGCGCACAGGAGAATTATTTATTGGATAATTCTGATTTGATCTTATGTGCTTCGCAGGCGATTCTTAATTATGCTAGTTCAAGGACTAGAAAAACTATACGCCTATTCCCTCATCAGGTTGACTTCAATTATTTCAATTCCAGCTTACGACATTCTTCTCCCCTTCCAATAGAATTATCTCAGATACACGGTCCAATAGTTGGGTACTATGGAACCTTAACAGACAGCAATGATTGGGAATTAATCGAGTATTGTGCGAACCTTAGGCCTCATTATAATTTTGTGTTCATAGGGAGAAAGGATATATCGAACTCAAAAATCGAACAGTATTCCAATATTATATTTATTGGCAAGAAGGATTACAAAGCTCTCCCTTACTATGCGAGACATTTCAACGTTTGTATTATGTTTTGGATACGTCGTGACTGGATTAAGAATTCGTCGCCGTTGAAGTTAAAAGAGTACCTTTCAATGGAAAAACCGGTTGTTTCTACATATATTGAAGAAATAGCAAGGTTATATAGCGATATAGTATACATCGCAAAATCGAAAGAAGAATTTTTACTGATGTTGGATGAGGCGATTTCGAGGCCCGATCAAAAGAAAATTCTTAAAGGCTTGGCAATCGTCAAAAATGATTCATGGTTGAATGCAGTTAGAACAATAGAATCGTATATTTAAAAAATAAAATGAACACTTTTAGAAATATCTATCCAATTGTAGACTTTTTCAGAAAGACGAATGCGTTAGGATGCTTTGAAGAAGTTATTCAATCTCAGTGGTTCACAAAAGAAAAGTTGGTTGAAATTCAGTTTAGAAGATTGAAAAACCTTCTTGTGCATTGTCAAAAGAATGTACCGTATTATAAGCGCGTTTTTGCAGAAAGTGAATTCGATGTTAATAAAATCCAGACACTTGATGAATTGCAAAATATTCCTTTACTCGATAAGGATTTAATTCGTAATCACTTCGAAGAATTGAAATCCTCAAATTTCCATTCATATAGTCCGCGCTTGACACAAACAGGAGGGACTACTGGAAAACCATTGATAACCTATAAGGATCGGATTTCACATAGTTATCTTTGGGGCAACAATCTCAGAGCATGGTCTGTTGGTGGTTATAATATAGGAGACAGCTTTATTCATCTTGCATCGGGTTCATTGCTTCCGAAAGCATCCAATCTAAAGAACCGGATTTATAACATTCTTCAAAATGCAATATTAGTAACGAGTTATCATCTTACGGACGATGTATTAAATAATCTTGTAAATATTATCAACAAAAAAAGGCCAATGTTTATTTATGGATATTCATCTTCTATATTTTTGTTATCTACATTTATTAAAAACAAAAGAATTGTAATTAATGGGAATTTGAAGGCTGTATTTGCTACTTCTGATATGTTGTTACCTTGGCAACGGAAAATTATCGAACAGGCGTTAAATGCGAGCGTGTTTGATATTTATGGTTGTCCTGAAGGGGGTATAATTTCGTTTGAATGTAAAGAACATTCAGGTTACCATGTCAACGAGGAATCTGCCTACATTGAAATATTAGATAAGAATGAATCGAGTTTGGGTTTGATTGTCTCGACTCCCTTGTTTAATTATGCCTTCCCATTAATCAGGTATAAAACGGGCGATGTTGGATCGTTAAACTCTTCCATTTGTCAATGTGGAAGACACCTGTCTAAAATTTCTGAACTCGGAGGTCGTATACGAGATTTTATTAGATTAAGAGATGGTAGGTATATTCATGGAGCCTTTTTTAATCATCTCGAGGTATTTTATAAGACATCTTGGATTCAGCAATATCAAATAATTCAAGAGAATTTGGATGAATTGACGATAAGATTATCCTGTATCGGAGAACCTCAAAACAAGGATACACAAAAAATTATATCTGACTTGAGAAAAGGACTTATGAATGATTTGAAAATTAATTTTGATTTTTCAGGTGTTGAATATACCTCGGGGGGTAAATTTCGCTTGGTCATTTCCAAAGTTAGTTCTGGGTGGGATTGAAAGTGCATTTACCGGTTTAACAATGGAATGCAGAATTCGATGAAAAAGTGGAAGTACTCTTAATTGTCAAAAATAATTAATTCCACATTTGAATCGTTGCCTTAATTTAGGTACATCAAACGGAATGTCATTTGGAGAAATGGTCCATAACATTTTTCGTGTCAGTGGTTTTGTGTGAAAGGTGGAAGTATCATGGCAAAAGGGGTAAGAAATAAAACGGAACTGGTTATTTTTTTTAAGCTAACGAATTAATCGTTTTCAGAAATTGTTAGTAGGAGCCTCTAAATTCACTTCAATCGGGGAAGTAATTCGGGAACCCATAGAGTTTTATATCTTCCATCAAAACGACTATTTCTAATTCCATTGCCAAAAGACTTCGCGCTATATATCTGTTACATAGTGACTTTCCAAATATCACCAAAGAATTTAGAATGAATGTATGTCCGTATATTTAAGGACGATTTCAAAAATCTACGCGAAATACATAAAGCTTTGTTTTAGTGTGAGCACATTGAAAATAATATTTTTTCAGTTAGCACGATAATTTGAGAATGTTGATGTTTATTTGAGTTATTGTATGCTGATCCAATGCGCTGTACCTGAGCACTGCAAGTGCATGAATATAAGGGTAATCAAATTGAAAAAGAAAAAAGCAAAAGATCCAAGGAAACATGTTCTTATGATTGTGGAGAATCTCCCCATCCCATTCGATCGAAGAGTCTGGCAAGAAGCCTGCACTCTCGTCGAATATGGATATGATGTCTCTGTTGTTTGTCCAAAGGGGAAAAATTTTAATAGACAATTTGAAATTCTAGAAGGTGTGAACATTTATCGATATTATCTACCGATTCAGGCACAAAGAGGATGGCAATATCCATTGGAGTATTCCTTCGCAATAGTGGCATGGATATATCTGGCTGTAAGAATCTATTGGAAGAAGCCCTTTCAAGTTATACATGCGGCAAATCCACCAGATCTAATCTTTATAGTTGCCTACATATTTAAGGTGTTTACAGGAACGAAGTTTATTTTTGACCATCACGATTTGAATCCGGAGCTTTATTTTGAAAAATTTGGCAGGAAGGATTTATTCTATAGATTATTACATTTTCTTGAGAGATTGTCAATGAATCTTGCCGATGTTGTTGTCTCGACAAATGAGTCATACAAGGAGATTGCCATCTCAAGAGGAAAAAAAGATGCGTCGCAAGTTATTGTTGTTCGAAGCGGAGTCGACTTGCGAAAGTTTCGTATTTCTAATCCGAGATTGGATCACAAGCGTGGCAAGAAAATTCTTGTTGGTTATATAGGTATCATTGCTAAACAAGATGGTGTCGATTTGCTCATACAAGCAGCTGAGTATATTGTTAAGAAGATGCAAAGGTCAGATATCGCGTTTACGATAATTGGAGATGGGCCAGAACTAGAAAATATCATCTATCTTTCCAAAAAACTTGGAATGACGGAGCATGTAACATTTACAGGGGCGCTATTTGGTGACATCCTAATGGATATATTAAATGCTTGTGATATCTGTGTGGCATGTGATAGGTATTGCGAGATGAATGATAAATCGACGATGAATAAGACGATGGAATATATGGCACTGGCCAAGCCTGTAGTTCAGTTTGACCTAAAGGAAGGACGTTACACTGCCAAGGACTCCTCCCTGTATGCAAAGCCTGATGATTACGTTGATCTTGCAGAGAAGATCATTATTTTGGCGGACGATGCTGAGCTAAGAAATAAGCTCGGTGCTTTGGGTCGTAAGCGAATGGAAGATGAATTGCAGTGGGACAAAGTCAAATCTAATCTTATTAACGCATACAACCTGATAAAGATCTAACTCTTTCAGAATCGGGTCGTCCGGAAGAATTCCAGTAGGATAAATATTGATGCCCAAAAAGGTTTTAACAATCCTGTGTGAAGAATGTCAAGTCTTTTAGTAGTTGTTATTACCATTGATATGTCTTACTTTTTTTTATAGAGCAGAACGATCAGTTTAGGATGAACCCTCTTCAATATGTTCTCATGAATATATTCCAATTATTTAGTATCTTCCAACGATGAAAAACTCTTTGGAGAAAATAAATCCTCCTCGAGATATTTTGGTTGTTTGTGACGGAGAACACCGGGAGTCTATCGTTAAATTGGTACTATACAATAGACTCTGATCAGGGGAAAATAGAATCGGTGAGAAAAGTCTTTACATGAGTTCGAATTATAAAATTATTAAGCGCAACTGGCGCCAGTTCTATATATTCTTGGCTATCATAACAGACAGTTTCAGTGTCTGTATGAGTGCCGTTATCGCGTACTGGATACGTAATGCGTGGATGGATCTCCCGCGCCTGAGCACATCGTTGATGCTCAAAGTTTTACTTCTGACTTGGGGAGCGTTCATTCTCTTTGCGGGCGTTCTCGGTTTGTACAGGGCTGCCTACTATGCCCATCGAAATGAACAAAGCGAGATCGGACTCAAAGCTGATTGACGACATTTATAAATCCCTTGTAACGACAATTAGAATTCCCCTCGTGTC
>CAZYYD010000032.1:0-53186 GCA_964651225.1 uncultured Ignavibacteriaceae bacterium
TGATGAAAATACTGTTTTTTCGCCTTGGTATCACCTGATACTAACTAAAAATAGTGCTCATGCTTATACAGAGGTTCAGAAAATAAATTTACCTTGATCTTAAACACCAAAATACTAACAACAGACTACACGATATCAATGGAACCATGATTATGAAAAAAGTGCTTTTTACTCTCGTCGCCGGCACAGTGCTTATCGCGATGCACTCCCTTGCACAGACAATTACTTCGGTGACACCTGGTAATGGGACACTGGCGGCTGCTATCGTTGTAGCAGCACCGGGAGATATTTTACAATTGACCGGGGGAGCTGAATATACACATTCTTCAGGCACAAGTATTGCTTCTCTTACCAAACCACTGACCATACAGGTTACACCCGGCTCCACTCAAAAAGCTATCATCAAACTGGCAGAGTCTGCGTCTCCGTCAAGTTCTTATTATTATTTCTATGTGAAGGACGGTGCTGCCCTTACACTCAAGGGACTCGAGATCCATGGATTGCTCAATGGCGTCGCCGTCGCAAAAGAGATGCTCTATTTTGATGGGAGGCCAGATCCTAGCACAGCAAAAATCGGAACCTTCAGATTCGAGAATTGTGTGTTTCATGATTTTGCAGATAATATTGTACACGGAATGAAAGATGATTATGATCGAGGTCTTATACAAGATTCTGTATTTATCGATAATGTCATTGTGTACAATGCCCAGGCATTTCTTCAATATAAACATGTGAAATTGCGCCATATTGAGATGAAGAATTCAACGATATATAAGATACAGGGGTTAGGACTGAAAATTGGGAAAATCGGCTATCGATGCATCTTAGCAAACGGTGGTGCAAAACCCTACACGTCTCTGTATCCTGACAGTACCATTACACCAACCGGTTTTATCGACCATTGCACTATGAATGATATGGGCGATATTCACGGCCATATTCAAGTCGATGACGCGTTTCAGAAGATCACCATCTCGAACTGTATCGTCTCGAATCAGGATAGGGCTATTGGAGGTCCATATATTTCTGTGCTTGGATCATTACAGCCGGCATTATATCTTCAGGATCCACGTCCTGATACTGCCTTTTTTATCCAGAATGTCTGTTTCTGGAAAACTGCGACGCAGGCAGATGCCGGGAGTGAATCATGGGTTGGTGGTCCACCGTGGCATGGTTACATATTTCAAGACACGCTGAGTATAGATCCGAACTATAAAGATACTGCCAATGGTGATTTTACGTTACCAGATAATTCGCCGTTACAAACTTGTGGAACTGACGGCGGTCCGATTGGTGATCCTCGCTGGGCTCAATCGGCGACACAAGTAAGTCAAGCAAACGGTACTATTCCTTCGAACTTTCAACTTTCTCAAAATTATCCGAATCCATTCAATCCAGTTACGAGTATTGAGTATCGAGTTCCGAGCGAAACAAACGTGAAACTTATAATTTTTGATTTCCTAGGCCGAGAGGTGGCAACACTAGTAAACGAAGAAAAGCAGTCGGGGAGATATTCAGTGACGTGGGATGGGACAAGGTATCCATCAGGTGTGTACTTCTATCGACTCACGGCAGGAGATTTTATTGAGATCAAAAAGGTCATCCTGCTCAAATAGTGCTGGATGGAACATTCAGGTATTGTACCCATACATCATCATCAACAGGAATATACAATGACACGGAAATCAATCCTTTTCATTGTTTGTTTTCTTCTCATGACCGGTTCCGGCGCATGGGCACAAACAAGGAGTGTTGCCGGATTTCGCGCTTCTCGTCTTATCGAAAGCGAGTTGAATGGCCAATTTCCCGATGCCAATTATTGGTTGCGTGTGGGGAATGGAATGGCACAGCGCTTTACTAACACCGATCCAGCTGGAATCTGGATTGTCAGCATCTATTGGAATAACGGTGTTACAGGAGTAGGATTTCCATCATCTGGGAGGCAGGTCCCCTATGTTGAGTTCAGCGACATCGATGAAAGTGAAGATCATCTCACAAAATTTGACAACACGGGATTGAAGATATGGCTGCAAGTCGAACCAGGTTCAGCCGATGTTGACACACTCATGGATCTCGTGATGAATCGGTACAAACATCACCAATGCGTTGTGGGTTTTGGTATTGATGTGGAGTGGTATAAATACGATAAGACACATAAAGACGGACAGAGAGTGCCAGACAGCGTCGCACAGCACTGGGAAGCTCATCTGCAGTCTATCAAGAGCAGCTATACCTTATTCTTAAAACATTTTTTCCCTGACTGGATGCCGCCGACATACCGGGGTAATATTCTTTTCGTCGACGATAGTCAGGAATTTCCATTGCTCTCATCTATGGTGTCGGAATTCAAAGTATGGGGATCGACATTCTCCCCTAACAAGGTTGCTTTCCAATTTGGTTACGAAGCCGATTCCTTATGGTGGAGGAACTATGCGGATCCTCCTTCGAAAATTGGTGATACTCTTCGCAGTGTTATCCCTAACTGTTATGGATTGTTCTGGGTCGATTTCACTATTTTAAAAATATATCCAATGTCGAGCACTCTAGAGACACCCAGCAGGCCGGCATCGGAAAGAATTTCACTTTCTCAAAATTATCCGAATCCATTCAATCCAATAACAAACATCGAGTTTCGTGTTCCGAGCACATCACAAGTAAAGCTGATCATTTATGACCTTCTGGGCCGAGAGGTAGCAACACTGATGAACAACCGAGAGGAAGCTGGAACCTATTCTTCCCAATGGGATGCAAGAGGGTTCCCAAGCGGCATGTATTTTTATCAGCTTACCTCGAATAATTATTCAGCGGTGAAAAAGATGGCGCTCCTGAAATAATGTTCTCTTGAGATTTATACATCAGGATGTCCAACTCTTACCATGAGTACCTGTCTGCGAACAATGCTTCTCAATTCTATAATGAAAGGCACCATATGAGATCAATCATTTTTACTTTGGGTATATTCTTTTTGAACTTTTCGTTTCTCCTCGCACAGCCAGAACAGGGAGAGAGAAAAGTAGAGAAGCAACTCCCCTTCTATCCAGCAACTCCCGATCCTTTATGTGGTGACTGGCAGGGAAAAGATGGAAAGCATTTTGCCAAGGTCTATCTTTCAAAAGATGGAGCATACAAAACGGATCTGGTCACCGATTTGACTTCACTCGACAAGCCTTTAGCAGTCCTTCTAGGCAAAAAAGTGAATGACGATTTCATCAATATGAGCGGTGACGGTTGGACAGGCAAAATCGATAAGAACTCTCTAAGCATTTCAAATGGAAGCACATCAATTGAGATGCAACATTTTTACCGCACATCTCCAACGTTGAATGCTACACCTCCTCCGGGAGCAATCGTTTTATTTGACGGCAAAAATCTTGATTCCTGGACGAAAGTGCTGGAAAAAGATTGGCTGGTTGGGGGTAATCCAGTAGATAATTTTATCATTCTGCCGGGAGGGATTTTACAGGTTACCGGTCATGAAGCAGGGAAATATGAGTCCATTATCACAAAACAAAAATTTGGCGATTTGAAACTGCACCTGGAATTCAGACTTTTAGGGAAAGTAACGAACGGCGGCATTTATTTAATGTCACGCTATGAAATAAACATTAAAGATGCCTACGGGGATACCGGTCCGATTGCTTTCGGCAATATCGCTGAAGCCAATCCCAACGTGCTGACACCAACTGTTAATGTGGCCTTTCCACCGATGCAATGGCAGACATTTGATATCGATTTCAGGGCTCCCCGATTTGATGCTGATGGCAAAACAAAGACAGAGAATGCCCATGTTACACTGGTACATAACGGCGTTACGATCTATAAAGATGTGGAATTGGTCAAAGTCAAAGGTGCAACACATATACTGGGAGAAGCCGGTGTTGGTTCGATCTATCTGCAGGAACATGGGACAGAATATCAATTCAGAAACATCTGGATTATTGACAAGACAATAAAAGGCACGGAAAATTATCGAACAGAATTAAAGCCAAAGGTAACTTCTCCTGATAAGTCAAGTAGTTCTCAAAAAAGCGATAGCGATATGAAAAGCGGAGACGCTTCGATAACAAGTTCTCCCGACACAAGCACTGCCAGCGGTGCGCCTGCTGAGAATAAAAGCAAGAAGGGCGGAGGCAAGAAACGTATTGAGGAGAATGTCGATGAAGATACTTCCACCGGAACAGATGACGCTGCTGAAAAACCGATTAAAAAAGTAAAAAGCATTACTGCAACGTATGATGAGGAAGTGAATCCAGTATATAAGGAAACTACTGTGAACATTACTGCCTCAACCGATACAAAACCGGCAAACCCGTCCGGATTTACTCATCCAGGAGTCTTTGTCAACAAGGCACAATTAGCTGAAATAAAGCGAAGAGTAACTGAGGGTGTTGAACCACAGACAACTGCTTTTAGAGCAATGCAAAAAAGCCCTTTGGCGGCTAAAGATTATTCTCCAAAACCCGTTGAGTGTGTCGCATGTGGACCACGTTCAAATCCCGATATTGGCTGCAAGGATGAACAACGCGATTGCGCTGCTGCGTATACTCAAGCATTACTTTGGGCTATTACCGGTGACAAGCTCTATGCAGAAAATGCCATCAAAATTATGGACGCATGGTCCTACACGTTACAAAAAGGGCATACGTATGCAAACGGTCCCGTTCAAGCAGCCTGGTGTGGATCGGTTTGGCCGCGTGCAGCTGAAATTATTCGCTATACATACAAAGGATGGCCTGATGCCAATATTTTGAAATTTCAAAACATGCTTCGAACTCAATATCTGCCATCGGTCATCCACGGAGATTGTGAAAACGGCAACAAAGAACTTGCCATGTGTGAGGCATTGATTAATATTGGCGTATTTTGCGATGATCGCGCAGTCTTTGATTTAGGTGTCACTATGTGGCGAGGCCGAACACCAGCATACATTTATTTGAAATCCGACAGACCAGCTCCCATTCCGCCTCCGGGATGTGGTCCAGCCTTCTGGAGTAATAAAGATCAGACTCCAGAGTTTGTTGATGGTCTTTTGCAGGAAACTGCACGCGACTCACATCATCCTACTTTGGCCTTTGCTTCAATGTCCAATGCAGCTGAAACTGCCTATCTCCAGCAAGTTGATCTGTATAAAGAGGAAGGCAAACGTATGATGGCAGCAATCGAGTTTGAAGCCCAATATATGCGGCCTAATAATGTTCCAGCACCGCCCAATTTGACATTTGGATTAAATTCGACATGGGAGGTTGCATATAATCATTTTCACAACCGAATGGGGTTCAGTTTATCAAAAATGAGTGCAGCTCTTCCGTTAGCTCGCCCTACGGCTGGGAATCATCATATTTATTGGGAAACACTTACCCATGGTGAAATTGGAGCTATTGGAACACCTCAAGCAAGTAAAAAAGAATAAACGTTAGAAAAAAGAAAGCTACGGAGATTTCACCATCAGAGAATAAACCGTAAAAGTGATCTTGGGATACTTAGGCTTCCAAGAAACGACGCGTCAGGAGAATTCCTGGCGCGTTTTTTTTTATTGCAGCAGAGATCGATAGCCGATCAAAGAATCTGAGTTTACGTGAAGACTTCACCTTTCAGAAATTCATTCCACACATTTTCAAACCAGTATTCTTCTTGCGGAATAGGTCTGCGAGCAGTGAACTCGGACTCAAAACGTCCATCCTTCCATATGGTTTCGATCATCTTTTCCCGGAGCGATGAATTCTCCAATTTGAAAATCCATCCCTTCAATTTATCCGGTAACAACGGAATTCCATCTTTCGATATAACTATATACGAGCCCCTGCTTCCGCCATCGTTCTTGAGATAGAAACGAATTGCCTCAAGGTACGCAGCATGTGCCAGCACAAGGTGACGGTTCTTGAAGACATCGGGAATTTCTTCTTCACTTCTGATCTTCATAGTACCAAGGTGTTCAATCTGAGCATAGGCCTCTTCCAGTGCTTTTTCTATTTTGTCCAATTCTCGTATATGCGAGCCGTACGCTGTCATCCGTGTTTGGAATTCATCGCGGTAAGCCATTACTTCACTCTTTTGGGCTTTGTTTTTCCTAAGATGTTCAAGTGTCTTAGAGACCTCCTTGACTTTTTCCCTTGCAACGGATTCAAACCGTTTATTAGTGAAAGTTGATTTCTGATAGGTATGAACAATTCGCTGGGCTGCACGCAGGCTGCCCACCTGTCCGGAGTTCAGTGCTGAACCCCCGGGGCGGTACACGCCATGCGAACCATTGACTTCCCCCACGGGGAACAAATGCTTAATGTTGGATTCCCACCAAATATCACCATGCAAGCCGCCATTATTATGTTGAGCGCATACCGCCACTTCGAGGGGTTCTTTCGTGATATCGATGCCATTGTTCCTGTACACTTCGAGGGCTTTTGGATTCATCTTCCGGAGACGCTCGATAGGTGTACTGCAGAGCGCGTTCGACTTAGACAGATATTCATACGCTTCTTTACTTAATTCGTCGAATCGGAGTTCGCCAAACCCGTTCCCCCCACCAGGATTTTTACAATAATCCATATACACTCTGCGTCCCTTGACGACTGTCTCGATATAGACAAGGAGGTCGATGAGTGAAGAACCATAGTTTTGAATTTTCCTTGGATCAAACGGCCACTGATACCCTTTCAGGAAAATGGCGGTAGCAAGTTGTCCCATCGTTTCAAAATAGGCATTCAAGAATTCTCTAGTATCTCCCCCTTTTTGGTCTGTGCTGATGTAACGCGGAATCACCTGCTGATAGCTGCCCGAAACATTCCATCGGAATTTTGTGGAAGATAAACCATATTGTGATTCCGTAAGATTGATGGCTTTCGCTCCCACTTCCAGCGCTAAACCAATAGCGCCAGTATGCACTTTGGGATAGACTGAGGATTTATAAATACCGCCCGGCCCGCCCACACCGAAGACAACATTCTCCGCCTGAAACAATGTCAGTCCGCTCTCTTTCGTATACAGTTTCATTTTATTGAGTGCTACCACGCCACAAGCACGTCCGCCCTCTACGAGCAACTGAACAACTTCATACTCGTCAAATATTTTAATCCCGCGGTCTTGAACTTCCTTCAGGAGGCACTGGAACATTTGTTTACTCGTCCACGGACCGCAAGAGGTGGCGCGCTGGCGCGGATCATGATCAGTTTTATAACCAACAAAACCGCCCATTCGGTTGTGCGGGAACGGCACGCCGATATTGACGAGGCGGAAAAAGCTCTGTGTTGAACAGAGGGCTTCGATCAGCGCAATGTCGCCGTGCATACAGCCACCGTCATACAGGGACTTTGCCATTTCATAAGGACTATCGCCCTCTTTGCCGAACACCGATAGTTTGTAATAGGTTTGTTTGTCCGAACCGGCATTATTGGAAGTGCCGCCGCCTACTTTTTCGGTAATGAGAGCAATGTCTGTCTGACCCATATTGTGGAGATGGTCCGCTGTCGAAAGTGATGCTGCACCGGTGCCAACCACAACCGTATTCATGGAGTAGACCGGAATATTCCGGCCGCACATTTTGAGCATGCGCTTTTTCACAATCAGAGTCTCTTCAGATGAAATCCGCCATCGACATTTATCACCTCTCCCGTGGAGTACGGAAGATATCCTTTCGCAATTGCCACAACGGCTTTCGCAACGTCCTCAGGAAATCCCCAACGCTTGAAAGGCATGAGATCTTCGTGAAAAATAAGATTGTCATATTTTTCCGCAACTCCGGCTGTCATATCGGTTTTAATGATGCCAGGCCGGATTTCGTAAACATTGATATCATACTCAGATAAGCGGTCCGCAAAAAGCTTGGTCATCATACTCACACCCGCCTTGGAAATGCAGTATTCACCGCGGCCGATTGACGATGTATATGATGATATCGAGCCGATATTGACGATCATCGGTCTGCGTGCTTTATCTTCTTTCTTCTGTTCAATCATCCATTTTGCTACAAGCTGAGTAAGAAAGTAGGGTCCTCTGAGATTGATGTTCATGAGTCGATCATAACTTTCTTCTGTCGTGTTCAAAATGTCTGCACGGACTTTCACACCCACCCCTGCATTGTTGACAAGAATATCGAGGCGTCCAAAATTATTTTTGATCGCATCTACCATGGCAATCCGTACATCTGACTTGCTGATGTCGCCCGGATAAAAAAGAACGTTTGCACCGATTTGTTTGCATGCTGCGACAGCATCAGTCGCTGCTTCCGATTGAGACGTTGAAGAAATGACGATATCGAATCCTTCCTTTGCCATTGCTTCAGCGATACCGCGACCGATACCCCGTGATGCGCCTGTAATAAGAGCTGTTTTTCCCATGGTGTGTTTTTCTTAATAAAGAAGGTTTTTATCCATACTGATAGCTGCCTTCATACCTTCGGCAACTGCTTGAACTGCAGTCGTACCGCCGTTGATAAGATCGCCGCCAGCATACACATTTGCAATGTTTGTTCGGAAATCATTATCTACTTTTACAAATCCCTTATCGTTCAATTCCACTCCCGGTAAAATCTTTTCTATCGCTTCTACAGGTGACTGACCCAATGCTTCTATAACAAGATCCACCGGTAACACGCTTTCACTGTTTGCAATCGTCACAGGTCTGCGGCGGCCGCTTCTATCCGGATCGCCCAAAACCGTACGGGCAATTTCCAGACCCGTGAGTTTCCCATTTTCATGCAGATAATCGAGCGGTTGACTTAAAATAAGAAAGTGCACACCGGCTTTCATCGCGTGGTCACGCTCTTTCAGCCAGGCGGGCATCTCTTCAAATGAACGCCTGTAAACGATATACACATCGCGCGCACCGGCTCTTTTCGCACTCAGCGCTGCATCCATCGCCGTATTTCCGCCGCCGAGTACTGCCACGCGAGAGGGGACACTTGTCTCTATCCTTCTCTTGTACCGCTTCAGAAATTCCAAAGCATCTTCAACACCGGAAGCAGGCCGTTGAGCATTAGGCAATGTTTGTGATTTGCCAAGGCCGATACCGAGAAAGATTGCATCATACCCTTTCCTGCAAATTGTGTCGAGGTTCTGAGTTGGGCTCAGCTCAAATCCATTGATAAAATTCAACCGCTTTTTCTCTATGGCCAATTTGAGGATCTCATCAATTTCACCCAAAACATTATCTATAGAGAGCCGATATGCAGGGATGACATCAAGCGGAGTTCCACCTGTTGTCTTTGCCTTGTCGAACAGGTCCACTATAAAACCCACTTCGAGCAGTTTGATAGCGGCCGAGATTCCAGCCGGTCCAGCACCAACAATTGCGGCAGTCCTTCCGTTCGCCTTTTCAGGCAATTTCGCTGTTACATAACCCAGTTCGCGAGCTCTTCGCGCCACATACTTCTGAATTTCACGTATCGGCACGGAAACGCCGTTCATAATTGTCTCCATACAGTACTGTTCGCACTGTACCTCAGAGGGGCAGACATACGCACAAAGTTCCGGCATGACGTTATTGTTCTTCAATATTTCGTAAGACTTCTTGATGTCGCCTTCTTCAAATGCCTTGATGAACCCGGGCACATCCACATCTGCCGGACAACCCGATTGACAATTGGGAAACTCGCATTCTCGACAGCGAGACGCTTCGCGGATCAAATAATTGAGAGAATGCTGAAGTGCGTCGCGGTAACTTTCGCCGTAAATATCTGAATCGCGAATAACGCATCCGGTATTCAACCCATCGCGCATAATTTGTGTGCAGCCAGAACATGTCACGCACGTTTTTTGAGGATCCATGCGTCCTGTTTCCATAAGATCTTTCACCGAATCAGGATAGGCAAATCCACCGCGTCCCTGTCCCACCAGCGTTGCCATTCCTTCCTTCACTGCACCGGCTGCCGCATAGGGCATCAAATGACGGAGCCAAGTAAATCCGGTACTAATTATGGGTAGCTCCGGATTAGCTTTCTGAATTTCTCCGATTGTATTAATGATGAATGCCACACCCTCCAGCGGATGTACATCAGGAACAGATCCTCCCACGATAGGGAAATCGTACGGACGCCCCCAATGCGGATTGAAATAAGGATTGGCGATGGTCAAATTCATTATCGGATAATCAATATCTTTCAGCAGGCTGATGAGCCTCAAAGGTTCGGAGAGATCAGGTATATTCTCATTTTCTTTAGAAACGCCCCAGCCGTAGGGATATCGAATACCATCAAATATGTTGATACGGCTTGTGACAAATATCCCCGGCACATTCTCTTTTATCTGTTGTGCGGTCTCACGAAGCATACGGGTTCGGTTCTCGAAACTGCCCCCGTAACGACTGTTCTCGCGCGTGAATGAAGCGAGAAGTTCGGATAATAAATAACGATGGCAGCTCTTGACATCGACTCCGTCAAAGCCGGCTTCTGCTGCGAGAAGTGCTGTCTCTACAAATTGATCCTGCAACCGGTCGAGTTCCTCGTCACTTATGAGAGGATAATCCTTCGGGAGTTTATGCAGAGGGTCTAACACCTCACTGTGGTGTGCGATGATGGGTGTCGGCTTCTCGTCCATTTTACTGTATCGACCTGAATGAGTAAGCTGGAGTATGAGCAGAGGATTGTGATTCTGTCCAAATGTATCACGCGCGGCTTTACGAGTTTCATCTACTAATCTTTTAAAAGCATCAACGGTCCCTTTGTGAATCCAGAACTGGCACGGATTGCTGCGACATTCGTTCTGTAATGCTGTCGCCTCAAACCATATTAAACCCGAACCGCCAGAGGCGAATCGTTTGTACCTGCGGAATGCTAAATCGGTTGGCGCACCTTGTATATCTGAATCGAATCCTTCCATCGGGTGTATGGCATAACGGTTTGGCGTTTCTTTCCAGCCGATTTTCACTTTCTGAAACATGACATTCTGATCTTCACTTAAAGGAAGAAAAACGTTGAGTTCCTTCAGCTTCTCTTTCAGATCATTCAGTGTGTGCAGATGAAAGCGCTCATGTTGTGCCACAATTTCTTCCTTCTCGTTGATGTGAACGAATTCGCAAGCGTTCGACGTTCTATGGGGTATTATCATGAACGTTCTCTCTGAATATACTAAAATTATAAACCATTTTTACCTCCAGGTTGAGAGTCTGACAGCGCTTTGTCACTGCGGTGGCGGATAGATAATTTCCATGAGACTGAATAGGTTACACGCCGGAACACCTTGACAATTTAAAGGAAGAAGTGTATTCTTTGAGGGAGTGTTATCATCTTAAAAAGACTCCATGAATGCATACGAATTTTTGATCCGCCCCCTCCTCTTCAGAATCGACGCCGAACGGATGCACGAGAGTGCAATTTGGTCGGGGAATATTCTTGGAAAATCTCAGGCCCTCAACAAATTCCTTACGGGTATGTATCGTATTAATGACCCACGATTGGAAACCAACGTCTGCGGCATCCGATTTCCCAATCCTGTGGGATTGGCGGCAGGTTACGACAAGAACGGACTTGCCCTAGATTTTATGGCCGCGCTCGGTTTCGGTTTTTTAGAAATTGGATCAATTTCAGCTAGACCCTCAAAAGGAAATCCCCGTCCGCGTTTATTCCGACTTCCTCTCGATCGCGCGATCGTGGTGTACTACGGTCTCCCCAATGAAGGTGCAGAGATGATAGCGAAAAGGTTGGAGGGAAAAGAAATATCTGTTCCTCTAGGAATCAACATTGTCAAGACCAATTGCCTTTGTGCGGAACCAGATGATGCAATCATCGATGATTACATTCAATCTGTTTCATTGCTGAAGGACATTCCAGACTATGTAGTGCTGAACTTAAGCTGTCCGAACACGGAGATGGGACGAGACTTCTTCAGCGATCGGGCTCAACTAGTTCGATTACTGGATCGTATCAAGGAATTAAACCTTTCACGTCCATTATTTCTTAAGGTATCGCCCCTTGGCGGCATTGCATCTCTGGAGAGCATGCTGGACGCAGTAGATGCTTTCCAGTTTTTGTCGGGTTTTATTTTTAATCTCCCTCCCGGTAAACCTGTTCCCCTTCGTTCTCCTGCGGAGGTGGTTCAGAAAATGCCCGGTGCTGTTTCGGGTAAACCCGTCGAGAACATGATCAACGAAGCGATTCATGAGCTTTATAAACGGATGGATCGAAAACGGTACTGTATCATAGGAGTCGGCGGTATCTTTTCTGCTGAGGATGCCTATAAGAAAATTCGCCTTGGGGCTTCATTGGTACAGATTCTTACGGGCCTTATTTATAAGGGACCAGGTTGCATCCGAGTGGTGAACGAAGGGCTCCTCCGTCTTCTCGAACGGGATGGCTTCTCCCATGTTTCGGAAGCAGTCGGAGTGGAGATGTGACAATGAACCTGATCCTTCTCCTCAAACACAATTCAAAACAGAGAGTGCATCATCGAAGACTCGCTATGAGCTGTGATTCATATTCCAAACATAAATGTCAGCGGGCGCCAGATCCTTGCTGCCCAAGCACGTTCGTTATGTTCAGCATTGGGATCGAAGAATGAGATAAAGTCGGCACCTTCTTTATACCCCCGGTCCTTTAATAATTGAACCATCTCATCCATCCCCGGCTTGAGGGTTGCATCTCCGCCTAACCCGCCGCAATCCAAATACAGCCTGACGTCATGTGTTTTTCCCTGTTCGACACGGACAAGATCAAGGACTGATGAAGCTCGATTATCAAAGATACTGGAAAGACATCCTGCTTTTAAGAAGACATCCGGATACCACCATGCAAACAGAAATGAGATCAATCCCCCCATCGACGAACCCATTACCGCAGTATTCTTCCTGTCCGGTTTTGTTCTGTATGTCGAATCGATTATCGGTTTGACATTGTTGATCACAAACGACGCGTATGCTTTTCCGAGGTCGGTATCGGAATATTCAGGAATGCGATCAGGCGAATTGTAGATACCGACGACGATGATCTCTTCCATCATTCCCGCATGGATAAGACTATCCGATACTTCGTCAACGTGCCAGTCATACCCAATGAAGGACGTCGATGGGTCGATGATGTTCTGTCCATCATGCATATAGAGAACAGGATAGCGTTTTGATTTTTGTTTGTCATAGGAGGGCGGTAGCCACACAATAAGATCACGGGCATACCGCAGCCCTTCTCCTTGAAGCTGACGATGATATCGTACTGTCCCGGTAATTCCTCCAGGAATTGCCTGATGAACGATATTATTCCATGCAGTAGGCCGAATCACCACTTCTTCATTCGCTTTGACAATCATGCGGCTATTTCCAGGAATGTCGGTTGAGTTATAGAGAGCTTGGTTGTTCCATGATCCTGTCGTGATCTTGTATTCGAGTTCCATACCCCTGGGAAATGCAAACGTTCTGGTCCAGGTCGAATCATTGATCTTGCGAAGTTCGATCTCACCAGGATTCCAATTGCCAAGCAAAGGCTGATTCCCGGCAATATACACTTTAGCACTCTTCGGTGTCGACGTTGGTGTAATGACTGTGAATGTCACTTGTGCATCCTGTGCCTGACATCCAAAAAACATGAAGAAACTTATGAATGAAGTAAAAATACTCTTGTGGTTCATGATTATAATATTCCCATATGTTTTACCATCGTTTTTATCGTTTCTCATACATGATGACCTGCGATGAGGTACTATACTTGTCCCACCCACCATCCGGGGTCGTTATCCCGAAATGCCTTCCGAATAAGCTCACAATGGTCCTCTGGAAGTGGCCCTGTCTCAATATGTTCAATATTTTCTAGAACGTGTTCCCATTGAGTTGTGCCCACAATGCACGAAGAGACACCTGGCGTGTATGCTGTAAATCGCAGCGCAAGCTCCTGCCAGCTTAGATCGCGGGGATCTACATTCATCGTTTTCCAGCGCCACCAATATTCTTCGGTGTAATCGCCCCTGGGACATTCGCTGAATCGCCATGGAGCATTTGCAACTGGACGTTTTGCGATGACGCCGAGACCACCATCTCTTGCTCTGGCTAGTGATCCTTTGATCACGCGCTGATCACATATATTTACTGAATGTTCTACGCTTCCAAATCGACCGGAATGAACCGCCCAATCCAGCGCATCGTTTTCACCAGAATATGATAGAATCCTGATCTTTCCAGCTTGCTGTGCATCCTCAAGGGCAAGTACTACTCCCCCCTCTTCCAGTGTGCTTCTGGTACACGAATGCAAGTGAACAATATCAATGAAATCGGTTTGAAGACGCCGTAATGCTTCATCGATCCCGGCCCGGACACAATCATACGTCCAATCACTATAGCCAGGGATACCATATCCCACTTTAGTCGAAAGGATAATCTCCTGGCGCCTCTGTCTCAAATGCCTGCCTATTCGTTCTTCCGAACTCCCATACCCGCGTGCTGTATCAATCAATGTGATACCTTGATCGACAATATCGTTGAGCAACCGCCCTGCAGATTTATAAGAGAGGTTTGTCGTACCCAGCTGCCCCGCTCCAAAGCCCAACACTGGTACTCGTAGTCCGGTCGTTCCAAACTCGCGATAGATCATCTTGTTCAGGTGCGCTTCTTCTTATCGAGCTCATCCCAGATCAAGGCACTCGCACCAAGTACGGCGCTATTCCCTTCCGGTAATCCCGAGGGTATGAGCTTCACCTTATTCTTGAAAATTCCAAGAAGGTTCTCTTCCAACGATCGATGCGTCGGTTTAAAAATAAGGTCACCGGCCTGCGCCAACCCTCCGAAGAGTATAATCGCTTCAGGACTGAGATGAGCGACGGTGTCAGCCAATTTCATTCCGAGGATCTTCCCAGTCTCTTCAAACGCATCCAACGCAAGAGTGTCCCCTTCCAGAGCTGCTTCGCATATCTTTTTGCTAGTGATATCTGCGGCATTGATCTTTCGAAGAACGCTCTGCTGGGATGTTGAAGCGACCTTTTCCAGAACTGTCCGGCATATTCCGGTGGCAGATGCATAGGTTTCGAGACATCCATGCCTTCCGCAGCCGCACGTACGGCCATGGGGATCGACGATGACATGACCGAGTTCCCCTGCAAATCCGTCTGCGCCATAGAGCAATTTGCCATCTACGATGATTCCACTTCCTAGTCCCGTCCCAAGCGTGATCACCACGACGTGCTTCATGCCCCGCGCTGCACCAAAGACGAGTTCCCCCATGGCAGCGGCATTTGCATCGTTGGTCATGACAACCGGAAGATTCAGCATCTTTCTGACAATCTCCACCACGGGCGTCACCCCTCCCCAGCTCAAATTGGGGGGATATTCTATCGTTCCTCTATAGTAATTTGCATTGGGAGCCCCGATACCGACTCCGAGGAGCTGATATTTTTCATCGATGCTCACCAGAAGAGATGTGATCGTTTCATGGAACCGGGTGAAAAATCTCGATGAAGGTTCATGTGCCTGTGTTGGAATACTTTTTTCCACGACTACTTGTCCCTGGCGATCGACTAAACCTATGACCGTATTTGTTCCGCCAATATCGACCCCCAGGGTTACTTCTACTTTCTCAATTTTAATATCGATCATAACATAGTTCTTTCATTGATTGACTTTTTTTTTGTTGACTCGTTGCTTCATTTCAGAAGCGTCATTATCCGTGTTTGAATGTATGGTCCGGCTCTCGACTGATACCAATACGGACCAGAACTCAGGGATCGATGCGCACCGTTTGCAGAATATTTGATTCTATAGGTGCCAGCTGATTGAAGATCGTTCACCAGGACAGCGACTTCCCTGCCGAGAACATCATAGATTTTGAGTGTTACTCTCTCATCACTTCCACTCGAATAATTGATCGCAGTATACGGATTAAAATGAATGAGATATCGATTCCCTTCACAAAGCGTGTTTGAATTTGTGATACAAGGACATTTGAAATGAGCATGAGGAAAATAATGATACTCACAGCTTGATTAACCATAACTCTTCTTCACTCTCCAAAGAAGGCAGTTATTTGAGGGGGGAGCTTATCATCAAATAACTCAACGGTGCAAAATCAACCGTCCCGTCATCCCTGGATATTGTAATGAGGTTGTTGGAGAAGAATTCGTTCCAGGAAGTATTGAAGAATACTGAAGATCCAAATTTGACTTTCCTCGATATGGGACTGAAATTGATAGCGACGAATACTGAATCTTTTCCTTTGATACGCATAAATGACAGTACATTGTGCTCAAGGGAATTCTTCACGGGTGAATAGGATCCCTCGATCAGCGCTGAATGTTCCTTCCTCAGCGAAGACAGCTGTTCATACAACAGTCTAAACTCGGTATTTTTCGACCAATCAATATCCACTTTTTCAAAGAGACTCAATTTCTTCTCATTCCCGACTTCTTCACCATTATAGATCATTGGAACACCGGGATAGGTGAATATCAGAACCGCAGTCGCCTTTGCTCCCTGAGGAGTGAACTTTTCGATTGCAGGCCCATCCCATGCATTTTTATCATGATTAGTGTTGAATCGCATTCTCAGTGCCCCCCGGGGGTACTGGTACGACTCAGTTTTGAGAAGGTCGTGGAATATCGTCGCCGGTGTCGAGCCTTGAATAACTTTTTCTAAAACATCATACACATTCCATGAATACGTGAGATCAAACGCATGAACATGGTGTTCGGGAATTGTTCCTTCAGACAACATCATCACCGGTTTGATTGATTCCAGAGCTGCTCCTGCTTCTTCCCAGAAGTCTGTGGAGACAAGTTCAGCCACGTCGCATCGATATCCATCAATGCCAATATCCTTTACCCAATACTTCATCATGGTGATCATGTAATCCCGTAATTCCGCTCTATCGTAGTTCAAATCAGCGACATCTGTCCAATCAGGATTCGGCGGAATGATTTTTCCGGATGCATCGTGTGTATACCATTCCGGATGTTCTTTCAGCATTGGATTGTCCCATGCGGTATGATTTGCTACAAGATCGATGATGATCTTCATCCCCTGCTGATGAAGAGTCCTTACCAGGGATTTGAAATCATCCAGCGTTCCAAACTCCGGATTGACTGCATAATAATCCTGAACAGAATATGGACTTCCCAGAGTCCCCTTCCTGTCGATCTTCCCTACCGGATGTATCGGCATCAGCCATACGACGGTGACTCCAAGGTTTTTGAGTTCGGGAACGCGAGCTTCAAGGGCCTTCAATGTACCTTCTCTTGAAAAGGAGCGCAGATACACTTCATAAATGACGGCATTATTTACCCAGTCCGCACTTTTCTTTGCCTCCATCGCAGCATATTTTGTTCGCAGAAGCTGGGTGATCTCACTCGTCGGAACGATGGTTACCGGTTTATAAATTCCACCGGGACCGCTGTTATCGTTCACATGTATAACAATTTCATTCGTCCCGACCTTGAGGGCTTGATGAATGGGCATATTGAATGCCTCGCTGTATCCGCTATGCGATCCAACTTTGATCCCATTGATCCATACATCAGCATCGTCATCTACGCCTCCGAAGAAGATCGACATAGGCTGAGAGACATCCTTCAGTTCAATACTCCGTGCGAACCAACCGACCCCATCATACGTTGCCATACCATGGTACCGCTCCCAGTACCCCGGCACATCAACTTCCATCCAAGTACTTTTGTTATGGTTTTCGCTAAACCATTCTTCACTCATGCCTCGATTGAGAGAATCCACTTTGAATTTCCATTGACCTTCTAATGGGATTTGTTTCTTTTGCATGGCAAATCCTCCGGAAACAAGAATTGCAACGAAAACAACGAGAGTAGAAATTTTGTAAGTCATGGTAATTCCTAGGTTGATTGTTCGCGAACAACACCTTCGTCAACGTCATTCACACCGAGAACGAGCAGACCGGCAAGCACCATCGATGCACCGCCGAGCAGTAATGCATATATTGCATCGCCGCCGAAAAGATGTTTCACATACCAGCCAAGAATTGCAGCAGCAGTGATTTGAGGGATGACGATAAAGAAGTTAAAGATTCCCATATAGACACCCATTTTCTGAGCCGGCAGCGAGCCCGCCAGGATGGCATACGGCATGGCAAGAATAGAGGCCCACGCAAGTCCGATGCCAAGCTCCGAAACTAGCAAATACTTGGGGTCTTTGATGACATAAAACGAAAAGAGCGCCAATCCGCCGCAGATGAGACTCATCATATGAACGATTTTACGGTTTGTTTTCTTGGCAAGCCAGACAAGGACGAACGCCATGACTGCTGCGAATCCATTATATACCGCCATGAGCACTCCAACCCAATCGGCTCCTCGATTATAGAGTTCAGAAGTTGGATCGGTCGCACCATAGATATGGTGCGTGACCGCAGGAGTTGTATAAATCCACATTGCGAACAACGCAAACCATGAAAAAAACTGCACAACCGCCAATTGCTTCATGGTTTTTGGCATGAAATAGAAATCGTTGAATACCACGACCATTCCGCCTGCAGTTCTTCCTTGCTGCGTCAGAATCGATACGATCAACTGCAATATCCCAAAAACTGCTGAACCTATGAAGAGGACATACAGGCCGTAATCGGTTTGATGAAAGATGAACCACAACACTGCAGAACCAACTCCTCCGATAATGAGCCAGGCAAATCCATCACGCCGGAATTTTTCTGCAGAGACCGTCTGAGATGACCGAGCTTCTCTTTGTGATTTCTGCACATCACTTTCCGATTGAGCATAGTGCGCCAGTTCTTCCGGTGAATATTCTTTCGTCCTCAGAACCGTCCAGAGCACAGCACAAAAGAAGACTGCTCCACCGAAGTAGAACGAGTACTTGACGGATTCGGGAATTGCTCCCGCAGCTGCTATATTCGAAATCCCGAACCAATTCGTCATCACGTACGGCAGTGCTGATGCAACGATCGCACCGGTACCGATAAAAAAGCTCTGCATAGAAAAGCCGATGGTCCGCTGTTCGGAAGGGAGCATATCACCGACGAATGCACGAAAAGGCTCCATGGAGATATTGATCGACGCATCCAAAATCCATAACGTACCGGCCGCAACCCAGAGTACTGGCGAATTCGGCATCAGCAATAAAGCTAGAGAAGCAAGGATTGCACCGAAAAGGAAAAATGGACGTCTTCGCCCGAGCTTCCCCCATGTTTTATCGCTCATATGACCGATTATCGGCTGAACGATCAAGCCCGTCACTGGAGCGGCAATCCAGAGAATGGGGATATCATCAATCTTGGCTCCCAGCGTCTCAAAAATTCTGCTGACATTGGCATTTTGAAGGGCAAAGCCGAATTGAATGCCTAGAAACCCAAAGCTCATGTTCCATATTTGCCAGAAGTTCAAACGAGGTTTTTTCATAGTGCCCCAATTTCTGTTCGTATTCCAACGTTATTGAATTTTCAATACTCTCCAACCTATGGCCGGAACAGCAATTGTTGTCCGGTTCTTTTTCACCGACACGTTCTCTCCGGTCTGAACATCGATGAGTTCTTTTGACTCAAATGCTTCCGGCAACTGAAGATCTGCGGATGCAACTTCTTCTCGTTTGTTCAACACTATGAGAAGTCTCTCATTCATATCCGACCGAACATAAGCATACACCGCGGTATCAGCCAGGAGCGTATAGAAATCTCCATAGCGCAATGCAGAATGCTGATTGCGCATCTTCACAATTTTCTTTGTCTCCGCCAACATACGCTTTTCAAATATCGAGAGTTGATCGCCGAACCGCATCATTCTCCGGTTATCCGGATCATCAACACCTGTCATGCCGAATTCCGATCCGTAATAGATCACCGGCAGTCCGGGGATGGTAAACATATAAGCATAATACAGCTCTGCTTTCTTATAGCTTGAAGGATGATCAACGACCGGCGGGTTATTCCATGCCATTTCTCTCGTATCGACTCCCTGATTCTTCACCTTACCATCCGCATACGCCATGTAGCGTACCTTATCATGGCTGTCCATGATGTTGCCCATGAGGTTGTTATATCCAAACGTCTCAAAGGACTTCTTGATGTGGAAATCGATAGCAGAGAATGATCGGTCTTTTTCGAGAAAGACCGGAATTGCAAAATAGGAGAGATTGAAATTGAATTGAGCACTGAGCTGTCCGTTATTGACATACGATCCGATGAGACCATATTCACCGAATGTTTCACCAATCTGGTACACCTTTTTGTGCATCGGCAATTCGATCTGTTCTTTGAGCTTCCGCGACAATGTCCGCCAGAAGCTATTCGGAACATGCTTTACTGCATCGTGACGGAATCCATCGGCTCCCGTCTCTTTCAGCCACCAGACGGCATTGTCAGACACCACGTTCATTGCTTCTTCTGACTTTGTAAAATCAAACGACGGCATGTACGGTTCGAACCATGTTGTCAACCGTTGTTCATCCCATAATCGTAAATTTTTCCTGCCGTCCGGAAGATCTAAGGTTCCGAACCATTCCGGGTGCTTCTGATAGAATGGATGCCGGATGTGCACATGATGCGCGACACAATCCAACAAGATTTTAATCTGATGGTTATGTGCTTTTGCAACAAGTTCCTTTACCTCGGCCATCGTACCGAACTTTTCTTCCACGCGGGTATCACTAATCGGCCAATAGCCATGATAACCGCTGTACCAGCGATGCGGGGCCGGGTATTCCCTGTAGGCTTCATTGGGATTGTCATACACAGGAGAAATCCACAGGACATTAACACCCAGCGAGTCAAAGTAGCCCTCATCGATCTTTTTGCTGATCCCCTGAAAATCGCCTCCTTGATAATTTGCAGGGAAAAAGATCGAATCGTGGACCACCGGTTTATTGTTTGATTTATCTCCATCATAAAATCGGTCGATCATAATCGAATATATGGAACCGTCATACCATGACCATGGAGTTGAGGATTTCCCTGCCGGGATACCGTTTGATAAAACCACCTGCTGAATATTTGTCGTTCTTCCTTTTTGTGACACGAACACTCTGAGCACTTTATTTCCTTTGAGTTCAGTGCTCTTGAAGTGAATGGCTATCTTGTTTCCATGAAATGTAATATTTTCGGGATTGATGTTTTTGTTATCTAGAAGAGCAAAAATATTTTCCCATTCGAGCGACGTGAAGGAACCTGTATGTTCATACACGAAGGAATACGTTGAAGAATCCTGCGCCTCTTGATATGTATCCACATGAAGAAACATCCTAACAGTGTCTGACTCTGTCACTCTGAGAACAGAATTGAATCCATCAAATCCCGTAGGCGCCTTTTCCGGATTTGCCTCATCAAGAATTTCCTTCCCATCGACGATAAATTTATATATATAACTTCCGGGATTCAGAGCCAATGTCAGTTCATAAATACCGTCTCCTCTCGCATCGATCAGCCTATCCGATTCTTTGTTCCAATTGTTAAAGCTACCGCTCACGGTTACACTGGCGATCTTTGTTTTTGAACGATAGGTAAACGTGTGCAGCTGCTGCGTAGAATTTGCACCCTGGACAAGAAGAGGAATCGTATAGGATGTGCCTTTGAAGGTAAACGATATAAGCACAGGACCGAGATATTTCCCTTTTGGCTGAAAGACTGCTGTATTCTTTTCTTTATTATAAGACACTTGCATCTTTTCATTTTCCGCGAATTGCAGATCATACGTTTTCACGCAAAAGATATCACTTAATAAAATCGTGTCTGTACGTCCTTGATAGATCTTTATCGGCTGGATGAGTTCGGATATCCCCTGTGCAAATTGGACACTGGAGAAGACAATAACTGCTGCAGTTCCTAGTAGGATCATTCTTGAACTGATTTTCATTGTCATGCTCATTCGATGTCCCGGTTTATTGAAACGATGGACCTCGTGTCCATGATCTCAAGGGAATTAGTGTGAAGAGACAGGAAGAGATCCTTTGCCTGCGCCAGCAATTCTCTTTTCCTTGACCATCGTCCAGAGGATCGCCGAAAGCGTCAAGGATACTCCGCTGATGATGAAAATAATATTCTTGTCGGCTGTATTCTTGATGATCGTACCGACAAAAAGACTGACGAGCAATTGCGGCAAAACAACAGAGAGATTGAAAATACCCATAAAAAATCCTGTCCGGCCTTGATCGATCTTTTCCGTCATAATAGCAAACGGCAGACTGACAACAGCCGCCCAGCCGATGCCGGCCACCGCCATGAGAACATAGAGCGCCATCGGTGTCTTTCCAAAGAAGGCGATCCCGAAGTACCCCACGGCCATCAACGCAACACACGAAAGATGTGTCTTAACACGGCCGATCCTTTCTGCGACCGGTTCCAGCACGAAGGCAGGAAGAATGAAACCGACAGTATTCAGGATCGCAAAGGCAATGGCAATGATTTGTCCGGAATGCGCATTGATATAGGCCTGATCAAGAACACCGTCAAAATATTTCTGCTGGATAAATGCGATAATATAGACAAACATCGTCTGGATACCGATCCAGGATAATCCATGGGCAAAATAAATGCGGAATAATTGTCCCCATTCTGTAACAGTCGACTTCGTCTTTTGCGCTTCCATCTCAGCGGCAGTTTGCAGTTCTTTGTTTTCCGTGATGAAAAACATGGGGACAAAGGAGAAGAGGAAGACCAGCACCACGCCCGCATAGATCAGAAAATAATTGCCCAGTGTTGCACCAATGAGATATGCCAGTACACCGAAGAATCCTGAAATTGTCTGCATCCAGGTGTACCCTTTCGTGCGAGGATTCCCTTCCGGGGTGACATCCGCAATGATCGACCGGGTCGGATTGAAACTGATATTGATGGCAAGATCAAGAGTCAGGGCAACAGCGATAGCCACGACGAGTAAACTGCCGATACCCAGGCTCGAGGCGATCACATCGATATTCGGTAATGCCATAAGCATGCCTGCGGCAAGCACTCCACCGATCAGTACGAACGGACGGCGACGCCCTCCCCAAAACCAGACTTTATCGCTAATCAAACCGATGATGACCTGACCGAAGATGCCGGCAAGCGGACCGGCTGCCCAGACAAATCCGACTTCATCAATATGCAGATTGTATTTTGTTGTTAACAGCCAACTCAGTGCAGAGATCTGAATGGATAATGCAAATCCCATTGCCGTTGAGGGCAGACTGAGTAAAACGTAGAATGATTTTGTAAGTTGTTGTTGAATGCGATGCATGGTATTTTCCTATAGTGATTGCTATTTCGTACCGAATTGATCTTCGATAGATTGGCGTGCGCCCGGCTTTGCTGTGATCATGAGTTCCCGATTATTCGCGGGAAACTCTTCGCTCGGTACCCATACTCCTTCATATCCGCTATTCGTATATTTATATTCGACTTTGATGTTGGGCGGAACCAGCAACTCGATCGACCAAATACCGTCACCTTGTTTTTGATCGCCATGAGTCCCATCATCGTACATTTTGATAAGATTGGGAGTCCAATTGCCGAGCACACTGAGATTCCCGACGATGTAAATTGATTTAGGAACCTGAAGAAGTGAAGCATCCACTTGGAAAAGCATTGTGACCATATCCTTTGTACTTTGTGCCATGGTACCTTGAGCCAGACCTGATGCATCAGTTTTATCGGCTACGATCGGGAGAAATTCTCTCGATGGCATATCCACTCCGGTTTCCTGAGCAAAGTTATAGACATTTTTCAATAACGTTATAAATCCGCGGTCAAATGGCCTATCACCGCCTGGAGCAGTTTGGTCGCTCCCATACCACCAGAACCAATCAGAACCTTCTGCCGCATACATCGATTCCCACGCCTTATAGGCAAACCACTCTGTAGTTCCTTTCCGAGGCGCAGAAGCCGTTGGATCGGGCGGTTGAATCCCTGACTGTTCAAGATCGTCCCGTGCTGTAAGGAGATATTCCCATGCTTGATTTTCCTCATCCTCTCCAATCCACGTATCGTAATTTGCATTGATCCATGAACCGGGCCAGAGCCACTCCAGTTTCGGAATTGTCTCCAGGAGATGTGCAGGAACTTTTCGAGTCGGGTTTCCCTCGAGATATTCCGTCATCGTGACAGTTTTTACTTTTCCGGATTTGTCAAGTGCAGTCAATTTTTGGTACATTGCATTGAGAAATTCTTTCCCATCATTGTCGTACCGGTACGATTCCCAGGCATTCTCCCCATCGAGGATGACCGTGAGAAGCCTGTCTGCATCATCGTCCTTGGGTGCATACGTTAGCACACTCTTTATAAAATCTTCAGCGGCATCTTTACCCTTTAAGGTTTGATAGGTAAATCCAATCTTATCGGATATTTCCGTATCCCGAAAGACCACAGCCACCTGTGGAACAGTCTTCGTTTCATCGAGTACGGCATACGGATAATATTTCGGCTGGTTATTTGGTGTCGAACGGGCAAGTACTTTTTCATCCGTCGCTATCCACTGGATACCATAGTTCTTGAAAATCGGAAGAATATCGTTTGCCACGGATCCTTCAGCCGGCCACATGCCGGTTGGTGCTGCACCAAATTGTTTCCTGTAGTACTCTATCGCTTTTGCGACCTGCGCTTCAGCATCCTGAGGATAATGAAAGCGCCGGGGCGCCGGATCGTTGGGCTGGCATATTTTCTCCAAATCACTGTCATAGATCAGTGGAAGGATGGGATGATAAAAGGGAGTCGTCACGATCTCGATTTGCCCCTTGTGCGAATCGCGATGATACATCAGTTGTTTATGCGCGGGAATAATGGCAGAAAGAACTTTGTAAGTTTCAACGAGAATCCTCTGACAGTCAGCTTCTCGAATCGATTTCTTGAGCGTATAAGTTCCATTCTTATTTTTCTTTACGAGATCCAGGAGGTCGACCTTCATACCATTTGCAAGTGTGACTCTTTTCTCCAGGAAGTCAGGATCGAAGTAGGCCAAATAAAACCAGAACTTAATTTCACGACGTTCCTGCTTGGTCAATGCGCTGGCACCGGAATTGACGTATTTCTCTTTTAATGCCTTATACTCAGGGAACCGATCCATCATGACGCTGCTGATCGCGAGGGCATTCCAGGGATTGCTGAGTAGTATTGCCAGATCATCCCCGGTAAATTCTTCAGCAGGCTTCAGGAGAAGATCAATCCAGAGATCGGTCTTACCCCCCCACATTTCTGAGAACCGCTTGCTATCGATTCGATTCTTCTTAAGATCGACGAATGGTTGTAAGCGTTGGACATAATACTGATCGAGCTGAAACAACAATGAAGAAGTAAGATTGACGGTACAATGGATTGTGGAATATTTCCCGATCAGCGCTGCCATATCATAATAATCCTTTGTCCCATGCGTACGGACCCATGGACCCTGCAGTTGATCCTTTGCCGGATCAAGATAGAGCGGCTGATGCTGATGCCAGATGATGTTCAAATAGAGCGGTTTCCTCTGCGCAGATTTCTGCGCCCAAAGGGATGGTGTGAGAAGAAGGACAAGAAGAATTATCTTTTTCATAGATACACTCTCCCGTTATTTCATCAAGACGATTTTCTTTGTCTCGACAAACGAACCAGCTTCGAACCGGACAAAATATACACCGGAACTTGCAACAATTCCTGATGACGTCTTGCCATCCCACAGAACTTGATGCGTTCCAGCCGAGAAGGAATTGTTGACAACTTCTCCTATCTCTTTCCCGAGAATGTTAAAGATACGAATCTGCACATGTTCCTGTTGAAGGAGATCGAAGTGGAATGTGGTGCTGGGATTAAAAGGATTGGGATAGTTTTGAAACAACTGTGTTTTTGCAGGCAGAAGTTCCGAACGATCGCTTGCCACATTTACGGGAATGACTGCGTGCTTGGCACTATCCGCTAAAACACAGATCGCTGTTCCATATGCGGGCATTGTTAGATTGAGAGTTGTACTGCCTCCGACAATCGTCACAGGGTATGTTGTGTTATTGTAAAGATCACTGATGATATATGTTTTACTTTCCTGCACCCAACCGCTTAAATCTGAGACTGAAAACGATATCGTGACATTGGATGGAGCAGCTCCAAAATTCACGGCAACAATCCCATCCTCTCGAGTGTAAGGCCTTGAGAATGCGTACACAAGCGGATCCGAAGAACTGAGCCGTATAATTTGCTGGGTTGAGAACGCTTTAAATTGTCCACGAATCTGTGCGAGTTTTTGATAATGAGGCGTAAGAAGACCTTTTCCAGAAAAATTCCAATCAATTGTACCCCGGCGACGGCTATCAAAATTGTTGTCACCGTAGCCCTTCCCGACTTCCTGTCCATTCCAGATCATGGGAATACCCGGCACTGTAAAAATCGTGCTCGCTATTGGCATCGTCTTCATAAACGTCGTCGTCGCATCAAGTGTGCCGCTTGCCGAGTATGCATACGCTATCCTATCTTCGTCCTGTGATTCCATGAACCGCATATAGAGAGAATGCGGACCCGGATAATATCCGCCATTCAAGATATCTCCATGGAGATTGTTCACAGCCGATCCATTGAATCCGAACCCTCTGATCTGGTTGAAGAATAATTTAAAATCATACGCAGCATCAACGCCGCCATTGATGCCACCGCTGGAATAATCCGCATATATGGTCTCGGTACCGGATCCTGTTCCGTCATCCTCCCCCAATAAAAAAATGTCAGGTTTGATATGCTTCAATGCATCGCGCACTGGCCCACCCATATACTGCTCACCGTACCGGCGGTGCGGTCCCCAATAGACATCAAAGCGGTATCCGTCAAGACCGAACTCTTTGATCCAATACTTGTACACATTGATCATTTCCGCTTGTGCATCCACATCAGTCCAGTTGTAATTCAGCAATTGATCGCTGAACCCGGAATAATAATTGAAACCATCGCCATCCAGCGATGAACCGAGTGTATTCGTTTGCGAGTATGGTTGATTGTTATGCTCATACCAATTCCAGTAAGGTGATTTCTGTTTATTGGTGTGAGCGTCTGCAGACCATAGATGTTTGTAGCTCGTGTGGTTCGGTGTAACATCAAGAATCACTCTCAAACCCAACGCGTGCGCTTGTGAGATAAAATTCTTGAAATCCTGATTGGTCCCGTATTCCGGTGCGACGTTGTAAAAATCGACAATATTATACCCCGGTCCGCTTTGCTGGTTAATCAGGTCATTATTATCCATCACCGGCATCATCCAGATAATATTAAAGCCCATATCTTTAATGATGGAGAGCCTGGGAGCCGCAGCATTGATGGTTCCAGCGCTTGAAGCTGCTTTCGGAAACAGGAAATATATTCGTCCCTGTTTCGCCCATTCCGGATTATTCGCGATGGTTGGATTTGAAACGGACCCATCGCCGTTGACAATAAAATAGGTACGCGTGGTATCGGCATGACCGTCCAGATCTGTTGCAATAAGTCCATAATAATATTCACCTGCGAGATCAGGCTTTGTTACGCTCGCAGTTGCTCCCGCTTGACCGTTGAGGCCGAGAGAATATGCCGCATCATCCAACCATTTGAAATTGGTCAGAATCTGCAGGTCGGGATCTGTACTCGCCGACGCATCCAGTGTTACTGAATTCCCGGATAGCTGTGCAGTTGCTGTAGCCCACGGTGTATGGTTCACAACACGCGTGACCAGAACGCTGTCTCGTCCCAGGGGGGTACTGGCACTAATCCAATTTTGACCTTCGGTAAGGGCTGTACTGTCGAAGAAAGAACCCATAGTCACTGGAACAGATTTACTGGTTCCATTGACGGACACCTCGATCGATGTCAGCATTGTGTCCAATCCTGAACCATCCGGTTTCATAACAATGCCGGATGTAATATAGACCGCCTTCCGTGTCGTGAATGGCGGAGTTTGAATTTGAACGAGTCGTGCACGAACTTCAAAGATGACAGAATCTTTTTTTGTCAAACTGCCATCAGTCACACTTAATCCAAAAGTATGCATGCCGTCCGTAAGACCGGCTGGTTGATACGTAAATATTCCCGATACAGCATCCAAGTATGATAGACTATTGGCGATGGGCACATTATCGATTGTAGCCGTAATTGTAACTTGCGGACGCCCCGACGGTTGGAATATTCCAACAGAGAGCTTCGGCACACTTGTCTGGCATACAAATTTTGTTCCTGCGGCGCCTGTTTCAATGAAGTATGGATAGGCGCAAGGTTCAAAGAGAACCAGATTATCAATTGTCACCTGAGAGTTCTGATTTCCGCTCGTTTCTGTGAACACTAATCGATTGACGGGATCAAGAATCCAGCTCCAATTTGTGGGTGTCGGAGAGAGCTGGCGATAAATTTTGTATTGATATGTTCCAGGATACAGGCTCACCGTTTTCACCCAGAGACCGGTCGATGTCTCCAGACTATCGGCCTGCGAAGGTGTCCCCTCAAGGATGGTCCCATTTGTATTGGGCCCCCAATTATCTGCCTGATTGACATTATAATTTCCGGGGAAATGAACACGCGTATACTGCGCCTGCGGCATGTAGCGGAATTTGAGCCGAACGATCGGTTGTGCGAAAACTGTTAACGTGCTGAGTAAGAGAAAACATGCAATCTTTAAAAAAAAATATTTCATTATGATATCCTCGATTAATGAACTCTCTTTTATCTTTCCTTCTACATCCTATCTTCTACTTTCATCACTCTTCATTCTTCACTCTTCAATCAACATTCATCATTGATTACGGCAATGGAATAGTTTCAGGATTTTCCACGCCCACCCAGTCAACCTGACGCGTAACGAATGGCGCAGCAAACATCCTTCCGCCAAACCCTAGAATTCGGTACGTCATCATTGGTACATGCGACACCGGGAGCTGCTTCAAGCGATCTGCAAAGATGGTGTACCCCCGCTGCTGTGCGCTTTTCGCAATGAAGACATTCAGCATCCGTTCCTGTTTTATTAAACGCGCTTCAGACGATAGCCGATGCATCATCGCCGCGAATGAAGATTCACTCGTCCCTGCAGGATACTCCTTCGTGAGGAGTTCGAAATAGATATAGTCATTGTTCAGATGTAGCGGACCCTGCCGGTCACCAACATTCATTCTCCAGGCAAGAATACCGAGTGGTAATCGCTCCTGAATGCTAAAAGCATTGGAGAGTCCCCCCTGCTGAGCTGTCAAGCTGTCGCTTGATCGCTTCTGAATTACTTCCTCAAAGGATTCTCCTTTTCGTAAAGCAGCCATAGCCTGTTCCATCGCAGAGAGATCCTGCGTGTGCAATTCGCGAATCCGAACCTGCGGATAGTGTATTTCCGGATTGGCCGCAGAACAGTATTGAAACACATCCTGATCGGAGACCTGTACTCTCCTTTGAAAATCTATTTCTACATACTTGGCCAGGAGTTGCTGTCGCCAGATGTCCAGTTCCTTCTTCACCGATGAACGTTCATTGAGTCTTTGTGCGAGCCCTTCCTGGGCAAGCAAATCTTGATGAACTAGAATTTGAAGATGACTGTTCAGCTGGGCTGCAATACCTGTCGTACGGCTTAGATCGATCGTGAATGTCCTTCCACGCAATTTATTCAGCACATCCTCAACGGACCATGTGGATGCTCCTACAACGACCATGGTGTCGTGAAGTATCTCGACACAGCGCTCAGAGATGACATTGAGAATTGAATCTGTTACTGTGACTTCTTTTCCCGTCACTTCTGACTTCCAAACAGTGTTGAACGCAACCGCAACGGCATGAAAAGGCCGAGGAAGAGAGAAACCCGTTTTTGATTGAAATGCCGTTTGGAGATAGGCATTCAACCGGGAATATTCCTTCCTGAGCCGGAGTTTTGTTTCCACTCGCTCAAAAAGCACATGCGGCTGCATGGATGCATAAAAAGAATTTTGCCATTCACGATCAAGGTGAAGAATAAAATATCCTGCTGAAGCTTCGACAACCGAGGAACAGTCTCCTTTGCGCAAGCGAAAGGCGGCCTGTTCGATAGGAGCCTCCGCCTCGCCCCACGTCAGCGTAACGGTGTCGCAAAATGTAGCCATTGCCGAGTCGACACGAAAATGATGGAATTGGTTGCAGTTCTTCAATTGTTTTCGAACAAACGCGGCGTCTGAGCTATCTTCAAAACAGAGGTACGAAATATGAAGCTGCCGCAGGGCATCGGTCGTCGCATCCTGAACTTCCTTCCGTGATACAGAAACCTTATCCCGAATTTGTTCACGGTAGAGTTGATCACGCACGAGATTTTTTTTCACTTGTGCAATCGCCTGGAGGTAGAGGCTGTCCTGGTCCAGATGGTGCGCTTCGGCCTCCTGTGCCATCAACTTTTCTGCGACAAGAGAATAAAGAAAAACAAGCTTCGACTCTTCAATATTATTCTTCCGGTGGCGATATTGGCCGGGAAGCAATTCATATCGCTTGAGAAACTCCTCTTCGGTGACAGAAAGATATCCCGCCCTCGCAAGAATGGATTCTTGTGTTTGAGGTGTCTGAGCTCTCCCTGCCGGAGCAATCAGGAAAAGAAAAAGAATATTGAGGAAATAGGTGCGCATTCATAGATGATAACGATGTAGGAAGGATTCATCAAAAAACGGGGCGGGAATTTCTTCCCGTCCCGTCCATGACCTCATCGATGGTTATTTCATCAAAACCATCTTCTTGATTGCGACAAAGTTACCGGCAGTGATCTGGTATAGATAAACACCAGACGAAAGTTGAGAAGCATCAAACGTCACTTGATGTTTGCCTGCTTCCTGCTTTCCTGCTGCTAGCGTTGTAACAACCTGACCCAAGATATTGAATACTTTCAAGCTGACAAAACCCGCCTCTTTCAGCTCGTAATCGATCTTCGTAGATGGATTAAACGGATTCGGATAGTTTTGATCAAGCTTGTAGGCCAATGGGATATTGACATCGTTCACACCCAGGGTTGGGCGTTGATTGGTGTAATCCCATGCATTGAAGAAGACAGGATCGATGCTTCCGAATTGCGACGCCATGGTTGCCGTGGCATTGGCATCATCGATATTCTCAATGTGGTTATTGCCGAAGCCACCTTCGTTATCGCATCCGTAAATACCGAATTTGAATTCCTGCCCAATAGTTGCAGCTGTTGTGTAGGAATACTGGAGTGAGTAAATGGAATCACCCGACACCAAATCGCCATGCGTTCCATTATCCCACATCTTGGCAGTGTCGATCAACCGTCGATCCGCACCCCATGCACCGCCGATATCCCAGCCGCCTACAGCCGGTCCATTCATCCATACACCGTAGAACTTTACGCTATCGGGATCGCTAATGACGTAATTAGTGATATTGGTGGATATTAATTGCGATCCCTTTTTCAGCTGATAGATTGCCGGGCGAACATCGCAGGTATAGGTAACCAGGACGTTCTTACTCAGGTTCCTCATATTGCGGAATCTCGGCATCCTATGCTCAGCCGAAGTTGAATTGATCGTATCCTGAACCATCTGGAAAGTATTATTTGCATTTGCAGGAACCATGAAGCGGCGTTTTTCTGCCGTCGCACTAGCTCCCGGATTGGCAAAGTTATAATAAATTTCCCGCACTTCACCGGATGATGGCAATCGGTAATATTGATAATACAATGATGTACTCGATTTTGTAACCACTGTATCGATGGCCTGGAACTTCGAAGAGATACCAACACGGAACATTCTCTTCTCCCGGACAACAACGGCACTAGCGTTATAACCTGAACGTACAACGATCGTATCCGTGTAGGCTGCACCATTCTGCGCGACTGCCTGAGCAAGATCAGCGCGGAACGTCATGATCACTGTATCCTGACCACTGAACGGAAGCATGATTTGATTATTCCACCACTTCCAATACAACGTGGTATCTGGCATCACGGGATCGAAATTGAATGTTCGATTGTCAATGCCTTCCCATGCTGGAGAGAAATGTGCAGAATCTGCAAGAGCATGTTGAACAAATTTATATTGAGCAACGGTTGCCAATGCTGTTCTTGGGAATTTTACAACGACAGACCAGAAATTCGTTCCGTCATAACCCGTTTGACCGGCATTGCCATGATTTGCTTCCTGTGTCAGGAATATGGATTTTCCCCAATCCAGAGGAGGCAGACTTCCGCGAACACCCAATTTGGTTGTAGTCTTGTTGAATGTTTCTTGCGATTGCATGTTAATGCGGAACATTACAGCAACACTGTCGGTAGTAGGAACGTATGGTCTCCAATATTGCGGTTGTGCTGTTGGGCTGCCATTAGCATATTGGAGTATAAGAACTGTATCCATCGGTCCATTCACCGGTCCGACACTTAACAACCGATTACCTGAACCATCTGTGGAATTATTTTCCCACCCATTATCAGAACCATCAATAGAAGACTTGACGTTAGTGAAAACTTTAAATTGGCCATTGAGTGTTGTTCCGCGGCCAACGAGGAACGGAACCTTCACCTTCCAGTAATCACCGCCGATATTCGTCATCAGGACACTGTTGTTATCCCATGTAAATGTCGGTAAACTGCCGCGCAGCTGGACAGTTGATGTCGTTAATAATGTATCCGGAATGGTTGACGTGTTTATCAAGAATGTAACATTCACCGTGTCCGGAGGCGCAATGATATCATTATTATAGGTAACCCAGGCTAAGGTTGTATCGTTTTTGGCAACGAATGTCCTATTATCAGCAAGACTTTCCCACCCGCCAGAATTTACAACGTATTTATATGAAACTGTGGAGTCTTTCCAGCTTGATGCGAAATGACCAACGCCGGAATAGAATTTCGTTGTTCCTTCCCGTGTCAACATAAGTGAATTGCCCCAATCTAATGGTGCCCTATCACCTCGAACACCGACGACATCTGTACCGGGTGTAAATGAAGGCAAACTCCCCATATTAATACGGAACCATACGTCGATAGAATCTGAGTAAGCTGTGTATGGCGGAGTTGTTCCATTGTTAAAATATGCCAAAGAGAACACGGTGTCTTTGGTAACGGTAAAAGCAGTATTATCCCCGTTCGCCCATGTATTCACATAGTATTTATAATTAAGGGATGTACCATTTACAAATGTGGCAGTCGCTCTCCAATAATCACCGCCGATATTTGTCATGGTCAGCGCATCATCACCCCATGTTAACGGGTATGTATCACCACGAACTTGCACCTTCGCTGTTGCAGGGCGAATTGTGTCTTGACTGGTGCAAGTATTCAAGTTGAACGTTACTTTATTCCATGGACTCGCTATAGCATTCCATGATGTGGAAACACGAATACCGCCAATGCTTGCATTCGGCGTTGAGCTTCCCTGACGAATGGTGACAAAACCAAGATTCACTGCGTCATTTTTCGTAGCTGTCGTGTAAGCATTGAGCTCGGGTGTTGTTGGCTCACTTGTGAGACTTGTTCCATCAGGAAGAAGATATACTGATATAGGATCATCCGTTGTATCAGTAGCTGTACCTGAAAATGTATATTTTACAACTGCAAGATATGTTGTATTGAATAAGAATTCCGTTGTCCCATACACTTTCGTTTCATTGCTCTTACTGATACCTACATTAAAGCCTGTAGTACCCGATTTTATGGAAAAGCGAGCATAGTAATTTGTCTGTAATGTGCTTGGAGAAAAAGCCATCAAATAATCTCCACTCCCAGCACTTGCAACGTTAATCATAAAAGAAAGATAGACACTTCCGGAATTGACAGCAGAAAATGACTTATATACGTCCTCACCGGAATTGGTAATCGTTGTTGCATTGCCAATTCCAGAAGGGGCATACCCGGTAAAAGTAAGGCCTGGTGATGTAATAGCAAGAAAATTGGTTGTACCGGAGCTATTTGTCCAACCGGTAGTTGTGAGTAGTGTCCCAACGGTTCCGGTGAAATTTTCTTCCAGAAGCTGCGCTGATGCCGGCGCTCCGATGAGGAGAACCATCATCAGCACTATCCAGATCGTGGATATTTGTTTCATAGGTATTTCCTTTCTTTAAACTGATCGTTCCCATCTATCGTAAAGATGGAAGGATCGTGATGAGTGTAGTGTTTACCTTGAAAGATACAACCATTGTATTGTTTTTTCCCCAGAGACTTCTCCTTTCTACATAGAGGTGAATAATACGTAAATGTGAATTGTCCTGTTAGATCCATAGAAGTATCTTGATCACTAAAACCGCAAAGCCACTGAGAATGTATTCAGGTTGCCAAAGCGCCCGAATTTTTGATATGCATAGTTCACTTCCAATCCCATACTGCCAGGCTGATCATATTTTATTCCCCCGCCCAGGGTGAGGCCTTCTTCCGAGTTTTCTTGGAATAACGATTTATAACCGGCGCGCACAGACACAAGATTCATCAATGTTACTTCTGTCCCTACATTGACAACCTCCACATTATCGCTGGGGCGAAGGGCATCACAAGCGATCGTAATGACAGAAAAATCGCTCTTGACTACATCCAAAGCAAGTCCCACGCGAAACAATAAGGGAATCGGCCACGGATCGGTGGTCAGGTTCGCGACGTTCAGTTTATTGGATCCGGCATTTCCGGGATCGATATCGATAACCTTCTTCAGATCGCGCCCGCTCATTGTCATATCACCGCCGAAGTTACAGATAGACATTCCCAATCGCATATCATGGAATCCCGTTACAAAGAGCAGCCCGACATCGAATGCAATAGTGCTGGCAGATTCATTCCAGAGAGTTTGGGAAATATATTTGATCGACCCACCCATCGAAAATCGATTCGTGAGGTTTCTGGAAAACGACAATGCAATCGCCATATCCTGTGCAGACCATCGCTCTCCTGTGCCGTCTGGATTCTCAGCTGTTGTTACTTCCTCTTCACCATAATCCAGCTGTGTAATACTTATCCCCACAGCGTTTGCATCATCGACGTTGAGCATTGCACCGAACCATCGCATTTTCGAACCCACCAGCCAATCCGTCGACGAAACCAATAATTCACTTCGGTCCGCCTGTGAAAATCCCCCAGGATTATAATAAAGAGAACTGACATCGTTCGCTGTGGCAACCGACACACTTCCCATTCCTATTGCCCTGGCTCCGACAGGTATTCCCAGAAATTGAGCTGCCGTTGTCGCGATTTTATTTTGCCCAAATGATGTGGAATTCCCTATCGCAAGACTGAAGGACAATAATACGAAAATGCTGTACTCGTTCATTATTTTTTTCTTCATGAGCATCTCCGCTTATTTAATAATCGCAAATTTGCCGGTTTTCGTACCAATGCGAGACTCCACCACATAGAAGTAAACACCAAATGCGACATCAAGATTTTCATCTGACTTGAGATTCCAGGATACGTGACCATCTTCAATGTTGCCGTCATGGGAGAGTGAAATGACGTGGTCGCCACGGGAAGTGTAAATATGAATCTTCGCCAGTGCCGGCAAATGAATAAAATCAATCCTGCGGATACGTCCGCTGGTAACACTGGGCGGCAGAGGCGGTTCCAGCGTTGAAGCAGAAACATATGGATTAGGCACAACTCGGATTCTATTCAATGCGGACTGTGTGACATTCGTTAAATCCAATCCTGCTTTCACTGTCGAAAATGCCAGAGTATCTCCCTGCTCGAAAGGTTTCGTGGTATAGATCCGTAAGGTATCATTCGTATGATACGGAATGACTATCCCATCATTGGATCTGAAGCTTATCAACCATGAATAATTATAAAGGCCGCGCGGATTTTCTTCATAGATGTAAATCTCTTCACTAGGATCCAATCTGCCGAGCGGAGCAGTCTTTACCGTTGAATAGTTATAACTGAATTTGATGGTTTTGTTTTCTGTTCTATTAAAGACGCGGAAATTTGTTGGAATTGCATCGGTCCCTAAATTGGGGTCTGCATACGAAGTATCGATGGTTTTTGTCGTATCAAACTGGATTTCATAATCAGACGGTTTTCGAAATCCCACGATAAATGGTTCCGGATTGACTCCGTCGAAGATCTCCACGGCAGATATGCTAAATCCATATTTAGGTTTATCGGTGATCCATTTCGATGATGTATCCGCATTCACAGACCAGGGATTATTGAAAACCAATGTTACACCATCGAACACATCGGCATCTTTACTGTCGGTGGTATAGGGTGTACCGCGAATATACTTACTTTGATACACCGGATAGTATTGATAGGAAATAGTATATGTCCCTGCCGGCAATGTCCCGGCGCGGATACCACGAATTTGGCCGTTCTTTGAATTTAATTTATAGAGTGAGTCTGGAACTAAACTCTGAGAAGCATCATATACTCTTATGGTTCCAGGTACAAAATTCTTATTCTTCAAATTCACTATGGAAGTATCGAGCGAAGTAAACTCTTCTGATATCTCAGAAAGGTCCCGTACACTATAACTTGATGAGATTCTATCCCATTCTGTTGAATCTGCAAGGTCAATAAGACCGTTATTATTATTATCAATCCCATCAACTTGCGTATCCAGGAACTCCACTCTGTATTGATGCCCTGTTGTTTTTGTTTCATCCACCACGCGGTAATACACATCACCCGTTCCAATGCCGCTCTCATGATCCAGGAGAACACCATCCACGGGACGCTGATAATCCAGTGTTTTGGCGTTGGGCGTCACTGCAGCACAATTCTGGCTCAGTTCCACTTCACCGGTAGGTTGGATATTGATGCCTATCTTGTTTTCAGCAGGTAATATTTCTAAATATTCATCACCGCGGTTATATGCTACCAATGCATAGTAGTACCTTCTGCCATTCTGGACAGAACTATCGACATAACTATGCTCGATTCCATTATCGCTCCCAAGATAAAATGCAAATCCTGAGAGATCATTGTACAGCTGGCCCGTGGTATGGAAATATCCACTAATACCATTCTTCAGATCGAACTGCTTCAACGGGAGGTACCCCGCAGCTGAACCAGAACCGTCGGTGATAGTATGGATATCGTTGAAGGTTGGATCAGTAGAACGGTAGAGCTTATATCCTTCGAAAGTCTTTGTTTGCAGCACCGGATCTATCGATTCTTCTGCTACACGATCCCAGTAGAGGGTTACGTACTTATCCCCCGGAACAGCTTTCAGAGTCGGCAAGTCAGGCTCTTTGGGAAAATTATAATTTGCATCGTAAATTTTTTGTACAGTTCGCTTATTTTTTAGAAGGTCTGCAACATCTACATCATATCCCTGCTGTTTTGCTCCGCCATAGACCAGCGCAAGAGAGAACCGTTCTGTCTTATTTACCCGGAGCGGGAAATATCCTGAACCATAGATGAAATCCCCATCTGCACCGCCAACAGGTCTATTATTCTGAATCACATCGGGCACATCGAAGAATCCGGGAGCAAGATAAATCCACATGGTATCTTTATCACCCATTTTGAAATTACCGGCCGGTGTAAAATAGAAGAAACTGGTCAATCCGATTTGATCCGATTCTTTCACGTCCGTTTTATCGACATGCGGTTCACCCGGCAACCCTGTATCGAAACCAGTATTGTCATATCCGGATGTTGGCAGACCGTCTCCTTCGCCAAAATCTCCGGTATTGAGCGTTCCATCGCGCCCCACATCATCCCTCAAAGGATTCCAGTTCTTGTTGTTATCAATCCCGTCATCACGACGTTCGTCAATCAAGCTGTAAGGATCGCTCCCTGTGTTCGTGAGATAATCCACATACGCCACAGGCCGCAGCATATTGAATAAGAAGACCGTGCCGTCTTTTGTCTTTTTTACCTGGCGATAATGCAAGTAATAATTTTCGTCAATAATGCCGTTGTAATTGTTATCAATTCCGTCATAGGCATTGGGATTGACCACTTCTCTTCCGTTCTGAAGGATGATATTTCCTTCAACAACCCTTGTTATGCCCGGCTTAATCCAACGTGTAAGTCCGCGGGTCGTGATGGACACTGAATCTCCCGGAGCAACAGATGGAATGGTATACAGATACCTGCTGTAGTCATCGCGAATAAGAACGATTTGTTTTCCAGCCGTAAGCACCGCGCCAATTCCTGAAGTATCAAAAATCGACGGAGACATTTTAGGAGCAAGACGCCCTGTAGCAGAGGAATCGGCATCGCCATCATTATCAATACCATCATAGGGATTACCGGGACTCTCAAGAAAGGCATACCCAACCAGCCCAACGCCTGCACAAGGATTGGGCTGCCAATAGGGATCATTCATACACACTCCGCGGATGCCTTTCCAATCACCTGTGTATGTCAGGTTTTCATTCACGTTGAAGAAAGACCAATCATCTATATATTCACTTTTATCTTCTGTTGATGTAACGCCAACATATGTGCCCACCAGCATCCCAAACACCGCCCGATCATAATTAGTAGTACTGGTATTGGTTATTTCATAGAGCCAGAAAATATTATCTTGGGCAAGAAATTGTGCCCACTGCAACGCACGCACCTTCATCACTAGTCCAAGACCATTTCTACTGAGATCCGTGGAATCCGGTTTGAACGCAATGCCCAATGTATTGTTTGCCGCAAAATTAAAACGTTCATCGTTATTATCGTCCATCACAAAATATGTTTCAAGGCTGGCATTCCCTTTTTTGCCGAAGTATCCATTCCAGGATCCAGGCCATCCCGGATCGGTTTGATCCGACATTTTATCAGGCCATGTTGGCGGGTATGAAGATTTATCATCACTCATCGCTACTTTTTCTTTGCTGGCATTGAAGTACCCAGCTTCAGGTTCAAATGTCCAATATTTTCCTGTCCGCACATCGGTATCTGTCAATAAGGTCGGTCTATTGACTGGGCAGGTGGCAACTGAATGAAAGACTGATCCGTGAGTCTGAACCCACTGATTATTCCTGAAGACCGAGTCATATTTCACTTCGGCACCCACCAGAGGACTCACATCCCCCAAATATCCGTTGTTAGGGTATTTCCATGCACCGCGATGTCCCTGTTCTTGGGGCTGTCCAATCACGCCCCAGTTTCCAAACACCGTTTGCACCTGATTACCGTTCATGATTGCATAACGTCTATAGGTACGACCGCTCGGCTGAGTTTGCGTAAATGTCTGGATGAATACGGAGCAGATGCAAGTAAAGAGTGCAATATTTCTTGTCCATGGTTTCATAGCTAGAACTCCAGATTCATACCAAATTCAATGCGCCGTGGTTCAGAATATCTGCTGCCGTCGTTGTAATATTCCTCGGCGGTATTTACATACAACCGTGTTGCTTGTGCAACTGGTTCCCAGAGAGAGTAGTCGGATCGTCCTGTCTCCGTGTAGGGGTTCGTCTGGTTGCGAGTATCAAACAAGTTAAAGATACGGGTGAAGAAGATGAATTTTACCGGTCGAATGGTTAACTCATAATATGCACGCACATCGCAATCAAAGAATTGGGGCTTCGACTGTGAATTCGTGACCATCGTAGAAACCATGACTTGATTGCCGCCGAACGAGGTCGGCGTATATGGCTGGCCTGAACCGTATTGCAGGATGGAACTTACACCCCAGTCGCTTGCAGAATAATTGAGTGACATATTCAATGTGTGCCGCTGATCCCAGTTTAATGGGACAGTCTCAATCTCGGGCAAGGCTCCTGCTGCCCGGGCGTTCCGTGCCTGCTGCGGATCGGATGCTGTTCCGGAGGCAACCTGATACGTGTAATCGACCCGGGCATTGAATCCATTCGAGATCTTTTTATCCACTGTGAGAACAATACCTTTTACCACACCAAAGTCGCTATTGGTATATTGATAATAGCTGCCGCCACCAAAGACATGGATTGCATCTCCCTGCGAACCGGTCAACCCGCGAATATCACGCATATAAGCTGTCACATCCAGCGCTATATCATCTGACACCTGCTGCTGCACACCAATCTCTGCGCTGACTGTCTGTTCGGGATTCAGATCTGCATTGCCGACCATTCCCATGTTTTCCGATGTTGCCTGGGAAAGTTTCGCACGTGGATTTTCGTAGAGCCGTTCAAAACGAGGTACCTGGAAAAAATGTCCGTAGGAGAAGTGAACGATTCCTTTGTCCGTGATAGGAAATGAAACACCGAGTCTCGGGCTCCAGGCTTTTTTGACTGATGCAGGCCTATACCAAAAAGCCAGCCGGTCCTGTACCGTCATGGTATCACCATTCGCTTTGAATCGATGTTCCGGACGCAAGGGAGAATCAATACTCGGATCACTCGGGTCATTGATGATCACGCCATCCGGATCAAAATAATCGAACCGCACACCGATATTTACAATAATGTTTTGAAATTCCATTTTGTCCTGGATGTAGGTCGAAAATTCTTTCGGTCGATGCTCATAATAATCATGCCCGGGAGATGTAATGTCGCGAATTTGGGTTCGAATATAGGCATACGACTGCGGTACGTTGACATAATCAAATCCTACCTGATAATCGGCAGGGACCAGGGTCATCGATTCATTGGTGATAATATGAGATCGATATTCCACCCCTCCTTTAATCATATTCATCCCATCGATTTGACTGGTAAGGTCAAATTTGATCAGACCCGTTTCTGTCACCCGGTGAGATTTATCTAAATCAGTACCTCCCGTCATAAAACTGTATGGCAGGGTTTGAGAGAGTTCACTCCAGACATAATGGGGACCATAGGGATCAACCACTTCTACTTTGATATGGTCTCCATTTGCCGTTATTGAATCCGCGTATTGAAGATCATACAGATAATATTGATAGTCTTTCTGGAAGTATGAACCACCCAGCGTATAGAACGTCCGAGAGCTGAGAGAATGATTAAATTGGAAAATGAATGTATTACTGAGATTATATTCATTCCCCTTGCCATTCGGATTAAAGGTATATGCTCGATCGTATTTTTTTGCACGCCTGTCATCATAAATGTAGTTTGCAGAAAGTTTCATCAAAGAAGAGATATGCCATGTCAGTTTGCCCTGTGCATAATACCGCTCACTCCAATCCATGGGAACAACAGAACTATCTCCCAATCCATTAGGCACAACAGAAAGCAGTGTATCGGTTCCATTGGGCAGTGCAGCGACGTATGAATAATTCCATGGATTGTATCGTAAAAAACCTTTTTTATTCCCGTTGAAATAAATGTAGCGTACATTTGTGAAGAAAGTAATTTTATCCGTAAGAAGCGGGCCGCTCAGGTTTGCCTCGATATTGCGAATATTATTCACCTTAAATTTATTTCCAGGAAAAAGTTTGTTGTCCGGCTTCAGAATATATCCATCCCCGGGGAACAGTCCCCCTTCAGAGGGCAGATAATCACCTCCATAGAGTCCCAGTCCACCGGAATAACTGCTCCCCCCCTCTTTCGCAGAGATATTGACGATGCCTGACATTGCCTGGCCATATTCAGCATTAAATGCGCCCGAAATGACCTGCAACTCCTGTACAAGACTTTTATTTACTTCAACAATTTGACCTCCGTCGTATGCATCCATAACGGGAACACCATCGATCCAATAGGCGACTTCTCCTGTTCGGCCACCGCGCAGATTATTGCCGACAAACCCTGCCTGCATAGAAACAACAGCTCCAACTTCTGTCACCGGCATCGAAGAAATGTCTTTACCACTCACAATGGCCGTCTTTGCCGTTAGGTCTTTCTGAACAAGTGGCCGCTCAGCGATCACGACAACCTCTTGGCCGACCTGTAAAATCGTCTCGGAGAGTTCGACATCGATGGTGGTGGTCAGGTCTCCCATGATACGCACACCTGTAATTTTGGAAGGAGTGTAACCTACCATAGTGACCATTAATGTATAATCATTGGGGGGAATATTAATGATGAAGTACTTTCCGTCAAAATCCGTAGCCCCGCCGAGACTTGTACCATCCAATCTGACATTGGTTCCTATAAGAGGTTCGCCGGATTTTTGGTCTTTGACAACTCCTATTAACTTTCCCACAGAACCGCCCATGGCAGGAGAAAGAAATACAACTAACAACAAGAGAGAACTCAACGTGCGTGCCAAAATGATTCTCCTTTTCACTAGTCTTGTTCTACCAATGTACGATACTATTGACTTACAAAATCGTTGTCTTCTGTGGAATTGTTTCTTTCATCGAAGCGATCGAGCCTGACGTTCGCCGGATCACAAGCTTTGGAAGAAATGTCTTGAGGATCGGCTCTAATTCCTTATTCTTCATACGCTCAAAAAGACGCTGGACAGCCAGTGACCCCATCTCCGACATCGGCTGTCTCATGGTCGTAAGACCGATGTGCCGGGCAAGTTCAATATCATCGAACCCGATGATCGCAATATCTTCAGGACACCGGACACCGGCCTCCTCCACTGCTTGTAACGCACCGAGGGCTTGAATGTCACTGGTCACAAAGATCGCTGATGGTCTGCGAGCACCTAAGGAAAGAAATTGCTTCATGAGTTCATAACCGTCTTCATGGGTGAACCCGTCAAGACGTGATGACTTGCTGTGCTTTATGAGAACCGGATCGATCGGAATATTTGCTTTTTTGAGTGCCTGCTTGAATCCTTTGAGGCGTTCACGTGCTGGAGGACTTCCCGGATTAGCGTTCAGGATTCCGATTCGCGTATGTCCGAGAGAAATGAGATGTTCTGTGGCAATGACGGCTCCCTGAACGTTCTCCACTCTGAAGGAGTCAAATTCCGGGTGGTAGGTGTCTACAAGCACGACCGGAACTCGTGAATTCGCATATTCGCGGGCGAATGCATCTGGCATTTTTAATGAAAAGATCAGCATTCCATCGACACGGCCGCGGACAGTATTCTTTTGCAACGTTCCTTCGGCATGATCGGGATCAGTCACGCCATGAAGAATCAGGTCGCATCCGGATTCTGCAAGAGTCGCTTGAACCGACTGGAGTATTTCAACAAAAAAGAATGTCGTGAAATAGGGAATGACGGCAAGGATAGAATTTGTTCTTTTACTGGCGAGACCACGCGCATACGGATGAGGGTGGTATTTCATTCTGTTCGCTACATGGAGCACCCGATGCCTTGTCTCTTTCGAAACACTCGGATGGTTGTTAAACACACGGGAGACAGTACCAATCCCTACTTTAGCCTTTTTCGCAATATCGTAAATAGTCGGTAACAAATGCCCAGAGTTTTTTTCAACTAAGAGTGAAAGAATGGAAGCGCTTCCAAATATTCCGAATTTTATTCCTGAGAGTCAAGCTTTTTTTAAGATTATTTATTAATGGATGCCGGACGCACTCTCTTTCTTTTAGAAAATTCATCGTGCTATGGGATCTTATGAAAAGAACTGTTGTCCAAGATTGGATTCTTCTTGACTTGGATTTCGACCGAGATAATGCGTCCGCTCTTCTACTCTCTTGTTGTACAATGCATGAGATCATTTACCAGATACAATATTAAGTGTCTGAGGATGACAACGCCCGTAGAGAGCAGTCAATTCGTACAGCCGTTTGGTCATCCAGGGTTCAACCATCTCCCATGTAAATCGCCACTCCCAATTTCCTTCAACAGTACCGGGGAAATTCATCCGACCAGCACTATCCAACCCGAGGACATCCTGTAAGGGGAACACCGACATATCTGCTACGGATTGCAAACCAAGGGTAATCAAGTCCCAGTGAATTGCCTTGCCATCCGAATGGCAATAATGTTTTACAAAATCCTGCTCCTTCTTTGTCGCCTTATCAAACCATCCGAGAGTCGTATCGTTATCATGGGTGCCTGAATAGACAACATAATTCTTTTCATACATATGCGGGAGAAAACTATCCTCTGCATCAGTCGAGAAAGCAAATTGTAAAACCTTCATTCCCGGGAAATTATACTTTTCCCGCAAGGCCTTCACTTCTGGAGTGATGACACCAAGATCTTCTGCAATGATCGGTAATGTCCCAAGTTGCTGTTCGATGGCATTAAAAAGGTCTTCTCCCGGACCTTTAACCCATCGACCGATTCTTGCCGTCGATTCATGTGCTGGAATTTCCCAATAACCCTCGAATCCCCGATAGTGATCGATGCGGAGGATATCAAAAAGTTTAAAAGTCTTTCGGAAGCGATCAATCCACCAATGATACTTTTGCTGCTTCATCACATCCCACCGGTACAATGGATTTCCCCAGCGTTGTCCATCCTCACTGAAATAATCAGGAGGTACACCGGCAACAACACTGGGCATTCCATCGTCTTCCAGAAAGAAGGCCTCTTGATTCGACCAAACATCGGCACTATGGTGCGCAACAAAAATGGGGATGTCGCCGATAAGCTTAACATCATGATCGTTTGCGTACTTTTTCATCCTGGCCCACTGGCGGGCAAAGCACCATTGTGTAAATTTATGAAAGTCCACCCTCTCCTTAAGCTCTTGTGCAGCTTTCTTCAGCGCGCCGGGTTCACGATGGACGAGATTCTGCTCCCATGAGACCCAGCTTTTTCCGTCATGCTTATCATTCAGGGCTTGAAAAAGCGAGTAATCTTCCAGCCATGATGATTCAGCATCGCAATATGTTTCGAAAAGCTGATAGTTTTTTGACGGTTTCTGCTGAAAGAACTGTCGGGAAGCCTTTGCGAGCAATGTCATTCGTTTCATGTTGACTGTACTATACTTGACGCGATGAGCCGCCCCCAAGGAAACGGCAGTGAGATCATCTTTCTTCAACCAACCTTGTTCGACGAACTCCTCTAAGTCAATGAACAGGGGACTTCCTGCGAAAGCAGAAAGTGTCATATAGGGTGAATTTGCCATACCGGCCGGTCCCAACGGAAGCATCTGCCATAACGATTGTCCGGCAGATGCCAGCCAATCAATAAATGCAAATGCCGGGACTCCAAGATCACCAGAACCGAGTGATCCCGGTAAAGAAGTTGGGTGAAGAAGAATTCCGCTACTTCGACGAAATTTCATCGATCTCCTTTATGGAAAACAATATTTTTTATTGAAAGGTTCAAACGATACTGCAGTCATTCTATTGAGGAAAGGCATCGAGAATTTCTTGAAATAGAAGGAAGAGAGTTCAACCTCTTTACATCACGAATGAATTACTGCAATATTTTTGCAGGGTTGATTTTTTGTGTGGAGAATATAGCACATTCCAGACCGATAGTCAAGATGAAGATATGTCTGACTTATCGACAATGGAAATAATTTGATTGTATTTCCTAGGCACGGCAGACAGACCGCACTCAAGAGTGCAGAGAATATTTTTACCGGTCCTGTTTCTTTTTTTTTAGAAAGATGAAAGGAGAAGAATCAGCATATCCTCAACATGAATTTTTATGCCCCGTTGTTAACTCGAACAGTACGTTGAGCGTATTTTGTGGATCCATAAATATAATCTGGCATCCGCCTGCTCCACGCATGGGGGCATCGGTGGTAAAACGTATTCCCTCCTTTTTGAGCTCTTCTACAGTCTCTTCCAACTTCATTGCTTTCAACGCTATATGGTGGATTCCCGGGCCTCTTTTTTGTATGAATTTCGCAACAGGGCTTTCAGACGACAACGGCGATAGAAGTTCGATAATACATCCACCAAGAGATAATTTTGCAACTTCAACGCCCTGTTCTTCTATTGTTTCCCTCCCAAGAAACTGGAACCCCAAAAGGGTTTCATAGAGGAACAAGCTTTCCTGTAAGCTGTTGACTGCAATCGCAATATGATCTACTTTTTCCAGCATATTCAGTCTTTCAACGAAGGTGCTTTTCAAGAAACGGACTGGTTATTTCATACGGATTTTTATTCTTTTCAGAGACACGGGAATAATATTCATTGAATTTTTTTCTGTAATATTCCAAGATTTTATACTCAACGATGGATTTCACATAATTCTCATACCTCAGAGATCGCTTGTGCACGAGTATGTTGCCTTTCCGATACTCAGAAATCAGTTCTTGAATATTCTCAAATAAATAATCAATGCCTTCGACCGATTGTGCATTGCATGGAACAATTTTTGGCCTCTTGTGTTTGTCCCAGAGAATTTGCTGAATATTTTTCTCGTACATAGCACTGGGCACAACATCATTCTTATTGACAGCATAAATATCGCCAATCTCCATGATTCCTGCTTTTAACGCCTGTATACTGTCCCCCGATAATGGATCGAGGACTACGATGGTTGCATCAGCGACTTGTGCAATTTCAATTTCATTCTGCCCTGTCCCAACGGTTTCAATGAGTATCAGATCAAAACCAAATGAAAATAACACTTCCAGGATGTCATAAATAACAGACGAGAGGCCTCCGAACTTTCCGCGTGACGCAAAGCTTCTGATAAATATATTCTCATTGTCCAGATGCTCATTCATCCTGATCCGGTCTCCCAGAAGTGCACCATGAGATATACTCGAAGAGGGATCGAAAGCCAATACAGCGATTCTTTTGTACCGTTTGACAAATCGAAAAAGCATTTTATTGATGATGGAGGATTTCCCTACTCCCGGCGGGCCGGTAAATCCAATAATGAGCGGAGTCGGGCGAGAGCTTTTAAGTTTCGAAATGATGGTTTGACGGTCCTGAGGAAACTCTTCGATCAATGAAATACAGCGGGAGAGCGCTCGGATCGACCCGCTTTTAAAATCACCAAGCAAAGCACCAAGTTCTTTAATTGATTTCATGTAAATATTTTTCAATTTTATCGAGAGAGGATACCGTATGGAACACCTTCTTCACACCGAGTGATTCAAGATGATCTGCATCTTTTTTAGGAATGATCCCACCTACGAGAACCGGTGTCTTCAATTTGTTTTTCTTCAATTCCTTGAGCAACTGTGGAATCAGCGTATTATGAGCCCCGCTGAGAATACTGACACCGATGAGATCGACATCCTCTTGAATAGCTATTTTAACAATCGATGACGGCGTATGCCGAATACCGGAATAGACGACTTCATGCCCTTTATCACGCAAATATTTGCTGATAATTTTTGCCCCCCTGTCATGCCCATCCAGTCCTATTTTTGCAATCAGTATTCGTATCATATTATAGTGTCGCCTTTTCTTGATATTCACCCCAATGAGTTCTTAAGACGTTACAGATTTCTCCAATAGTGCAATGATGCGAGACCGCCTCCATGAGAATTGGGAATATATTTTCCCTGCCCTGAGAAATCTTGGACACCTCAGCCAGGATCCTTTTTACTTTCTGGTTATTTCTTGCTTTCCTCATCCTCTTAATTAGTTTCTTCTGTTTTATTTCAATGTTATCATTATGCCGAAAAAGATGTTTGGCGTTTTTATGTCGTTCGGTATTAAATACATTTTTCCCGACAATAAGCCTTTCTTTTTCTTCAACTTCAAGTTCGTACTTGTATGCTTCCTCTGAAATATCCTTTTGGATGTATCCATTTTCAATACATGTGATGACCCCGCCGAAATCCTCAACCTTTTTCATAATGCGAAGGATATCGTTCTCCAGCGTATCCGTGAGATGCTCGATGTAATACGATCCGCCCAGCGGATCGATAACGTCGGTGATTCCTGTTTCGTGAGCGATAATCTGTTGTGTACGCAGCGCCAGGCGAACAGATTCTTTCGTCGGCAAAGCCAACGCCTCATCATAACTGTTGGTATGAAGACTCTGCGTCCCCCCCAGCACCGCAGCGAGAGCCTGCAGCGTTACTCTGATGATATTATTATAGGGCTCTTCAGCAAGAAGCGTACACCCGGCCGTTTGTGTATGAAATCTTAACATTTGAGATTTCTCCTGACGTGTTCCAAATTTCGAGTGCATGATACCGGCCCAAATCCGGCGTGCAGCCCTGAACTTTGCAACTTCTTCGAAGAGATGATTATGTGCGCTGAAGAAAAATGATAAACGGTCCGCGAAATCGTCGATATCCAGTCCTCGGGCGACGACTTCTCGGACATACGTCATAGCATTTAAGAGTGTGTAGGCAATTTCCTGGCTTGCACTGCTGCCGGCCTCGCGGATATGATAACCGGAAATGCTGATCGGATTGACATTGCGAACATATTCTGAGCAATATTCAATAATATCAGTTGCTAAGCGCAGCGACGGCTTTGGTGGAAAAATAAAAGTACCTCGGGCGATGTATTCTTTGAGAATATCATTCTGGATTGTTCCTCGCAACGCAGTAAAGGAGATATTCCTCTTTTGGGCGAGGGAGAGCAACATGGCCAGTATAATAGCCGCAGGTGAATTTATGGTCATCGAGACAGAGACTTTTGTTAAGTCAATTTCATCAAACAACCTTTCCATATCATCAATACTGTCGATTGCAACACCGACCTTTCCCACCTCTCCAGAACTGAGAATATCATCGGAATCATACCCCAGTTGTGTCGGCAGATCAAAGGCGACAGACAATCCCGTCTGCCCCTCCTTGAGCAAATATTTGAAATGAGCATTCGTCTCTTCAGCTGATCCGAACCCGGCATATTGCCGAATCGTCCAGGGACGCCCTGTATACATGTTCTGGTAAATTCCACGTGTGAAGGGGAATTTGCCCGGCTGACCGAGCTTTTCCTCAGACTTCCAGCCGTCTCCGTACGCGTCAAAAAGGAATTGCTGCTCTGTGTCTTTCATTTTCTTCCTTTACCTGCTGAGAGAAAAATTGCTTTTCCATTCTGAACATCCATGGAACACGAAGAATTCCTCTTAAGAGAATCGTGTATCCTCTTCCCTTCTTCACACCGACGGAACATATCAAATACGCTTTGTTTCACCCCACTTCTCTAAAATTTTCCCGATCTCGCCACGTAGGAGAACGGGATGGACTATATTCTCTGCGTGTCCATGTTTTTTCAACCATGAAGCTTGCTGAAAATCCGAAGAGGTTTTTTTACCAGTGTATTGTTCGATTACCCGCTTCCCGGAAAAACCGATATTGCCTGCATTATATTCGAAGAGCCGGATGCCGCGCGATGCATAACCAATGGCAACTCCTCCAAGCGTCGGATCGGTAATAATCGTAATGACAGGCAACCCTGCTCGCTCTGCGCGTGTGAGCGCAAGATGGGCCTTGGGAATACTCACCATCGATGAGCACCCTTCGTGCATACGAGCACCGCCTCCGCTTGCAGTGAGCACCAAGGGTAATCGGCGTTCCATGGCAATCACAGCCGCCTGCCAAATTTTCTCACCCGTAGACATACAGAACGAACCACCCAAAAAACCAAAATCTGTCCCGCAAAAGACAATGCGTCTTCCTTCGATAACGGCATTCCCTGTAATCATTGCCGTCATCAATCCGGTCTCGCGTTGTGTTTGCTCTAGCTTCTCAGGATAACCGGGAAAACCCAAAATGTCCTTATCCACGATGAACCGAGTTGTTCCGTGCTCAACAAAACTTCCTGTATCCAGCAGCAATTCCATAACATCCCAAACAGACGGACGCGTATAACGATACCCGCATATAGCGCAGATATAGTTATCCTGGAACAAACGGCTGAAATAGACCGGGTCATACACACGCTCACCGCGTGCATTGCGGCAATCATGATGGCGCTTAATAAATCCTTCCTTGTTCGGCTTCGGGAGGCGGGAGACCTTCTGCTGAATACTCCTGACTTCCTCCTCATGTGCGATATTCCAGTGCCCAATTCCTGCCCATCTCTTGATGCGATATTCAAGAAGCTCATCTTTCGAAAGCCCACAAAGTTTTGAAAGTTGTCGTACCAGTACATTCCGGGCACTCTCAAGTGATTTCCGGGGATTGCGATGCGCGGGCCCATCGGGTTCGGGAACAAGTTGATCGACAATGCCGAGTTCCAACCCTTCACGACTCGTAATACACGAAATTCCTGCAGCTTCATTCGCACGGGCACGTGTTCGAAAAAGGATCGATGATGCTGCTTCCGGCGAGATGACGAGGTATGTCGAGAACTCCATCGCAAGTACTACATCGCATCCGGTGATCGCAATGGCGCCTCCACTGCACGCACGATTGATGATCAATGCAATTGTCGGCATAGACGTTTCGATCAGACCCCGGATTGTCTCCCCGATGCGCCATGCAATTCCGCCAGCTTCAGATTCTTCCGTGGGATCAGCTCCCGGTGTATCGACAAATGTGAGGATGACTCGATGTTCTTCTTCGGCTGCGCGAATCGCTTGTACGGCGCGGCTGTAACTCACCGGAGTAGGCATCCCGTGGTTCCATTGCCGTACAGTCGCTGAATCGCTCATAAGGTCGACGAGTTCCCCGTAATGCGACGTTGGCCCGGTTTGCTGACCAATGAGCATCACAGAAATCTTCTTGCCTTCAAGTTCCAATTGAGCGCGGTGCGTTTGGAGAATACATCCGCCATGTTCTTCAGTCTCAAAGCATGGACTGACATCGCTGAAGATGGAAAGATAATCTAGGTACTTTGGACGTTCCGGGTGAAAAGAAAGCTGATACTTTTCATACTCAGAAAGCTTGCTATACGAATCTACTTCGGTGGTCAATCGTCCGTCTTTTTCAAACGGATAAAAGAAGCTATTGGGCATGATAGTTTTGTCTTTTCATGAACTTATGATCCAAACTGCTCCAAGGAATATACGATTTTCTGAAGAAAAAAGAAGAGAACAATATTGGATTCAGATCTACACTCATTATCATGGAGAAGGGTGCTTGGTTGAGAATGCTGAATTCACTCATTGAGAACACAAGTTCGCAAGATGAAGAAGTTATAAACTCTCTCACGAACCCATTTCATTCCTTGACCTCTCATGCATCTTTTTATGATGGATTCTTAGCGCTTCAAGAAAAACAATAAAGGTGGCAAAATTCAAGCATGAATGGTGTACAACTCAACCATACTCGTTTCATCGAAATGCCTTCCTCATCCGGAGAAATTAACTCGACACATCGAAGAAAGAAGGATCTATCCAACCTAGAGAAATTGTCCTCAGAGGCGATTTCAGTACTCTGTACTTTATTCATTGGCCTCTGAACTGGTATGAATAATCAGGTAGATTATTTTTAATAAGTTCGGCAAAGCGTTCAGTCTCTTCATAATGATTGAATTTTTTCTCATACTCATAAGCCCGCGCTGTCCAAACTTCCCCGGCAAAGTATTCCAACGTTTGTATATACTGATTCCGGTACTTTGGCAGACGAATTGAAATATCCGGAACAGAAAGGCGATGGTACCGAATCGTATCTGTTACCACTTTGAACAAGAGAAAATCCGGAACAACGCCATAGCCTGCAGGCAAACGTATTCCTCCCTGTAAGTATTCATAACGATAAAATTCCGGAGAGAAATATACAGGGTGCAAACGAACATTGACCTGAACAAGGGAATCGAGCATTACCTGATATTCCGCAAGATACATCCGTGTTTGTAGATCGGATTTCTCATTCTTCAAGAGGTTGAATCTGTGCTGGAAGTTTGTTAGTTGCATGTTCATCCCTCGAAAGATAGTCGGATGATGCTGCTCCATCTGTATAGAATACCATGGCATACCTAGTAATCCTGTATTAAGAATGGTTATATCTGCACGCAATCCTTCCACTTTCTGATAGTAGAGTGCCGGAGATGTAATAATATCCCAGTCCGCTGTGTTTTTTGATGTGAACACCACTGCCTCTTGATCTGTGCTCCTGAGTACTGCGGTAATGTAATCATCATATGTATGAAGGCGATGGTGACTTACACGTGAATTTAGTGCAATCTCGATAACCAAGATAAAGGAAACAAAGATCATCGCCGTAATCCGCTGGAACAATGTGTGATGAAATGCACCGATCGTGGCGGCGATTCCTGTTGCAATGCATATCCCGCAAGAAATATAAGCGAGGAGATAATAAGGAAAGATATCTCGAATATTATAATTTATGGCAAGAATAAAATTGACAAGTATGTTGCACATGAGGAAGAAAAAGATCATCCGACTGCGTCGAAAAAGCGCAAAAACACCAATCAGGAGAAAGATGAATGGTCCGTAACCGAACTGTATAGGCAGGATCTTTAAGAACTTCAATCCATTCACCAACGCGATGTCTGGTGAAACAAACATAGCGTGGTAATACTGATCCCCCATGATATGCTGAACGAGAGCGATCATATTATCCGGTGCTCCCCAACAGAGAGGAGGGTGTTGATTCGCTCTGAGAGGAACATAGACATACATGGCACTTACAAGGAATATGAAAAGCAAAACCATCCCCATGTGATGCACGATGGATTTCCTCAGGGGATTAGTACTGCTGAAATACAGCATCGCAGCACCGGGAAGAAGAAATATCATACTCATGTGATTGGTGAATCCAGCGGCGAATACCACAGCGACAGCATACCATGATGAATTCGATACATGAAGACACTCCTTCTCATGCTGCTGGAATATCCATGCTTTTAAAAGAGAATAGATTGCGAGAAGAAGGAGAAAAGCGTGGAGAGAATAAACTTCGACAGAAGTACTCTGCAGCCAATATGTCAGACTAAAGGCAAGGATCAGCCCTCCAACAATAGATGAACAAACGAGAATCCACTGTTGAAGAGGAGCATTCCTTTTAAATTTTTTCGGTTTTGACGAAAGATTCAGCGATTCAGAGAAAACATGCTGAAAAAGGAGATTGATCAAGAGAATAAATACAACAATCCCCAACGAGCACCAAATCGCACTGAGCATATTTGCTCGGTAAATTTTTGTATGTGGAAGAGGCAAAAGGAGAAATACGTGTCCTACAACAGTGAACAACGGATATCCCGTGGGGTGAGCAATACCTAATGTAGCTTGAACAGCAGCGAGTTCTCCGGCATCGATAGGCACCATTCCGGGAGCTAAAGTAAATAGATAGACACCGAACACCAGCAAGCCCGTCAGCCAGGCGGCCAACCATTTGCGCATAAAGAGATTCCCGGATAATCCTCGATACACTAATCGGTCCCAGGTTACAGAAAAAACGCTACTGTTTCAAGATGTGCGGACGAAAAATGATACTCCGATGGGATTTCCCCAAGGGGTATCACAGAAGTCTCAGGCTCTTCCTTATACCTCTCGCTATAATTTTCCCGATGATGATTCAAGAGAATGAAGGATTTTCTTTGACCAGCGTAGATATAGAACAATCAATGGCGAATAAAATTGAACATTACACAAAGAAGGTGAACAAGTTCTTCTTGCCCATATTTAAGAAATTGGATCGGTCCTCATTTCGCCAGCGTAATGCGAATGATGAATATTAATCCTTTATACCCATTGACACGATTCAGCCTTGCGCCGCTGGAGGGTTCTCCTTGAAAACGGTTCGTAAGTAATCTGCCCCATTATTTCAAGCGTCCCATGGAAAAAAGTCTTCAATACTCACCGATCAACAACGAAGTCAGTATGATACCCGCTATCTATTGGATGAAGTTTCGCCGAATCAGCATGTGCTTATCCATTTTCCCCCTATTTTAAAAAAGGGCTCTTCTCCCAACCGAGTGGGTAAAAAGAGCGAGATTTAGCTTCTAA
>CAZYYD010000033.1:0-50287 GCA_964651225.1 uncultured Ignavibacteriaceae bacterium
TTAGAATAAACCCTTCTTCTTTTCAAGACCCCCCACACTTTTACGGATACAACGCCGCTATGGAGTTTCTCCTTGCCTCTCGCGTGTTTTCTCGCTATATTATTGTGTAATTGAAATTTATGAAATGATTGGAGTTGCACATGGCAAGAATATGTGAAGTGTGCGGGAAAAAACCGATGGCAGGAAATCATGTCAGCCACGCACATAATCGCGTTCCGAGACGTTTTCTCCCTAACCTTCAGAACGCACGGGTCAAACTCGCGTCCGGCGCTGTGAAGAGTATTCAAGTATGCACGAATTGCATCAAATCCGGGAAAATACAAAAAGCAGCATAATTTCTTTTTTAACGTTTTGAAAACATAATAATCCCGCCCTGCAGCGGGATTTTTTTTCAACGTGAAAATCTCGTAATTTTGGCCAGGACGGTTCCAAAATTCTTGAATGCATCAGGAACTAACATCAAGCGATGAAATTCTTTTCTCCACCAAATCAATTGACCTTCCTAAGGATATTGCTCACGCCGGTATTCGTTGCCTTCCTGCTTTCTTCCAGTGCGGCCCTTCATCAATGGTCCGTCATTGTGTTCATCCTTGCGGCTTTTACCGATTGGTACGACGGGTGGCTTGCACGGCGCTGGGGGTATGTCACCCGGTGGGGAGCATTCTTCGATCCCCTGGCCGATAAATTCGTCACCTCTGCAGCACTTATCGCCTATGTCTCTCTGGATTTGGTCGCAGGCTGGATGGTTTGGATCATTGTTGTTCGTGATGTCGTCATTACGCTTCTCCGCTCCTACGCAGAATTCAAGGGGAAACCGGTTGACACATCGAAACTTGCGAAGACCAAAACTGTTGGACAGTACATCATCATTTATTATTTATTGATTTTGTACGTTGGGCGCAACACTCCAGTACTACAAGAGAACTTTGGCAACTTCATTCAAACACTACTTGATTATACACTGGTATATGCCATGATGGTGTTCATCACTGCCATCACGCTATGGACGGGGATCGTCTATATTATCGACAATTGGAAAATCATCCGCGAACTTTATGACATCTCAGACAAAACTGCCGAATCCGAATAAATCGTCGACTCTTCCGGAGCCCTCCTTTGCTGTAAAACTTTTTGCGTCCGCTCTCTTTTCCGGATATTCACCGGTTGCATCCGGGACGGTGGGAAGTACCGTCGCTCTTGCTTTCTATGCTCTTCCAGGATTTGAATCTCCGTTAATCCTTGGTGCTGTCGCACTCATAGTTTGCATCTTCGGAATTAAAGCTTCATCCATAATGGAACTGCGGTACGGACATGACCCTGCCGAGGTAACGATCGATGAAGTAGTAGGAATGTGGCTCTCTCTCATGTTCCTGCCGAAGAAAGTTTTTGTCGTCCTTGCGGCTTTTTTTCTCTTTCGCTTTTTTGATATCATCAAACCATTCCCCGCACGTAAATTTGATTCGCTCCGCGGCGGTTTCGGCATTATGATGGATGATGTCATCGCCGGTGTCTATACAAACATTGTTCTCCATGTGATACTCTTGATTCCTGCATTCAGAGAGTACCTCGTACCATAAGAAACCATGAACGCTGAAATCATTTCCATCGGTGATGAGTTATTGATCGGACAGGTAATTAACTCCAATCAAGCATACATTGCTGAACAGCTGAATTCCGTCGGTGTATTTGCAGACCGGATGACAACCGTTGGAGATAACGAGAATGAAATTCTCGCATCATTCGATAGGGCATTTTCATCTCACGATGTTGTAACGGTCACCGGTGGACTTGGCCCCACACACGACGATATCACACGGGCTGTTGTCTGCAGATTCTTCAAGACCGCTCTCGTCCTCAACAGCGAGGCATTATCCAATGTGCAGCGCATCTTTGCACGCCGGAATGTCGCACCCAGAAAAATCAACGAAGATCAGGCACTCGTTCCCCGCGGCTGCACTGTCATACAAAATCAACTTGGCACAGCACCGGGGTATTTCTTTGAGAACAATGGAAAGTTCTTCATCGTCATGCCCGGCGTTCCGTATGAAATGAAAGCTATGATGGATGACTCCGTTCTTCCCTTCTTCAGAAAGCTTCAGACCGGGCTAGTCATCCGCCACCGCACGCTGAAGACCACGGGAATTGCAGAATCTTTTCTTGCCGAACAGATTGGCGACATCAATCAGATATGCCCGGCTGATTCCGGTATCACGCTTGCCTTTCTTCCCAGCCCGCTCGGTGTGCGGCTGCGCGTTACGGTGAAAGCAAAGACTAATGAAGAGGCAGACACGAAGGTTCAAGGCATAGAGAAGACTCTTCGTTCGAAAATAGAAAAATATATTTACGGCACCGACGACTTGGAATTAGAAGAAACCGTGGGCAGACTGCTTTCCGAGCACGCACTGACCATCGCTGTTGCGGAATCGTGCACCGGAGGATTACTAACTGACCGGATCACTAATATTTCCGGAAGCTCCAAATATTTCGAACGCGGCATCATTACCTACAGCAACGCATCAAAGATATACGAACTTGGTGTGCCATTCCACCTGATCCAGGAATATGGCGCTGTCAGCCGCCAGGTTGCTGAAGCAATGGCGTCTGGAATTCGTACAAAATGCAATACAGACCTCGGTATTTCCACGACCGGTATTGCTGGTCCAGCCGGAGGCTCTGTTGACAAGCCGGTCGGACTGGTCTGGATAGGATATTCCGATTCTCACACAACACTCGCGCTGCAATTCAACTTCGGCGGTGAACGACGAATTATCAAGGAACGCGCTGCACAGGCAGCGTTAGAGATCGTAAGACGAAAACTTCTAAAACTCTCTGATTAAAGTAATGTCAGCCATTCGTACATTCATTGCACTTTCAACCCAGCCCGGCGTACAACAAGCAGTGGCTTCAGTTCAAGCAATGCTAAAAGAGACAGAAGCTGATGTGAAGTGGGATCCAGCCGACAAATTCCATATCACGTTGAAATTCCTGGGAAATGTCGAGGTATCGAAGATCGATTCCCTCTCCGCTGCACTGTCACATTCTCTCTCCCCTTTTTCTTCTTTTGAAATAATATATAACACTGTGGGCGTTTTCCCGGATCTCCGTGATCCACGAGTCATCTGGATTGGTACAGAAGCTGCAGCAGCTGTCATAGAACTCTCTTCAGCTGTTGAGCACGTGTGCCTGGGGTTGGGATTCCCAAAAGAAAACAGGGCATTTCACCCGCATATAACGCTCGGCAGAGTCAAGGGAATACATCATCGTGATCGCTTGACTGATGCGATAAAAACCATTACTTTTGAACCGATACCATCACGATGCTCGGACGTGCTGCTCTTGAAAAGCGATCTGAAACCGAGCGGTTCTATCTACACTATTTTGAAATCATTCCCACTTCAATCGTAACCGGAGAATTCCATGGCCGAAACTAATAAAGAAGCAAAAATGCAAGCACTGAAGATTGCCATTGATCAAATTGAGAAGCAGCATGGCAAAGGTTCCATTATGCGGCTCAATGAAGGACCTATTGCAAAAGTTGATGCAATTTCGACAGGTTCCATTTCCCTAGATGCAGCTTTAGGCATAGGCGGCGTGCCGCGCGGGCGTGTGGTCGAGATCTACGGACCGGAATCTTCCGGGAAAACGACCATTTGTCTGCATATTATTGCGGAAGCACAGAAAACCGGCGGTGTTGCTGCATTCATCGATACTGAACATGCGCTAGACATTGCTTATGCAAAAAAACTCGGTGTGGATGTCAACAACCTCCTCCTCTCCCAGCCGGAATTCGGAGAGCAGGCGCTGGAAATTGTCGAGACGCTGGTACGCAGCAATGCGCTCGATATCGTCGTCATCGATTCGGTCGCCGCATTAACACCCCGCGCTGAGATCGAGGGTGAGATGGGTGATCCGACAATGGGCGTGCAGGCTCGTTTGATGTCGCAAGCACTGCGGAAACTCACTTCTGCCATCAGTAAATCAAAAACGTGCGTCATGTTCACGAACCAGCTTCGACAGAAGATCGGTGTGATGTTTGGAAATCCTGAAACCACAACCGGAGGCAATGCATTGAAATTCTATGCATCCATCCGCATGGATGTCCGTCGTATCGAAGCGATTAAAGATGGAACCAATGTTATCGGCAATCGTACGCGTGCAAAAGTCGTGAAGAACAAAGTAGCACCGCCGTTCAAAGAAGCACAGTTTGACATCCTGTATAATGAAGGGATCTCCAAGCTTGGCGATCTCGTCGATACTGCCGTGGAACTGAATGTCATTGCAAAGAGCGGTTCGTGGTTCTCCTATAAAGAAGACCGTATTGGTCAGGGACGTGATTCGGTTAAAACGTTCCTTCAGGGAAATCCGGTTATCGCGAAAGAAATTGATACGGAACTTCGCCGGAAATTAGGATTAACTGCCGAAGAACCCGCCCCGGCTGCTGCACCATCGGCAAAAACAGAAGCATCGGCGTCAGGCGGAACAAAGAAAAATAAATCGTAATCATCGTTGATCATCACAAAAATCCAAAGGCTCCGGGGCAAACGTTTTCGTTACAGCGTGCATCTTGACGACGCGCCGGCCTTAGAGCTGAGTGATTGGACTCTTGGTAGGTTCGGGCTGCGCACGGGCGACGATTTGGATGAAGAGACTCTTGAACGGCTCAAGACGACAGAAGCAGAAACGCAGGCAAAGAATATCGCCATCAATTATCTCTCGTATCGTCCGCGGAGTTCAAAAGAAGTTCTTGATCATTTAGTAAAAAAAGGATTCGCAGGCGAATGCGCTGAAAAGGTTCTTCAGCAACTTCGGCAGTTAAAGATGATTGATGATCTCGGTTTTGCGTTTGCCTTCGCACGAGATACCTTGAAACGTAAGCCGACCGGACAGACGTTACTCAGACAAAAATTGATCGTCAAGGGCATTTCGTCGTCTGCTATTGAAACCGTGCTCGCGGAACTCGTATCTCCGCAAAGTCAACATGCCGCCGCTCTTCAGGCAATAAAACGGAAGATACAATTGACGCACAATTCCTTGGCAAAACTCGACGCAGACAAACGAAAGAAACGCCTGCTCGATTTCCTCCTGCGAAGGGGGTTTTCTTATGAGATTGCATTAAAAGCTCTTCGAACCACATTGGATTCATAACGATGCTATTATCACCATCGTCAGCCAACAAGCCATTTGTCAAGGTCCTGCTCTTCCTGGCACTGATTATACTTGGATTCTGGATCGCCTCCTTCTTTCCTGATCTTGTTCTCACACTCATCATTTCCATCTTGACTGCATTTATTTTAAGACCGCTGGTTCGATTTCTTGAATACCGATTGAATTTCCGCCGCGGCCCTGCTATTGGAATCGTCTTTCTACTCATTGGAGGGGTCACAGTCTTTACGCTCATCGAGACGATCCCGTTATTGATCGGCCGCATCCGCCTGATGTATGAACAGCTTCGGATGTTTCCCTTTGAAACGAAATTGACCATCACAGCACGTGAGATGGCGGCACATATTCCCTTTATTGACCCCGCGACCATCGGAGACAAGGTCCATCTCCTGACACAAGGGCTTCTTCAATCCATCGGTGAAGCATCGGGCACAGCGGCATCCTATCTGGCGAATCTCCTCATCATTCCGTTTATCACGTACTTTGTCCTCGCGGAAGGAGATCTCGCAATAAAGAAGATCGTAGAAAAAATTCCGAATAAATATTTTGAGATGTGTTTGAATATTATGTACAAGCTCAGCCGTGAGCTTGTTTCGTACCTCAGAGGATTGATCCTGGAATGCGGCATTGTCGGAGGTCTTTCGGTGATCGGATTTATGATCATCGGTGTCCCCTATGCCATTCTCCTTGGTGTCCTCACGGGAATAGCGAATCTTGTTCCCTATCTTGGTCCCATTGTCGGGGCAAGTCTCGCCGTTGTTGCCTCGCTGACAAAGACCGGCGATTTTCAGATGCTTTTACCGATCGCTATTCTATCAGTAGTGATCCGTCTGATTGATGATATTGTCTTACAACCGCTCTGTTTTGGCAAATCACTCGATATGCATCCGGTCGCAGTAGTGCTGACACTCATTATTGGTCATCAGCTTATGGGTGTGGCCGGGATGGTCATTTCCATTCCAATCGCTACGATCCTTCGAGTTTCTGCAACCGAAACATATTGGGGACTAAAACACTACACTATTTCAGCTTAGGGTGCCATGGCTGCACAGCAACCGCGCTTCGTATCGGCGACCTCGAATCGTCCGCTGGTCAAGGTCCTTTTTTTACTGGGCCTCATCATCGTTGGGTTTTGGATTGCCGCCTACTTCCCCGATCTCGTTCTCACGTTGATCATTTCTGTTCTTTTGGCATTCATTCTACGTCCGGTGGTACTTCTCCTGGAATTCCATTTTGGTCTTCGACGAAGTCTTTCTGTGGGTGTCGTCTTTTTGTTTATCGGTGGTCTGACAGTAGCAGCAGGAATCATCTTCGTACCGATGATGATCGAACGCTTCAAAATTCTCTATGACGGTTTTAAAAACTTTCCTTTCGATCAAAAATTAAATGAGGCAGCAATCGGATTGACGGCGAACATTCCGTTTACAGATCCGGAAACAGTTACGCAAAAAATCCATGAAGTCGTCGAAGGCGGACTACAGGGACTTGGCGAAGGTTTAACGGATGCTGCAGGATTCCTCGCAAACCTGTTGATTGTTCCGTTTATTACATTTTTCATACTCTCCGAAGGTGATACTGCACTCAAAAAACTCATCGAACGTGTCCCTAACAAATATTTCGAAATGACGCTTAATGTTTTGGACAAGATTCAAAAAGAACTTGTAGGGTACTTGCGCGGATGGATCCTCGATTCTGCGATTGTCGGTATCTTGAGTATTATCGGCTTTTACATCATTGGTGTTCAATATGCCTTTCTCCTCGGGATCATCGCAGGGATATCAAATCTTATCCCGTATGTCGGACCCTTCTTTGGAGTGGTGCCTGCAATTCTCATTTCACTCTCGCAATGTGGAGATTTCCGGCAGGCAGGCTCGATACTCCTTGTGACGCTCGTCCTTGTGCAACTCCTGGATAATATTATCATTCAGCCGTTATGTTTTTCCAAATCTGTCGATATGCATCCCGTGACGGTCATTTTCGTGCTTATTATCGGTAATTCCCTTATGGGTATTGCTGGTATGTTGCTTGCTATTCCGATTGCCACTATTCTGAAATCATCTGCCGTTGAAACGTACTGGGGGTTGAAGAACTACCATATTACTGCCTGAAAAATTACGAGGAGGACACTATGACTCGGGTTGTGATCGACATCGAAACGCTCGGTTATCCTATTGATTCCTTTGATGAAGTCCGACGAGAATACTTATTGAAGTTTGCGGAAACCGACGCCGACCGCGAAGAAGCCATCCATAAACTCAACCTCTACCCTACCACAGCACAAATCATCGCTATCGGAATGTTGAATCCTGAAACCGGTCACGGAAAAATCTTATTTCAGGCAGATGAGAAATTGGACTATGCGGTCGAGAACGATGCGATCCGGTTTCACTCAGGCGATGAACAGGAGATCCTTGCACAGTTCTGGCTGGATATCGGGCATTATGCTCAATTCATCACATTTAATGGACGCGGATTTGATTGCCCATTCCTGATGCTCCGTTCAGCGATACTGCAAATCCAACCTTCACGCAATCTTATGCCATATCGATATGACGCATCGATTCACTGCGATCTCCTGGAGCAGTTTACCTACTACGGTGCTTTTCGTAAATTCAATCTCGATTTTTACTGCAAGTCGTTCGTCATAGAAAGTCCGAAAGCACATGGCATCACCGGATTGGATATGAGACAACTGTACGAAGCAAAACGTTTCAAGGAAATTGCGGAATACAATCTCGGAGACTTAAAAGCGACCGCTGAGCTGTTCAGAAGATGGGAGAGGTTTCTAAATATTTAAATTCTATTTTACAGACTTCTTCCGTTTATTTTATTTCCTTCCTTTTTTACCTATCTTTTGCTATGAGAAAGCTCACTCACTCAGAAATATCCGCCAAGCGTATCCCGTTGGATCGCGTCACCAGCGCATCCCGCATACCGCTTGTTGTACTTGTCGATAATGTCCGGAGCTTGTACAACGTTGGTTCGATCTTCCGCACCTCTGACGGTGTCTTCATCGAGAAACTCATTCTAACCGGTTTCACTCCCCATCCGCCAAGGAAAGAAATCGAGAAGACTGCCCTCGGTTCTACAAAAAGTGTCCCGTGGGAATATGCCAAAGATCCGACGGAAGCGATACTTACGTTGAAAGCGCGCGGTTATAGGATTTGCTGTCTTGAATTGACAGATAGAAGTATTCCCTTTTCCGGGATCACCCCGGGTAACTTCCCTTTATGCCTCGTCATTGGAAATGAAATTATAGGTGTGTCAAAAGAAGTGATCGAACTAAGTGATATAGCGATTGAGATTCCGATGTATGGTACGAAACAATCGTTGAATGTGGCCGTTGCGTATGGAATAGCGGTGTTTGAGTTGGCAAAGATTTGGCGGGAAAAAGGTAAGTAACCTTGTCAAGGTTTCTCAGATTAACCAAAGCAACCTTGAGAAGGTATACCATCAAAATGCCCTCGTGTAAAAATCCTCCTTCTCGTATGTGTGAATCCTTAGGACACCGGCCCGCACAAGCTGGATAAGCGACCGTGATGCCCGCCGATGAGAGATGTTCACAAGTTTGGCAAATTGATTCACCGTGACCCGCTCGTTTTCATCAAGATAGTCGAATAAACGTCGTTCAGAATCACCAATGGCAATACGCAGCGGAGGAGCGTTGGGATTTTCTGCTTCGAGGATATGCATAACTTCTTTACTCGCCTCAACTGTTTTATCATAGACACGAATGTAGACACGGGTTCCATGATTCTCTTCTCCATCATCAACATTGAGAACATGCGGTTTCTGCTCACTTTCTTCTATGGTCACAACAATAACGTCTTTTCCTTTGTAGGGGACGGTATCAATAATCGGTTCAAGAGGAGGATCACAATAGAAACCCGCTGCCATCTGGATCATATCGATTTCTTCTTTTTCACTACCTACACCGACAATCGTCCGGTCGTCATCAACACCAAAGAGCACAATGCCCCCTTTGCTGTTAGCAAAAGACATCATTGTCTTCGCCACTTTAACGGGGGTGGAAACTTTCCGTTTGAACTCGAGTTCGAAGCCTTCTCCCTCGTCGATCAATAATTTTAAATCACTCAGTTTCATTATCAGGACTCCGCTACATTCCGCGTGCATCCATACGATCGAGAATCATCTTCGATCGACGGAGGACATATTTTGAATTCACATCCGCACGATGTTTGCGGGGACTTGGGATAATCGCCGCCAGCCGCGCACACTCATCGCGATTCAATGCAGAAGCAGATTTGTCGAAGTAATACTGTGATGCAGCTTCGATGCCGTAGATACCATCACCCCACTCGATGACATTTAAATAGATCTCCAAAATCCTCGTCTTGGTGAGCTGCTGTTCGATGTACCATGTCAGAATCCACTCTTTGAGTTTTCGCAGAGGATTCTTCGATGAAGAAAGATAGAGATTTTTTATCAGTTGCTGCGTTATGGTACTTGCTCCGCGTACTGCCCGGCCTTCTTCAAAGTCCCGCTCGATGGATTCCCTGAATTCGAACCAGTCAAAACCACTATGAGACCAAAATGTACCATCCTCCGAAACGATCACTGCGTCTATAGCATCCCTTGGAATCGCCTTGAAAGGTATCCATATCTGTTTCTTTTGGAATGGTTTCCCTTCCTTCTTCGCCAGAGAAGCATGATCACGCATGAAAGCAGTCCCTCCAGGATTCTTGGACTTTAAGAGCCTCACATCATCATAAGGGAGGAGCATAATTTGAAGAAAAAGGATAACTCCACAGATGATCAAAAGGGATGTACCAGGATTACGTTTGACACGGCGATAGTACTTCAATGCCGCAGTGCGGATGAGCTGCTTCCACTCACCTGATTGTCTCCGATTCTCTTTCTCCATCTCAGCAAGAACGCGAATGCTTCGTACTATCCATAAATCCCTGAAGAATCAATGCGGCGGCCATGGAATCAATGCGGCCATCTTTCTTTTGACGCTCCTTTTTCTTTGTTCCCATAGCAAGCATGGTTTGCTGAGCAATCGTTGTTGTGAATCGCTCATCCCATGTCACTACCTCGATGCCAAGCTCCTCCGTGAGACGTTCAATGAATCTCTGCACTTCGTCCGCTTTCTGAGCATGGTGTCCTTTTAAATTCAGCGGCAGCCCGACCACAATCAGCTGTATGCTCTCCCGCCCTGCGAGTGCTTTCAAGGCGGCGAACAGTCCGGTATCATTCTTGAGGGCATCAATCGGCTTCGCAATGAGGCAGAGCGGATCGCTGATCGATAGACCAATGCGCTGTGAGCCGTAGTCAATACCAAGAATTCTTGAGAGCGATGAGGTCATAGCGGCAGGCCGTTCTACCCCGAGAACCGTTCGACACTCTGCACGCCCCGAATGCGCTTGAGCTTTTCGATAATGCGGGTAAGATGATCTGTATCCTTCACATAGAGGATCACCCTGCCATCGAAGAGAGATCCCCTTGAATCCATATTCACACTTCGAATATTGGTGTTTTGATATGTGGAAATGGCATGAGTGATATCGCTCAGCAAGCCAGGCCTATCTTCCCCTCCAACGTGAATTCCGGTAATAAAGTCTGCACCATTCGCCGGCGGCCAGCCGACATCGACGATGCGCGCGCTTTCTGCCAGCCGAAGAGAGATGACATTCTTGCAATCTTTGCGATGAATCTTGATTCCTTCTCCTGTCGTTACAAATCCGATAATAGGATCTCCTGGAATAGGATTGCAGCACTTTGCATATTGGTGCATGAAATTATCATTCATTCCCAAAATGGAAATGCCGCTGGTAATATCACGCGCAGTTGTAATAAATTTATTGAAGAGTGTATCCGGATTTTGCACCTGGGATGTTTCTTCCGCGACGGGGTGCTTCAATCGAACAATATATTGTTCAACCATCATATCGAGATCAATCGTATGATCTGCGACTGCGTGATAAAAGTCCTGAACATCTTCATACTTGAGACTGTGCACAAACTTCTCAAGTTCGTCTGCACTGATACTGATCTTCCGCCGTTTGACTTTTTTCTCCCAGGCATCTTTTCCTTCGTCCGACTGTTTTCGTGATTCCTCGCGAACGAACCGGCGTATATGAGATTTTGCTTTATGCGTAACAGCAATTTGTTCCCAGTCGGGATTCGGTGTTTGGTTCTTCGAAGAGATGATTTCTACCTGGTCGCCGCTTCTGAGCACGGTGCTGAGGGGAACAATACGACCATTCACTTTGGCACCAATGCAATGGTATCCAACGTTGGAATGAATTTCAAAAGCAAAATCGATAGGTGTGGAGTTGCGTGGAAGAATCTTCAGATCGCCTTTGGGTGTGAAGACATAAATTTCATCCTGATAGAGATTCAGCTTGAAACTCTCCATCAATTCCTTGGGAGTGTCTTCACTCTTTTGTTCGAAGATTTCCCGAACCCAATTGATCCAGCTCTCCAATTCTTTGTCAAGCGGCGTCTTGGAGTCTTTGTATATCCAATGAGCTGCAACACCGCGTTCTGCGATTTCATGCATCGCTTTTGTACGGATCTGCACTTCGACCATCCTGCCATCGGGACCGATCACGGTTGTATGAATGGATTGATACCCATTTTTTTTGGGAACAGAGATGTAATCCTTGAACCGCTCAGGAATCGGTTTGTAGAGTTCCGTAACGATGCTATAGGTAATAAAACATTCACTGTTATCGGTTGTATCGATAACGATGCGGACGGCAAACAAATCGTAGATCTCTTCAATGGGCTTACTTCGCTTCATCATCTTATTGTAAATACTGAAGAGATGTTTTGGCCGTCCGGCAACCTCGTATGACAGTCCTTCCTCTGTCAGACGTTTTTTAATCGGCTGTACGAACCGGTTAATGTAATGCTCACGTTCGCGGCGCTTGGAACGCAGCTGCCTTGCAATGTTCTCATATTCCTGTACATGAAGATGCTTAAAAGAAAGGTCTTCCAGCTCCCATTTGATCTGCGCCAATCCGAACCGGTGGGCAAATGGTGCATAGATATCAAGGGTTTCCCGGGCAAGGCGAAGACGTTTTTCCGGAGGCAGGTATTCGAGTGTGCGCATATTGTGAAGGCGATCGGCGAACTTGACGAGCATAACCCGGATGTCATCGACCATCGAAAGGAGCAATTTTCGATAGCTTTCAGCCTGTGTAACCTCATGGCTTTCAAAGATATCCGTGATCTTCGTTGCGCCATCCACGATATCTGCGACCGCATCGCCGAATTCTGCGCGAACATCTTTCAATTCAAAATCGGTATCTTCTACGACATCATGGAGCAACGCGCTGGCAATCGAAATATCATCCAACGGAATTTCCTTTGCTACAATCATCGCGACTTCGTAGGGATGGAGGAAATACGGTTCACCCGATGCACGCAGGTTATTCTTATGCGCTTCCAGGCTGAGTTTGAATGCCCGCGTGATGAGATCTTCATCTACCGAACGAAGATTCTTGCGGCACACGGCAAGCAGATCATCTAATTTTTTCTTGTATTTGCTGTCAAACATAGTTCAACGCATTCCTATAAATGAATATAGGGATTCCCTGCCGAATGTCAAGACTGAAAGAGGAGTGCTTCTTACCTCTCTTGAATAACTTTACGGTGATTATTGACGGAGAAAAGCAAAGTTTTCGCCTCATCAAACTTTGCTTGTGCACGAGATTGAAGGTTTGCCGGAAACGATGTTTTTTCATAGGAAAGAATTCTTAAAAGATGGGCGGCGACAGAAGCGGTATCCTGAACAGTGAGCCTGCATTTCGAGAGGTTGAGACGGCAGACCATCTCACTGTAAGGATGAGGAAATTTTGCATGGAGAATGTTCTCTAAAAGAACGGAATAGGCTTCAATCGCTGATACTACGTTCCTTTGTCTATCAAGTGCCGTAGCAAGTCCCCACAAAAAAACCCGGTTTTCAGGATAAAGATCTAATCCGCGTTTAGCCCATTTCTCCACATCCTGATATTTTTCCGCATCGAGATAAATAGAAATCAATGCACTGATAGCAGTTGAACGGCTGTACTCGGAACGCTCAGCCCCTGCAATCAACATTTTAATTCCGAGTTCGCGATCGTCACGAACGAACGGCAGCCATCGAATGAATGCTGTTTTGCGGCTTCGCCAATATTGATATGTACCAATACCGATATACGCATCGTAGAACGAGGAATCCTTCTGGACAATTTGCTCATATGTTGAAGCAGATGCCATAGCTTTTCGGATACCGCCCAACCAATCTCCACGCTCCACCCGTTCAAAGGCATCATAGCCATCGGCAGTAGCGAGGAAAAATTCGCGCCAAGGGGAATCCAATCCGGCAGCAGTCATTTTACCGCGTTCGAGCAGCGAATCAAACTTTTGCCGACCGATAGGCACATCAACATCTATCGCATATGCCTGCATGACCGCTGCCTGGTAGAGAAAGCCTGCAGGATGATAGGGATGCTTCTTGGCAACCTCACAAAATAACGAATCGGCGCGATCATACTCCTGTTTCAGGATGAGATCAATTCCACTGAGAACCAAGGCATGAAGAGAAGGTTCGAGCTTCCATTGCGCCTCAGCGGCAGTGATCACGAGAACAAGTGAAAGAATTGTACTTCGAAGCAATCGTTTCACTCTTGTCACTCCGTCCCAAACATTCGATCGCCGGCATCTCCAAGTCCTGGAAGGATGTAGCCGCGGTGATTCAGTGCACGGTCCAACGCACAGGTGTACATTTGAACGTCGGGATGTATTTTGCGTATTTTTTTGACTCCCTCAGGAGCAGCTAAAAGAGAAACTAAACGTATCTTTTGTGCACCGCGTTCCTTGAGGTAAGAAATCGCTGCAGCAGCGCTTCCGCCCGTAGCAAGCATAGGATCGAGCAAAAGAACGAGTGCTTTCCTGAGATTGTTCGGTACTTTGAAATAGTAATCTACCGGCTTCAACGTTTCTTCGTCCCTGAACAATCCAATATGTCCCACGCGTGCATTCGGCATGACTTCGACAAATCCGCCGACAAGTCCAAGTCCCGCGCGAAGGATGGGAACAAGAACGATTTGTTGATCCACAGTTACGCCATGTGTTTTCTCGAGCGGTGTGTGAACTTGGATCCCTTTCGTTACGAGGCCTCTTGAAACTTCATAAGCCATAAGACTTGCTGTACGACGCAAGATGGCACGAAATTGATTGCTCGGTGTTTTTCTATTTCGAAGCAGCGTCAAATCGCGTTTGACCAGAGGATGATCGATAATCACCAGATTCTTCATAGACGTACCTTTGTTAAAAACCGTTACGGGAATCTAATCGCTTGCTGAGCTGGTGAGCAGCGACAAGGAAAGGATCCCAGAGTGGTGAAAATGGTGGAGAATACAGCAAATCAAGTTTTGCCACTTCATCAACTGTCATACGCTGCTGGAGCGCAACACCCATGACGTTGGCTCGCAATGCACTTCCGGCACCGCCAACGATATTGAAACCAATCAATCTGCGGCTCTTCTTATCGGCAATAACGGTGATGCAGATTTTTTCATTGCCCGGATAGAATGGAATTTTAGAATCACTGGTCACATGTTCGATCACCGGTTGGATTCCTGATTCCTCTGCTTCTGATGAACTCAATCCCGCCGATGCTACTTCCAATCCAAATACTTTGACAGCAACTGCTCGAATGGCTCCTTTAAAAATCGCAGCGCCACCGGCGGCATTTTCACCCGCCACCCGGCCTTGCCGAGCTGCATACGTCGCAAGCGGTGCATACATCCAGCGGTTATTCACCAGATTTTTCACTTCACAACAGTCTCCGGCTGCATAGATAGAATCCACAGAACTCGTTTGACGCTGATCCGTCATGATGCCGCCGGAGGCTCCCTGTTGAACATGTATTGATTTCGCAAGTTCGATATTCGGTTCAACACCAAGGGCAAGAAGAAGAAGATCAGTTTGAAAAGTGCCGGTGTTCGTCACAACTTCGACAACTTTCCCGGAACCGTCGACATTCAAAGCCTTCACCGATTGTTTCCGCTGGAAGACGACACCATGGTCCTTAAATTCTTGAAGCACAGCCATACGGCTGTCCGGTTCGAGTTTGGACAATGGCAATTCATCTCGATGAAGGAGCGTCGTTTCTATGCCGAGGGTGCGGAATGCTTCGCACATTTCTAATCCAACATAACCTCCGCCGATAATAACCGCTCGTGCAGGTTTTTCGTCATCTACATATCGTTTGATTGCCAGTCCATCTGCGAGCGATTTCACATGGAAAACATTACGGCCCTGCTCCCCCGCTAATCCGAGCGATCGTGCTTTTGAACCGGTCGCAAGAATCAGCTTATCGTACTCAAACCTATGCAGTTGTTCCCGATAGACATCGCGTACAACGATACGTTTCTTCAATGGCTGGATCTCTTCGACTCGATGCTGCGTGTGCACTTTCACACCGCGCGTCCGTTCGAATTCTAACGGAGTAAGGATGGAAAGTTTATCGGCATTTGTGATGATATTGGAGATGTAATAGGGAACTTCACAAATGCCCGAAGAAATGTGTTCACCCTGCTCAAAGAGGATGACTTCGGCATCAAGAGCAGTGCGTTTCGCTTTGCTGGCAGCAGCAGGTCCCGCGGCCAGCCCTCCTATGACAAGAATGCGTTGTCTCATTTCTCCCTGAAAACAATTCCCAGAGGAACGCCGGTAAACCCGAAGATCTCGCGCAGCTTATTCATCAGGAATCGTTTGTATGATTCCTGTACCAATTTCGGGTGGTTACAAAAGAACGCGAACAATGGCGGATTGGTTTTGATCTGCGTAGCGAATTTTATTTTGATTTCCTTCGATGTCGATGACTTTGGCGGATTCACCTCGATGACCGCCATCATTTCTTTATTCAATTTACTCGTCGAGATACGGCGTGATTGCTGTGCATGGACTTCCTTTGCCGTGTCGATAACTTTGGTAATCCGCTGCTTTGTCAATGCAGAGACAAAAATAACCGGAAGGAAATCGTACAAACCCAAGTTCCGTTCAATCGCCAGTTCATATTGACGCGCCGTGTTCGTTTCTTTTTCCACTAGGTCCCATTTATTCACGACAATGATGGCCGAACGATGCCGTTCCATCGTTGCATCAACAATCTGTAGATCCTGCTTATCCACTCCTTGTGTTGCATCAAAAAGGATTACTGCGACATCGCTTCGTTCAATAGCGTGCAGCGTTCTGATGGTACTGTAGAATTCAATGCTCTCAGTGATCTTGCTGCGTTTCCGCAAACCCGCAGTGTCTACAAGGATAATTTCTTCACCGTTGTAATTGAGTACGGTATCGATAGGGTCGCGTGTCGTACCGGGAATTTCCGTGACAACCTGGCGCGTTGTTCCAATCAGGGCATTCACTAATGATGATTTCCCGACATTCGGCTTGCCAATCACTGCAAGCCGGAGTCTTTTTTCCTTCTTGGTGCGCGTTGCTTTCTTTATATCAGAAGTAATGAGATCGAGGAAATCACCAATTTCTCTTCCGCCGAGAGCAGCAATACCGATCGGCTCGCCTAAACCGAGCGAATAGAATTCTGTTTTTAAATTCTCGCGCTGTGCAGAATCAATCTTATTGACAATAAGATGAATGGGTTTGTTGGAACGGCGGAGAACAGCTGCAATTTCTTTGTCAAGCGGTGTACATCCTTCTATTGCATCAACGATAAAAAGGATAGAGTCAGCCTCTTCGATGGCAATTTTTGCCTGCTCACGGATGGCTTTTTCAAAGATGTCGTTGGACTGCGGGACAAATCCGCCGGTATCGATCATCGTAAACGACTTACCCGCCCACTCTGCCTCTGCATACCGACGATCGCGGGTTACACCAGGGGTGTTGAAAACAATTGCTTCACGCGAACCGAAAATGCGATTAAAAAGAGTAGATTTACCAACATTGGGACGACCAACAATAGCCACGATATGTGATGACATAGATTTTACAGTCTGGAAGGATCGAATGGGAAAGCCTATTAAAAGAACGTCACTATATATAGTTAAATCTGTCGGGGCGGCCCGCCTTTGGCGGACGACCTTGGCGCCGAAGGCGCCACGCGCTAGCCAGGCATCTTATTCTTTCCAAGATACCGCGAGACCCCTCGCGCTTTGATTTGTCTTTCCTTCTTTACCGCTTCGCTTCGGGTTGCAAATTGTTCAACATGAACAATAAACCGGGGAATTCCCCTTCGAATCGATTTCGTTTCTCCTGAGTTATGCTCCCGCAATCGGTTCTCCAAATCGTTGGTTGAACCAACGTAATATCGCTTTGTCTTTTCACTATGAAGCACATATGCGAAAAACATCGTCGGGGCGGCCGGATTTGAACCGGCGACCTCTTGGTCCCGAACCAAGCGCGCTACCAGGCTACGCTACGCCCCGCTTGCAGCCTTCATGATGACAATATAGCAAACAGATGCAGGAAAATCAATTTGATGCGAAGGTGTTTTTCTGAAAAGCGAGAAATTCTTTTTGTATTAGTGCTGCAATCTTGTTCCAATCCGTTTCCTCATTCACAGAAATCCAACGGATACGTTTGTCTGCACGGAACCATGTCATCTGCCGTTTGGCATAGCGACGTGTATTCTGCTTTATAAGCCTCACCATTTCTTCCCTTGTCAGTGTGCCCTCGAGAAATTGGAAGACCTCTTTATACCCAACTGTATTCAGGGCATTCAATGTCCGGGAATACCCTTTACTGATAAGAGCCTGCACTTCTCCCACCAATCCATGCTTTATCATTTCATCAATACGATGTTCGTTTCGCTGGTAGAGAACTTTCCGATCCCATTCCAAACCGAATTGCACAACAGTAAACGGAATGACGGTCTCCTGAACCGAATGGAGTTCAGAAATTGGTTTGCCTGTCGAATAATATACTTCCAATGCACGCACAACACGCCGAACTTTTGTTGCGTCCATCTTTGCTGCAGATACCGGATCGATTTTTTTTAACTTTTCATACAGGACATCCCCACCGAAGGTGCGTGCCTCTTCTTCCAGTTCTTCACGAACTTCAAAATTCTTCCCCTGCCCTTTAAAAAAACCGTCAATGACAGCTCGAAGATATAAACCGGATCCCCCCACGAGAATCGGTTGGATGCCATTGTTCAACAGCTCTTGAATTTTTATGCGCGCCTGAAGACTGTATTCGCCAGCATTATAATCCTGGTCCGGATCGAGTATATCGACAAAGTGATGCTTTACTTGTCGAAGTTCCTCCGGCGTCGGTTTTGCTGTCCCAATAGTGAGATACCTGTAGATTTGCCGCGAATCCGCAGAGATGATTTCTGCATTCATTTTCCTGGCGAGCAACATCGATAATGCGGTTTTCCCCGATGCCGTTGGACCTACGATGGCAAGAACGTGGGACATCTTCATGCTGTTAACGTTCACGTTCATTCTTCAAATCGTCTCTCATTTATTATTCCATCCCTCTTTACCGATAAGAGGAACGAATCTGAAACCGCGAGCCTCAACAGATTCGAATTGATTTCCTACCCTCCTGATGATCCTAATGGATTGGTCTTCCCGGTCACCAACGGGAATAACCAACCTTCCTCCATCAGCAAGCTGATCAAGCAAAGGCTGAGGAACATCAGGAGCCGCCGCGGTAACGACGATTCCATCATAGGGAGCGAATTCATTCCACCCAACTGTTCCATCACCGCATCGCGCTGCGACATGGTATCCAAGCTTTTCCAGTAGCTTCCGTGCAATGAGGTGCAGTTCCATGAGACGCTCAATCGTAAAAACACGGCATCCCATTTCAGCCAGGACTGCTGCCTGATATCCGGACCCTGTTCCTATCTCCAATACTTTTGAGTCCTTGCCCACCTTGAGCTGCTCTGTTTGAAATGCTACTGTATAGGGCTGTGAAATAGTCTGCCCGCTTGCAATGGGAAGTGCACTATCGTCGTAAGCTTTATTGATAAATGCAGACAAGACAAAGTGTTCGCGTTCCACTGTTTGCATTGCCCTTAAGAGGTTTTCATCCTGCACTCCTCGCCTCCGCAGCAGTGCAATCATTTCTGCACGTTCTTCTTCAAATCGGTTCATGGATATTCCCGGAAAAGCACTTTGATAAAATTTTTCGTTGTTGTCCAATGCGTCATATAGCTTTTTTCATTTCCGTACACAGTACATACCGGAACAAAATCTATTGTACAGCCTTCTCGTGCCGCCTTCAAGAGGAACTCTGTCTCAGCTTCGTATCCCGCTGATTCAAGTTGAATCTGCCCAAGAACACTCTTTCGAATCAACCGAAATCCGCATTGACTGTCTTTGATGGCGATGCCGGTTCGTATTCCTACGAGAGAAGAAGTAATGGTGTTCGACAACATGCGGTGCAGAGGCATTCCTGTTCCCCTTCGTTCGCGCCACCCGACAATAATATCTGCCCCGGTTCGATGCTGCAATTCAAGGAATTTCGGAATATCTTCCGGCTGATGTTGCAGATCAGCATCGATCGTAAGAACAAATTCGATACCGGCAAGGTTCTTCACCCATTGAAATCCTGTTTGCAACGCTGCACCTTTTCCGCGATTTCTTTCATGCTGAAGAAGGCTCGCTCCCAAAGAGACAGCAACTTCCCCCGTTCGATCCATCGATCCGTCATCAACAACAATAATCTGCACTTCTCCGACTACTTCACGCAGACGGCGCACTATTTCTGACAATGATGCTTCTGCATTATATGCCGGAATAAGCACTGCAATGGAGCTGATAGTTGATTCCATATTATTGTGCTGTTGACATTGACCTGAATTTCAAGGCGTCGCTTACCATAGCTACCCGCTTCATCTCTTTCGCATCATGAACACGGATGATATGAGCACCATTGAGAATTGAAGCAGTAACAGCCGCTGCAGTTCCCTCCATTCGTTCGTTTGGCGGCAGATTCAGGATGGCACCGAGAAATGATTTCCGTGAGAGCCCTACCAAAATCGGACAGCCAAGTATGTGAAACGATTTCAGATCTTGAAGAAGCTGGATATTATGATCGAACTTCTTACCAAATCCGATACCCGGGTCGAGTATGATTTGTGCGATACCTCCATCGCGAGCCGCGGCCAACCGTTTCTGTAGGAATTCACCGACCTCCTTCGTCACATTTTCATATATAGGATTATGCTGCATGGTTTTCGGCGCACCTTTGATATGCATCAGGACTGCACTCGCTTTGTACTTTGCGGTCACCGACACCATTTCCTCATCAAACGTCATAGCGCTGATGTCATTGACAATAACCGCTCCCGCTAACAGCGCCGCCTCCGCGACAGCTGATTTGTAGGTATCAATAGATATGGGGATCTGGATCTTTTTCGTCAGTGCTTCAATAACAGGGATGACTCTTCTGATTTCTTCTGCTGTCGAAACCGATTCTGAACCGGGCCGTGTAGATTCTCCACCGACATCAATGAAGTCTGCTCCATCTTCAGCCAATTTCATTCCTTGACCTACAGCATGCTCCACTTCAAAAAAATTGCCGCCATCTGAGAAGGAATCGGGTGTTACATTCAGAATGCCCATAATGTGTGTACGGAATGCGAGATCGTATTCAACCGAACCAAAGCGATATTTGAAATTGGCGTCCATCAAGGCAATATCAGTTACCGCCAAAGCAACCGGATCATCCCAATTCCAGCTGCATTCACTGCCCAGATCATATGCGATGGCTCCTTGTCCGTCGTGAACAGCGGAATATCTAATGATGAGTGATAGTACGGCGAATAATCAATGTTCACGGAATCCGGATGACCTTTCCATGCTTTCGATATCCAGCCGCGCGTTTGACGCATCGATTTGGGTTCATTCCAAGCTGCTGTGAAGATGGTTATCGATGGAATCTTGACGTCCGGTGCATCTAACCGGTCAAGAGATTCGGACAAGAAGCTGTAGGAGTCGGTTCCACCTTCCGAAGGATTTGTTGTCGCTTCTTTCCAGAAGCCACTCTTACCAACATAATCTTCACCAACTTTTTCATAAAGTTTTAAAAGATCGTGATTCTGTGCGACATCATTTCCCTCAAAGTACACGCACTTCCTTGTCTTTCCGATTCCGATTTCATCGAAATTGATTACACCGCGAATATGCTCCAGCTTCTTTGAGTGGAGCTTGACATAACTATTGGACGAGAAGGTTTCACTCCCCCAAATAATAAATCGAATACTGTAGCGCGGGAGCGGAAGAGTCTTATTCCGCACAAGTATTTTAAGAATACGGGCAATTTCCATAACACCCGCAACGCCGGAAGCATTATCGTCGGCTCCCGGCCCTCCCGAATCTGAGTCGCCATGTGCACAGACAATGTAGTAGTCTTCCGATTCACCTTTGAGCGTAGCAATGACCGTTTTTGGATTTCCGGGTTTTATTGTTGTTTTCGCCGCATATTTGATGAGAATGCGTGTCCCCTTTTTCAATTCCTCGAGCATTCGTTTGCCGGCAATATTTGAAATGTTGAATAGGGGGATTGGATTTTTGCTCGATTCTTTCATTGTGGAAATCATTGCCCAGTTCGAGTACGTCGCGGTATTGGAAGCTTCATACGCGAGGATGCAGCGCGCTCCGGCGTCCGCTAACTTCATATACATTTTTTCTGCAGGGGGCCGTTCCAGGAGAACTATACCGCCGTCGATTTTCTCTTCATCGATGTCATCGCTGGTTCTGACAAATGAAAGACGCCCTGTCTCCAGATGGACGGATGGTGAAAAACCTGCCAGCCATTCATGCTGAATGAGTCCGCGCAATCGCTTCGGTTGTTCGATTTGCAATTGCCAGCTTTGATGGGAATAACTCAACTTCTCCGGATCTATGATTTTTTCAGGTTTGAATCCATAACTCTTGAACGTATCAAAGACTAGTTTGGTTGCCTTGTCTCCTGATTTCGTACCTCCCAGCCGGTTGCCGCATGACACCAGATTTCGCACTGCTTGCTGAAGACGTTTCTGAGAAACTCGAGAAATGAATTTCGATTCGAGCGAAGGTTGTGCAGGAAGCAGGATAGCATGAAAAACAATAAGGGGAAAAAGAAAAAATCCGCGAGAGCGATTCATGCAGGAAAAACCGATAATAGAATAAATAGTCTTTTGTTCACGCTGTTATAATACCGAAATCTTCTGAGATGAGCAATGGAGAGGGATAGAGCATTTGAATTGTATAGAACTGATAACAACAAGAATCGATGAGCAGATACCGATCTGTATTAATATCATCTCCTTTTATGATAAGCTCGGAAGGTCTATGAACTTCATTAAGTGCGGCTTCAGAAAGCAGGAAGGGAGACCGTTCTCCTTCATGAACAGCAAGTATTCACTAACCACATCATCAGCCGTAAATCCTTCTCATGATGGCCCGGAACTTGCCTCCCGCCAGCCTCTCTGTTAATCGTTGGAGATTTTCTTCTACCGTTCGTTCGCCCGCCTGGATACAATAATCGAGGCGATGGAATTCATTCCAATTAATATCCTTTACATCCGGTTTGAGTACGATGTCCGCTTGCTGCAGATGGATATCGTTCAGTTTATTGTTTGTGACATCGTCTGCACGGATGACAATCTCAAATCCGTGCCGATGATCCTTAAAATTACCAAGAGACCGGCGTACATCAACAGCGATAATGGGATCCTTCGACAATGCGCGCGCAGCGGGCACGGGAATCGTACTCGTGGCTTTTCCATCAACGAAAAGATGGGAACTGATTTCCAGAGGAGCGACGACACCCGGGATAGCGGAACTTGCTGCAACCGCAGTAATGATGGAACCGGAGGTGAATACGTACTCCTCACCGGTTGAGAGATCGCTTGCCACGACGGCGCAACGAAGAGACAAATCGCGAATATCTTTTTCCTCTAAAAGCATGCGCAACGACTGAATCAATGTCATTTGTGCAAACTTGCCGCTTCCTAAGGCGGACTTTGAAAGGAAATATCTATGCCGCAAGTGGGTGGCAAACCGTTCCCACACCGAGCGAGAACCCTTTGTATCGATTTCTGAAAATTGTTCCAATCCTATACGCTTGAAGAAAAATCCCTCCATAAATTCCTTGAGTTTCTTTTCCACATCGTCTGCACTCAGGAGTTGCGAGTACATACCACCCACAAGAGATCCCATGCTGGTTCCGACAATCAATGATGGAACGAGTCCAATCCTCTCAAGAGCCTTGAGAACGCCGACGTGTGCCAGCCCCCGAGCTCCTCCTCCACCCAGAACCAGCGTGAAGGGAAGAACCTTTCTGTATGTTCGATTTCGATGCATTAGCTCTCAATCAATCCCTTTACAATCATGGACTCCATGTACAGGTGATTTCTTTTTAACCAATATTGTGTTTCCTTCGGCTGAGACGCAAGAGGAATGCCGTTATCATAATTCACCGCGTCCCCATTCATTGTTCTTTTCGTTCCTCAAGTGTGACTTCTATTCCGTCGTCCGGGAGATATATCGCCACCTTCCGGTAGTGAATAACGTTGTCATTGTCTGCTACAACTCGTCCTCTGATATCGGGGGTTCCCGTGGTGTCAAAAGTGAGAACAGTAAATGCACGGGCGTGTCCAAACTTTTGCGCTTCATCTTGCGAAAGCGTAAATTCCCTCGCTTCTGCAATGAGCTTTCTCTTTCCGAACGTAAACGCACCTCGCATAATATGACGGGAGGAATCTTTAAACATATTCCGGAGGGTTCTCACAAACCGTATGATATCGGCGTTCAAGATCTCCTTGGGTTTCCTTGGAAGCCATACTGCTGATTCCTGCGTCGTGTCGGAGTGAAGGCGCGCCCAGGCTTTTCCTTCTTTATCATCGAGGGCCATAAAGAATTCCTCTCTCCTCCTGTGATTCTTCCACGTAGCCTCGTGGAAAGAAAATTGATCGGGGAGGTACCCTCCCATTTTCCCCAGCAAGACAGTGAAGAATGGGCCATCCCAAACTGCATTGAACGCAATAGCAACCTCTGTTGAATTCAGCACATAGGCTAGGAAAAGAAAAACAAGAATACCGAAAACTGTTATTTGCCTTATCATAGGAGCGATAGTTCTTTTCTTCAGAGGTTCCATTACGTTCACACTGATGGAAGTATAGGGAATTTTAGAAGAAATTGCATAATATATTATCGCGGATCTTCATTGAATTGGGCGGGGTGAAGTAATGTGTCAGCATCTTGGTTGTTCTCAATCGGGAAGCATTTGAGATCAAGTAGAAAGAAAAAGAGAAGCAAACTTTTATGCTCTGAGTCATTGCAACATAAAAAAAATCCGGTGTCTTCCTCAGATTTCTAAGGTTTGATACCGGACTTCTATCTATTGACTGCTGTCTAATGAATTCGTGTCTACTATTTTCTCAACACAAACTTCTTATACCGCTCGTTAATTCGTCCCCAGTGCAGATTGGCGATGAAATTATCGATGAACTTTGCACGACCTGGGCCATCTTTGTGATAGTAGGCATGTTCAAAGACGTCGAGTGCGATCAATGGGACGCCACCCCAGATGGCCCCATATTGATGCTCATCGACCGTCACGTTTAGTAACCGACCGGAGAAGAGTTGATCAATCACAAGCAAACCCCACCCGCTCAATTTAGCAGAGACCGCAGAGGCCTTGAAATCAGTTTTCCACGCATCAAAAGATCCAAACTCTTTTTCTATGGCTGCCTTCACTTCCGGGCCTTTGGCTGGATCGCCGTCGCCACCTAGGACTTGCCAATAAATATCATGCAGCAATGCACCGGAGTGGTTCCATGTAAACCGCCGTTTCAATTCTCCGATCTGACTGTAGTTGCCGTTTGCTGTTGCACGATCGGCTGTCTCGAGAGCCTTTTCGATATTATTCAACGCCGTAACATATCCCTTCTGGTGTGTATTGTAATGCCAGTCGGTTGTTTCCGGACTCATGACGTTTGCAAGCAGTTTCTTTGCATCATCATCTGAGTACGGTCGCGGGTTTAACTTCCATTCGTATGCCATAGCCTATTCCTTGATATATGTATGAGAGATTGTTCTTTTCAATTCAAACTATATAACACCGGATTATATATATAAAGTTCCATTGTTTGAAGCTCTTTTCGTGCCTTATTATTACTTATTCCCTTTCCCTTTCTACCTGCTATCTTTTACCTTCTACTTATAACTTTTCCCTTGTCTTTCCCTGCCTCAGCTCATATTCAAGATGAGTTTAGCGGCTTCGGACATCATCGCCGGATTCCACATTGGATCGAAGACCAAGTCTACCAGGACATTTCGCACACCGGGTATTTGTTGCACACGGCGCTTAACGTCCGCCGCGATCATAGGTCCCATACCGCATCCGGGAGCGGTTAGGGTCATTCTGACGTATATATTTGCTTCACCGGGAAATTCCTCTTCCACTTTTACTTCGTAGATCAATCCCAGGTCCACAATATTGACTGGAATTTCCGGATCATAGCATTGGCGCAGTGCATCCCAGACACGGTCATCCGTGATTGGACGATTCGAGTCGATCGTAACGTTCACCGTTGCTGAATGCACGTCAATCGGTGAATCTGTTTTTCTTTCAGTACTCATACCATGACCCATCATTATCCGCAGCAGCCGTCATTGCAATTGCACGATTGCTGATCATTCGGATTCGTAAACTTGAAACCGCTTCCTTGCGGACCATTCACAAACTCCAGAGTCGTTCCTGTGAGCTGCGGTAAACTCTCAGCATCGACGAACACGGTCACACCTTCTGTTTGAATGACCTTATCAGTCTCTCCCGCTTTCTCGTCGAACGCCAGCATATAGGAGACTCCGCAGCATCCACCGCTTTTAACGCCTATGCGGAGTGCATGCGTTTCCGGGATCTGGTTTGCAGCACGAATTTTCCGAATCTCGGTTGCAGCGTCCGGAGTAATCGTAATTTCCTGAGTCATGACCTGTGTTTCCCGTGTGTCCATATCTGCCATCCTGTTTTGTGAGTTATCCTGTGAACATCTATTCTGTCGAAACAGTTTCCTTCTTTTCCTCCAAAGCATTTTTCATCGTATGCCACGGAAGAATAGCACATTTTACACGGGCCGGGAATTCGCTGATCCCTGCAAATGCGGCAAGTTTTCCAAGATCTTCAATCGTTGTTTCGCCTTTCTCTTCTCCCCGCACAAGACGATGGAACCGCTCAAACCACGCTTCCGCTTCTCCGCGGGTCCTCCCCTTGAGTACGGTGCTCATGACCGAGGCAGATGCTTTTGAAATGGCACAGCCTGATCCCTGGAATGTAATATCCGCGATCGTTTGTCCATCCATCTTGAGATAAATGGTATAATGATCGCCGCAAAGAGGATTGTATCCATCGACCGAACAATGAGCATCTTCCATTTTTTTAAAGTTGCGCGGATTCCGGTTGTGGTCGAGAATAATTTCCTGATAGAGTGCTTTGAGATCAGACATGTCCGAAAACCTTTTTCACTTTCTGAATGCCTTGAACAAGTGCATTCACTTCTTCCTGCGTGTTGTACAATGCGATGGATGCACGGGCTGTTGCCGGAATACCATACCTCTCCATGACCGGTTGTGCACAGTGATGCCCGGTGCGAATAGCAATTCCTTCCTGATCGAGAATCGTACCAATGTCATGCGGATGAATTCCATTCAGCACGAACGATACAACCCCGACTTTTTCCTGCGCCGTTCCGATTACACGTAGTCCTTCAATTCCTGAGAGCATCTCCGTCATCCACTGCAAAAGTGCCTGTTCGTACTGTCTAACGCTTTGCCAATCGAGAACGTCTAAATAATCAAGAGCAGCACCTAAACCAATTGCACCCGCGATATGTGGTGTGCCCGCTTCAAATTTATATGGAATGTCATTAAAGATCGTTTTTTCGAACGTAACGGATTTGATCATATCGCCGCCCCCTTGATACGGAGGCATTGATTCCAGAAGACGGGCTTTGCCATAGAGCACACCCAATCCGGTCGGACCAAAGACTTTATGTGAAGAGAACACATAGAAATCGGCATCAAGATCACGGACATCAACTTTCAGGTGCGGAACTGCTTGGGCTCCATCGATCAACACGGGAACACCATGGCGGTGCGCCATTTCAATCATTTGCTTCACCGGATTCACCGTACCGAGCGCGTTCGATACGTGACTGAAAGCCGCAATCTTTACTTTTCCGGAGAGCAGGCGTTCGTATTCTTCGAGGACGACGTCGCCACGATCATCAATCGGAACCACACGAAGCTTTGCATTCTTCTCTTCGCAGATCATTTGCCATGGAACGATGTTCGAATGATGTTCTAATCCGGTGATGAGGACTTCATCGCCTTCCTTGAGAGTCTGTCTGCCGAAGGTTGCCGCAACAAGGTTGATCGCTTCCGTAGTACCGCGAACGAAGATCATTTCCCGTTCAGAAGCGGCATTGAGAAACTTCTGAGCCTTTACACGGGCATTTTCATATTTCTTCGTCGCCACTTCGCTCAGATAATGAACTCCGCGATGAACGTTGGAATTTTCCGTTAGATAATATTCTTGAATGGTATCGATCACAGCTCCCGGCTTCTGCGTCGATGCCGCATTATCGATATAGACCAATGGTTTTCCATGGACTCGCAGAGAGAGAATGGGAAAATCCTTCCGTATCTCTCGTACCGGAAAATTAGTTGTCTGCAATGTTGTCTTCCCTGCTGTTGTATTCATGGTCGATGTCATACCCTGTGGCTTTGCTTTAGACCTCTCTGGATAGCCTCTTCTAATTGCGCTCGGAGCGGTTCTATCGTTACCCGATTGACAATATCCGCCGCGAAGGCAAATGTAAGAATATCGCGTGCCGATGCAAGATCAATCCCACGTGATCGAAGATAAAATACCTGTTCGGCATCCAATTGCCCGATCGTTGCTCCGTGCGTACATTTCACATCGTCGGCAAAGATCTCTAATTGCGGTTTTGTATTGATGGTGGTGTCGTCCGACAACAAGAGAGTCTTGTTCGTTTGTTTCGCGTCGGTCTTCTGGGCATCTTTCCTGACAAAAATCTTCCCGTTGAAAACGCCTTTGGATGCTCCATCGAGAATCGCCTTATACAGTTCATGACTATTACAGTGCGGCATGGCGTGATCGATAGCAGTATGATTATCGATCACCTGCGTACCCGCTCCAAGAGAAAGGCCGTTCAACGTACATTCAATTCCCTCCGCCGCCAGTTCAACCGAGTTATTATTCCTCACGATGGAACCGCCCAGCGAAAAGACATTCGAGGTATAACTGCTTCCAGCGTTCATCCGAAGATGCGTGGTCCCGATGTGGTACGCATTCAGGCTTTCTCTCTGAACCTTATCATGTTCGACGATGGCCTGATCTTCCAGGACTATTTCCGTGACAGAGTTCGTCAAATACGTGTTTTGTGCCACACCGACAAAAGTTTCAGCAATTTTAAACTGACTGTGGACTCCCGCGATTATCAGATTCCGCGGCTGTGATAGGTAGGGAAATGAAGAATCGGAGGCAACAAAGAGCATTTGAATCGGACGCTCCAGCACGATATCCCGCGGGACTAGAATACAGGCACCGTCACGCAGGAACGCCGTATTGAGAGCGGTAAACCCATTTTCCTCCCCCTTTACCTGATTCGCGAGATACGGTTTTATCTTTTCAGGATTCTTCTTCATTATATCTGAGAGTCCGCCCGCGATAACATCTCGTTGAAGCGCTCCCCTATCCGATAATTCCGATGCATACATACCATTGATAAAGACCAACTGGATTGCCCCTTCAATCAAATATGGTCTCATGCGGTCTCTGGTTATCCCGTTCGACTCAAAGCGAAGGATCGGATGGAATTCCAGTTTTGAAATCGGCAGGACGTTCGTGAATCGCCATTCTTCCTGACGGGTTGTCGGGAAGCCCAATTCAGCAAACCACCGCATGGCATCGCGCCGCAGTGAATGAACGGCAGCCGCTTTTTCACCGTTCAAGCTCTGTTCGAAAGCTTTAAATTTTGTTTGATACCATTGAATATTTTTATCTCCTGACTGCATGATCTCTCCGCTCACACTGCCTGCCCGGTTTCTTCCCGGACCCAATCGTACCCGAGATCTTCCAACTTCAGCGCAAGATCCTTTCCACCCGATTTCACAATCCTTCCCTCGACCAGCACATGGACAAAATCAGGAACGATATAGTTAAGCAACCGTTGATAATGTGTTACCACAACCGTAGCGTTTTCTTTCGATCGAAGCTTATTCACACCTTCAGAAACAATGCGGAGTGCATCGATGTCGAGCCCGGAATCTGTCTCGTCGAGAATAGAAAGTGTCGGCTGGAGCACTGCCATATGAAATATTTCATTCCGCTTCTTCTCGCCGCCTGAGAATCCTTCATTGACCGGGCGATTCAGGAAACTCTCATCCATCTCGATAAGCTTCACCTTTTGTTTTATCATCGTAAGAAAATCTATCGCATCGAGTTCTTCCAGCCCCTTATGTTTTCGAATCGCGTTCAGGGCCGCTTTCAAAAAATATGAGTTGTTCACACCTGGAATCTCTACCGGATATTGGAAGGCGAGAAATAATCCTTCCCGTGCACGTTCTTCCGGAGCCATGTCCAATAAATTTTTACCCCGATAAAGGACCTGACCGCTGGAGACCGTATAGGCCTCCTTGCCTGCCAGCACCCCTGCTAATGTACTTTTCCCCGAACCATTCGGCCCCATAATCGCATGAATCTCGCCGACATTGACTGTCAGGTTTATTCCGCGCAGAATTTCAGTCCCATTCACACTTGCATGCAGATCGTTTATTTCAAGCAGACTCATTGTTCAATTTTCCCTTTTTCATTTATCAGTTGTGAGTTATGAGTTATCAGAAATCAGTATTCAATGCTTATCCATTTCTAATTTTCTCTTTTCACTCATTATCCATCTTTTTTCATCATTTTTCATTTATCATTTTATTATTCAATATTCTTCACTCTTCATTCTTCACTCTCCACTCTCCACTATCCCACGCTTCCTTCGAGACTTACTCCGAGCAGTTTCTGCGCTTCGACAGCAAATTCCATCGGCAGTTCGCGGAATACCTCCTTACAAAATCCGTTAACGATCATATTGATCGCGTCTTCAGCAGAAAGGCCGCGCTGCTTGCAGTAAAAGATTTGATCCTCACCGATTTTTGATGTTGTCGCTTCATGCTCGGCTTTTGCAGACGTATTCTTCACTTCGATGTACGGAAATGTATGAGCACCGCATTTGTCCCCCAGGAGCAATGAATCGCATTGGGAGAAATTCCGTGCATTTGCCGCCCCTTTTTTCATTTCTACTGCTCCACGATATGAATTCTGTCCGTGACCGGCCGAGATACCTTTCGAAACGATGGTACTTTTTGTATTTTTGCCGATATGGATCATTTTTGTTCCCGTATCCGCCTGCTGGTAATTGTTCGCTACGGCAACGGAATAAAATTCCCCTACAGAATTGTCGCCGATCAGCAGCACGCTGGGATACTTCCACGTGATCGCAGAACCGGTCTCAACCTGTGTCCAGGAAATCTTGGAATTCACTCCTGCGCACTTTCCCCGCTTCGTCACAAAGTTATAGATGCCGCCGCGGCCTTTTTTATCACCGGGGTACCAGTTTTGCACCGTCGAATATTTAATACGCGCGTTATCCAGCGCCACTAACTCAACCACTGCGGCGTGGAGTTGATTTTTATCGCGCATGGGGGCAGTGCAGCCCTCGAGGTAGCTTACGTTTGCCCCTTCTTCTGCAATAATAAGTGTACGCTCAAACTGTCCGGTATCCAAAGCATTGATGCGGAAATACGTCGATAATTCCATCGGGCATCGTACACCCTTCGGAATAAAACAGAAAGAACCATCGCTAAAAACCGCCGAATTCAGCGTCGCAAAGAAATTGTCGTTTGCCGGAACAACCGAACCAAGGTATTTTTTGACGAGTTCGGGATGCTCACGGACTGCTTCAGAAAACGAACAAAAGATAATACCGAGCTCTTTCAGTTTTTCCTTAAACGTTGTTGCTACTGAGACACTGTCAAACACCGCATCGACTGCAACTCCCGCAAGCCATTCCTGCTCCCGAAGCGGAATGCCGAGTTTCTTGTACGTCTCGAGCAGCTCCGGATCGACTTCATCCAGACTCTTCAATTCCTTTTTCCGTTTTGGTGCGGAGTAATAGATGATTGATTGATAATCGATTGGAGGATATTTCACGTTCGGCCATCGGGGCTCTTCCATGGTCTTCCAATGTCGGAATGCTTTCAGCCGCCACTCCAGAAGCCATGTCGGCTCCTGTTTCTTGGCAGAAATCAAACGTACGATATCTTCATTCAGGCCGGGAGGCGCCGCATCAGCTTCAATATCCGTCACAAAGCCGTACTTATATTCTTGGGCTGCAAAATCTTCAATGGTATTTATTTCCGTATTCATACTGTTCATTTCTATTTCAGCAATTAAACAATTTGTTCCAGTGTTGTATTTTCAAGAAGAACGTCTAGGTTGTGCTGCATTTTCCCCAGCGGTTTGCGTATGGTACACGCATCAAAGATAGAACAGTTCTCTCCGCCCTCGGCGTAACATTCTGCGATTGTCGGTTTTTCTTCTTCAATAATATTGATGATTTGAGATACTTGAATTTCATTTGGTTTTTGCGCGAGTGAATATCCACCGTGCACTCCCTGTGTCGAAACGATCGTTCCCGCTCTCGTTAATTTCTGCAAAACTTTTGCTAGAAGTTCGTAGGGAATGGCATATTTTGACGCAATCTCTTTCGCAGTGAATACTTGTCCAATCGGATTCATCGCCATATGGCGCAGTGCGATCAAACCATATTCTACTTTTTTCGAAAGCTGAAGCATAAATACGACTCCTGCGGTCTTATATTACTCAAAAAAAATAAGAGCCTATTTTTCGACTCCTACGAGAATAATATCTTACTCTTTTATTCCGAAATCAAGCAAATCGTGTTTGAAGATCGAACATTTCTCTTTACTTTGAGCTATATGGAAGCACTTCAAACACACGAGCTAACGAAGCATTACCGTTCCGGTCTCTTCAATAGAAAGAACATCGTTGCACTGGAAAAAGTTTCCCTTTCTGTTGAGCAAGGCGAGATTTTTGGACTGCTTGGCCCAAATGGTGCCGGAAAAACGACATTTGTAAAGCTGCTCCTTTCTATTGCACTGCCGACATCCGGAACGGCCACTGTTCTCGGTCATCCACTCGGAAAGCGCGCATTGAAAGAGCATTGCGGATACTTACCGGAAAATCACCGCTATCCGGGATTTCTTTCCGCCGTCGATACCATGATTTTCTTTGGACGACTAAATGGTATACGGGATTCTATCCTTAGAGAAAAATCGAATGCCCTATTAGAACTTGTAGGATTGAAAGAGTGGGCAAGAATCAAAACCAAGAAGTTTTCCAAGGGAATGCTTCAGCGCCTTGGATTGGCACAGGCACTCATCAACGACCCGAAACTTGTCTTCCTCGATGAACCGACGGATGGAGTTGATCCGATCGGACGGAAAGAAATTCGCGACCTCTTATTGAAATTGAAGGGTGATGGAACAACAATTTTCCTGAACTCCCATCTCCTTTCTGAAATCGAAATGATTTGCGACCGGGTAGCAATTCTCAATAATGGATCTGTCGTGCGCACCGGCACCATCTCTGAGTTAACGGCTCAGAAGCTGGCGTACAACATCCAGCTCTCTGTACCTCTCTCCGATAATGTTCGCGAACGATTGCAGCAATCACTGGTTCATTTCGAATCCCGAGACACCTTGCTTATTGTGTCACTCCGGGAAAAGGCAGAACTCAATGCCATTATCGATATCCTTCGTAGGGGAGGAATCGGCATAGAGAGTATGACGCAGCAAAAGACCTCGCTCGAGGATTATTTTGTAAAACTGGTCAAAGGAGAAAACGCACAGTGAGATTCTGGGGTATGTTTCGGTTCACGGTTGAAGAAGCCTTGCGCCGGGGAACACTGCTGTTTTATTTTGGCGTTGGAACGATCATCCTTCTGGTATTCGCATTTGGTATCGGCCGCCTGCCCTCGGACCCGGACATGGTCACACTGTTCGGTTCACCCCTTGCGCACTCAACGTCACCGAATTTCAATGTCGTTGACTTCATTCTTGTGATGCTGCACAAGCAATCCGTCAGCTCTATTTTATTATTTGGAATTTTCGGCATCGCAGGACTCATTCCGGGCATGCTGGAAAAAGGCACCATCGATCTGTTTCTCAGCAAACCTCTTGCGCGTGCGGAACTGTTAATGGCAAGAGCCCTGGGCGCAGTCTCGGGCATCGGGCTGAACCTTGCGTATTTTTTCTTCGGCATATGGTTTATCTTTGGTCTGAAACTGGGGGTATGGCATTGGGGATTTCTCTCGTCTGTCCTCTATGTGATCTATACTTTTGTCTGTTTCTTTTCTGTCGTTACTCTTGTCGGGTTGATTACCCGCAGTGCCGGCTTCTCGATTATGTTGGCATTTGTTTTCTCGATCATCTCGTGGGGACTCGAGCTCCGCGAGAAAGGATTATACATGCTCTGGGATAATGGAATCTATCATAGACTGCTCGATGCATTGTATTACCTCACTCCCCAGCTCAACTCAATGCTTGAGAATTCTACCAGGGTGGTCGGGAATCTTCCCTACATCCCCAATCCTGCCGAATTCTCGATCATGCCTTTTGTGTATTCCTTCGTCTCGACGTGTTTTCTGTATTTCCTCTCAGCCTGGTATTTCTCCCGTCAAGATTATTGATGACGAAAGAGAAAGATCCTTTTTCTATTCTGTTTGATTGTCAGACGATTTCTGAGTACTATTTTGCAATGGGAAGGACGTTATGAAAATCGGCATTACTTGTTATCCCACGTACGGCGGCAGCGGTGTCGTTGCAACGGAACTTGGGAAGGCACTTGCATCGCGCGGTCATTCAATTCATTTTATCAGCTATGCTCTCCCTATGCGGCTCGGCGGATATCAGGATAATATTGTCTACCACGAAGTGGAGATGTCCAACTATCCTTTATTCGATTTTCCCCTGTACACACTTGCGCTCTCCAGTAAGATGGTAGAAGTTGCACAGTACGAAAAGCTGGATCTCCTTCATTGTCACTATGCCATTCCGCATGCCACGAGCGCCTACCTGGCCAAGCAAATTTTGAATGGCGGCGATATCAAAGTCATTACGACTCTGCACGGAACGGATATCACACTCGTCGGGCTGGAACCAAGCTTCCTGACCATCATGAAATTCAGCATCGAGCAGAGCGACGGTGTGACAGCAGTCTCCCGATTCCTGAGAGAAAAGACACTCACAAATTATGGCATCAACAAAGAAATTGAGGTTATTCCGAACTTTATCGACGTGGAGAAATACAAGAGAATTCTTTCTCCGCAATTCTGCGCTCACTACACCCCTCACGGAGAAAAGGTTCTCGTGCACACCTCCAACTTCAGACCCGTGAAGCGTGTCATAGATGTCATTAAGATTTTTTATGAAGTACAGAAGAAAGTATCCAGTATCCTCATTCTCATTGGTGACGGGCCTGACCGCTCACAATGCGAAATGCTCTGCCGTGAACTCGGTATTCAGGAAAAAGTGCGTTTTCTCGGAAAACAGATGGAGCTTGTGCCGATCCTTTCCACTGCTGATCTATTTCTCATGCCCAGCCAATCAGAAAGTTTTGGACTTTCTGCTCTTGAAGCCATGGCGTGCGAAGTACCCGTCATTTCATCAAGCGTCGGCGGGCTGCCGGAACTTCAAGTCCATGGACAAACCGGATTTATTGCTGAAATTGGAGATATCGACCGCATGGCACGATATGCAATAGACCTCTTAACGAATTCAGCGAAGCACAAACTTTTCGCCAAGGCAGCACGTCTGCGGGCCATGGAATTTGAATCCTCCAAGATCACTACCCAGTATGAACAATACTACGAGCGTGTCCTCGCAGGAGCATAACCACCCCCCCAAAGACTTCGTCCCGGCGGCATACCATGCGATCGGAAGCTGATCTCGCAAAACACCAGTCCTTGGTAAAGGAATTGGTCGAAATATTCCTGAAGGAGGGCTTTCGTGTCAGCGGTGCTGAGGGTGTAGAGGGATTTTATCCACCGATGGAATTACATAACGATGGCTATGGCGATCAGGAAGATAAAATGCCGGACGTGTATGCGTATGATGAAAAAGAACACCGGTTCATTATCGGTGAGGCAAAAACCGGCAGGGACGATTTTGAATCCGACCATTCTCTAACACAATATAATGTGTTTCTCGATCAGCGGAATCCTCGAACAAATCTCCACGCCCGTCTCTACATCATTCTTCCGTCTTCTCGATTGGTTGAATTCAATACTCTGATCACCCACTATATCCACCGCGAACTGTGGAATAATGTGATCCTTGTGCAATCCAAACAGTGGAAAGAATAATCAGGCCGGCCGGAGTCTGGCGTACTTCACAATGAGATTTTTCAAGCCGTACTCGTCGAACTGCACAACGGCTTTCTGTGCATCTCCCTTCCCGCTCACTTCCTTCACCCGCCCTCTGCCGAATAATTCATGATGGACCGCAATACCGCGTTTGATCTCGAAATGCTCCTGTGATTCTCCCTCATAATCGGGCATTGTATCGCTCATAAATTCTTTCGCTTCTTCCTTTTTCCGGCGACGAGACTGGTGAGTTCTCAACAATGATGAGTCGACATCAAAGAGTGAGGAGGCCGCCCGCTGCCGTTGTTTTGGCATCCCCGTGCGTTCAATGTGTTCCGCACCCAGCTCCGGCAGGAATCGGGATTCGCTGGGATACGTCACATCACCAAAGCGGTAGCGAAGATTGGTATGCGTGATGTAGAGCTTCTGCTCTGCACGGGTAATTCCAACATAGAACAGGCGCCGTTCTTCTTCGACATCTGCCGGCTCCAGACTGCCGGAATAAAACGGCAGAAGACCTTCCTCCAAGCCCGCGATCAGGACAATGGGAAATTCCAATCCTTTCGAAGCGTGGAGCGTCATGAGAGTCACTGCGTTATGTTCCCCTTCCCATGTGTCGATATCGGAAACAAGCGCAACTTCTTCCAGGAAGGATTCGAGAGTTGCTTCCGGTTTCTCATGACTGAACTCGGTAATGGCAGAAAGCAATTCCTGCACGTTCTCCCATCGTCCCATCGATTCGGCAGTCCGTTCTTCTTTAAAGATGGTTAGAATTCCCAGCTCATCCACCAGCGATCGCGCCCACTCACTGAATGTCATCTTCGGACGGAGTGCCTGATATTTATCGATGAGCGTTCTCAGCTGTTCAAGACTCTTCCTTGCCCGCTCAGTGAGTTCAGCAATGTCCTCGAGCCGGTGGAGTCCATCAAAGACGGATATTCCCTGCTTCGCCGCAAAGCGCCGGAGATGCTCAATGGAAACATCTCCAAGACCGCGTGGGGGATAATTGATCACCCGCAGGAGACTTTCTTCATCTGACGGGTTGACAAGCAGACGGAGGTACGCAAGAACGTCCTTGATCTCCTTCCGTTCATAAAACCGGATACCGCCGACGATCTCATACGGGATCGCATTCTTTCGAAACGCCTCTTCCAGTGCACGCGATTGAGCGTTGGTTCGATACAATACAGCAAAGTCCTTCAGGTCAAGTTTTCTCCGATGACTCTCCTGCTGGATGGCGCGGACAATTTGTCCCCCCTCCTCACGATCATCCATGCACTGGATGATGGTCACAGGTTCCCCGAGCGCGTTTGCCGTCCACAATTTTTTCTTTAATTGGTCCTTATTGAAACGAATCAACTGATCTGCAACCGAAATAATCGATTTGGTAGAGCGATAATTCTGCTCAAGACGGAAAAGCTGGCAGTCTGCGTAGTCTTTCTGGAAATCGAGGATGTTCCGGATATCCGCTCCGCGGAACGAATAAATACTCTGTGCGTCGTCGCCAACGACCGCGATATTCCGCTGCTTATCTCCCAATAAACGAACAACCTGATATTGTGCACGGTTCGTATCCTGGAATTCGTCCACCAGAATAAATTTGAACTTATGCTGATATTTTTCAAGAACGTTCTGTTTCTTTTCGAAGAGCTCGATCGGTTTGATTAAGAGATCGTCAAAATCCATTGCGTTGCTGCGTTCCAGGGTTTTTTGGTACTCCGCATAGACGAGAGCCGCTTTTTCGTCAAAAAGATCGCGTGTCACTGCCGAGAATTTTCCCGGTGAAAGGTACTGGTTCTTCGCCATACTGATCCGGGATCGGATGGCAACGGGATTGAATTGCTGCGTCGGCAGATTCAGTTTTTCCATCACTTTTTTGATTGCGCTGAGGGAATCGTCTGAATCGTAAATCGTAAATGACGGAGTAAACTTCAGGTGCACACACTCCTTGCGAAGAATCCGGGCAAACATCGAATGAAAAGTGCCCATCCACAGACTCTGCGCCTCGTCGCCGACGAGATGAACGATGCGATGTTTCATTTCTTTCGCAGCTTTGTTCGTAAACGTCAGCGCAAGAATTTGATGAGAAGGTACTCCGCAGGCCATCAAATAGGCAATACGGTATGTGAGAACCCGAGTTTTACCGCTGCCGGCCCCGGCAATAATCATCACCGGGCCGTTTGCCGCTTTCACTGCTTCGACCTGAGAAGGATTAAGATCATTGAGAAATTTCATGACATCCGAGAGTTAGTACGTGCGGCAGTCCGCTTTGCTCGTCCGGCACATGATGCTGCCCGCGAGAAAGCAATCCACTCATAACACGATGATGGACAATGAAATAATAAGGAATAATTGCACGGAGGGCAAGAAATCGAAATCAGGATGAAAAATATTTTGCAGCCGGGAAGAAAACTCCCGAAAACTGCTACACGGGAAGAGCACCTTCAAGCCGGAGAAGAAATTCTTTTGTTTTTAATCCTGCTGCATACCCGACGAGGTGAGAGTTTGCTCCAATAACACGGTGGCACGGGACAACGATAGGCAGGGGATTTGATCCGTTGGCTTTTCCGACCGCCTGGTATCCGCGCTGAACACCGACACGCCTGGCAAGTTCCTTGTACGAGATCATTTTCCCATAGCGGATTTTTCTCAGTTCAATCCAAACGCGGCGTTGAAATTCCGTTCCTACCGGATCGAGCCGGCTATGGAATTTTACCAGCCGCCGATCAAAATATCGATTCAATTCATCGATGATCTGACGATTTTTTGTTGCCGACTCAATCAGTTCAGCATCAACGAATTTTTTCTGCATCCAGGCCAGGAATTCCTTTTTCGTCTGGGCCGGGATGCTGATCTTACACACACCCGATTTTGTTGATGCGACGTGAATAGTCCCAATTTTTGAACTAAACGAAGTGTAATAAATTTTTTTCATGGCGCCCGACAGCTTTCCCAGAGCAGGATGCGTACTGACAGGAGGCTGTGTTGTCCTGGAGTATGTGAGAGTGTTTTTTAAATTGATGAAAGAAGACCGGCATTCATCTTCTAACCGCAAAAAGTATAACCAAAAGGTATTTGAAAGGCAAGTCCATGAAAACGGTTTTCACATCTTAGCAAGAATTTTTCTTGACAGGATTTAGAAAAATGCCCTTGCTTCCATCCTCGCGAAATGTATCGGCGAGCGTCCTCCTTCTGTCCGTCCATTGTAGTTCAGCGACAGCTGTAAATTCGCCGTGATGCGATAGTCAAATGTGACCTGCCAGAGATAACTCTGCCCGGGGGCCTTTCCATTCGTCATTTCATAGGGCGGATTGCTGATATTCTCAAGACCCACCTCCTCGCGCCTGAATTCCGCGCGCAATTGCCCAACAGTCGGAAACGATTGAACGATCCGTATTCCCTGTTCATTGATATTTGCTGTGGCATTGTCCTCCAGGGAGCGGTTCACGACTTCTGTGACGCCAATAGTGAAACCCACCTCCCAGTTCATCGACGGCCTGTACGAAAAATCGGACAAGAGAGCGTTGGAAACCAGATCCCGCTCCCGCGAGCTATGCGTCGATGTCGCCACTCTGTCGTTTCTGTTGATGAAATCCGTCTGATTGCCGATTTCACGAACCAACTGTGAACGCACTCGCACAGATCGTTCCTGGATAAAACTTCTTTCCACGGTCGAGACAAATTGGGTCAATCCATTCCGCTCACTATAACGAAATCGGAATGAAAGATCAGCATTGTTTTCGAAGAGGAAAACATCCTGCGTGAACTGCTGTGAACCGGTAATGGTCGTTTGGTCATTGAGAAAATGTGCAAAGTTGAGCATGTAAATCTGTTTCGTATCCGGGTCTTTGCTGTTTTCATCGACGCGCACATATGTTTCGGTCGAGAGCGCATGGAGTGTTTTGTCCAGCCAATGGGAAGGAGAGAGCATCAATCGGGCTGGCTGAAGACGCAAGCGAATGCTTGCCTTGACATCCGCGACCGGATAGAGCTGATCGCTCGGAAGGTAGACCACAATATACTCGCCGTCGAACCGGGTGAGTTCAAAATCGTTTTCGTCCATCACGCCATTGCCGTTCACATCGCCGAGATAGCGGTAATTCCCATTCCCTTTCGCCACACGGATGAAGAATCTCTCCATACGGGCAGAACGCTGATTCGAGAATTCGTAATAGAGGTCTGTTTCGACAGCCCTCTGCAAAGGCGTGTAACGGGTCTGGGAGCGAACGAGCACGGCATCAGAGCTGAGATTTCCCCGATGCTTGAATTCTTCGGTGAACTCTACGGACCGGATGCTCAAGGTCAATGTACTGGAAAGCATCTGAGAATGATTGTATTGCCAGGAATAGATCTGCGTCAGCGAGTGTGAAGCGCGATTCAGCGATCCTGAGGAGGCGCTGTCCTCTGTTCTCAACTGCATCTCCACGGTGGCAGTCATCCGGGAAAATTCCGCAGTTGTCAGCCGGGGGGCAAGTTCCATAAATCGAAAACTTCCCTGCTGCAGAGAATCATGTCCTGCTTTCGCAGCGGTTCGTTCTTCAGCCTCGATGCGAAAACCGGGACGCCAGCGGGCAATCTCGTAATCCATCGTTCCCCGCTGACGGGTCCACTGCGATTCATCCTGAAGGAGAACGCTGGAGGTGTTGATCTTCTCAATCTGGTATTGAGCCGCCGGCAAACTCGAGTCGGCAAGACCGAGGTTGATCTGTGTCCTCGTGGATCGCAATTCCCCCGGACGATTCAATGCACCATACGCAACGACACCCTGGATACTTCGTGCCGGATGATAGGCGAAAGAAAGTTCCTGAATTTCTTCATCCGTGCTTGCGGCCTGATCCAGATTCCATTTTCTATTGAACTCCACTTCATTCGCTCTATCCAACGCAAGGAAACTCCGGCCAACGAAACGTTCTGAGATATGCAAGTCGATTTCACCTAGATTCGATCCGCCAACAACGACTCGCTTCGGATTGTAGCGTGCTGAGAACTTCATTGCTCCCCCCCGCATACTGCTACCGGCCAGCGTAGATAATCGATTATAGTCATACTTGCTCACCGCATACTCACCGGAAAAAGAAATATCGGGCCCGATCTGCGCATCGCCGTTCATCTCAAGAAGCTGGTGGCGGCGCGGCATGGGTAGAAATTGAATGGGAAGGTAGTTCCCCTGGCCGATTCCGGCAAAACGAAATTGACCGGCAGCGATTCGAATGTAACCGGCGGAATCTGCTGGGACCTGGTCTACCGGAGAAAAATATGCCGCATAGACCGCCAGTGAATCTCCGGGTGCATAGACAAGGATCCCGTAATGCCTTCCGTTGAGAGTGGTATCGTTGAGCCGATAGAGGCCTTTGCCAAATCCGGATATCGAGTCCTTGCCAGCCGGGACAATTCCGGTGAGCGAAGCTTTAAACCGGTCTGCTCCACTGTTCTGAAGAATGGCCCGCATCGTATCGTCCATCGTAAAGTCAATCGGCGAGTCGGGATCGTCTGCTTCCTGGAAAAACAAAGCATTGAATTTCACTTTATCGCTGAAAACTTTTCCACCCGCACTGCCGCCGACAAGATTGCGGACAAACTGCTGATCAGAATATTCAAAGTCTATGGTAATCCGCGACGCTGCCGTGATCAATCGCTTGCTGGAAAACGTTACTTCACCGCTTGCATAATCAATGATGTAATCGTTCACCTCGCTGCGCGTCATGGATTCCCCGTTGAGGTACACCCGCTCACTTCCGGCAATGATGAGCAAACGATTTTCACCGTTGGGTCCTGTCAGACGGTAGGGTCCCTGCACTCCTTCTAATCCCTGGAACTGATTGGTGGCATACTTGCCGCGCGCCGTCGCTCCTGTCAGGGTCAGGGCACCATCGAGACTTGAACCTCCGATCCGATCGAAAGCAGCGATACCGCGCGCACCCTGCAGCTTGCGGTTTATCCGCCCGAATTCTCCCCCTTCCTTTTGACCGATCTGTAAATTGAAATCCCCAAGAACGGCAGAGTATTGCGGATGCTTGATCTCGACGTAGACTTTGTCCACCTCACGGAGGGTTTGAGTGGTACCTTCGGGCTGAATAGGGGAGTTTTCGTCCGTGAGCGCTGCAGTGACATCCACGTCCTGGGCAAGTTTGCCGGCAAGCTGCATACGAAAACCGGAGCTCAGGGAAAGATCGCGGTTTGACCCGATGGAAAAGCCTCGAACAATAGATCCGCTCTTTTGAAGACCCGGTCCGAAGAAATCATCGGAGAAGAGCCGCGACGACGACTGAGAAATCATTGACCTCTTCTTTCCCGTTGAGTCTCTTCGTACTTCGATCTGCCGGAGAGAATATTCCCGTTTGAAACTCAGAGGAAGCGCCTGGTAGGAGGCAACAATTCGGTGGACCGATGAATCATTTTGAAACGAACTCATGAGTTTCGGCAGGAGCGTCACCGTCCCGAACCGATAATTGATCTGGTAGTCCTCATCCCTCACTAAGTACTTCAGCGAATCGAACAGGAGTTTCTCACTTCCTTCAATAATAAATTCTTTTGGCAGTGGATACAGAGTATCGTGACGGGAAAGACTCAGGACATCCATATACCTTCCGCTGAACGGGGAAGACTCTATCGTTTGCTGCTGAGAATACAACGAAACTCGAAAAAGAATCATCGCTAAACAAAGGACGAAATATTTCAGGAAGCACATTTTGAGCATGGAACAATTTCGCGGCCTCATAGATGGCCGACTCACGGTTTTACTATTTTCACAGAACGCAGATCGCCTGTCTTGAGAAAAACCCAGCTAACGATGAAGAGGGTCATGACTCCCCCGAAGACCGCAGAAGGAACAGTTCCCATGAGCTTCGCAGCGAGACCCGACTCAAAGGCACCGAGTTCATTGGACGATGCAAGGAAAATCCCATTGACAGCCATAACACGTCCCCGCATTTCGTCCGGTGTCATCACCTGCAGGATCGTTGCGCGAATGATCACACTGACACTGTCGAATGCACCGCTCAGGAAAAGCATCGCAACGGAAAGAACCATCCATGGCGAAACAGCAAAGAGGAGAATACAGACTCCAAAGCCCGTGACTGCCACGAGCAAATTTCTCCATGCATGGTTCATCGGAGAGAACCGTGCTAACAGCATCAGCATGACGACCGCACCGAGCGACGGGGCTGCGCGCAGGATTCCCAATCCCTTTGAACCGACGTGTAGGATATCGTCGGCATAAATCGGGAGAATTGCCATAACGCCGCCAAAAAGAACTGAGAAAAGATCGAGTGAAATAGAGTAGAGAATGATCTTCGTCCGAAACACATATCGGATCCCTTCCCGGATGCTTGCGAGGACGTTATGCTCAGCATGCTGGGGTAGAATGGGCTTCTCACCGATGCTACGATAAAGAAAAAACGCCGCTAGAACCATCGTAACGACCATCAGCAGGGAATTGGAAAATCCGACCCATGCATAGAGAAATCCTGAGACCATCGGGCCGACAATTGCACCAACCTGCCAGGCCGAGCTGCTCCATGTGGAAGCATTTTCATACAAAGGAAAAGGGACAAGGAACGCTCGAAGCGATGTCGCCGCGGGCGAAAGAAACGCTCGGCACAGACCGATAATAAAGATTACTGCATATATAACAAACAGAAATGCCGGCTGAGGAAGAGTCTGACTCTGAGAAGCCGTCAGTTGAAGAACGACCGAAGAAAGAGCTATCCCACCGGAGCTCCAGAGAAGAATTTTCCGCTTACTGTAACGATCGGCGATATGGCCGCCATACAGTGAAAAAGAAATGAACGGTATGGCTTCTACGAGGCCGATCAATCCTAACGCGAAAGGGTCATGGGTTATGCGGTACAGCTCATAACCGATAGCGATTTCTTGAGCTAGAAGTGCAACGGTGAGAAGAAACGTGGCGAGAACAAGATTGCGAAATTCCGGATAACGCAATGACGCATATGGATCAAGTCCTGTGTGCAAGAGTTCCCTTTTTCGATTCCAGATAATTTACGGAAGCGCTTGCGAGTTTCCAAGAGATACACTTGTTTTCTTGGAGTATATGTGATATCCGGATTGAAATTTCTCAAAATTCCGATGAAGAGTTACCACGGAGATAACAAAGGCCCGTAAGTAATGAAACTCACGGGCCTTCAATGTGCCGAAACCGCCTAAATGATTTTGGGGTAAAGGGGAACTTGTTTGTACCGGAGAATGGGATAAGCTCGGTTTGAGTCGAATCCCATCCATTTCTTTGAAGAGCGGTAAAAGGATTCCTGCTAAGAATAGTTTCTTTTCAGCACAATCAACGTGAGATCATCAGACAACGGGGAGCTGCCAATAAACCCTCGGACATCCCTCATAATACATTCTTTGATCGTGTCGGCTGATCCCTCGAAATTCCTCAGAACACATTCGCGCAATTTCTTTTCGCCATATTGCTGAAGTTTTTTATTGGCCGCCTCAGTCACTCCATCTGTGTACACGATCAATGTATCGCCCTGCTGCAGGTCCATTTGACGAACTTCATACTGCTGTTCTTCCATTAATCCGAGCGGTAATCCACTCGCCGCAAGTTCGAAGACCTCATTCCCACTTTTCCGAAAAAGGAGCGGCGAATTATGACCGGCATTCACATAACTGAAGTGATGATGAACCGGATCAACAATCATGATAAAAAAAGTAATAAAGCGTTCTACCGGACTGTTATTGTACACGAGAATATTCAGTCTCCTGACAACGTCTGCCAATTCTATTGGATATTGAAGATAGACGCGCAATGAGCCATGCAGCGTTGATACTAAGAGGGCTGCAGGAATCCCCTTTCCCGAAACATCAGCCATGGTGAGAGCAAATTTTCCATTCTTCAATGGAATGATGTCGTACGAATCACCGCCGATTGCCGCACACGGTTGGGCTGTTGCAGAGAGTTCATACATGGGGAACTGGACAGTTTCTTTCGGGAACAGGCGCTTCTGCATTTCAGCGGCAATCTGAATTTCTTTATCTACCCGGGCATGGGCAAGATCCGCCTGATAGAGCCTTGCATTTTCTATTGCGAGCGAAGCGTGCTCAGAAAAAGCATCCAGGTACAATTCATCGTCCCGATTAAAGACTCCCCGTTTCTTGTTGATGATCTGAAAGACTCCTATAATGACTCCATTTCGATTTCTCATCGGCCTGCAGAGCATCGTTTTTGTGTGATAGCCGGATTTCTTGTCAATCGCCGAATAGAACCGCTTATCCTTGGTGGCATCTTTCAGGTTGATTGTTCTCCCCGTCTCAGCAACTGTTCCGGAAATGCCTGTTCCAAGAGGTAATCTAATTTCGACCAATCCAGTGCCTTTCACCACTTTTGACCAAAGCTCCTGTTTCTGTTCGTCGATGAGATAGATCGTACCTCGTGCTGCATTGAGATCCTTTATTGCATGGTCGAGAATAATGGAAAGAAGTTTATCCAGATCAAATGTGGTGTTGAGTTTTTTCGCCGCATCAATCAGTAATTCCAGTTTCCGGATATGCGATCGCATAGCATCGGATCTTATCTTTGATCGAGCCATAGTCTATCCTTTTCTTTTTCCCCAGCCGTTATCTCTCGATAATGATGTCCAGCAAAACTGAAAAGCGACGAATGACAGATAAAATAAGTTTAGGAATCATGCGGTCCTTGAAGAACGATCGCGATTAAGAGTACATAATTCAAGGTGCAAATTCAAGCACAACCCAGCCGCCTGCCAATAATGTACACCCCTCACAGAACCATTTGAATCGTAATAGCTTGAGTGTTGGGTGAGGATATTTTCAGTATTTATGGATTCGCACGAGAGGTCAGCCAATATCCTGTTCTGCCGATTTCTTCCTTTTTGAAGCGGTTAAGGCGCTCGCAACAAAATACTTATACGCACGCTCTACGGACATTATGGTAAGCCACCACTGAAGAATCAGGATGAAAATGCCTCCACCCAATATGATGCCCATGATCATCGCGGGTGTAACCTGAACCGAGAGACTGAGCATGTGCTGGAGATCGAAAGCCGTAGAGGAACTGGCCAGGGCAATTGTGGCTGAGGCAAGGCAGATAAGCGCGAGGACACTTGTCGTGAAAACAGCGGAATGCCGCGCAACCTTCTTCATAGAAGTGAAATCGGCACGGTTATGAGCCAGCCATCCGCCGATGAAAAAACCGGCAGGCAAAGCAAGCGCTATGTTGAAAACCGGAACCCCCATGAAGAAGCCGAACATCCCAAAGGAATAGAACACATACACCAACATCCAGACCAAAGGCTTCCTGGAATAGGCTTGTCGAACCCACGTTTTGAGAAAAAGAAGATCGACAAGCAATCCAACAAGAAGACCGGCCAGGGCGCATAGGGATATCCAAGATTCAGGAACAAAAGGGATGCTGATCCACCACCCGGTGAGAAAACAAATGATAATGGGTACTGCACCAAAGAGAACACCGATTGCCGCTCTTTCGATCGTTCGCATCGTTCGTCCTTTCCTAGCGGATCGAACCCAATGAGTGAGCCCCTGATTAGGCACTGCGATTTAATATATTTCAGTTTCAACAGTGCTCGGCACTACACTGCCAAGCCAAATTCTTCCTCCAGAAAGATAACGGTTTTCTTTTTCTACTTTTGGATCACTGAAGGTAAAATCGCAGCGATACTTTCCAGGAAGAAGTTTTGGATATCCTCTCAGTCTCACTGTTCTTTCGATGGATGAATTTACCGATATTTCGGTAAACCAGGCTGCGTCCCAACTCGTGGAAGGAGTAGCGACCTTTTTATACATGGATTGAAATTGTATACCATCACCTCGAAATACTATCCCATTTGTAAAGTAATGAAAGAGATCAACTCCCATTCTATCTGGATCGATAACATAGAGATTATCGTGATCGATATTTGCTATCCTGAAAACATATTCCACTGTCGATGTATCTGCATTTTCAATAATGTTGACAGACTTGAGATCAACAGAAATACCTCCATGGTACAAATCCAAAGAAATGAGTACATCTTTGATTCGACTATCATTCCTCATATCAACGGTGTCGATCCAGCCTTTTGAAATATGCATGACGTCTCTCGGATAACATCCAATATCGAATTCGTCCATATAAGGGCCTCTCGGGGCAGTGGAAAGCATGAGACTGTGAAACGATCCAATATAACATCGTTCTTTATTGGCAACGACAATAAATGGCTGACTTACCCGAAAAGGTGTGAACAATAAATATCTCCCGGTATCGTTTTCAAAAAATTGGCTTTTATCGCCTTTGAGATATATGCAATGACTGGAAAAGTCATAGAATTGGATATCGTCATTCGTTAACCATGGATCGTTCTTTAAGGTATATTGATGTATTTCCATTTGGGTTGTCTGGGTACCTGTAATAGAAGAATCTTCGAGAAAATATATCTCGAAGAGTCCTTCTAATTCGTTTGGAGACAGAGGTTCATTGTTTTTTGAGCATCCGAAAATGAGAAGTAATAAGGAGCAGAATATTATTCGTGTCATTTTCCCCTCTTCTGATCGCGGTGCCTAACGGATGGCGGCTCCGCCAACCACCTTACAGACGTCGGTCAGGGACAACGGCGGACAAGTAATCCCAATTCGACAAATTTAATGTTTGACAATTACATTGTGGTCGAATCAAGTCTGCCTGCTGTGCTTTATCTTTTACCGGGCTCATGACATCTGCTTGTTGAGCGATGGTCGCGAAACCCCGCTGCTCTCCACGTTTTGTGCGTCCCGCAGTATTCTGGCGGGATAGCGGGGAGTTGCTGGTCATACCGCTTGCGTTTATTTTGCTAATTTTGTCTTTATTCTTGGACAAAACGATCTTGACCTGCTCCTTAAACAGCTTTTAGTCGCCATGTAGCTTGTATTTTTCCTGCACTCTTCAATTTAAATAATTGTCTAAGTGTCACACTTTTTATCAAATATTTAAATGAGCTCATTGCAGAATATTTTATGTTAGCTTCTTTATCAATCACAAAACCCATGTCTTTGAAAAATATCTCTGCTTCTTGAAAACTCTCGAAACTATTGTCTTCGGTATTCTGTTGTTCGTTAAACTCCTTTATTTCATCATTGAATTTAAGCCCAAGTTTGGCTTCTTTATTTTTTAGATGAATATCAGCAGTAATCCAATAACCTCCTCGTTCCATCAAAATATCATGAATAATTGAGCAAAGTTTTCCCTTTTCTTGTTTAACCAAATACGTTAATAGTCCTTCATTGACAATTGCAACCTCACCTTGAGGAAAATGACCAATTATTTCATGAAAATTATTTGCATCAAGAGCATTTAAAGGTAATAATTCTAATTTTTCATGAGTATTGAATCCATCTTTTTTAAACCTGTTAATAAATTCCTTTTTAGTAGCTATGACGTCCGGTAAATCAGTGTCTATATAATGAACTCCTTTTTGCTGAGTATATTCCAAACTGCGAAAAGAATATCCTGATGATAGTTCTAAAATATTTTTAATTGTCAAATCATTTAAAAGCTGATCAATACTCCAGTACCTGTTTTCTAAACCTATTGTACTTGCCCAGAAAGTATAATCTCTCTTTTTAAAGTCTGGAATATATTTATTGGGATATTCCAAGAGCTCTGCTGTTTCTCTTGCATAGGGAATATTGGTGTATCCTTTCATTAATAACAACCACTTAGCTGAAGGGCTAATCGAAGAGAAGTCTCTATTAATCATTTGTTCTACAATGCTGTTGTTTTTAAAAGTTTATTATTAAACATCTGAACCTCTACTTGCCATGTGCGTTTTTTGTTCCGCCTTTTGGAATCCCGCAATGGTGGAATCCTAAGAATCGGGACATCCCGCTGTTTCTTAGCGGGGCTTAATGTATGCAAGCCTGCCTCGTGTTTTCTACAGGGCTTATTCCGCCTGTCCCGATGTGTTCTGTCGGGATCAGCTTGTTGAACGATGTCCACGAAACCTCGCTGCTCTCCGCGTTTTGTGCGTCCCGCCGTATTCTGGCGGGATAGCGGGGAGTTGCTGGTTAACCAGCGGCCGTGCTGAACCGATTCAATGAGTTTTTGTTAGGAATCTTTGCGGCCAATGTTTCCCGGTTACTGCGATTTACTGCCATATAAGTAGCCCGTCGAGATACTAATACCAATATACAGGCCACTCGGATCATAACTTTGTGTTTGCCAACTACTTGCCCGCTCTCCCACCAAGATGGACCAAAAGCCGGGAGAAAACTGAAGATGAAAATCAGGACCGTAAGGATCGCCTGCGACACCCAATGAATCAGGATAAGGTGCTTTGTTACCACTAATGTGCAGCTCAACCCCATCGCACGGCGGCATCCAAGGGAGACCAAAGTCTGAATTATATTTATTAAATACAATTGTTCGATTCACAATATAGGCATGTGGCTCAGGATTCCAGTATACATCGCTGCCGTTCCAAGTCAGTGTGCCGGATGCGGTCTGATTTGCCAAATCGACACTCTGTAAATTGAGTATCCATGTCCCACTGACGGGCGAAGTTGCCGATGCCTGCCCGTAGCTGTTTCCAGACCATGTTCCGCTCCAAATTCCACATAGTTGTTGCACTTCGTCGTTATAATTCCTTATGTCTACTGCAACGGGAGTTTTGATGTAATTCGAAGCATTTGGTGTGTAGATATTTAACACAAGTGTTGATCCCACGAGACCACCGAAACTGCTATCTGTAAATTCAGGGCCGACAGAAACGGTGATTGTTGCATAACCACCAGCATTCAAAGAGCCGGTGACAGGAATGTTTGGATGTCCGGTATTCGTTGAGCCTTGGTTGTTGGTGAAAGTAAGAAAACCTCCGAGCGTACCATCGTCGACTACGGAATAATTCAAAATGCTCCCCTCTGGACCGATATTAGCAATGACAAACGAGACTGGACAATTATAGGGTAGTAGAATACTTTTTAAAGTGGTGGCAGTTTTTGTAAAATCCCAAAGGGCTCGAATCGAATCAGAAAAAGAAAGAATATTTGCTGAAGGATAAATCGCGACAATGGGTGCGGGTGGAGTTTTATCCGATTCAGTCGGTTTCTTATCACAAGATAATTGAAACGACAGAACGACGATACATAGTAATAGAAGACATTGTGATAGTTTCACCATATTCTCCAAGGTCAGTATGCTTATCTAAAAGATCATGAATTATTGTCAAATAGTTTTTCGCAAAGTTTGAATGATCTATATCCTAAGATGATGCCGCTGGCTAATAGGACGATATATAGACAATGTCGATCTTTTGTAGCTTCTTCGGATATGATTTTGAAAAATCGAGGAAAGAATAACCATCGGAGAGAATGAAATGCCCACTATCAAGCCCAGGGAATACCAAGCCTCCAAAGCTGCATCTTCCCTACTGCATTGAATCTTTATCGGGTGCCGAAGGGGGGACTCGAACCCCCACTCGATTTGAGTCGAACTGGATTTTGAGTCCAGCGCGTCTACCAATTCCGCCACTTCGGCGTCTCACATATCAAATATATTAAGGAATGCCCTGCGAAACAAGTTTTTTCCTTTGTGTTCGTCGGGAGAAAATAAGAAACCCCTGAGAGGTTTTTATACCTGTTAGGGGTTCTTTGATTTTGAGAGAACTTATCCGATCAGCTTATCTCACTTTTAGTTAGTATCAAATGATACCAAGGCGAAAAAACAGTATTTTCATCACA
>CAZYYD010000034.1:0-50092 GCA_964651225.1 uncultured Ignavibacteriaceae bacterium
ATCGCAATAAAAGAAACTCAAAACACAAGAAATCTTAATTGGATCGGCACTAGTTCGCTGATCCCTCAAATGAATATCGGCAGAATCCCAGCAAAGACACTCGATGAGTTTCAATCCTACATGGTAAAACATAAAAACTATGTTTTAAAGGGATTTGATGACTGGAATAAACGGTATCTGTTTTTTGCGGGGGGAAACTTCACTGATCCCAACCAGATCGCACAATGCAAAGGGGTCAATGATTTTATTATCAATAATTATGTTATCCCACCTCCCATAGGGGGTGTCATAGCAAATTTTTATAAGACGGCAGATCCTATTTCGAATTTCGGGCCCTATCCCCAGGAATATATAAACAATGCAATCAATCAAGGAGGGGTCTTTATATCCTATATCGGTCACAGCGGAACGCAGACATGGGATAATAGCATTACCGAAATTTCTCAGATCGCCAATATACGCGACAGAAATCCGCTTATTACAGATTTTGGCTGTTCGACAGCAAAGTTTGCCGAGCCGGATGTTCTCTCGTTTTCAGAATTAGCGGTCAGTAATCTTCAAGGACAGGCAATTGGTTACATCGGCAATTCGTCGATCGGTTTCACTTCCACGGCATATTCATTCCCACAGGTGTTTTATAAAACTCTTCTTGTTGATACATCGGCATCGATCGGGGATGTTCATCGTTTATCAAAAATCGCCTATATCAAACAGTTCGGCACTTCAGATATTTACGGCCTATTCATTAAGACCAATTCGCTGGTGGGAGATCCCATTGTCCGGTTACCCATACCGACAAAACCAAATATTACCTTTTCAAATTCGGTTATTTCGATGAGTCCGGAGAGACCTACCGATCAGTCCGATAGTCTCCAACTCAAAGTGCCATATTACAATTTAGGAAAGGTAATACAGGACTCCGTCGAGTTTGCGGTGAGTATTCAATTCAAAGGAAGCGGTTTCTTGTCATTCATCTTAAAGAGGAAAATTCCGCTTTATGTTGACTCCCTGGTTATCTCCATTCCAATCAAGAACCAGCCGGGGGAGTATTCAGTTACCATCCAGGCCGATCCATCGAACAAGCTTGATGAAATCTACAAAAATGATAACAGCATCGTCTATCGTCCTCAAGTAGCGAGCTCAAGTATACGGACGCTCACGTTATCGCCGTATACAAATCAAATCAACAGTTCGGTAATATTCCTTAATCCAACGGATATCCCCTCTCAACCCTCCTTTTTTGTCGATATCAGCTTGAATGATCAATTTGATCCCAAAACAACTTATCAGATCCCCTATGATACATTTGCAACCGCATTCACGATAGACACTTCGTATAATGCAAAACGAATCTGGTTGCGGTCAAAATTAAACGCTCAAGCTACAGAAGGACTGGCATACTCATATCGTGTTGGAAAAACGGAAAATTATTTCTTCGGCGACAGTCTTGCCTTCCAGCAAATCGCTAAAACCTATACAAAGTATTCCAGCAACAAACTGGCTTTGGATACATCAGAAACAATTTTCAGTGCCATTTCAGGAGGATTTAACGATGGAAACACTGCTGTCATATCCAAGAATGGTCAGAACTACGTCCCCGAAAATACTCTGAGGGGATTTCATGTTTGCATCTACGATGCGAGGACATACGATTTCAAGTGGTATTATCGTTTTGATGTGCAGGCAGGATCTTCCATCTCGACAAATTTTAAAACTCTGCTCGATACTTTGAGTGCAGGCTACTTAGTGATTATAAGCATCGCTAACGATGTCGCAAGCAGCGGTACGTTGTTTCCGAGTACACTCAAAACTGCAATCAAAAATTACGGTAGCAAGTTGATCGACAGCGTTCGTGTTGCAGACTCATGGGCGCTCATCGGAAAGAAGGGGGCACTTCCGGGTACTATGCCGGAGGGGTATGGTAAACGCTATAATGGCCGTGCTGTCTTGATTGATACAACGATTATCATCCCCAATACCGACGGTATGTTCTCGACTGAGGAAATCGGTCCTGTCGCTGAGTGGAAGAATATAGGGCTGCAGTATTCACAGAACAATCCGGGCGATATATCCCTGAAAGTTGTTGGTGTCTCCGCCGCTCATTCGCTCGATACGCTCAGACAGTGGAGCGTTGTAGATTCTGTTTTAGATATTTCTACGATCAATGCAAAGCAATATCCTTCCATAAAGATACTTGGAGAGATGCAAAGGGGAGCCGGAGAATCATCTCCGGAGCTTTCCTCCCTCGAGGTGAATTACGCTGGTTTACCGGAGCTTGGAACAAATTATCAGACGGTACTGGCGGCGAGGGAAAAAGAGGGTACTCCCATACTAGCCAATGATAGTGTGCTGCAGGGAGAAAAGATCAACCTTTCTGTGAAGGTATACAACGCAGGCGGTTCGATGGCAAAGAATGTAGGAGTTCAAATGCAATCCGTCTGGGAGAACGGAGTAATCGAACCGGTCTTGACGGCATCCATAGATTCGATCAATCCGCTTTCCTATCACGTCATGATGGCCACGTACAACACAGCGATGGGGTATGGAAAAAGGAACCTCCGGATCAGCATTGATCCCGAAGCAGCTATTCAGGAATTATATAAAGACAATAATATCTTTGTCTATCCCATCGTTGTGAAAAAAAGTGAGTCGAGTGTTCTCCTGCCGAATCTTTCCATCACACAAAACGGCATCCAGCTTCTCGCCTCTTCGATAACGAACAGGCAGGATTCTGTCCCGGTGCGGATCGTGTATGGAAATTCAGGAGCACTTGTCAACGACAGTATTACTGTTTCGATCAAACAATATTACCTCGGGAACAGCATCGCATCGTGGATATTGCGCAGAAAGTACCCGCTCTCCTTCGACACGCTGTATGTGAGCGTTCCTGTTTTGAATAAAGCGGGGGAACATCAAATCCAGGTTGAGCTTGATCCCTTCGGCCTTCTCACAGAATCAACTAAATCCGATAACGTGTTGAATTACTATTTTACGGTGAAAACAACCGATTTTACTATTATGCAGCCGACGGAATTCAGCACGTCGTATTTTTCTGAGATCATTTTCTTAAATCCTACAACAGCGCAGGGGAGTGTCGAGAGGAATGCCGATTTTCAAATTGATTCGGCTGCAGATTTTTCTACATCGGTTCCCTTGCTTCTTCCTATGAATGAATTTACAACCTCGTCTGCACTCGGTTTACTGAAACACCCTCATCGGTACTATTGGAGAATTCGTCAACAGAACAGCGGGAATGCATGGACGACCGGCTCATTCTATTTGGGGGATTCACCCGGCTTTACGTTTGGACAATCCGATTCCGTCGGGTGGTCAAGGAATATGTTCACTCACGCGGGTTTTCTTTCCAGCGGAGGAGCACAAATCGTTGATACGAAATATGCGATCAGAGCAACTTCATCCGATTCTACCGGTTCGATCGAAGTCAACGGCACGAACCTCATTGCACCGATCTTTGGAGAGGGGCATAATGTCCTTGTTCTGGATACGAACTCGTATTCTCTCCTTTCTCAGCGACGTTTCGATATTTCCAATACTCCCGATGAATCTGATTCCCTGACCATGTATATCACAAACCTTTCGACCGGAGTCGTTGTTGTCGATGTTCTCATAGGTGATGGATCGAATAATTTGAAGCAGACGACACGCGACGCATTGAAGACCATCGGGAGCTCACAGATTGATAAAGTTTCCTTCAAGGATTCGTGGGCGATTATCGGCAGGAAAGGTGCAGCAATCGGGAGCGTACCGGAACAATACAAACCGCAATCAACCGGTCCCGCGATAGCTGATACTGTCATTATAAAAAAGGAGACTTCTGCAGCGATCGTCACTCCATCCTTTGGCCCGCTGACTTCTCCATCGCAATTATCCATGATCACGAATGTCCCTTCGGGTACATCCCTGCAGGCGGATCTGGTTGGTACAAAAGACGGAAAGACGGATACGACATCGCTTGGTGCATTTTCACCTGCGAGACTATCCTCCGCCAAGAATGTCAGGTATGATACAGCATACATCATATTTTCCCTTCACACCTCGAATCAGTCCACACCGTCGATAGAAAGCTGGAAGTTATCTTCCATGCAGGCAACCGAGCTCGCCGTTTCTTCAGGATCGACTTCTCTCGACAGGGGAGAAGTGCTGGAGGGGGAACCGATTCGTTTTTCAGGAACGGTGTACAACGTCAGCGGCATTCAGGCGGATAGTGTGACGGCTGCGTTATTCACCACAGAAGGGGGGACGGAGAAGATTCTCAAAAGCGCATCGTTTACCTCTGTCCCTTCTCATGATTCAGCCATGTTCTCGTATACCTACGACACGAGGGGCAAGCGGGGCAGCTACGCGTTCATTTTTAAAATCGATCCGGCCGACAGTATCCTGGAGCAGACGAAAGAGAACAACCGCATCACGATTCCGTATCACGTCATTGCCGACACCATTCCTCCCCATGTGGACATTACGTTCGATGGAGTGCACATTTACGATGGTGATTATACGTTATCGAGTCCGACTATTGCGATCAACGTCTCTGATAACAGTCTCTTGTCTTTCCTCGAACCATCGGATGTCTCGGTAAAAATCGATGAGAGAAAAATATCACTCGGTGCATTTCCCGACAGCCTTTTTGAAACGAAAACCGGTCTTGAAAAAGCACTCGTCATTGTGAAGCCAACGCTGGAACGAGGGTCGCATACGCTCACATTGCAGGTCCAGGATGCTGCGGGGAATTTTGCAGACACGGTCGCGAAAGAGATACATTTTCGGGTAGAAACCGATGCGAAGCTCTTGGATGTCTTCAATTATCCGAATCCGTTCGGATCAGAGACCTACTTTACCTTCAACATCACCGGATCAAAGCTGCCGGAAGAAGCGGTCATCAAGGTTTATACGATCGCAGGACGGATGATTCAAGAAATACGGCTGCCTCAGGGGATATTATTCCCCGGATTTAATCGGATTCGGTGGGATGGAAAAGATCGGGATGGGGATGAACTGGCCAACGGAATATATTTGTACAAGGTGTTGATGACATCCGAGGGAAAATCGATCGAAGTCATTCAGAAACTTGCCAAGGTGAGGTAGGTAGGGGAGTTTTTTGCTCTGCTAATGATACGCATTACTCACAATACTTAAGCCAGAAGACCTCGCAGGGAAATTCCTGGAGGTTCTTTGTTTTACCTGCCCTCAGGGCTTTCCTTATTCAACTCTATCACATCTTCCATCAGAAGCATAGGAAGCGGGTTGCCATTTTGCTTCGGAACAATTTCATTACTACCTTCTATAAAACCGTGAACGGGAAGCGGACGATCAGTGCAGGCAGAGATCAAATACATCATGGTATTCTCACTACTTTTCACTGCTCCTTGCATTACTCTGTCACAAGCTTGGCGTTTACAGGGTCAGGCATCGACATGGCTGACCTCCCATCCTGAAGAATCCCTTATCTCCCAGGCAGGTCTTCGCTACATTCCCGGACTTTCGATCCGCAAAGAATTGGAGAATGACAAAGCCATGGACCTCGAAGTATCGCTCAATGCCTTCGCAGCGGCAAGCTTTACCAGCAGTCAGCGTGCCTCTTACGAAACCCGAATAAAGCCGTACAGAGGCTGGATCCGATTTTCTTCGAACTCATTTGAAGCGCGGATCGGGCTTCAAAAAATAAATTTCGGTTCTGCGACATTATTCCGGCCGCTGATGTGGTTCGACAAGATCGATCCCCGCGATCCTCTGCAATTAACAGATGGAGTCTACGCCTTCCTCCTCCGGTACTACTTTCTGAATAACGCGAACATCTGGCTGTGGGGACTCTACGGTAATCATGACACGAAAGGATGGGAAGCTGCGCCGACGGAAAAAAACAGCATGGAGTACGGAGGAAGAATACAAACCCCACTCTGGACAGGTGAACTTGGAATTTCCTATCACCACCGCGAAGTGGATCCCTCGGGGTTACCGTCTGTTTCGAGTATTATGCAACAGAGCTTCGTTCCTGAAGACCGGCTTGGCCTGGACGGGAAATGGGATGCTGTCATTGGAATATGGTTCGAAGCAATGCTTCAGCATCAACAAACAGATATTCCCGGAATGAACTATCAGCGGCTCTGGACACTGGGGGCCGATTATACATTCGCCGTTGGAAACGGTCTGAATGTTCTCACGGAGTATTTTCGATCAGAAAAACCAGCCGAACCTTTTGCTTCAGCAAACGGACTCGGACTGTCCGCCCTCTCCCTGAGTTATCCGCTTGGCGTTGTGGATCGACTATCGGCGATAGTCTACCGCGACTGGACAAACCAGGAATGGTACCGGCTTGTCTCATGGCAGCAAACATACGACAATTGGATTATCTATCTTCTCGGGTTTTGGAATCCCGACACCATACAGCTCTCTCAGAATCAAACCAGCGGCACCTCTTTCGCGGGTACCGGCATTCAACTGATAATTGTCTTCAATCATTAAGGGTCCATCATGCTCGATTCAGTCCTCATCAAAACAGATAAACTCGATAAGATCTACCCGCTCGGGTTCACGACACTCAAAGCGCTGGATCAGATTACACTTTCCATAGGCAAAGGCGAGTTTGCCGGTCTCGTGGGTCCCAGCGGTTCGGGTAAGACAACACTGCTGAACATCATCGGCTCTCTTGACGTGCCCACTCGAGGTAGTGCCGTGGTCCTCGGATGCACCGTTGAGTCACTTTCGCACAAGGAAGCAGCGCGGCTGCGCAACAATCACATTGGCTTCATCTTTCAAACATTTAATTTGCTGCCGGTCTACACCGTGTACGAAAACGTGGAGTTTCCTCTGTTGCTGCAAAGGGTGAATTCTCTTCAGCGGAAAAAACTCGTCATGGACGCTTTACAATGGGTTGGATTGGCAGATCGGGCAGAATCCAAGCCGGCACAACTCTCGGGTGGAGAAAGCCAGCGTGTGGCGATCGCCCGTGCAATTGTCAAGAAGCCCGAACTGGTACTTGCAGATGAACCGACCGCGAATCTCGATGCAGCGAACTCACACCATATCATGAAGACGATGACGCAGTTGAACAAGGAACTTCAAACGACATTCATCTTTGCGACCCATGATGAGAAGGTGATCGCGTATCTAAGGAGAAAGATTACCCTCATGGACGGAAGAATTCAAAAAGATGAAATGTTGACGGGAAAACTCTCAACGGAGTAATGTATCGTACAGAGGAACAACCATGCTCATTCTCAAACTTGCCATACGGAATATTCTCGGTGCAGGTCTTCGGACGTGGCTCAATGTCGTTTCTCTCTCTTTTGCTTTTGTGACCATCATCTTTATGCAAGGGTTCTATGAGGGCATGAATGACCAGGCCGAACAGGCATCCATCAATGCTCTTTACGGCAGCGGGCAATACTGGCAAAAAAAATACGATCCGTTCGATCCTCTCATGCTCACGGATGCTCATGCAGAAATCCCTGCAGAACTCGTTCCTCTCGTCCGTACAAACGAAGTCATGCCCATTCTCATCAGACAGGCGACCATTTATCCTCAGGGACGTTTTCGCACTGTGCTCCTCAAAGGAATTGACCCGGACCAGAACATTGTCTCTATCCCGTCGTCTCTCCTGCACACTGATGATGGAACGATCCCGGCTCTCATCGGTACAAGGATGGCAAAAAGCACAGGCTTGCATAAAGGGGATGCATTGACCGTGCAATGGCGGGATGTCCATGGAACATTCGATGCGAGGGATGTCACGATTGTTGATGTGTTCAAGACCAGCGTGCAGGAAGTAGATAATAATCAATTCTGGGTTCCTCTTGCTCAACTGCAAGCGATCATGGGAATGCCCCATGAAGCGACAATTATTGTGTTGAGCAAGATCCACCTGCATATCCGGTCTGCCTCGCGAGGGCTAGCGGGCGGTCAGACGGTACAACAACCAATAGAAATTTCCGGATGGGAGTTTAAGAACCTCAACTTTCTTCTCCGTGATCTCCACGCGTTGGTGAGAAGCAAGACCATTGGAGGAAGTATCCTCTATTCGGTTCTGTTATTTCTTGCCATGCTGGCAATCTTTGATACTCAAGTTCTCTCCATCTGGCGCCGGAGGAAAGAGATAGGCACACTCATGGCAATGGGGATGACGCGTACATCCGTGATAGGACTTTTCACACTTGAAGGGGGCTGCCATGGAATCCTCGCCGCTGTTGTTGGCGCTCTCTATGGAATTCCATTGCTCGTTTACGCCGCCAGTATCGGTTTTGGAATGCCGGAAGCGGTGGACAGTGTCGGATTTGCCATAGGTGAACGGATTTTTCCCGTCTATTCCGCCGGTTTAATTATCGGGACGACGATTCTTGTCTCCATCGTGACGACGATCGTGAGCTTCCTTCCGTCTAGAAGGATCGCAAAACTCAAACCGACCGATGCATTGAGGGGAAAAATGACATGATGCGATTCCTTCTCAAAGGTCTGCTCCGCGATCGATCGCGGTCTCTGTTTCCCTTCATCATCGTTGCGACCGGAGCGATGCTGACGGTCTTCGTGCAAGCCTATATGAACGGGGTTTTTGAGCTGATGATTCGATCCACGGCACACTATGCCACCGGTCATGTGCGGATCATGACAACGGCATATGCCAGAGAAGCCGACCAGATTCCCAATGATCTGGCCCTCCTGCGCATTGATACCCTCCTGGATGAAGTGCGGCAGAGGTTTCCGGATATTCTCTGGACGCCGCGTATCAAGTTCGGGGGGCTCATAGATATTCCTGATACCCATGGCGAAACGCGTGTACAGGCTCCCGTTTTCGGAACGGCAGCAAGACTGTTATCCTCCGATAGTCCGGAGTGGAACATCCTGAATGTTCGAAATTCGATTGTGAGAGGACGGATGCCTCAATACCGCGGCGACATCCTCATGGCCGATGACCTTGCAATGAAACTTGCCGTCCAACCCGGTGACACTGCGACACTGATTAGCTCCACCATGAATGGAAGCATGGCGGTTGCGAACTTTACCATCGCCGGAACCGTTCGATTCGGAATTACCGCTATGGACCGGGGTACTGTGATTGCTAATCTTGAGGACATTCAGCAGGCATTGAATATGGAGCAGGGGGCTGGAGAAATTCTGGGCTTTTTTCGGGATGATCTTTACCACGAAGACCAGGCAAATCTGATGACTGCCGAATTCAATGCACTCTACAATATTCCGAAAGACGAATTCTCGCCGATCATGGGCACCCTCCGAACCCAGAGCGGTCTTGCGGATTACCTTGACCTGGCTGATGCTGCTTCCACCATTATCATCAGCATCTTTGTGATCGCTATGTCGATTGTCTTATGGAATGCAGGACTGACCGGAAGTCTACGCCGGTATGGAGAAATCGGCGTGCGGCTGGCAATGGGTGAGGACAAGGGGCGCGTATATCGTTCGATGATGGCGGAATCACTCATGATCGGCTTTGCCGGCTCCATCCTCGGCACGGCAATGGGATTAGCGCTTGCCTATTACCTGCAGGAACACGGGATTTATTTTGGATCGATGATGCGGGGGAGTACGATGATGATCAGCAACACTCTCCGCGCTCAGATCACACCCTTCAGCTTTGTGATCGGCTTTATGCCGGGAATGTTTGCAACGTTTTTCGGCACGGCGATCTCGGGCATCGGTATTTATAAGAGGCAAACGTCTCAGTTGTTTAAGGAACTTGAAGCATGAAAAGAATTCCATTCGCTCTTTCACTCCTCATGCCGGCTGCTGTACTCTGGTCGCAAACGCCTTCAGGCGACGAGATCTTGAACAAGGTGGATCAGAACACGTTCTCGGAGAACAAGATCGTGATCTCGCGTATGACCATTCATGGGAGGCGGGTGAGCCGGACCGTAGAGGCGAAGTCATGGCAGCGAGGCACGAGGGACTCGTTTACCGAATATCTGGCGCCTGCGCGGGAGAAGGGAACCAAGATGCTCAAACTCGGCGATCAGTTGTGGATCTATTCTCCAGCTTCCGACAGGACAATCATCATCTCTGGACATATGCTGCGGCAGTCCGTTATGGGCTCAGACCTTTCCTATGAAGACATGATGGAGGATCCGCACTTGCCGAACTTGTATTCGGCGAGAATATTCTCTGAAGAAACACTAAACGGACGGGAATGTTGGATTCTAGATCTCATGTCGAAGAAGGAGAATATCGCTTATGACAGCCGGAAGGTCTGGGTGGATAAAAGTCGATATGTGATCCTCAAAGAACATCTTTATGCAAAAACCGGGAAATTGTTGAAAACATTAGAAGTGCGTGACATGAGGAGAGTCCAGAATCGATGGGTAGCAACATCGGCACTGTACAAAGACATACTGAAAGAAAGCGAAGGGACAGAGTTTTTTATCGATTCGATCGTCTTCGATGCCGATATTCCGGATTATCTCTTTTCAAAGGCGGCCTTGAGAAAGTAGTTGATAAGGGGCAAAGCGGCGCACAATAATAAACAATGTGGGACTCGCTTTTCCAATGGCAAAATTCAATCTCAGTTCAAGAATGAGATGATCTCTCTCAAACTGTAATTATCGGGGATCTTCTTGTATCACTGATGGATTGTACATATGACATATTAAATCCACTCGTATTAACTTCTTTCTATCACATAACTCAAATTACTTCAACATCATCATTGAAAGCCATTTTGATTCAGCTTGCTATTCTCAAGAGAGCTTTGCATCTTCTACCGAGAGTGATTTCAGAAATTGAGATTTTGTGGAAGTCTTTTTTATGACACTGCTTCTATGAAAGATAACCATACTATGGACCTGACAATTTCAGGTCTAAAAGGATACGTTGGATGAAAAAATTTGAGACGGAAGTCCGTTTGAGCCGAGAGATGACCCTCATGGACGCAACCATGATCGGTGTCGGAGCAATGATTGGAGCCGGCATTTTTGTGTTGACGGGCATTGCTGCAGGTGTGGCAGGACCAGCTCTCATTCTCGCGTTCCTTCTCAATGGATTTGTAGCCCTGTTAACTGCCATGTCGTATGCTGAACTCGGTTCGTGTTACCACGATGCCGGAGGCGGATATCTGTGGGTGAAGGAGGGTCTCCCGCAATGGAACGGATTTCTCTCGGGATGGATGAGCTGGTTTGCGCACGCTGTCGCTTGCAGCGTGTACGCCATCGGGTTTGGTGCATACTTTGATCATGTGCTGCACGAATTAGGAACCACATTGCCGCAATGGGGATTCCTTCCCCCGCATAAGCTTCTTGCTGCGGCGATCGCAGTCATATTCGGTTACATTAATTTTCGGGGTGCATCAGAAACAGGGAAAATAGGAAACCTTGTCACGATTGGGAAAATAGTGATTCTGGCAATCTTCATTGGATTTGGTCTCGAGGTGTTGTTGAAACGTCCTGATTGGCAGGAAGCATTTACTCCGTTCATGCCGAATGGGTTTGGCGGTGTTCTGAAGGCCATGGGACTGACATTCATCGCGTTTCAAGGATTCGAGGTCATTTCACAATGCTCGGAAGAAGTAAAAAATCCTAAAAAGAATATTCCCCGTGCAGTATTTCTTTCTCTGCTTATTGTCGTCCCGATTTATCTTCTCGTATCCATTGCTGCTCTTGGATCTGTCCACCCCGGGAATATGACACCGTGGGATTATCTCGCATCGTACAAAGAAATCGCATTGGTCGAAGTGTCGAAAACGTTCTTTCTTGGCGGCGGGATCATGCTGCTCTTTGGCGGACTCATTTCTACTATGTCCGCATTGAACGCCACCATCTATTCATCCTCGCGCGTGGCGTTTGCCATGGGGCGTGACCGTAACTTTCCTGCGTTTTTCAGTAAAGTGCATGCGAAAAATTTTACACCGCATCGTGCCATTATTATTTCTCTCGTCATCATTGTAGGGATGGCTGTCACACTGCCTATCGAAGATGTTGCAAGCGCAGCAGATATTATGTTTTTACTTCTGTTCCTTCAAGTAAACATTGCCATGATTCGTCTTCGTAAACGCCGCGCAGACCTCGACCGTGGATTCATAACACCGCTGTTCCCCTATATTTCTATTGTGGGCATTGTCATGCTCTTATTTCTGGCGCTCTATATGTTCAGTTACAGTCCTCTTGCCTGGGTCGCGACCCTTATATGGATTGGGCTTGGATTGATCGTCTATAAAGGGTATGCTTCAAAACGTGAAGTGGAATATGCTCACAAAGTGCAGGCGCTCGAGCGTCTTGAACAAAAGCAGTATAAAATTCTTCTCTGTATTTCAAAACCATCTCTTGTGCAAAGTTTGACCCATATTGCCATCGCCCTGGCAAAAAAACATAATGCAGAAATCATCCCGCTCCATGTCATTGAAGTGGGTGACGGCCAGCCTTTGCTTGCCGGTGTCGAGGAAAAGGCGCGTGTCATGCCGATACTCGAGGAAACGGAAGCACTCATTGAGGAACATGGAATCCCCGTGCGCTCTGTTTTGGAAATTTCTCATCGTATTTCCCAGGCAATTCTTGAAACAGCACAGGAGGAGAAGTGCAACTTCATTATTCTCGGAAGACAAAAGCAGCCAACCTTCCTCGATCGGTTTTTCTCGTCGATTATTGATAATGTTATTCAGCAGGCGCCATGTGAGGTTGCTGTTTTGCATGGTAAATTCGACTCAGAGAAAATACACAACATCCTGATTCCTTTCGGGCATAATATCCACACACAGCTTGCCGCAGAGGTTGCGCCTCGATTTGCCGATCACTTCAAGTCCAAGATCAGAATTGTTTCGGTGTCTGATCCCGAAGCTCCAAGAATGAAGGACAAAGAATCCCTGGAAAAAATAAAGCAGCTGATGGAGGCAAATTCACTTACGGCGCAGCTGGAGGTGATCAAAAGTCAGGACATTCTCTCCGGTGTGCTGAAAGAATCGAAAAAAGCCGATTTGATTATTATGGGGGGTCAATCGGGAGATTTCATGGAACTGCTCTTCCGTATGTCGTTGACACGTGAAATAACCGAGCAAGCGAAATGCCCTGTACTCTGGGTCAAAGAATATGAAGAACGAGAATCATTCTGGGCTTCTCTGTTGAGATCCCACATTGAGGAGAAAGAAGAGTATGAACGATCCCATTAAAACCCTTTTTTCCAATTTGAGTGAAAAAATCATCGGATATTTACCGAGTCTGTTTGCAGGCCTGCTCCTGCTCGCTGTCGGCTGGTTTCTCGGGTGGTTTCTCAAGCGAGTTACCGTCCGTGTGTGCATTCTTTTACGAATCGACCGTTTATTCCGGCGATTTCGCTGGACGGAGGATTTTTCCAAAACGGATGTTCGCTTTGCTGTCTATGAGTTTATCGGGAATCTTGTTTTCGTCATTGTCTTTCTTATCTTCCTGAGCAGTGCGCTCAACGTCATGTACCTGACGTCTCTTTCCAACTTACTCGATCAGGGAATTCTGTTAATTCCTCACATTCTTATTGCTGCTACTATTTTTGGCGTGGGGTGGCTCCTGACCTACTGGGTCAGCAAAGGTATCCGTACTGCCTTATTGAAAGAGGAAATTCCGCGAGCAGCTCTGATTGCACGGTTTGTAAAACTGGTGCTGTTGTTGTTCTTTTCCGCGATGGCGCTCACAGAGCTCAACGTTGCGCGCGAAATCGTGATCATCGGTTTTACGACGATCATTGTAACACTTGGCGCTTTAATCGTCGTTGTGACGGCCCGCGGCGGAAAAACATTTATCAGTAAGGTACTGCAGACGTTCGACGAGGAATGATGCGCTCTTCCTCGATAGGAAATCCGAAACTGATCTTCTCTGAAGAGAAGGTTGTCGCGTTTATCAAGAGAGAGGAATTATGAGAGAAATCAACCTGAAAAACTTTGAAACAAAAATTGCCGTACGGAATATCAATCTCAACGACTACGATCAAATCGTCAATCTTCAGACACAGTGCTTCCCGGGAATGAAACCCTGGTCTCACGAGCAATTTGAGAGCCAGCTCTCTCTGTTCCCGGAAGGACAGATCGGTATAGAGTACGAAGGAAAAGTGGTCGCCTCTTCCAGCAGTCTTGTTCTCAATTTCGCTCTCTATGCTGCATGGCACAGCTGGAAGGAAATTGCTGACGGCGGCTTCATTCGAAATCATACTCTTGAAGGGAACACACTGTATGGGATTGAGGTCATGGTCGATCCGGAATTCCGGGGATTACGGCTTGCACGTCGTCTGTATGATGCCCGTAAAGAACTGGCGAAACGGTATAATCTCATGCGGATCATTGTCGGGGGGCGCATTCCAGGTTATGCGAAATATGCAAAACAAATGAGCGCCCGTGAATATGTCGATAAGGTTATCAATAAAGCGCTCGTTGATCCGGTTTTAACCACTCAGGTGTCCAATGGATTCGTCCTGAAGCGGCTGATCCCGAACTACCTGACGTCGGATACCGAATCCATGGGGTATGCAACGTTTTTAGAGTGGACAAACTTAGACTATATACCTGACCGCAATCAATTATTTACCCGGATTGCACCGGTTCGGATTTGTGCTGTTCAGTATCAAATGCGCCTTATTAACAGCTTTGATGAGTTCGCAACGCAATGCGAATATTTTATCGATGTCGCTTCTGACTATCGCAGCGACTTCCTTGTCTTTCCGGAAATGTTTACATGTCAACTTTTATCCTTTCTTCCTCCCGAACGCCCTGCAAAAGCGATGCGCAAACTTTCACAATTCACACCTCAATATCTTGATTTATTCACCAAACTTGCTGTGAAATATAATATCAACATTATTGGAGGGTCGCACTTTACGGTTGAAGGAGATGACCTTTATAATGTTTCCTATTTGTTCCGCCGGGATGGCACCCATGGGAAACAATATAAATTACATATCACACCTACTGAACAGCGTTGGTGGGGAGTAAAACCTGGAAAGTCATTGGAGGTGTTTGAGACGGACAAGGGAAAAATTTCAATCCTCATATGCTATGATATTGAATTCCCTGAACTGAGCCGGATCGCAGTTGAACGTGGGGCTCAAATCCTCATTGTTCCATTCTCCACGGACGAACGGTATGCGTACCTGCGCGTCCGGTACTGTGCACAAGCCCGATGTATTGAAAACCATGTGTACACTGTCATTGCTGGATGCGTTGGCAATCTCCCATCAGTCGAAAACCTTGATATTCATTATGCTCAATCTGCGATCTTCAGTCCATCCGATATTCCGTTCACGAGAGATGCTATTCTTGCCGAGGCAACACCGAATATAGAAACGGTCATTTTTGATGAAGTAGACCTGGAGTTATTGAAAAAGCACCGACAGACAGGCAGTGTCCTGAACTGGCAGGATCGACGCAAGGATCTCTACGAAGTGATATGGAGGGGGGGTAAGTCGTAAAAATAAGTTCTATGTATACTTCCTTCATACTCAGCAAATAAACCGATTGAATGAATTAAAAGCATCATCATAACTTCGCTCCTTGTCCTGTTTATTGAGAGAAATCGCTCAGTCCCACAGAACGTATCATGACACAGCGGACATTCATACGTACTCTTTTCATTACTGTGTTCTTTCTGGAATTTGCGCCAGAACATGCTTCTCCGCAAACAACGTCGAAAAAGGACCTCATCGATATACGTTCAACCATGCAACAATTGCTGCAAGATGAAGACACCGACGGGGATCAAAAAATCACCGTGAATGATTTTCGCATCCCCGGCACGGAACGCGGAAATAAACGGTTCTTGTTTACGTCTCTCTCCCACTCCCAATATGAAGTTGAAGGGACGTATTACCTTTCAAATTTGCTTCAGGAGTTACAGCTGCTTCGAGAAGGAGGGAAGGACACTGCTGAGATCCGATCGGAAAGGATTTTCGAACAACCGGTTGACCATATTTCGCGGAATATCAAGGAGCTGTTCTGGGATGGATTAACACGCCATATCGATGAACAAGGGTTACTTTCAATTATCAGAGATGAAAAGACTGTATCCGCAGATGGCGTACGTACTCTCTATGTTCCGCCTTCCGATAAATTCGCTCTTCGTTACTTTACCAGGGTCGGCCGCCTCCACCCAGAATGGAATTTGCAGATCGTTCAACTTCCTGATCCTCTGACGCCCGGCTATGTGCGGCATCTTGACGGCCACCATGGAATACTTACGCTTGCGCTTACCGTACAACAAGACAGTTCAATCTCCGGAGTCCCTTTTGTTGTTCCCGGCGGACGATTTAACGAAATGTACGGGTGGGACAGCTATTTTATCGTTCTTGGTCTTCTTCATGACGGACGGATTTCCCTTGCACAGTCTATTGTTGAAAATTTTCTCTACGAGATAGCGCACTACGGTGCAATTCTCAATGCGAACCGAACCTATTATCTTACCCGCTCTCAGCCGCCGTTTTTGACCTCGATGGGACTCGCATGCGCGGCTCATATCACCAATGATTCACTCCGACACACTTGGCTGGGAAAAGTGCTGACGGCTGCAATTCAAGAGTATACACATGTATGGATGAATCCGCTCAGATGTACTTCCATTGGGTTGAATCGATATTTTGATTCGGGCGGAGGCATTCCGCCGGAGGTGGAGCCGGGTCATTACGATCCGATTTTGGCAGTGTATGCAAAGAAACATCGAATGGACCCTACAAAGTTTGAACTCGAATATCGTGCCGGGAACATCAAAGATCCAGAGCTTGACCAGTTCTTTGTGCATGACCGAGCAATGCGCGAGTCAGGACACGACACGAGCTACCGGCTTCTGGACCGATGCGCCGATCTGGCAACCGTGGATCTCAATTCTCTGCTGTATAAAATAGAAAGAGATGTCGCCGGTATCATTGCGCATGAATTCGGGGGATCGTATTCTCTCCCCGACGGCAGTATCGAGAAAAGTTCGGAGTGGTCTCGGAAAGCAGAAAAGCGCAAACAGCTCATCACGAAATATCTCTGGGATGAAGAACGAGGTATATTTTTTGATTACGATATACGGCATAAGCAAAAGACATATTATGTCAGCGCTGCAACACTGTTTCCGCTCTGGGCCGGCTGTGCCACAGACGAACAGGCAACGCTTCTTGTACAGAAAGCGCTTCCGAGTCTTGAAATGTCCGGAGGTATTGCCGGATCAACAGAAGAATCACGCGGGCCATTGACACAAGATCATCCGCTCCGTCAATGGGATTATCCGTTCGGCTGGGCGCCGCATCAAATGCTCGCGTGGCAAGGACTTATGAATTATGGATACTCCGATATCGCTCAGCGCCTTGCCTATCGGTGGCTGTTTACGATGACACTGAATGCCTACCAGTTTAATGGTACTATTCCGGAAAAGTTCGATGTTGTCCGACGATCGCACGAGGTATTTGCGGAGTACGGCAATATCGGAACAAAGTTTTCGTATATCACCAGAGAAGGATTCGGTTGGACCAATGCATCATACGAGATCGGTTTGAGCATGATGAATGATACACTCCGTTCTCATCTCAATCATCTTCTTCCACCGGAATGGATTTTTTGAGTACCAGAGCATTGATGTACAGGCAGAGAGCGGCATTCCTTATTCTCAACCGCTGTCCAGGATAGTAGGGATTTACTTCGACGAATCGATGATACACAAAAGAAGCTCGCTGTCATCCTAACGAGAGTCGATGACAATATTTTCCTCTCCTCTGCGAACAGCACATAGATATTGCCTCAGCCCCCAGGGAAGAAACCTAAAAGGGTAGATCCATTCTCAATGTAATACCAACTCTGGTCCGTTCGTTAGAGAGAATAGTGACGTGAAGTACAGGTGAAGAGAACTCTTGATCAGCCGATGCGGAATCCCTAAAACAATAGGTTACCGGCAAAATTCTAATCTTCTTTTTCGATTATCGGCCCTCTTCACTGATACGAAGGGAAATCTGATTCGGTTGGATATTTTCTATAAGAAGTCCTTCGGGTGCAGCAACATCTGAACGTGATATCGTCCGTTTGATAAGACCTTTTTTAATGCCTGATAGATTCATCGATACGGCAATCCGATTTTGGTTGAAAAAGTAGAAAGCTCGCCGAGGTCCCGAAAGTGTAATTTCAATTTCTATCGGTTCCGTTTCCTGCACGATAAGGTGAGGTGGAAGCTTTTCATATTTCACCGGGAGGGAAAATGTACGATAATCTATTCTCGCTTCGTGCACGAAGAAAAACCATAACAGGGATGTCACCGTTACGGCAAGGACCTTCTCGCGGTAATTCCTCGAGAAGAAACTTCTCCACGATTTAGACTCCACGACAGGAGTAATCTCTCGAAAAAAAGAATCCAGAATGGAGGGAAGTTCATCAAAGTTCTGGATCACCTTCATTTCGCCGTTCCGTGCAATGGAGACCGTACCGCGTTCTTCAGAGACAACAATGCAGAGAGCATCTGTTCGTTCAGAAAGCCCGAGTGCCGCCGCATGGCGTGTGCCGGTTTTTTGCAGCTTTTCAATATTTTTCGATAGCGGTAGATGGCATGAAAAAACCGATACACGATTCCCGATAATGATTGCTGCGCCATCGTGACTGGGAGAACCCGGCATAAAGATACTTCCCAGAAGAGCTTCACTCACCTCGCCGTTCAGATTGACGCCTCCATTGACATGGCGTACAACAGGGTCTTTGCCTCGGAGAACGATGATAGCACCGATGGAAGCTCGTGCGAAACTTTTCAAAGTCCTGACAAGAATATCGGCTTCCCTTTGTGTGCCGTTAAGGATTTTCCGTACATGAAAATTGGTAATCATACTGCGTGTTGCCAGTTGCTCAAGAAAATGTTTAATTTCTTCCTGAAAGATAATGACAACGGCGATAAGAATGATTGCAAAGAATCCTTGAAAGACGGATATGGTGAGTGATAAATCCAACTGCCGTGCGAGAAGATAGATACCGCCAAACATAAACATCCCAATCACAACAAACGCCGCTTTTGTACGCTTAAACCAGACGAGCATTAAATAAATGATGATGGACATAAATGCGATGTCAAGAAATCCTGAGAATCCTATGGATTCAAGTATGCCGAGAAAATTCATACCCCTATACCTCTTTGTTGATCGGTTCGATAATTGGTGCTAATGGTTGGAAAATAGTCTTCGTACGAAAATGCAATCGTTTTACTAAACGGTCGGTAAGCATGCTTTCAACCTGTGTCCATGCGGTTTCTCCACGGTTGCGGCCAACTCGTATTTTTCCTCCGGCAATTTGTCCATGCCCCCCCGCCTGTCGTGGATGATCAAAAATATCACGCAGAATCACGCCTGCCTTCCCGTCAGGATTTGACGTCCGGAGAGAAACATGAATGTTGTCTCTATTCCTTCCCGTACAAAATGCCCATTGAATTCCTTCGCACGTCAGTAAAAAATCAGCAGTTTGGGAAACGAGATCGGGGCTTTCCACGATTCCAAGATGTGAGACGATAAGTTTCTGCCGAATTTGTGCATGTGTAATCCCGACTGCCAGGTCGCGGAAAAATTTTCGAGGTCGTATGGGTTTTTGAATTCGTGCCAGAATACGGACATCGCTCATGGGAAGCAGTTTTAAATATGTTTCTACGGTCTCGTGTCTCGCTGCCCGGGAGAAATCCAGCGTGTCAGAGAGAATACCGTATACAAGAGCCGTCGCCAAACGTACAGGAATTTGAACTTCCAAAGCGAGCAATTCCTGAGCAAGAATCGCGCTGGTGGCTCCTGCATCTATTTCGATCAATTTAAAATCGGCTTCGGGTGCCGAGCCGACGACATGTTGGTCAATGAGAATCGAGGGTTTTCTGTTTGGAGGAAAGGGATTATTTTCAAACGACGGTTGAGTATCCACTAAAGCAATATTTTCAAATTTCCGAAAATCAGACGGCCGAAGTTTATATGCCGGAATCTTCAGGAGTCGGACCATCTCCTGGTTTTCAATCCGTCCGATAAAACCTCCGTAAACAATCCTCGAGCGTATAGAATAGAGACGTTCTGCAATGAACTGCAATGCATACGCTGAGGCTAAAGCATCCGGGTCCGGATAATCGTGCATCAAGATGAGCAGTGGGGAGAGGCGTTCCTTGTTGCTTTCGAGATATTGCGATAACTCCCGTGCCATTACTTATTTTCCCTTGATCCTGGAGTGCTATCGAAGCGGTTCAATAAAATTGTAAAGACAATTATTCGTACGTTGATACCACATATAATAGCAAATTCAAACACAAGTTCAAAGGTCTTGTTAACACATGCGTTTTTTTTACCTTGACAATCAGTCCGATCATGCGTTCATTATAGATGATAGACGATGGACTGGACATGGCTTTGACAAGTTCAGAGGGCGATATTCTTGAGTGTTTTCGTGAGTCCGGTAATCCTTTTCAGAAGGCCGAACAACATTACATGCTGCCTCACTCAAGAGAACATACGCTATGGGGGATCGAGAACCTGATGCATGAACCGAAATTTGCTAAACGCCTTGGTGAAAATGGAAGCGAAATAAATTTCTTCCTTCTGTCTACAACTCTCCTTCATGAAAGAAACGATGTGGATTGATGCAGGTTAATTCGGTTTGACATTACAGGCAGGAGGATGTCTTGAGCCCTTTGGATATTCAACACAAGCGACTGGTGATTGTTTCAAATCGATTGCCGTTCACTGCAAAGCTTGAAAACGGTACGCTCCAGTTCAGCGAGAGTGCCGGGGGGCTTGCAACAGGCCTCAGCGCATTTCTCGATTCGTACAAATATCACTTTCCGACAAGTAAGGAACATCTCTGGGTCGGATGGCCCGGAAGTACGATTGACGAACCCTATCGGGATACGTTACGATCAAAGGCGCTGGTGGATTTTCAATCCTATCCCGTGTTCCTCTCCGAGGAGGATATGGATTTGTTTTATCTTGGTTTCTGCAATAAAACTCTTTGGCCCCTGTTTCATTATTTTCCCTCGTATACGCATTATAATGAAGAGTATTGGCAGAATTATAAGAAAGTGAACCACTTGTTTCTCGAGACACTCCTTGAGATTCTTCAAGAAGGTGATCTGGTCTGGATTCAAGATTATCATCTCATGTTGTTACCCGAGCTCCTGCGGCAGCAGCGTCCCGACCTGCTCATAGGATTCTTTCTCCATATTCCCTTTCCATCATTTGAAATTTTTCGTCTTTTACCCCTTCGCTGGAGACGTGAAATTCTGGAGGGATTGCTCGGTTCCGACTTGATCGGTTTTCATACCTATGAATATACACACCATTTTATTCAATCTGTACTCCGCATTCTCGGATATGACCACTATATGGGACGAATCTCCTTGCCGAACCATATTGTAAAGGTGGATACATTTCCGATGGGAATAGACTTTCATCGCTTCTTCGACGCGAGTACACATCCGGCGACAGAGCAGGAAAAGCTCGCTCTCCATTCTACCTTGGCTGATTCCCAGGTTATTCTCTCTGTTGATCGATTGGATTATTCCAAAGGGATACTGAACCGTCTCCAGGGGTATGAATATTTTCTTGAGGTTTATCCAGAATACCGTGGCAAGGTTATATTGATTGCCTTGGTAGTGCCCTCCCGCATTGGTGTTGATCAATACGAGACCATGAAAAAACAGATAGAGGAATTAGTAGGGAGAATAAATGGGAATTATGGAAGCATCGGCTGGACACCGGTGATATATCAGTACAAGAATCTCTCCCTCCACCCGCTCTCCGCCCTCTACAGCATTAGTGATGTTGCCCTTGTGACTCCTTTGCGGGACGGGATGAACCTGATCGCAAAGGAGTATGTTGCATCGAGAACCGATAAAACGGGCGTTCTCATTTTGAGTGAAATGGCTGGTTCAGCCAAGGAGCTTGGTGAAGCGATTATTATTAATCCGAACGATCGCGTTGAAATTGCAGAGGCGCTGAAAGAATCCCTTCAAATGCCGGCGGGGGAACAGCAACGACGCATGTATGTGATGCAGGAGCGGCTGCGCCGCTATGATGTTGTCCGGTGGGCAGGTGACTTTGTCGAGAGTCTTGGAGAGATGAGACAGGTTCAACAAAAGCTCAATGCAAAACTCCTGAGTGATGTTGCGCGAAAGAATCTCGTTGCACGATATAGCTCAGCGACACGGCGCCTTCTCTTCCTCGATTATGACGGTACCCTTGTTCCATTTATGCGCAGACCGTCTCTCGCGAGTCCATCCGCAGCCGTGATTGATATTCTAACCAGACTTTCAACTGATCAGCAGAATATGATCGTTCTCATCAGCGGGCGAGATCGGACGACACTGGAAGAGTGGTTCGGGCATTTACCGATTGGAATTGCCGCAGAACATGGGTATTGGTTGAGAGAGGCTGGATTTGACTGGCACATGTTGAAGCATACGAATACCGATTGGAAGGCGCGTTTGATGCCGGTCTTTCAGCAATATGCTGATCGCTTACCCGGGTCCTTCATTGAAGAAAAGGATCATTCGCTTGCATTTCATTATAGGGCCGCCGATCCGGATCAAGCAGGTCCGCTTGCATCAGAGTTTACCGACCATCTCATGAACTTTACTGCCAACATCGATGTTCAAGTCCTTCAGGGGAGTAAAGTTGTTGAATTGCGGCAAGCCGGAGTGAATAAAGGCATTGCTGCCATGCACTGGATGTCGAAGGGGGATTTTGATTTTATTATAGGAATTGGGGACGACTGGACCGATGAAGATCTTTTTCTTGCGCTTCCGAAGTCTGCGTTTTCTCTGCGGGTAGGGGTCACCAATACCCAGGCACAGTATAATCTCCGCGGCGTTGAAGATGTCTTGAAATTATTGAGATCCATGATTGATGGTTGAAAAGGGAAAGAAACACGATTCACCGTGCAGTGAACGATGAGATGCTGTTTCCTGTATAAAGAGTTTTGAGGTATCATTCATTCTTCGGACGGAGGAGATGTTATGCCGCAACGTTCAGCACTCATACCGCTTGTCCAGAAATTTTTTGAACACGATCCCGTTGCAGCCGCCCACAGCCTTGAGACGATGAAGGAGTCGGACGCAATTAAAGTGCTTCGTGCGCTTCCTGCCGGCCTTACCGCAGAGGTATTTCGGTTCTTCAGCGCAAACCAGGCGGCAGAATTGATCAAAGACGTGTCTCCTGAAGTTTTCCGAGAGATTATTGAAAAGCTGGAGCCGCGGCAGGGGGCGTCTCTTTTTATGAACCTCTCGCCTGATGACCGAGAACGGTTTCTTGAAGAACTTCCGCCCAAGACAAAACCGATCATTGTCGAATTGCTCCAGTATCCTGAAAATAGTGCAGGCCGGATCATGAGCACGGAATTTCTTGCTTTTCATACCGGCGTGAAAGTGAAAGACGCTATTCGAAGGATACGGTTTCTTGCGCGGAAGAACATGCCGAGCTCGTACGTGTACGTCGTCGATTCTGAAGACCATTTGGCCGGTGTCATTAATATGCGCGACATGGTCATTGCCTCCAGTAACCAGACGCTTGAGAATATTATGCATGTGGATATCGTTGCCATCAATGCATTTATGGATCGAGAGGAAGTCGCGAACATTCTTTCCAAATTAAGATATTTCGCAGCGCCGATTATCGATGCAGAAAAACATATGCTTGGCGTTGTGAAAGCGGATCAACTCCTTTCCGACGTGCAGGAAGAAGCGACAGAAGATATCCAGAAGATGTTCGGAGCGGGCGGCGATGAACGATCTATCTCTCCCGTTTTATTTTCCGTACAAAAACGTCTTCCATGGCTTTATGTGAATCTTGGCACGGCATTTCTCGCCGCTTCTGTTGTAAGTATTTTTGAAGACATTATTGCTCGCTTTACGGTCTTGGCAGTGTTTCTTCCGGTGGTGGCAGGGCAGGGAGGAAATGCAGGGGCGCAATCACTCGCGGTTGTCATGCGCGGACTCGTGATGAGGGAAATTCCCCGAAATAAAGTCTGGACACTCATTATGAAGGAGACCTGGGTTGGTTTGCTCAACGGTATAACCATCGGAATCGTTACTGCACTCATCGCATGGGTGTGGCATGGAAACCCTATGCTGGGACTTGTGATCGGATTAGCGATGATCGTGAATTTGTTGGCTGCAGGTTTCTCCGGAGCAGCGATTCCTATAGCGATGAAATCCATGGGATTGGATCCAGCTCAGTCATCAAGTATTGTGTTAACGACCATCACGGATGTTGTAGGATTCTTTTCATTTCTCGGGTTTGCAGTTATTTTTCAGGAGTACATCGGCTAAGACCATCGCGAGGAAAAGTCAGTGTATTCCTCAGTATGAATAAATCGAAGGGTTGACTAATATGAATCAGGTCAGTACGAGTATTATGAGAGAATGTTTAACCTTAGATTCATGAGAATCTCTCTCCGATAGAAGGTTTGCCGGCAAGCCGTTGAAAGTAGAGGCAGATGGCTTCACCGATGACACGATGCTTGTTCGGCATTTATTTTATATAAAGAACTACGCGCCCTTGAATTGTCTGAAATCCCGGTGAAACGATTAAGAAATAATGTCAGGAAAGAATTTTTTCCTATTCAGGGAATCGGGAATGACCAATATACAATCCAAACATAGAATGAAGAGTTGAAAACGGGAAAGCGCGATCTTCAAAACCGCCATAATACCGGACGCACTCCTGAAGTGGAAATTCAGTATGAAAGTGCATTTTAATATTCTCCTGATCACCCATACGTTCAAATCCATCGGCCCTTCGTGTTCTAACGAGAAATACCATGGAGAGCGAAACGGACTTTGATATTATTTTAAAACCGATGAACAGATGAAAAAAAGAACTGACGGTTTACAATCGGACGCTGTTTGGTACAAGGACGCTATCATCTACGAGTTACATGTAAAAAGTTTCTACGATAGTGATGGAGATGGGATCGGCGATTTCAAAGGGCTGACAGAAAAACTCGATTATCTTCAAAATCTCGGTGCCACGGCCATCTGGCTTTTACCATTTTATCCATCACCTCTCAAAGACGATGGGTATGACATCGCAGATTACTATGACGTCAATCCCCAATATGGGACCTTGAACGATTTCCGAGAATTTCTCAAACAGGCACATAGCCGCGGTCTTCGTGTCATCACGGAGCTGGTATTGAATCACACATCCGATCAGCATGAATGGTTTCAAAAATCGCGCAAGGCAAAACCGGGCTCGATGTGGAGAAATTTTTATGTCTGGAGTGATACTCCGGACAAATATCGTGACGCGCGAATTATCTTCAAAGATTTTGAGAGTTCGAATTGGGCATGGGACCCTGTTGCCAAGTCATATTATTGGCACAGGTTCTACAGCCATCAGCCTGACCTGAATTTTGATAGTCCGGCAGTCCAAAAAGCAATGATAAACGTGATGGACTTTTGGTTCGATATGGGAGTGGATGGGATGCGGCTTGATGCCGTACCGTACATCTTTGAACGGGACGGCACAAATTGCGAGAATCTTCCTGAGACATACGTCTTTCTGGAAAAGCTCCGCCAGCATATTGAGAAACGATATAAGGATAAGATGCTTCTTGCAGAAGCAAATCAATGGCTTGAAGATGCAGCGAAGTACTTTGGGGAAGGAAACCGCTGCCATATGGCGTTTCACTTCCCTCTCATGCCGCGGCTCTTTATGGCATCATGGATGGAGGATCGCTTTCCGATCATCGATATTTTTGAACAGACCCCCGCTATACCGGAGAATTGTCAATGGGCCCTATTTCTCCGGAACCATGATGAATTGACATTAGAGATGGTCAGCGACGAAGAACGCGATTATATGTACCGGGTCTTTGCGAAGGATCCGACAGCCCGCATCAATCTGGGTATTCGCCGCAGGCTTGCGCCGCTTCTTGGGAACAACCGGCGTAAAATCGAACTCATGAATATGCTCCTCTTCTCTCTTCCGGGAACACCCGTTATCTATTACGGGGATGAAATAGGCATGGGAGATAATCATTACCTGGGAGACCGTAACGGAGTTCGGACACCGATGCAATGGAATGCTGATCGGAATTCCGGATTTTCCCATGTGAATCCGCAAAAACTTTTTTTGCCGGTTATTATCGATCCGGATTATCATTACGAGGCGATAAATGTTGAGAATCAGACACATAATCTTTCATCCCTTTTTTGGTGGGTGAAACGCGTGCTCTCCATCCGCAAGCAGTTTCAAGCCTTTGGCAGAGGGACGATGGAATTCATAAGCTCGAATAATACTCGTGTGCTCGCATTCACACGGCGGTACGAAGATGAGACTATTCTTGTGGTTGTGAATCTTTCCCGCTTTTCCCAATCGGTGGAATTGGATGTTTCAGAATTTGAAGGATATGTTCCCGAGGAAGTTGTCAGCGGCAACAAATTTCCTATGATAAAAAGGACACCGTATGTATTCACGCTCGGATTCTACGACTATTTCTGGTTCGTTCTGCAGAAAGAAGAACAGGATACAGTGCTGGCAGAAGAACGAGGCCTTCCCGAACTTTTCTCCCCGGGACGGTGGGAAATGCTTCTTGAAGGTACTTGGAAGGAGAGACTCGAACGCGATATACTTCCGTCCTACTTGAAAGCATCTCACTGGTTTGGAGGAAAAGCACGGACGATCCATCAGGTAAAAATCATCAGATGTATTGAGATAGAAACGAAACCATTCACTTCACAGCTTACCTTTCTTGAAGTACGCTATCTGGAAGGTTCTCATGAGGTCTATCTTCTCCCGCTCACATTTCTGACAGGATCCGAAGCGGAACGAATAAAAGAACACCCGAATTCGATTCTTGCGATGCTGAAAACTCCTCAGTCGGCTGGAGTTCTGGTGGATGCAGTCTATTGTGAAGGATTGAGAAAGAGCCTCATGCACCTTGTCGCGCGAAAACAGACCGTGAAAGGACAGGATGGAACACTGGTAGCCTATCCAGGATCGTTTCTCTCAAAGAAAAAAATCCAGGAAATTACAGAGTTACCTTCTCAGGTTTTAAAAGCCGAACAAAGTAATACAACAATACTCTACGGTTCGGATCTGGTTCTGAAGTTGTACCGGCGGCTTGACGAGGGGATGAATCCGGATCTTGAAATCGGTCGGTATTTAACGGAAGAAGTTCAGTTTGGAGGCGTCCCGTCATTTTGCGGTGCCCTTGAATACCGTAAACAGAGAATGGAACCGATAGTTATCGCTATTCTCCAAAAGTATGTTAAGAATCAGGGAGATGCCTGGTCGTTTGCTCTGCATCAAGCAGGGGCATACTTTGAACGGGCAATGGAAAAACGAATTGATTTTCCTGGCACTCCTGCGCTCCCTTCCTCATTGGTGAACATGAGCACAGAAGAAGTTCCGCCTATATTACATGAGTTGATCGGCGGTGTTTACCTTGAGATGGTGAGCTTACTGGGGAAGAGAACCGGAGAAATGCATCTTGCACTCTCCCATGAGCAAGATGAGCAAAAATTCATACCGGAATCCTTTTCTCTCCTGTACCAGCGATCCCTGGTGCATGAAATGCGAAGTCTGACACGCCGGGTCTTTGAGCTCCTGCGGAAAAATGTTAAGAACTTTTCACCCGAGATCAAAACAGAGGTTGAAATTGTACTCGCAAAGGAAAAAGAAATCTATGGACGGTTTGCAAGAATCTCGGCAAAGAAGATTGCTTCCATGAAAATCCGGATTCATGGTAATTACCATCTCGGTCAAGTGCTCTTTACCGGAAATGATTTTATTATCATCGATTTCGAAGGGGAGTCAGCCCGCTCGATCAGCGAACGGCGATTGAAAAGATCGCCGCTTCGTGATGTTGCAGGGATGATACGCTCATTTCACTACCTGACGTATTCCGCGCTCTTGAGCAAAAAGACCTATACGGAAACTGAAATCCGGGATCTTGAACCATGGGCAGAAGCCTGGTACAAATGTGTTTCCGGTGTGTTCCTGAAATCGTATTTTCAGATGGTGAAAACTGCATCCATTATCCCGGGGAATCTCGGCGACCTCAACCTTCTCCTTGATGCCTTCCTGATGGAAAAGGCTATCTATGAAATTGGTTATGAACTCAACAACCGGACTGACTGGGTGAGAATCCCGCTTCGGGGAATTAAAAGTCTATTGGATGATTGATATGGCGAACACCGGGAAAAAACAAACGACAAAAAAGCGTTCAGGCTATTCGGGAGCTCAACTCACCGACCTGGATATTCATCTGTTCAAAGAAGGAAATCATTTTAATCTTTACCAAAAGCTTGGATCCCATCTCACGGTCCTGAATGGAGAAGAAGGAGTATCCTTTGCAGTATGGGCGCCCAATGCTGCGAAAGTTTCTGTTGTAGGAGATTTCAATGGATGGAATCGAGAATCACATCCTCTGAATGCACGGTGGGATAGCTCTGGAATATGGGAAGGATTTATCCCCGGAATAAAAAAAGGTCTAATCTATAAATATCACATAGCATCAAAACATCGCCGGTATAAGGCCGATAAAGGGGATCCATTCGCGCTGCACTGGGAGACTCCGCCGAAAACCGGTTCTATTGTATGGGAATTAGAATATGACTGGAATGACGATGAGTGGATGAAACACCGACGCACAGCAAATGCACTCGATTCACCGATCTCAGTCTATGAAGTGCATCTCGGTTCATGGAGGCGTGTTCCGGAAGAGGGCAACCGCTCACTGAATTATAAAGAGATGGTTCAATACCTGCCTTCTTATGTAAAAGACATGGGGTACACGCACGTCGAATTATTACCTGTCATGGAACATCCATTTTATGGATCGTGGGGGTATCAAACTGTCGGATATTTTGCCCCCACGAGCCGTTACGGCACTCCCGAAGATTTTATGGAACTCGTTGATTGTTTTCATCAAAATGGCATTGGTGTTATCCTCGACTGGGTTCCGTCCCACTTTCCAAGTGATGAACATGGGCTTGCATATTTTGACGGCACAGGACTTTTCGAACATATGGATCGTAAACAGGGGTATCATCCGGAATGGCACAGTTACATTTTCAATTTCGGCAGGAATGAAGTCAGGGCGTTCCTTATCAGCAACGCGTTGTTCTGGTTTGAGAAATATCACATCGATGGATTGCGTGTCGACGCGGTTGCTTCGATGCTCTATCTCGACTATGCCCGCAAAGAAGGCGAATGGATTCCCAACCAATTCGGCGGCAGGGAGAACCTTGAAGCAGTCTCATTCTTAAGGCGTTTGAATGAAACAGTTTATAAAGAGTATCCTGATGTGCAGATGATTGCGGAAGAATCGACTGCATGGCCGATGGTTTCTCGTCCCGTGCATGTAGGTGGATTAGGTTTCGGTATGAAATGGAACATGGGATGGATGCATGACACCCTTGAATATTTTTCCCAGGATCCGGTTTTTCGGAAGTATCACCACAGTGCACTGACATTCAGCATTTGGTATGCATTCACAGAAAATTTTCTACTTTCTATTTCACACGATGAAGTAACGCATGGAAAAGGAAGCCTGTTCGGGAAAATGCCGGGAGATGAGTGGCAGAAATATGCTCATCTTCGTCTTTTCTTTGGCTATATGTTCGCACATCCCGGAAAGAAACTCCACTTCATGGGGAGCGAATTTGGCCAATGGAAAGAGTGGCAGCATGAGGAAAGTCTTGAATGGAACAGTCTGGAATATCCACAACACAGTGGTGTGCAGCGGTGGGTCAAAGATCTCAACCAGTTTTACCGTCAGGAACTAGCGTTATACGATCTTGATTTCTCGGGCGAAGGCTTCGAATGGATTGATTCTCGAGATGGTGAGAACGCCACACTTAGTTTTTTAAGAAAAGGGAAGAATCCAAACGATAGCATTCTTGCTGTCTGTAATTTTACGCCAATTCCAAGGCACAATTATCGTGTTGGCGTTCCCCGGGGAGGCTTCTGGGCAGAAAAATTGAACAGCGATGCACCGCTCTATGGCGGAAGTGGACAGGGGAATTTCGGAGGTCTTGAAGCAGCTCCGATCCCTGCCCATGGGCGATATCAGTCTCTTTCTCTTTCACTTCCGCCGCTTGCCATCGTGTTGTTGAAGAATGAGGAATTAAAACAATGAGGATAGGGGCAAAGTATCTCGGCAACGACAGGTATGAGTTTACCGTCTGGGCTCCATTCCGCTCAACGGTGGAACTGGAAATTATTTCACCGAGAAAAGAAATTGTCCCTATGGTAAAGAATGAACCGGGATATTGGTCAATAACGATGGATAATATTCCAGGAGAATCAGCATACCGATATCTTCTTGATGGACAGCTTTCACGGCCTGACCCTGCATCGCAGTTTCAACCCGATGGAGTTCACGGCGCGTCCCATTGTTCCTCCCCCGGGATGTTTCGTTGGACAGATGAAATATGGAAAGGAATTCCACTTGCAGAGTTTGTCCTTTATGAACTTCATGTGGGAACGTTTACTCCCGAAGGAACTTTTCATGCCATCGTCTCAAGACTCCAGGCGCTGAAGGAACTCGGGATTAATGCCATTGAGCTCATGCCCGTCGCACAATTTCCCGGAGAAAGAAATTGGGGTTATGATGGAGCTTATCCCTTTGCCGTCCAATGTTCTTACGGCGGACCGAATGAATTGAAGAACCTTATCAATGAATGCCACCGGCAGGGAATAGCCGTTGTTCTTGATGTCGTATACAATCACCTCGGACCGGAGGGAAATTATATTGCCGACTTCGGTCCGTACTTCACGGATAAATACAAGACACCATGGGGAAAGGCAGTCAATTTTGACGGTGCGCACAGTGATGAGGTGCGTAATTATTTCATACAGAACGCCCTCTTCTGGTTCGATCAATATCATATCGATGCATTGCGCTTGGATGCGATTCACGCGATATATGATATGAGCGCGCGTCCATTTTTGCAGCAACTCGCGGAAGAGGTCGAACAGTTTTCAGCATCCGATGGCCGCAAACGCTACCTCATTGCTGAAAGCAACCTCAATGACACACGTATCATCGAGCCGCGGGATCGAGGCGGTTTTGGAATTGATGCACAATGGAATGATGATTTCCACCATTGTCTGCACACGCTTCTCACATCCGAGAAAGGCGGTTACTATGAAGATTTTGGAGATATCAATCAATTGGTAAAATGTGTCAGAGAGGGCTTTACATTCTCAGGTCAAATTTCAAGATTCCGGGGGAGGCGCCATGGGAATTCCTCCATAGGTTGCCCGGCGCAACAATTTATCATTTTTCAGCAAAACCATGATCAAATAGGAAATCGGATGTTAGGCGAGCGGCTTTCGACGCTTCTTTCTTTCGAAGCGTTGAAGACAGCAGCAGCGCTCACATTTCTTTCTCCGTACATTCCCCTTCTCTTTATGGGGGAAGAATATGCGGAAAAAGCACCGTTTTTGTATTTTGTGAGTCACTCTGACCAGAATCTTATTGAAGCAGTACGTCAGGGACGCAAATCTGAATTTGAAAAATTTGCGTGGTCAAGCGAGCCGCCGGATCCACAAAGTCCGGATACATTTTCCGCGTCAATGCTTCACTGGGAACGACGTGAGGAAGGTGCACATCGGGTGATGCTTGAATTCTACAAGTATCTCCTGCGTATACGCAGAGAAATTCCCGTGCTGGCAAACCTCGATAAAAATCGTCTCGATATGTGCGCCATCGAACATACGAAGATGCTCATCATGCGAAGGTGGTTGCGTCATAATCAAATAACCGCCCTTTTCCATTTGGGGAATGCCGATTCGGAAATACCAAATCCACTACCCCCGGGGAAATGGAAAAAAATACTGGATTCATCAGACCCCCGATGGAATGGACCGGGCTGCACGTTACCCGATCACATCATGTCCGAAAAAACACTCACTATACGAAATTCCAGCGCTGCGGTTTTTCAAGGAAGAACATAATATTTGATGACACGATACATCTGTATTCACGGACATTTTTATCAGCCTCCAAGAGAAAACCCATGGCTGGAAGAAGTAGAACTTCAGGATTCCGCCTATCCCTATCACGATTGGAATGAGCGTATAACGGCGGAGTGTTATGCTCCGAATACCGCTTCACGGATAACGGATTCGGAGAACAGGATTATCGATCTCGTCAACAACTACTCAAAAATCAGTTTCAACATTGGGCCGACGCTGTGTGCTTGGATGGAGCGCCATAAGCCCGATGTGCTGGAAGCAATTATTGCCGCCGACAAAGCAAGCAAAGAACGGTTTTCTGGACACGGGTCTGCCATTGCGCAAGTGTACAATCATATGATCATGCCGCTTGCCAACCGGCGGGACAAATACACACAGGCATATTGGGGAATCATAGATTTTGAGAAAAGATTTGGAAGATTCCCGGAAGGCATGTGGCTTCCTGAGACCGCCGTTGACATCGAAACACTCGAAGTGCTTGCAGAGTTGAAGATCAAATTTACGATTCTTGCGCCCCGCCAGGCCTGGAGGATCAAAGACCTTTCCGCAGACAATGCATGGAAAGAGGTCGGCGAGCGGGTTGATCCTACTAGGGCATATCTCTGCCAGCTTCCATCTGGAAAGACTATCAATCTGTTTTTCTATGATGGCCCGATTTCCCAGGAAATGGCGTTCGGCAAATTACTAGAGCATGGCGAGAGGTTTGCAGATCGGCTCATCTCTGCATTCAATGATTCGAGGACATGGCCGCAGCTGGTTCATGTGGCAACGGATGGTGAGTCGTATGGACACCATTCGAAATTTGGCGATATGGCCCTTGCGTATTGTCTATACCAAATAGAATCGATGCAGCAGGCACAATTGACAAATTATGGAGAGTATCTCGAAAAACATCCGCCGGCGTATGCCGTCGAGATTCTTGAAAATTCTTCGTGGAGCTGTAACCACGGTATTGAACGGTGGCGTAACGATTGCGGATGCAATTCCGGACGGCAAGGCTGGACACAAGCATGGAGAAAGCCGTTGCGTGACGCGCTGGATTTTCTCAGGGATGAAAGCGCCACTCTTTTTGAGCAGGAGGCTTCACAATATCTCACAGATCCATGGAAAGTACGCAGCGAATATCTTGAAGTCATTCATGATCGATCCCGTGACGATGTAAAACGGTTTCTCGCACGCAGGGCGACGCATGAACTATCTCATGAAGAAACAGTGCGTGTATTGAAATTTCTTGAAATACAGAGAAACTGCATGCTGATGTATACCAGTTGCGGTTGGTTCTTTGACGAGATATCGGGTATTGAGACCACGCAAGTACTGCGCTATGCCGCAAAAGCAATGCAGGATATTCAATCACTCGTCGAGCGGTCATTGGAACCGGACTTTCTTGAAAAGCTTGCCGCAGCCCCCAGCAATATTCTCACCCATGGCGGCGAAGTATATCAAAGGTATGTAAAACCGGCGAGTGTTGATTTAATTCGGGTTGGTGTTCATTATGGAATCTCGTCCTTGTTTACTGTGCATCCTCAGGTAACGCGGCTCTATTGTTATTCGGTAGAAAATGAGTTCTATAAAAAAATTGGAAACGGCAAAATTAAGGCAGCGATAGGTAAAATCAGAGTTGCATCGGCAATCCATGGGGAAGAAAACATCATTTCATTTGCCGTGGTTCATTTTGGCGATCACAATATCAACGGCGGCGTCCGCATCTTTATGGGAGACGACGCGTTCTTGAAAATGCAGAACGACCTCACCGCTGCTTTTGAGCAGGGTAATATCACGGAGTTTTTACGTCTTATGCTTCATCATTTTGGATCGAATAACTATTCGTTGCAGCATTTATTCCGGGATGAACAACGTCAAATTCTACGGGACGTCCTGAGCGATACACTTCAAGTGGCAAAGTTTACTCTTCGAACGATGTACGAAAACAACTATGCAATAATGACATTTCTTCAGGGTCTGCAGCATCCGATCCCTCCCCCGTTTGTTATCCCTGCTCAATTAGTCATCAGTGACCAGGTTGTAGCGTTATTCGATTCTCCTTCCCTGGATCTGGAAAAAATTCAAGCACTTGCACTGCAGGCAGAGAAGTTATCGATAAAATTTCAATTGCTGGACGAAATACAATTTAAGGTGAGTCAATGGATTACCAGCCGTATCGAGACTTTCAGCAGACATCCATTTGATACGCAGCTTCTTGAAGATATGGATCGATCGTTAACGGTGATTTCATCGCTGCATCTTGACCTCAATCTATGGAAAGCACAAAATACATACTTTGCCATGAGTAAAACGATTTATCCCGTTCAAACACAAAAAGCACAGCTCGGCGATCTCTCCGCCCAGCGTTGGATTACTCTCTTTTTGAATGTCGGTATCCATGTCCATGTGAAAGCATAATGAAGAATATTCCCTCAGCTACATACCGTCTTCAATTTCATCCGGGTTTCAAGCTTTCAGCAGCTGAAGCGCTTGCAGAGTATTTTCATCATCTGGGGATTTCCCACATCTATGCCTCGCCGATTTTCGCGGCACAGAGAGGGAGCACGCATGGGTACAATGTAACGGATCCCAACGAAATTAATATAGAGCTGGGTACTGTTCAACAATTCGAACATCTCCTTGCGGTTATGAAAGAACATGGAATCGGCTGGATTCAGGACATTGTCCCCAACCATATGGCATTTGACAGCGAGAATAGAATGTTGATGGATGTTCTGGAATATGGGATGGCATCTTCCTTCTATGCGTTCTTCGATATCGATTGGAACCATCCGTACGACACGTTAAAAGGAAAAATTCTTACACCATTTCTCGGCAAATTCTACGGCGATTGTCTCGAGAGCGGTGAAATTCAGGTTCTCTATAGCGAGAGAGGATTCAGCGTCCGGTATTACGAACTGAAATTTCCTCTATGTATTGCGTCGTACCCAAAATTCTTATCGTCTGATCTGTATAGACTGGAAGCAGACTTGGGAAAGGACCACCCCGATTTCCATCGATTTGTCACGCTGATCGCATCCTTTCAATTGTCGTACAGCCAAAGTGATCCCGGGAAATACCGTGAATACATTGAATCTTCCAAGAATGTTCTCTGGCGTTTGTACAACTCGAGTCCCAACATCAAAGCATTCATTGACGGGAACCTTGAGCTTGTAAATGGAAAAAGGGGGGACCCCGGTTCTTGGAACAGTCTCGATGAACTCTTAGCGGAACAGCTTTACAGGCTGTCTTTCTGGAAAGTCGCGACAGAGGAGATCAATTACAGACGGTTCTTCAATATCAATCAGTTGATTTCTGTCCGGGTGGAAGATGAACGAGTATTTCGTTCCACGCACTCCCTGATCTCCAAATTGCTCTGGAAGGGAGATTTTTCCGGTGTGCGGATAGATCATATCGACGGGTTATTTGATCCTGAACAGTATCTTCAACGCCTGCGGGAGAGCAATCCGGAGAGTTATCTTGTCGTGGAAAAAATACTTCATCCCGATGAGGAGCTGCCTGCACGCTGGACGGTAGAAGGCACGACAGGATACGATTTTCTGAATCATGTCCATGGTGTGCTCTGCGAGAGACAAAATGATAAACGTTTTGAACGAATCTACTCACGGTTTATTGCCCGCTTTCTTCAATATGAATCGCTTGTGGCCGATAAAAAGAGGCTTATCATCGGGCGCCATATGGCCGGCGATATCGATCAGCTTGCCAACCTTCTCAAGCGTCTCTCCGGCAAAGACAGGTTTGCCCGAGATATTACGTTATACGGATTAAGACGGGCGCTGGTCGAGATTTTGGCCCTGTTCCCGGTGTACAGGACCTATATCAATCAACAACCGATAGAAGAAACGGATCGAAAATATATCAATGAGGCCATCAAGAGAGCAAAAGAGACAGCTCCTGCACTCATCCTTGAATTAGAATTCATTGAGCGATTTCTCCTTCTTGATGTTCCCGCCCGGATTTCTCCTGCCGAACAGAAAGAATTGCTGAACTTTGTTATGAGATTTCAACAGCTTTCCGGCCCCCTCATGGCAAAGGGACTTGAAGATACGGTTTTCTATATATACAACAAACTTATCTCGTTGAATGAAGTCGGCGGCAGCCCCAATCGTTTCGGAATCTCGCTTGTCGAATTTCATTACTTCAATAAGAAGAGAGCAGGCCGCTGGCCTCATACGATGAATGCCACCTCAACTCACGATACCAAACGCGGAGAAGATGTGCGGGCAAGACTCGCCGCTCTCTCCGAGCTGCCGAATGAATGGGGGGGGAAACTGGCAACGTGGTATAAATTGAATAAAAGCAAAAAAGAAAACGTGAAGTTCAGAGAAATTCCGGAAAAGAATGACGAATATTTTCTCTATCAGACGCTCCTGGCAGCGTTTCCATTCGACGAACAAGAAAAATCCGAGTTTATCGACCGGATGAAACGTTACATGATCAAGGCAGTGAGAGAAGCGAAGGTCCATACCGCTTGGCTGAAGCCGGATGAAGCATACGAGAACGGATTCGCTTCGTTCATCGAAAGGATCCTGACACCTTCTGAAGACAATAGATTCTTGACTGATTTTATTCCTTTTCAAAAGAAAATAGCCCATTACGGGGTATTGAACTCTCTCTCACAAACTATTTTGAAACTTACCTGCCCCGGTGTTCCGGACTTCTATCAGGGGAGTGAACTCTGGGATCTCAACCTTGTCGATCCTGATAATCGGCGGCCTGTGAATTATGAACTGCGGAAGAACTACCTTGCACAGATGGCAGAACGTGAGGAAAAAGATCTGTCCGAATTTTTGAGGGAACTACTGATGAGCGCCTATGACGGCCGCGTCAAAATGTATCTTATTTTCCGTCTCCTTCACATGCGCCGGGAGCACAAAGAGCTTTTTCAAACTGGGACGTATCTTCCCCTTACGACCCATGGAAAGCATAAGAACCATGTTATTGCCTTTGCCCGGCAGAGCGGGAGCCAATGGTCGGTGACGGTTGCTCCCCGTTTTTATGCATCTTTGATTGATGAACATAGTATACCACTTGGAACGCAGGTATGGGAGGATACAACAATAGAAATTCCAGAACATGCACCAGACACATGGAGACGTGTACTTTCGAACAAGGTACTGAAGAGTAATCGAAAGATGAATCTTTCTGGCGTGTGTGAAGATTTTCCGGTTGCCCTTCTGATAGGAGGCGATCACTAAACACTCATAAGCAGTAAACAATAGTAGTTTCAAGTGTATGAAAGGCTAAAATCGCATCTCCCTTTGCGGGTGGATTAGTCACTATGAGGCCGTCGGTCAATGCACGTTTCGTTGCCCCGTGATTGAGGATATAGATCTTTTCCTGTCATGCTGATCATGAGGTTCACCTTCTCTCGCTGATGAAAAAAAGTCTCTTCATATCATCGCCATCCAGATTTCTTCCTGTTCCCTTTCGTGTATTGGGATGATCTTGAATTATACCTCTGACCGGTTCAAGAGCAGAAGATAAAACGGGATGATCGTATTCAACATATAGACTATGGACAACAGAGCACATAACTGGTTTTTTCCGTTGCACTCAGCTTCTCATAGCAAAATCATAGCGCTTTGGGCCGGGCCTATTGTCGCGGCGGTTCTGATATCCTTTTTCCATCCCGATAGAACTCATCCGGAGATAGGATATACTCTGGCAATAGCAGTATGGATGGCTATCTGGTGGATATCCGAAGCAGTTCCCCTGGCAATCACTTCATTGCTCCCGGTACCACTTTTCCCGCTCCTCAGTATTATGGATGGTCAAGCCGTTTCTTCGGCCTATTTCAACCACGTGATTTTCCTTTTCATTGGAGGATTTCTGATAGCGCTTGCAATGCAGCGATGGAATCTCCACAAACGGATTGCTCTCACCATCCTCAACATAGCTGGCACCGGAAAATCGAGATTGCTCTTGGGGTTTATGCTTGCAACAGCCTTGTTAAGTATGTGGATGTCGAATACTGCTACGGCGATGATGATGGTTCCTATTATGATATCAGTTCTCACAGAAATTGAACCAGAGCCTGCAACAAAGAAGTCGTTTTCATTGGGTCTCCTGCTCGGAGTAGCCTATAGTGCATCCATCGGAGGAACGATGACCCTGGTAGGGACACCCCCCAATCTTTCATTTCTCCGGATCTACCAGGTCATGTTTCCCCATGCTCCGTCAATCACGTTCTTGCAGTGGATGCTGTTTGCTCTTCCCACTGGACTTCTTTTACTTGTTGCTGCTTTTATTTTATTGTACCTGAAGTATATCAAAGGTACTGCGACGAACCAGGCTGCAAAAGATTTGCCGCTATTGCAGATGAAGAAAGACCTTGGCCCGATGAGCCGGGAGGAAAGAATTGTCTTGATCAGTTTTCTTCTGATGGCACTGCTGTGGATTACCCGCTCTGATATTGAGATTGGGGCAACTGTCCTAAAGGGTTGGGCATCATTCTTCGGTAAACCAGCATTTATTAATGATGGTACCGTCGCTATTGCATTGTCGCTTCCGCTTTTCATGATATCTGCAAAGGGACATGCCGGATCGAGGATTATGGACTGGGAAACGGCCAGCCATCTGCCATGGGATATTGTTCTGCTGTTTGGGGGCGGATTTGCACTGGCAAACGGATTCAGAGATTCAGGATTATCTCTTTGGCTGGGAGGACAATTGCAGGGGATTTCCGTTTTATCCCCGATTCTCATTATTCTGATTATCTGCCTATTCGTCACTTTTTTAACCGAATTAACATCCAATACTGCGACGACTGAAATGATGCTCCCGGTATTATCAGGCATGGCAATCGCCACTCATACTCATCCGTTATTGTTCATGGTGCCGGCTACGTTATCGGCCTCGATGGCGTTCATGCTGCCGGCAGCAACCCCTCCGAATGCGATCATATTCGGAACGCGGCGCATCACAATTTCGGAGATGGCACGAACCGGTTTCTGGTTAAACCTTATCGGGGCCGCGATCGTCACAGCCCTCTTCTATTTTCTCGGATCAGCAGTTTTTAATATTAGCCCCGGGGAATTCCCCGTGTGGGCGGTTCAATCTGTGAAATAGTTTCTGATCCACAGACTGATTTCACTGCAACGATGGTTATCAATGCTTGATTTTTTCAACCGATAACCAGCGGAGAAATTGCAGAGGTTGTTTTTTCTGTGAAACCGTTGCATCTTTTCCTAAAATATTGATAATTAGATTTGTCTTCATAGTCTGATGAAAAGAGAGTCTCTTCATATCATCGTTCTCATGGTGTTCTCCTGTTCAATTTCCTCTGCACAGGATGCTCTTGAAATCATCCGTAAAGCAGATGAACTCATGCGCGGCAAGAGTTCGTACGCACAGATCACGATGACCATCGTGAAACCGGAGTGGCAGCGGAAGATGACGATGAAAGCCTGGAGTCTTGAACCAGATTATTCGATGATCTACGTTTTAGCACCGGCACGCGACAAAGGAACTGTTACACTGAAGCGCGGCAACGAAGTCTGGAATTGGCTCCCCTCGGTTCAAAAAGTTATCAAGATTCCGCCATCGATGATGCTGCAGTCGTGGATGGGATCGGATTTTACCAACGATGATCTCGTTCGCGCCTCTTCCATAGTCACGGATTACACGCATACATTGCTCGGAAGCGAAGCGTACGAAGGAGTCGAATGTTATAAAATCCAGCTCATACCGAAACCGGAAGCAGGAGTTGTTTGGGCAAAGGTCGTCGTCTGGATTTCCATCAAAGGGTTCCTGGAATTAAAGACCGACTATTTTGATGAGGATGGAAAATCGGTAAAGTCGTTTGTAGGAAGCAAGGTGAAGTCCTTCGGTGATCGTCAGCTTCCTGCGCACTGGGAAATGATTCCGAACGACAGTCCCGGCAACAAGACCATTCTCGAATATGATGACCTCAAATTCAATATTTCGATGAATGAGGATTATTTTTCCCTGCAGAACATGAAACGTGTCCACTAGGCGTGCGGATCGGCAATGAACCTATTCCTGCATCTTGCATGGCGGAACCTCTGGCGGAATAAACGACGGACCCTGATCTCTACCTCGTCTGTGTTCTTCGCCGTACTTCTCGCACTCATTATGCGTTCCATGCAGAATGGTTCCTACGATTACATGATTCAATCATCAGTAGGACTGTATCTGGGATATATCCAGATTCACGGCGAGGGGTACTGGGATAAACGGTCGATTGACCAAAGCATCGTCGTGGAAGCAGAGAAACTACAATCCTTCGCATCGAATCCCCAGGTCACGCATGTCGTTCCCCGTTTGGAATCATTCGTCTTACTTTCGAAAGGGGTCTCCACAAAGGTAGCACAAGTCATCGGTATAGATCCTCCACGTGAAGATGCGATGACCGGCCTTGCCCATCGTATCCATGCGGGTCGGTTTTTACAGAAGAACGATACCGGAATTCTTTTAGGAACCGGATTGGCAAAATTCCTTAACGCTCATTGCGGAGACAGCGTCGTCATTTATGGACAGGGATTTCATGGCGTTACTGCCGCTGCGAATGTTCCTGTCGTGGGAATCCTGAAATTTCCCCTGCCGGATCTCGACAATACCATGTCCTACCTTTCGCTGGAATATGCCCAGTGGCTTTTCGATGCCCCGGGAAGAGTGACCTCTGTCGCTCTGATGATTTCCTCCCAAGCCCAGCTGGCAAACGTTCGATCACAAATAGAACGCATGGCTGGAGAAAAAACAGAAGTAATGACGTGGCAGGAAATGATGCCGGAACTTGTTCAGTCCATCCAGGCGGATAGCGCCGGCGGCATTCTCATGCTTCTGATTTTGTACATTGTCATTGGCTTTGGTATTTTTGGAACAATTATGATGATGACGAACGAACGATCGAGAGAATTTGGAGTGCTGATTTCCATAGGGATGAAACGATGGAAACTGATCACCGTGACCGTCATGGAAACCATCATGATCTCACTTCTCGGTGCTGGTGTCGGTATGGTTGTCGGTATTCCTGTCCTGTGGTATCTCTATTTGCATCCCATCCCGTTAACGGGCGATGCCGCGGCTGCCATGGTCGCCTACGGCTTGGAACCGATAATTCCTTTCAGTATGGCCCCGGGAATATTCATCGCACAAACAGTCATTGTATTTTCTCTGGCCGTGGTCTGTGCGATGTATCCGCTTCTGGTCATCCGAAAACTCAAACCGGTCGCAGCACTCCGGTCATAATGCAAGGTTGAATATGCTCATTGAAATTGCCTGGAAAAATATTTGGAGAAATAAAAAGCGAAGTATTGTGATCCTTACTGCCATCGCCTTGGGATTATCCGGCGGAATATTCTCGACGGGAATCATGGTCGGGATCGCGGAGTCGATGGTCAATAATGCGATTGATGGCGATCTTGCGCATATTCAAATTCATACGAAGGCATTTAAAGATAATCCCTTGATCCAGAATTCCATACCTGGTGCCGACACCGTGATCCAACAACTCCGTTCTCTTGTAGGGATGAAAGGCGTCAGCGGCCGCGTGAAAATCGAAGGAATGGCTTCGTCGCCGGCAACGAATTCAGGGGTAGAGATCGTCGGCATCGCTCCGAAAGCAGAGGCCTCGGTCACCTCCATTGCGGGGAAAATAATGGAAGGATCCTATCTCGATTCCTCGAATAGAAATTCTGTGATCATTGGAAAGAAGCTGGCAGAAAAACTCAACCTGCGCGTGCGATCGAAACTCGTGCTGAGTTTCGCCGGACGCGACGGCAGCATTATCTATGGAGCATTCCGCATCGCCGGCCTGTTTGAAACCGAGTCCGCACTGTTTGATAAATCGCGGGTTTTTGCTCTCGATGAGGACATGACCCGTCTGCTCGGAGGATCGCCGACCGTACACGAGATTGCCATTCGGCTTGTCCAGGGGCAGTCCATGCCGGAGGCCCTCTCTTCGATTCGATCCGCCTATCCGCACCTTGTTGTTGAGAGCTGGAAGGATCTCGCCCCTGAATTGAAACTCACGGCGGAGTTGACGAATGTCACCATGCTGTTCTTCCTGGCTATTATTCTTTTCGGTCTCTTGTTTGGTATCACAAACACGATGCTCATGTCGGTTCTTGACCGTATTCGGGAGTTCGGTATGGTCATGGCTATCGGGATGAAACGAAAACGGGTGTTTGCCCAGATCATCCTCGAAACAATCTTTCTCTCTCTGTCCGGCAGTGGCATAGGCATGGCGCTGGGTGTCATCGTTCTCAGCATTACTCAACACACAGGTATCAATCTGTCCGTGTTTGCTGAGGGATTATCGATCTACGGTATCAGTTCCATGTTATATCCGTCGGTTCCGCTGGAATTATATTTTGAATTGGGGGTTCTCATCGTCCTCACTGCTCTTGGTGCGGCGGTGTATCCGGGAATAAAAGCTACACGCTTGAAGCCGGCTGAGGCCATTAGAACGTATGCGTAACATTCACGAGGATATCATGGGAAGAGAACTATGAGCATCATTACCTTGAAGGAAATTGAAAAAATCTACAACCACACTTCCGTTCCGGTCCCGGCACTCAAAGGGATAACGATGAATGTTGAGAAGGGAGATTTTCTGGCAATTGTCGGACCGTCGGGTTCAGGGAAGACAACGCTGCTCAATATCATCGGTGGACTGGACCAGCCGACTCAAGGAACGGTGCTGATCGATGGAACGGATATTTCCAGCATGAAGCCGGACGCGTTGATCGAATTTCGTCTCAACCATATCGGATTTGTTTTCCAGGCCTATAATCTGATTCCTGTGTTGACCGCAATGGAAAATGTTGAATTCATTATGCTCTTACAAAATGTTCCCAAAGCCGAACGGGACAAACGAGCGGTGGAGATTCTCTGCAGCGTCGGATTGGAAGAACGGATGCATAGCAAGCCCTCGGAATTATCCGGCGGTCAACAGCAGCGGGTTGCTGTGGCGCGCGCGCTTGCTTCGTGTCCATCGTTTGTCCTTGCCGACGAGCCAACCGCAAATCTCGATTCCGCCTCTGCCGAATCGCTGCTCGACATCATGGAACACTTGAATCAAACTCAATCGATGACCTTCTTATTTTCTACTCACGACCCACGGGTGATGAAGCGTGCTCATAGGATTGTTACGCTGGAAGATGGGTGCCTCATTTCCGACCAGGAAACGCATCCGCATACCACATGAAATATTTCTGGTTCCTCAGTGTCATTCTCGTGGCTGTCTCATGTGCTCAACCGAGTAAAAATCCGTTTGAAGCCGGAGGATATGTCAAATATCTCTATAGTCATTCGGATATTCCTGTATTTGGAATTCTCAACGATCATGTGCTTCACAGCCGCTTGAATACAAAATGGTATACGACAGACGCATGGACATTCGCCTGCGACATTCGTGCTCGAGCATGTACCGGGGGGACGGTAGAGCACACACCGCAATTTGTCGATCACATCCGCGGCAATTACAATGGTGCCGATGTCGATGCAATACTCTGGAACTCACCATCTTCTGTAGGGTATGCGGAGATTGACCGGTTATGGGCTGATTGGAACCGGGGGCAATGGCAAATGACGGCAGGGCGGCAGCGGCTGGTGCTGGGGACCAATCTTGTGTGGAATCCGACGGATATCTTCAATCCCTACTCCATCCTCGATTTTGATTATGAAGAACGGCCGGGATTTGATGGAGCACATGTACAATATTACCTTGGCCCTCTTTCGAAAGTAGAAATTGCAGTGAAGCCAGGGAAAACATCCTCCAGTTCTGCCGCCGTTGCCGTGTATACCACCAATGTGCGGGAGTATGACGTCCATCTTCTCGCTGCGCAGCGGAGCGGGCTCTGGCTGTTGGGAGGATCGTGGGCGGGTGATATTGCAGGAGGCGGCTTCCGGGGTGAAGCAACAGTCTCACAAAAACCCGTGCAGACACTTCCAGGTGTTTATGATGTTACTGCGACAGATGGAACCATGTCATCAGCAGCCCTTTCTGTCGACTATACATTTTCCAGTTCATTGTACCTCCACATCGAATCGCTCTTCAATAGCGCAGGAACAACGAGCGATGCAGGATTGTTTGCCATACAATCACACACGCTCGGACTTCTTTCTCCGGCACGCTGGTCTTTGTTCTCCGAAATTGCCTATAACCTCACACCACTTCTGCGAGGCTCTTTTTTTTCTATTCTCAATCCAACGGATCATTCCTACGTTCTTGTCCCATCTCTCACCTGGTCTGCGCTAACCAATCTCGACCTCATGATTCTCGTGCTTGCATTTCGGGGTGATGCATTGACAGAGTTTGCGGGCTACGGTGAAAGTGGTTATCTTCGTGTGCAATGGTCTTTTTAGGACGTGGCAAGAGTCTCGGCGGTTTCTTCAATATGAATTCTTTGTTCTCAACGTGCTTCTGCCTATATTTGTAGAGGCAGGTTCTCATGATACCTTCGAGATCGTCCATATGGTTGATGCTTCCTTATAGTCAAACTGTCAGGATTCCATGGAACGGATAATTATTGTTGATCCGCAGCTTGAGTATTGGAGGGAATTGCTGCAAGAAGTTTCGAAGAAGGATATTGAAATTCATTCTTATCGCACGTTCAAGGCAGCACAGGAATCTCTTGCGATACATCCAGTGCTTCTTGTGATCCTTCATGTTTCAATTCCAGACGCCAACGCCATTGAGACGACATGGATACTCAGGCAAAAACTCAAAGCACCGGAAGTCGTCATCATTGCCGATTCTCCGAATGCAGATGATGCCGAGCAAGCTATTCGAAGCGGGGCATGGGAATATCTCCTTCGTCCCAAGAATGCAACATCTCTTCTTCCACTTATCAAGAGAATTGCCGAATATTCAGCTAGCGCGAGAAAAGCCAATGTTCAGGATGACCATAAAGTTGCTTTATTTGAGGGAATCGTCGGCGAGAGCCCTAAAATTAAAACCTGCCTGTCACTTGCACAGCAAGCCGCAAAGAGCGATGCTCATGTCCTGATCCGAGGCGAGACGGGGACCGGAAAAGAAATTCTTGCGTGGGCGATACATAAGAACAGCCTGAGGGCAAATAAGAATTTTGTCGTTGTCGATTGCGCTGCATTACCGGAGACGCTTGTCGAGAGCACTCTCATGGGACACGAACGCGGAGCGTTTACCGGTGCTGATAAAGTACAAGACGGGCTTATCAGGCAAGCTGATGGAGGAACATTATTTTTGGATGAGGTTGGGGAACTGCCGCTCGCCATCCAGAAATCGTTCCTTCGCGTTTTAGAGGAACGCCGGTTCCGTCGCGTGGGAGGGAATGAAGAAATCTCAAGCGATTTCCGGTTACTCTCTGCCTCTAATAAAAACCTCGACCTCTTAGTCCAAGAAGGAAAATTCCGCGAAGATTTATTATTCCGTCTTCGTTCCTTTACGATTGAACTCCCATCCCTCAATGAACGGAAAGAAGATATCAGGCATATCATTCATTTCCATTTGCCGCGTCTCTGTAATCGCATCAGCAAAGATCTGAAAGAAGTATCTGAAGAATACTATGCTGCCCTTATGGCATATTCCTGGCCGGGGAACGTCCGTGAACTTGTGAATGCGCTCGACCGGTCGATTGTTGCCGCCCGGAACGAATCTATGTTGTTTCCTCAGCACTTGCCGACATATCTTCGCGTTTCTTTGGCCCGCGAAAAAGCAACACAGGGAAATTCCGGCAACATCATAGGAGAACAGCAAGAAATAAAACCACTCAGGCCACTTCAAGAAGTGCGGGATGCCAAGCTTGCGCAGGTTGAAGAAGAGTATCTTCGTCAACTCCTACAGGCCGTCAAGGGAAACATTCCCGAGGCGTGCCACATTGCCGGGCTTTCTCGTTCAAGGCTATATTCATTGTTGAAGAAGTACAGCGTGTCGCAAACGACCAACAAAGATTCTCGTCATAGCCAAGAGAACTCTCCATGAATCCATTGTATCAAGTTTTCGACAAAATAAAGAACTTTCTGTCCTATCCGTTATTCCGGCTCGGGCAGGCAGAGATTAGTCTTTGGACAATGATCTCATTGCTTCTGCTGTTTATTGCCATGATTGTGGTTTCCCGTTTGTTCAGGAAATGGATTATCGATCACATTCTCAGAAAGGCGAATATCAGCGCCCCTATGCAGCAGACCGTGGGGACGTTTACCCAGTACCTGATCATGTTGGTTGGATTGATAATTATTTTTCAAACGGTGGGAATTGATCTTACTGCATTAAACGTTTTGGCTGGTGCTATTGGTATTGGTGTTGGTTTCGGGTTGCAGGATATTGCGAATAACTTTATCAGTGGACTTATCATACTTCTCGAGCGTCCCGTCAAGGTTGGCGACCGCATTGAAGTAGGTTCTGTCGATGGAGACGTTGTCCGCATTGGTGCACGCAGCACCACGGTACTCACGAATGACAATATTGCCATCGTTATTCCCAATTCACGACTTATTTCTGAGAACGTTGTCAATTGGAGCCACAATAACGAAGAGGTTCGTTTTCATATTCCAGTCAGCGTTGCCTATGGAAGTAATCTACAGCTTGTCAGCAAGGTCTTATGGGAAATCGCCCTGAATAATCCTGATGTGTTGAAAACTCCTGAGCCTGAGGTACGGTTCCTTTCGTTTGGTGATAGTGGATTATTTTTTGAATTGCTTGTATGGACTGAAACGCAGACTCATGTAAAACAGGTTCTCATCAGCAAACTCAATTTTGCCATTGATAATAAGTTCAGAGAATACGGTATTCAGATTCCCTTTCCTCAGAGGGATGTTCATATACGAAGCAGAAAGAATGAAGAGTTGTAGTGAATAATGTCTATCGAAAGGTGAATTATGGCGCGGAGAAACCAGATCTATAAACTTCGAATGGGAATTTTATTCCTGCTGGCGATAGGATATCTGACCATCGTGCCGGCTCAGTCCGATTCTCTCGTGACAGCAAAAACAATCCCTGCTCCCGTTGTACTGGCGAACGATACATTGTTGTTTCTTCATACAAACATTGGTCCTTTCTCACCGCAAGAACGGGCCGCCGCAGTCAATGCAAAACTTGAGAATGTTATGAGAACAGGAGCCGATAAGCAGGATACACTCTCGGCTCAGGAATCCGGCGGGATGACAAATATTGTCCTCGATACATTGATACTCATGTCAATCACTGATGCAGATGCGCAGATTGCTGGAAAACCACGCCAGAAGCTGGCTGAATCATATATTCAGCAAATTGAACCAAAGCTTATCTTCGTAAAAAAACAATATTCCATAACAAGCCTTTTGACCGACATCGCATTTGGATTGATAGCGTTGCTAGTGTGTATTATTCTTTTCTGGCTTATGGCACGATACTTTCCCCGAATATATACTGCTTTAGAAAAATTCACAAGAGTTATTGCCAGACCCATAACCGTATTTTCATATCGCCTAATCACTCCTGAGTTCGTCTCTGATGTTGTTATTGTTTTAACAAGGGGAATGCGACTTGCATTGTCACTCGCACTTTTATATTACTGGATCACGTACACTCTTTCTCTATTTCCCTGGACAAGTAATTGGAACGTGAAGCCATTGCTTAGAGGAGTGATGTTGTCAGGTTTGCTAACTATTGCGCTAATAGCAGTTGTCAAAGGAATTCAACGACTTTCTCAATCCCTATCAACCCGTATTCCGCTTTGGAAGGGAACGCTCATTAAACCAATTACTCTCAAAAATATTCACCTCTTGACTGAAGAACGCATTGTAGAAATGCTTTTATTGGCAAATAAAGCTCTCACTTTTGTTATTCTCATCATTACGGGATATTTTTATTTCACGTTACTTTTCAATTTTTTTGAATTCACAGAAACGTGGGCTTCCGCTCTTTTTCATTTCATAGCTAACCCTCTGTTTTCTGCGCTCGGGGCGTTCATCAGCTACCTGCCGAATTTATTCTCCATTCTTGTCATCATCGGGATTACCAGGTACCTCACCAAGTTTGTGCATTTTATTTTCGGTGAAATTGGCAAGGGCACAATTTCATTCCCGAGGTTTCACCGAGATTGGGCAGAGCCAACATATAAAATTACAAGATTCTTAATTTTTATCTTTGCAGCCATCGTTATCTTTCCATACCTGCCTGGATCTAATTCACCGTTCTTTCAAGGTATTTCTGTCTTTGTGGGCGTCTTGTTTTCGCTCGGGTCAAGTTCGGCTATTTCAAATATCGTTGCCGGTGTCGTTCTTACCTATATGCGGCCTTTTAAGGTGGGTGATCGGGTTAAAATCGCAGACACCATGGGTGATGTTATGGAGAAAACTCTTCTCGTGACGAGAGTCCGCACGATCAAAAATGTCGACATCACCATACCTAATTCCATGGTGTTAAGCAGTCACATTATTAATTTCAGCTCTTCAGCTCAAGACCGCGGGCTGATCCTGCATACCAGCGTGACGATTGGATATCATGCCCCATGGAAACAGGTTCATACTTTGCTTATCGATGCCGCAAATGCGACTGAGAATATTTTGAAAGAGCCAAAACCATTCGTTTTTCAGACAAGCTTAGACGACTTTTATGTTAACTATGAGTTAAATGCATACACAGAGTCCCCGAATGTGATGGCAACAACATATTCGGACCTTCACCAGAACATTCAAGATAAATTTAATGAAGCCGGTGTTGAAATCATGTCGCCGCATTATGCGGCAATGCGTGATGGAAACCAGACGACAATTCCAGAAACGTATTTGCCTAAGTCATATCAAGCACCGGCATTTCGTATTATTCCGGCTGATAGTTCTTTGAAAAAGACCGATAAGACTGAATAGGTTGTGTCTAATTCAAAGATGATGAACTTACAAACGATCTATGACTATCGTTCAAACAATAGCAATCCTTTTAACGGTAGCAGCGATGGCGAGCTATATCAATCATCAGTATCTCCGATTTCCGCAGACTATAGGACTGATGATCATTACACTTACAGTGTCGGTGATTCTCGTCCTTCTTGGTTTCTTCCATATAGTAGATCTGACTTCCTCAGCAGCTTTTGTTCATTCGATAGATTTCAACGAAGCATTTCTCCACGGCATGCTGGCCCTGCTTCTTTTTGCAGGTGCACTCCACATTAACATTGAAGATCTTAAGAATCAAATATTTCCAATTGCCATTCTCTCAACCGTTGGCGTTCTTCTGGCGACATGTATCACAGGCCTCTTTTTTTGGATCGTGGCAGGATGGCTGGGCACTGACCTTCCGTTGATCTACGCGTTGCTCTTTGGCGCACTCGTTTCACCTACTGATCCAATCGCGGTTATGGGCATTTTAAGAAAAGCTGGTGCACCCAAATCGCTCGAAACGAAAATAACCGGTGAATCGCTTTTTAACGATGGCGTCGGCGTGGTACTATTTTTAACGATTTTTGATATTACGTTTTCAAAAAATACTCTCGCTCCAAGCGGAATTGCAGTATTTCTTACTACAGAAGCTGTTGGTGGTATTATTTTTGGATGGTTAATCGGATGGATTTTCTATCGCCTCCTCAAATCTGTTGATGCGTATCAGGTTGAGATTCTTCTTACTCTTGCACTCGCCGTTGGAGGATATGCCCTGGCCGAAGTGCTGCACGTCTCCGCGCCTATTGCCATTGTTGTAGCAGGACTCTTCATCGGGAATCAAGGGAGAGAATTTGCGATGTCGGATAAGACACGCGAACACCTTGACACCTTCTGGGAACTTATCGATGAAATAATGAATGCCGTTCTTTTTGTCCTCATCGGTCTTGAAGTCATTGCCATCCACGTAAATCAGGCAAATGGATTCACAGCTCTAGCTGCAATATTGATTGTCCTGAGTGCGCGGTTCATCAGTGTGTATCTTTCCATCAGTATGATGCGATTCTTTCGGACATTCAGTAAAGGTATTATTGAAGTATTGACATGGGGCGGATTGCGGGGAGGAATTTCAATAGCTCTTGCTCTTTCCCTTCCACCTATTCCAGAACGAGATATGATTCTTGCATCAACCTATGTCGTTGTTGTGTTCTCCGTGCTTGTTCAAGGGCTCACGGTTGGGAAAGTGATTCGCGCCCGATGTCATATACAATAAAAAATACTGAACCACTTTCAGGAGATGTCATAATGAAATCTTTACATCTAACTATGACGAGGGTATCTCTTTTTGTACTGGGATTCTTTTTCTGGGTCTTCTCCTTTTTGAGTGGGTAAAATCACTCACAAAAAGTGAAGA
>CAZYYD010000035.1:0-46915 GCA_964651225.1 uncultured Ignavibacteriaceae bacterium
TATCGCAATAAAAGAAACTCAAAACACAAGAAATCTTAATTGGATCGGCACTAGCAATCCATCGGAAACGCGCTCTCCAGGAATTTCTCAAAACAGAAGTAGCTATTCTTCAGCGTGGTGAAAAAACGCCTGTTCTCGATGTCTGGAGACTGAATCCAACGTTGAAAAACCGTCATCCATATTTTCAGGCTTTGGAAACAGTTCTGATTGAACCTGCCTGTCAGGAGCTGCATCTGAGAATGCAGCTGAGTGAAATTCATTTGGAGATTGAAAAGACAGATCGATTAGAGAGGTTACTTTTTCCCGGAATTTCATCATTCCTGAAGATACTTTCGCAAGATGAATATCTGCAGGAATTAAAGTCATTTTTTAAGGTAATCGTCATGGAAATCTATTCTGTACGCGAAGGAGACCAGGGCAGAGATATCCCATATGCAATTATGAGTTTTCTCCTCGACGAAACTGCTTTACAGCAATTTGCGTATAGTATAGCAATGAATCGGGAACAATTCTCTCAACGAAGCGACCTCCGATATGATGGAGGCGGAGAAATTGTCCCTCATCGAAGGATTGAATCTTTCGCAACACAGAGGATGAACTAAGAAAAAGGAAAAAGTTATGAAAAAGCTCTATCGCTCACAAACCAATAAAAAAATTGCGGGGATTTGCGGCGGCATCGGTGAACTGACCGATACCGATCCGACGATTATACGGCTCGGGATGGTTGTCCTTGGATTAGCGACCGGATTCTTCCCCTTTTTCATCGGTTATTTAATAGCCTGGTGGATTGTTCCCATGGGGGAGCAGAAGTAACCTGATCATGAAACTTTTTGCTGAGGAGTTGGTGTTCTTCTTAGATAGAGAATAAGGAGAATAAGACCACAATGAAAAAATCGATCAGAGTTATGCTTGCAGGATTCCTGACATTCACACTCATCAATCCTGTACTCGCTAAGGAGAAAGAAATGGAACAACCGCCCACACTCTATTCTTTTGTCATGAAAACGATAGAGGGAAAGGATAAACCGCTATCAGAATATAAGGGGAAAGTCCTCTTGATTGTCAATGTCGCGTCAAAATGCGGACATACACCGCAATATAAAGGGCTGGAAGAGCTCTATGAAAAATACAGGGACAAAGGTTTTATGATTCTTGGATTTCCAGCGAATAATTTTCTTCGGCAGGAACCTGGATCAAATGAAGATATAAAAAAGTTCTGCACGCTGAACTATGGTGTCACGTTCGATATGTTTTCCAAAATCAGTGTGAAAGGGGACGATCAACATCCGCTCTATACATATCTTACGAAGGAGTCTTCGGTACCAGGCGAGGTAAAATGGAATTTTCAGAAATACTTGGTAGACCGGAATGGAAATGTTGTTGAAAAATTCTCGCCGGGAACGGAACCGACGGAGAAGGGACTCATTGAAAGGATTGAAAAACTTTTATCCGAAAAATAAATATTAATCGGTATTACACAATACGAGCCAGTCGAAGATCGACGGGCTTTTTTGTTTTCCTCTGATCGGTTGAAACTCCCGAAAAATATTGGTATGTTCACATGCATTATGGCTGACCTTTTCCAGTTATTTCGATCTAAACAACTCAAACCGGTATGGGAATTTCACTCGGAAGCGTTAATTTGGCGGATCATAGCAACTCCCCTGAACACAATCGTTGGCGAGGCACGCAATCAATCCGCAAAAACGACAAGTTATTTTTGTGTCGATGCTCAAACCGGCAGACCGTTGTGGATGAATAGATCGTTTGATGAGCTATGGTGGATTGGAATTGAGACGGTCCATGAGAATAGGCTTATTCTTCATGGTTTTACCAGACCTGATATACCGGAACATCGAGGTATTCGGATAGTTGATCTTGCAACAGGAGCCCTGGTATGGATGAACAATGACATAGCATTCTGGTTTGTCCATGAAAAAAATATCTATGCCTATAAGTATGTTTTCGATAAGCGGATAGGATATGAACTCGATATCGAAAGCGGCGAGGTCCTCGGTGAGTTTGTCGAAAATCTCGACCAACTGCACGAATTGCGAAGGAATGTTTTGCAGTTTGAAAACAAAATTCAAGAAGGATTACTGTACCCGGAGATCTCTAGCAAGAGTGGTGATGGATCAGAATTGGAGCGTCTCATTGAGAAAGTCACGCGTGAACATTCAGTAGAAGGATGGACCGAATATCTTCTCAGCAGGCATATTCTTGTCGTAAGCTATTATCAAAAGGAATCTTCTGCAGCATCCACGACATTCCAGAATATCCTGGTGGTGTACGATGTGAGGGGAAAAGAATCAGTATTTCACGAAATCATTGCAAAAGGAGTTCAAGCTCCAAGTTCGGATACATTCTTCGTAAAAAATGACAGCATCTATTTTATCAAGAGCCAAAAGACCTTATCCGTTCTAAGACCCTGGGGATTGTAGAACAGAATGTTAAGCTATCCAGGCCATGGTATCGCCGTTGTTCAAAACTGAGGGGTCACGAAATTCACTCGTTGGGGAAAAAAATACATGAAAACTTATCGGTTGAAAGTAGTAGATGCATTTACCAAGAAAGCATTTGCCGGAAATCCGGCAGGCGTTGTTCTGGATGCCAGTGGTTTAACGGAGGCGCAAATGCAGCTCATCGCCCGCGAGATAAATCTTTCGGAGACTGCATTTATTCTTCCGGCAAGTGTTCCTGATGCCAACCTTCAACTTCGTTGGTTTACAAATATGAATGAAGTCGCTCTCTGCGGCCATGCCACCATTGCAAGTTTTCATGCACTGGCAGAAGAGGGGATGGAAGGAATGCGGACCTTTGGGCAGCACTATTTTCGTTTACAGACAAAAAGCGGTATTCTCGCAGTCCGCGTTGAAAAAAATTTCTATGGGACAGCAGTTGAGTTCGAATTGCCGACCCCTCAATTCAGAGTAAAAAAGAAGATAGGATCAGGTTTCCTGAAGGCGGCAGGTCTTTCGATGAAGGATATACGAAAAGATCTTCCTGTCGTGAGTGACTCATATATTTATCTTCCGGTGAGAAATCTTGCGATAATAAAAAGAGTAATCCCTGATTACCAAAAACTAGCGCAAGAAATGGTACAAATGAAACTGCAGGGGGTTTGTGTCTTCTCTTTAGAAACGAAAGAAAAGGATTCTGCCGTCCATTCGCGTTTTTTTGCGCCGAATATGGGAATTGATGAAGATCCGGTGACCGGTTCTGCGAATGGCCCTCTGGGATTCTATTTGGAAAAGTATGCAATCCCCCAAGGCCTGCCTGTGGTATGCCGAAAAATAACAGACGGAAGAATCGAATTTATTGGCGAACAAGGAGACGAGATCAATCGGGCAGGTCGGGTAAAAATACGGTTACGAGTAAAACAAGACGATATTGAAGATATCGCGATTGCAGGCGAAGCGGTAACGATTCTGGATGCAACAATAACAATCTGACCGGAAATAAGGAGAGCAAGCATGCCATTCAAGACAATCATGTTTATCATTATATTTCTGGGAGCTTTGGGATTCTTCGGTTTTAGTGTGCGACGCATGATTGCTCTGATCGCCATGGGAAAACCTGAGAATCGGTGGGATAAGCCCGGAGAGCGGTTGAAGAACATGATGACAGTGGCGTTCGGCCAATCGAAGTTGTTCCGTGAACCTGCGGCAGGAATGATGCATGCGTTAATCTTCTGGGGATTTTTAGTGTTGCTGTCATCTGTTCTGGAGGCTATAGGGGAGGGACTTATTCAGGGAAGTTCTTTCCGCTTTATCGGCCTTCTCTATCAGCCCCTTGTGTTCCTCCAGGATCTTTTTGCTGGTCTTGTTCTTATCGGTGTTTCTCTTGCGTTATATCGCCGGTACATCCTTCGTCCCAAGCGATTACAGGGCGATCGCCACGCTCACATCGATGCAGCAATTATTTTATTGACTATTTTTGTTATTATAATCAGTCTCCTGGGACAAAATGCAGCCCGCCTTCAGCTTGGCACGAGAGATGCTGGACGTTTTCTTTCTGCTGCACTGGTTCCACTATTAACATCATCCGACGCATCGACGAATCATTTGCTGTTTGAGATCTACTGGTGGCTTCATATAGTGTTAGTCCTTGGATTCCTGAATTATCTTCCCTATTCCAAGCATGCACATGTATTGACATCTGTTCCCAATGTGTTTCTAACATCGCTGAAACCAAAAGGTGCGTTACAACCGATTGATCTGGAGGCAGAAGGCGTGGAAAATTATGGAGCGGCCGATATTACTGATTTAACATGGAAACAGCTCCTCGATGGATTTACCTGTACAGAATGCGGCAGATGCTCTGCATCATGCCCGGCGAATACCACCGGTAAAGTACTCTCGCCGAAGAAAATCATGACAGATATACGGCAACGTGTTGTGGAGCGAGGAAAAGTACTTCTGCATGGTAAAAATGCTATGACCCCTAACGTTGGTGAAAAGAATCCGACTGAGAATCACCTCCTTCACAATTATATAACCGCTCAGGAATTATTTGCATGCACAACTTGTATGGCATGTATGCAGGAGTGCCCCGTGAATAATGAACATATTCCGGCAATTATCGAATTACGACGCAGTCTCGTCTTGATGGAGTCTAATTTCCCGGCAGAAGTACAAGTTGTATTTAGGAATCTTGAAACAAACTTTAGTCCGTGGGCTTTTCCTGCTTCCAGCCGGGGTGATTGGGCAGAAGGCATGGATATTCCGCGACTGTCGCAAGCACACGATGTGGAAATTCTCTTCTGGGTGGGTTGTGCAGGGGCATTTGATGCACGGTATACCAGGGTCACAAAGGCATTCGCTAAGCTCATGCAAAAAGCTGGCATTAAATTCGCTATTCTCGGGATAGAAGAAAAGTGCACAGGGGATTCTGCACGAAGGATAGGGAACGAATATCTTGCGCAAATGCTGATGAAAGAAAACATTGCAACCTTGAATAGGTACAATGTGAAGAAGATCGTCGCGACGTGCCCGCATTGTTTTAATACTTTAAAAAACGAATATCCTCAATTCGGCGGTAATTATGAAGTTTTTCATCATACAGACTTCCTTGTGAAACTCATGAATGAAGGACGCTTGAAGGCGACAAAGGAAGAAGTTGCCAAGATTACCTTTCACGATTCTTGTTATCTTGGCAGATATAACAGCATGTATAAGCAACCGCGGGAGATTCTCGATGCAATACCAGGAATGAAAAGGGTCGAAATGACAAGATCGGAATCAAAGGGATTCTGCTGTGGTGCAGGCGGGGGAAGAATGTGGATGGAAGAACACGAAGGAAAACGAGTAAATATTGAACGAACGAAAGAAGCACTGGCGGTAAAACCGGATGTTATAGGAACTGCATGCCCGTTTTGTATGACCATGCTGGAAGATGGAGTGAAGGATAAAGAAGCTGCCGAAACCGTGAAAGTGAAAGATGTTGCAGAGTTATTATTAACGGCGGTGGAGTAAGAAGCATCGCATGCCGGACACAAGAATTATCAAATGCACATCCGTCCTCTCATCAAATCAAGCAGTTCAAGAGGCGGTCGGGATTCTCCGGGCTGGGGGACTGGTCGCTTTCCCCACAGAGACAGTATATGGTCTCGGTGCTGATGCATTAAATGAAAAAGCAGTACAAAAAGTCTTCGTGGCAAAGGGAAGGCCTTCCGATAATCCTCTCATTGTCCATGTAGCCTCACTCGAGAATATTCAGCAGTTTGTTCGAGATGTCCCGGAAATAGTACGCCAGCTTGCAAAAAAATTCTGGCCGGGTCCGCTGACCATCGTTTTACATCGGCGACAAAATGTTCCTGATATCGTTACTGCGGGTCTTGATACGGTTGCTCTGAGAGTCCCGAATCATCTTCTGACCCTGGAATTGCTCAATAAATATGGCGGAGGTCTTGTTGGTCCCAGCGCGAATATTTCCGGCAAGCCGAGTCCTACAACGGCAGACCATGTGTATCATGATTTGAAAGGAAAAATTGATCTGATCCTGGATGCGGGACCGACATCCATCGGGGTTGAATCAACGGTATTAGATGTGACCTGTCATCCCCCGCTAATTCTACGCCTTGGGGGATTAAGCAGGGAAGAGATAGAGGGCGAAGTTGGCTCAGTGAATCTGACAACCGTTGATGCAATATTAGGCCGATCACCGGGAACACGTCATCGACACTATGCGCCAAATGCACGCATTATTCTTTTCCCGTCATCCGACCGATCAGAATTTGAACGGATTCTACGGGAACAGAAGAACCGGCATCAGAAGATAGGGGCAATCACGTATTCAAAAAGCCTTGCACGGATTGAGCCTACTCCTTCTCATATCAGGTTAGAATCATCTCTTGAGCAGGTGGCACGGCATCTTTTTCGTGCATTGCGCGAATTTGATTCTCTGGATGTCGATGTTATTCTCATAGAAAGCGTTCCGCTTGAAGGACTTGGTGCAGCCATTATGGATCGCTTGCAGAAAGCGGCTCAGCAGGTATAAAGGGAAAATATTGTTATCTTCGAACGAGCATGTATTGAGAGGAGAATAGTGTTATGATACATTTAGGTACTGAAAAATCAACCGCACCACTCGTTGCAATTTTGATGGGGAGTTCCTCCGATGCTGATACGATGGAACCCGCTCGGCAGATTCTCAAAGAGTTCGATGTTCCCTGTGAAGTGAAAGTACTTTCTGCACATCGGACTCCAGAGCACACCATAGAATATGCAAAGGCAGCAAGGGGAAGAGGAATCAAAGTGATGATTGCAGGTGCCGGAGGTGCAGCGCATTTGGCAGGCGTGGTTGCGGCTGTCACGACGCTTCCTATCATTGGCGTTCCGATCAAGTCAAAAGTGCTGAGCGGTTTTGATTCATTATTGTCGATGGTTCAGATGCCGGCAGGAATACCGGTTGCCACGGTTGCTATCGATGGTGCCTCGAATGCAGGTCTTCTTGCACTCGAGATCCTGGCACTTTCATATCCGGAACTTACCACAAAGCTCGAAACGTATCGATTGAAGATGCAGCAAAAGGTTTTAAAATCTTCGGTATAAATGATGTTTTTTATTGCAGAGGAATTGATTGAAGAACCACAGATGATGGTTTTTGTGAAGATTGTTTCATGATCGAGGCTTTTCGATTGTTCTTCTCTTGCTCCGGCGAAAGTATTCATCCACTCTTTTTACCCGCAGAATAACGAATCACATCCACTTTTTCTATAGTCACCATTGCGCCGCCCCCTGAAGATTCCAGCAATTGGTCAACTATTGGTAGAAACGATCTGACCTTTTCCTCGGAATCGACAATTTCCAGGACGATGGGTAAATCTTCTGAAAGCCGGAGGATCTTTGCTGAATGGATGGTGCGGCTTTTCGCGCCAAATCCTTCGATACCGCGTACAACCGTTGTACCAGCGAGACCATGCTCGCGAGCAGCATGGACAATGGTTTCGAAAAGCGCTTGGTGGTGTACTGTATCGGATTCACCAATAAAGATTCGTAGTAATTTCCCTTCGCCTGCAAGTTTCATCATTCTTCTCCTTAAAAAAGTCGTCCAAGAATCATACCGAGAACAGTCGCAGCCAGGCATCCGAAAACCGAAGCAGCGACATTGATAAATGCGCGTAGAAATTCTGTATCACGAAGCAGTGCAATTGTTTCATAGCTAAAGGAAGAAAATGTTGTAAATCCCCCGAGAATGCCGATGGTGAGAAATATTCTGAGCGCAGGAGAAGAGATAAACCGTTCTTCCAGCAAAGTCATGAACAAACCGATGAGAAAGCATCCAGAGATGTTTACAACAAGATTCCCATAGGGAAAATCAACAGGAAGTATCCGATACGTGGCACCTGAAAGTCAATATCGCAGTGATGCACCGAGCCCGCCGCCGGCAAATACAAGGAAGAAATTCTTTATCATTCGCTGCCTTTCATACATGAATCACAGGACAAGTGGTAATTCTCAAGCACAATATTCTGTTATAATTACAACCACCCCATTTCTTTGTACCATTCGAAGGTTCTTTTTAGTCCGTCAAAGATAGGGGTTTCAGTTTGGAATCCTATATGTTCTCTGATTTTTCGGGGGTCACAAACCCAATGTTTTTGAAAAAGATCACGCGCTTTCTCGATATTAAGTACAGCAGGTTTTTTCCCAAAGCTGGCGATGAATTGCGTAATGCCTGCCATGGAATATACCAGCCCCTTCGGTATATGAACATGGATTGTTCGTTTTTGAACAAGGGTGGCTAAATAATCGATAAGTGAAGAAAACGTAAAAATTGCAGGATCGGCGATATTATATATTTGACCCGACGTACGTTCATCGCGGGCAGCCTGGACAATACCTTCTGCCAGATCAGGAGCAAAGACGAGGCTCAGGGTTTTTTCCGGTGAGCCGATAATAGGCTTAATGCCGTGACTGACCCATTTGAACATTTCCAAAATATCGGCGTCACGGGGTCCAAAGACGGCAGGTGGCCGTATGATGACAATTGGGATTCGATCCATGTACCGCTTGCATACATGTTCGGCTTCCAGTTTTGATTTTCCATAGGAGGTCAAGGGATGACAGTGGACTTCCTCTGATAACGGAACTCCGGTTTTACTAGGTCCCACCGCTGTTAAGCTGCTGATGAAACAAAACTTATTTATCTGCCTCTTGTGAGTTGAGGCATCAAGGAGATTTTGTGTTGCTTTAACATTCGTAGTGAAAAAATCATGATGATGCCGGGCCTTGGTAATTCCCGCTATATGAATAATGGAATCGACATCCTTAAGGCATTTTGCCAGTGATTCGGCGTCTGATAAATCACCCTTTACAAAATCAACCGGGAGATGCTGTAGCCATCGTGTTTTCGTTTGAGAAGGGCGGATGAGACAGCGTACATGATATCCATACGCAAGGAGTCGTTCTACGGTATGGCTTCCAATAAAGCCGGTTCCTCCGGTGACAAACACGGTGTGCTTCATTTATTCCTTAATCTTCGAGTCAGATTGACTTTCTTTGCTTATTAAACTATATTCAAAAAAGTTAAAAGAAGCAAAAACGCTTCCTTTTGTAGTATTTTTTCCAACAGCCCGAGGAGAATTCATTGGATCTTTTTGAAAAGTGCAGGACTTTTACACGTGCTGACGAAGTCAAGGCTCAAGGATGTTATCCCTATTTTCATGCGATCGAAGAAAGTGAAGGTCCGGTCGTAAAAATTGGCGGTCGGAAGGTAATTATGGCCGGTTCGAACAATTATCTAGGATTAACCGCTCATCCCAAAGTGAAGGAAGCCGCTATCAATGCGGTTAAGAAATACGGTACCGGCTGTTCCGGTTCACGATACCTGACCGGTACACTTGATTTACATGTTGAGCTGGAGCGGCGCTTGGCGATATTCATGGGAAAAGAGGACTGTCTTCTTTACTCGACAGGGTATCAAACACCTCAGGGTATCATTCCAACACTAGTCGGAAAGGGAGAATATCTCCTCTCAGATAAAGACAACCATGCGAGCATCGTTGCAGGGACACTCGTCTTAGCTGGACAAGCGTCGTATATGTCCGACTCAGATCAATGCGTGCAGCGTTACAAACACAATGACATGAACCATCTGGAATCGGTGTTAGCGAAGTTGCCGCTTGATGCTGCAAAACTCATTGTGACAGATGGAGTGTTTAGTACTTCCGGGGAGATCGTGAATTTACCTGACCTGGTCCGCGTAGCAAAAAAATACAATGCCCGTATACTTGTGGACGATGCACATGCGGTCGGCGTCATTGGAAAAGGGGGGCGGGGAACAGCCAGTCATTACAATCTCGTTAAAGAGACGGATATGACTTTTGGAACTTTTAGTAAGACCTTCGCTTCGTTGGGAGGGTTTGTTGTTAGCGATCATAAGGTTATTAATTACTTGAAACATCATGCCCCGGCGCTCATCTTTAGCGCAAGTCCAACTCCGGCTTCAGTCGCATCGGCGCTGGCAGCGCTTGATATACTGGAAAAAGAACCGGAGCGTGTTGAGCAGTTGATGAACAATGCACGCTTTATGCGTGCAGGGCTTGGAGCTATGGGATACCGGGTTGGTGAACATGACTCCGCGGTTGTTCCCGTGATCATCGGTGATACAGAAAAAGTACTGATGATGTGGAAAGCGCTCTTTGATGAAGGCGTCTTTGTGAATGCCTTTATTAGGCCCGGTGTTCCTCCCGGCATGGAAATGCTGCGTACCAGTTATATGGCTACGCATCAGAAAGAACATCTGGACAGGCTTCTTGAAGTCTTCGCAAAAGTAGGGAAGATGGTCGGCCTCATTCAGTAAGAATATGGCTTCTTTCCCGAATTTGTAAAAGTGTGAGCCGCGGTTGTTACGAAGCTGCGGCTTTTTTATCTGTCAGAGTTCTCATTGGAGTTCAGCATGGATGGATTGATCGTTCGCACTGTTTCCTCGAAGCAGGATGTTAATACGTTTATCCGCTTTCTCTGGAAAATCTACAAAGACTATCCTGCATGGGTTCCTCCCTTGATGATGGATCGAAAAAAATTGATGGACAAAGAAAGAAATCCATTTTATAAACACACCGATGTAGAATTTTATCTTGCTGAACACGAGGGCGAAGTCGTTGGGCGGATTGCTGCTCTCATCAATCATAATCATAACAAAGAGCATACCGAGAATATCGGTTTTTTTGGTTTCTTCGAATGTATCAACGACCAGTCGGTTGCCGATGCCCTTTTTGATAAAGCGAAAGAATATCTGCTTGCCCATGGCGTTACTGCTATGCGGGGTCCGGCGAATCCCTCTGTCAACGACGAATACGGATTACTCGTGGAAGGATTTGACATTAGTCCTACCGTGTTGATGACCTATAACCCTCCGTACTATGTTGAATTGATCGAAAAGTACGGTTTCAAAAAAGCAAAAGATTTATTTGCCTATTTTCTTGATCAGAGCAAGGTGTACACCGACCGGTTTAATAGGGCGCACGAACTGGTGAAGAAGAGGCAGAAGATTTCGTTTAGAACCTTCGACCCGAAACATTTTACTGAGGAAGTTGAGAGAGTGAAAGCGGTATACAATAAAGCTTGGTCGAAGAATTGGGGTGCCGTCCCCATGACAGATGAAGAAATGGATGCCCTGGCAGCCGACCTCAAGCCTGTACTTGTTCCCGAACTTATTATTTTTGCAGAAAAAGAGGGAAAGACCATTGGCTTTGCACTCAGCCTCCCTGACATCAATGTTGCCTTGAAGTACAATAAGAATGGATTTCTTTTGCCGGGGCTGTATCATTTGATGACAAAGAAGAAAAAGATCGATCTGGTTCGCGTTATTGTCCTTGGAGTACTTCCGGAATATCTCAACACAGGCGCAGCGGCAGCATTATTTTATGAAACGGCTGTCAATGCGAAGAAGCTCGGATACAAATATGGAGAAGCGAGTTGGATTCTCGAAGATAACGAACGTATGGTGCGCTCTGCTGAAGCGATGCTCGGCATCATCAATAAACGGTACCGAATATATGAAAGAAACTTCTAGTGCCACTCCTGCGGCAAAGGCGTTGAGCCTCCGGTTTAAAAGAAAGAAATCCAGTGTTGTATAACAATGGACTATGCAAAACGTCCCACTCGTCCTGCGAGTGTGATGTCCGTTTCCATTTGGGATTACCTATCCCAAAACACAGTAGTAAATAATGGGAATGGGATTGCCTGTGTAATAAGTGTTTTTGTACACTGCCCTCAAAACTCTAGATATGGAATGAAATATGCCGGTACAAAAGGTCGAGAAAATATGGATGAATGGTTCACTGGTCAACTGGGATGATGCAAAAATTCACGTGCTTTCTCATGTCGTGCATTACGGTTCAAGTTGGTTCGAAGGCATTCGTTGTTATGAGACGAAGAAGGGGTCCGCGGTCTTTCGACTTGATGCGCACCTCCAGCGTCTCTATGATTCGACAAAAATTTATCGCACAGAAATCCCGTTTCAAATGCAGGTCCTGCGAGATGCCGTCAAGCAGACTATCCTGGTGAATCATCTCAAGTCGTGTTACATACGTCCGGTCGTATATCGTGGATATAACGATGTTGGCGTCTATCCGCTTGCATGTCCGGTGGATGTGGCTATTGCTGTGTGGGAATGGGGCAGTTATCTTGGTTCGGATGCCTTGGAGAAGGGGATAGAAGTCTGTGTTTCTTCATGGAGACGTCCGGCACCGGACACATCTCCGACGATGGCAAAATCTGGCGGTAACTATCTAAATTCTCAGTTGATTAAGATGGAAGCCATTGCCAATGGCTATGGAGAAGGTATTGCACTGGATTCCCATGGAACTGTGAGTGAAGGCAGCGGCGAAAATATTTTCCTAGTCAGGGATAATACACTCTACACTACTCCTTTGGATTCCGCGATTCTGCCGGGTATCACGCGTGCCTCGGTGATGACGTTGGCCAAAGATTTAGGATACAATGTGATAGAAATGGCAATTCCCAGAGAGATGTTGTATATTGCCGATGAGCTGTTTTTCACGGGAACTGCTGCAGAAATTACTCCGATTCGTTCTGTCGACAAAATAGTGATTGGTACAGGTCAGCGGGGAACTGTGACGAAAACGATTCAATCCGGCTTCTTTGAAGTGATTCGAGATGGACAAGACAAATATAATTGGTTGACCTTTCTGCCATAAGTATACTGGAGCGACCGCCATGGCGACAACACAACCTGGATCTGTTAATGCTCTTTGGAGAAATATATTTTCTCAACGAGTGATTCAGCAGGGATCAACAGAAGAAGTGCTCAGTAAAGTCCCTGCCTTTGCGAATCTTGCACAGAGAGAATTAAAGGAAGTAGCTGCTATTGTTCATATCCGTGAGTATCGAACCGGTGAACCGGTGTTCTATCAAGGCGACCCCGGGCTGGGGATGTATATCGTGCAGGAGGGGGAAGTCTCCATCACGATTCTTGGTAAGGATGGGGATGAACGCGAACTTGCTGTGCTTACTGACGGTGATTTTTTTGGAGAATTGGCCTTGTTAGATGAATCACCCCGTTCTGCAAATGCCGTTTGCAAGACGGAATGCACGTTGATCGGCTTCTTCCGTCCTGATCTGTTTGAATTGATCGAAAAGAAAAATACTCTGGGGATAAAAATCATACTCAAATTGGCGGAAATCGTAGCACAAAGATTACGGCAGACAGATAAAGAACTTTCTAAGGTGAAGAGTCAAATTGAACGACTTCAAACACGAGAGGAAAGGGACGCCCATGGCAGTGAAAAAAGCACAGCACAAGAGGAAAGCGCCGGTACGAAAGAATAAACCATTTCGGCACACCCCCATCCATCTTCATCATATTTTGGTGCCCATAGATTTCTCTGAGCATTCGAAGGGCGCACTGAAATATGCCATACCCTTCGCACAGCAATTTAAGGCTTCTCTTGATCTCATCTATGTTGTTGAGCCTACAATCTATCCGGCGGATTTTAGTTTTGGACAGATCGGGTTCCCCAATGTGGAGGAGGAATTGCGCGCGCGCGGGAGTGATGAACTGGGAAAACTTATCACGAAAGAAATTGCCGGAAAAGTGAATGCACGAAAAGTCGTTCGCACGGGTAAACCCTTCTATGAGATAAACCAATATGCACAGGAAGAGGGCGTCGACCTGATTGTGATTGCCACGCATGGACATTCAGGCATGGAGCATATCCTCTTCGGCAGCACAGCAGAAAAGGTCGTGCGGAAGGCTCCGTGTCCAGTGTTGGTCGTTCGCACGGGTGAACGTGAGTTTGTCAAGACCTAGGCATTCTATTGCGGGATCGGACACTGAAGAAGGGACATGGAAGTCAGCGAAGCCTTCGGTTGTCCAGGTGAACGAACCGTTGTGGTATCAAGCTGCCTTAACTGTTTCGCTGCAGTACAAAGTCGACAAATTGGAGAAGTGATTGTTTTACAGGCGAGTCCTTAAACGTTGAGAGGCAAGAACGCGCTTGGTCGGCATATTCTTCAGCTTTCCTCGATGAATAATCAATACCGCCGTTCGTTTTCACAAAATCTACGATCCACGAAATATCTTTTTGCCTTGCCCCTTTTATTACATAACGGAGTGCTTGCGTTGCCTCGCGTCGAGTGCTGTTTTGAAGAGCATAGATGAGCGGTAAAGTGAGTTTCTTTTCCTTGATGTCTCCCCCCGTCGGTTTTCCGAGGACGCTCCTTCTGCCAAGGTAATCAAGGAGATCGTCGCGAATCTGAAATGCCAATCCGACATTCTCTCCATACGCCTTGAGAGAATCTCGTTTCTCCGGCTCTTCTGTCGTGCTTGCAGCGCCAATATCTGTACATGCAGAAAAGAGCGAACCGGTTTTATCGCTGATAATCTTGAGGTAGGTCACCTCATCGATATCCAGCTGCCGACTTTTCTGGATTTGGAGCAGTTCACCTTCGCTCATTCTTTTGACTGCTTGGGAAGTGGAATTTAAAAAATAATGATCGTGGTATTCGAGAGAGAGCAGCAAACCGCGTGAGAGAAGATAATCACCCATCAATACGGCAACCTTGTTTTTCCAAACAGAATTGATGGAGGCAAGCCCCCTCCGCGTATCGGCATCGTCTACAACGTCATCATGAAGGAGTGTTGCAGTATGAAGAATTTCGATGAGTGTTGCTGCCCGGTAGGTGCTGTCATTGATCGTACCGCACAACTTTGCACTGAGCATCACAAGCAGAGGGCGCACGCGCTTGCCTTTTTGCCGAACGATATATCGAGCAATCACATCGACAAGGGTGACCTGAGAACGCATGGCATTCTTGAAAACACCATCAAACGTCTTCAGCTCCTCAATCACCGGCCCACGAATCGTGTCCAGTGAAGGTGCGGATGTGCGGAAGAGACTCATGCGGTTTCCTCATTCGGAGGAACTATTGTTTTCTGCGAATATTTAGAGATGAGAATGCTGATTTCATAGAGTACGAACATGGGCATCGCAAGAAGTGTTTGCGTCACCATATCAGGTGTCGGTGTCACGACCGCAGCAATGATGAGGATGACGACAATGGCATGGCGGCGATACTTCCTCATGAATGCTGGTGTCAGCAAGCCCATCTTTGATAAGAAATAGGAAATCATCGGCAGTTCAAACACAAGTCCTGCTCCCAGAAGGAGGGCCAACATGAAACTGACATACTGATCGAGTGCAATATTCAGGTCGATATATTGTGTCCCAAAGGAAGCAAAAAAGTTGAGAGCTGCCGGGAGAAGAAGAAAATAGCCGAAGGCGACGCCGGCAAAAAAACAGAAGGAGGTAAAAAAGACAATACGGGAAATGTACCGCCGCTCCTTGGGGAGTAAACCGGGAGCCACAAATGTCCAGAGGCAATGAATGGTATATGGCATGCTGAGAATAATTCCGCAAATGAGCACAGATTCCATGTAGAGCATGACAATGCCGTATGGAGAGAGTACTTGAGCTTTCAGTCCGATCGAGCGAAGAGGATGTAAAAGGAGTGATTGCACAATGAACTCAGCGTAAAACACGCATAGCGTAGTTGCGATAAGAATACCGATCAACATTTTGATGATCTGACGGCGCAGTTCGTCGAGATGCTCAAGGAAAGACATCTCACGAGCATTGGGCGTGCTGTTCGCTGACTGGAATATCTTACCGAGAATGACCTGAGTTATGCTCATGGTTTATTATCACCGAAGTTCTGCATACAAGGGGAAATGGGAACAGAGTGATCGGACATCTTCACTCACTTGCTTCTGGACTGCTCCATTCGTGATATTAGTCAAAACACGATCAATGAAACCGGCGATAATTTCCATCTCCGGTTCCTTCATACCGCGTGTTGTTACGGCAGGAGTACCAACACGAATTCCGCTGGTAATGAGAGGAGATTTGTCATCATACGGTACTGCATTTTTGTTGACGGTGATGCCGGCAAGATCAAGAGCTTCCTGAGACTCCTTCCCGGTCAAGTTCTTATTGCGCAGATCAAGAAGCATAAGATGATTATCAGTACCGCCGGAAATAATATTGTACCCAAGCTTCGTTAACACTGCGGCGAGTGCCTGTGCGTTTTTGATAATTTGTTCCGCATACGTGCGATATTGAGGCTGCAAATTTTCACCAAAAGCTACAGCTTTGGCAGCAATAACATGCATGAGAGGTCCGCCTTGAATACCGGGAATCACCATCGAATCGATCAATTCGGACATCATCTTTCTCCGGCCGGATTTTGGTGCGACCTGTCCAAATGGATTCTCATAATCCTTTCCGAGAAGAATAAGACCACCGCGGGGACCGCGTAGTGTTTTATGAGTTGTCGAGGTGACTACATGGCAATAGGGAAGCGGATCGTTGTGCAGTTTTGTTGCAATCAATCCAGCGGGATGTGCAATGTCAGCAAAAAGAAATGCACCAACCTTATCAGCAATATCACGAAATGCTTGATAATCGATATTGCGGGAGTAAGCGCTTGCACCGACGGTGATCATCTTCGGCTTTTCGCGCAGTGCCATCGCTTCAACATCGTTGTAATCGATGCGGCCGGTCTCCCTGGAAATACCATAGGCGACGAAGCGGTACAGCTGACCGGAAAAATTCACAGGCGAACCGTGTGTTAGGTGTCCGCCATGGGAAAGATTCATCCCGAGCACTGTATCGCCAGGCTTGATGAAGGAAAAATAGACAGCCATATTTGCCTGCGAACCTGCATGAGGCTGAACATTGGCGTACTCTGCGCCAAACAATTGCTTTGCCCGGTCACGAGCAAGATTCTCAGCAACATCAACAAACTCGCAGCCCCCATAGTAGCGCTTGGCAGGATATCCTTCAGCATATTTATTTGTCAGAACACTTCCCAGTGCTTCCAGTACGGGGACACTGACAAAATTTTCAGAGGCGATAAGTTCCAGTTTGGAATTCTGGCGATGTACTTCACTCTGGATAGCAGTGAATATCTTGGGATCAGAAACTTTTAGATGATTCATAGGAAGGTTGTGCTTCTGAACATGATTATGGAAAACAACGAATGAAAGTGAATTATAAATTTGTCAGTTCATGGATTTTTTGAATACGACAAAGATGGCGTTCACCGCCGCTGAAAGGAGTCGTCAAAAACATTTTTACCATTTCTTCCGCTGTCTCCCAGCGTGTAATGCGTGCACCAAGACAAAGGATATTGGCATTATTATGGTCACGAGCAAGTTGTGCAGCCATAACGGATTCGCATGCGGCAGCTCGAATTCCTTTGTGTTTATTCGCAACAATCGACATACCGATCCCTGTGCCGCAAATCAGGATTCCGTATTCATATGTGCCGGATACTACTGCTTCTGATACGGTATGAGCAAAATCAGGGTAATCAACAGATGCCGATGAAAAGGTGCCGAAATCATTGTAGGTAAAGCCAATTTCAGGAAGAAGTTTTTTCAAACTTTCCTTATACTCAAATCCGGCGTGGTCACTCCCTAGCGCGATCATAATCTATTGCTCTTCATCAAATTTTAAGAACCATAGTTCGCTTGCTGATATGGCAACGGAGAGACGGAGAATCGTGTCTTTTTGCAACCGCATATCAGTCGTTCCGCGAATGCCTGCTTGTAAACCAATATTGATTTTAGAATCAAGTCCCATAGGAAAACCAACACCTCCGCTCACGAGAAGCTCGTTAATCCCGGTACCGTTGATGCGATAATACGTTGAATGGTATGCGAACCCTGCGCGGTACGCTGTGCGCTTCCAAAAAGTATCCGCATCTTTTGCCGGGATAGTCTCGAACCCAACACTCACACGGAGGGAATTTTTTAAAGGAAGAGTTCCCGAGCCATAGAGGTGCGCGGTGCCCCAATTTTCAAGTACAAGATCGCTGAGCAGGCGATATCGATCCTTTAATAGATAGGACAAACCCAATCCCAGAGAAAAAGGTATATCGCTTGTTCCATTGGTCGAAAAAGTTGAATCGATCGTGGAGTAAATAAATTGTTCTTCCGCATTCAGGGATGCAGAAGTCGAGAGGGAGATACCAACGGTCAAGTTATGAAGGGCTGGAGCTTTAAGGAGTTCATCCAGACCTTCATAAATTGCACCAAGCGTGAATGTAAATCCAGAGTAATATACAGAATGGTCCAGGTTGACAGCAACAAGATCGGAATTATCATAAGAAGATGTTTGATATTGACGCGTCCGGCCAAACAAATAATTGAGACGGCCGCCGATATGCAGCGTATTCAGTGGTGATCCGGAGAGCCCAAGAGCGAGGTACGATAGACCCCCGTTGCCATAAAAGGATTGATGTTTCACAGACGAATCGACCGGAACATCGATATATGTAGTATTGATTGCATAGCTGATGGAACTGTACGGTGTTGACTCAAGAGAAAGAACAATACCGTTTTCTTTCGAAATGGGAAATGCAAATGCAAGACCTTGAAAATCGTCTGTGGAATAGAGCGAAGCGCCACCGTCATCCTTTGAAGAATATCGTGTGTAATCAAATCCGCCCGAAAATCTTGTTGTTGTAATACGTGCCAGACCGGCAGGATTCAGTCCATTGATAAAACCGTCGTCGATCAGGGCGATGCCGGTGTTGCCCATTGCGTACAGGCGGCTGTCTCCATACCGCAAAATGTCACCGTATCCATACCGTGAGTAAGACGATCCTCCAGCATAAACAACAAGAGGAAATGCGATAACGAAAACGTTCAGCAAAACTTTGGAGAGGCAGTGATTCATAGGTTCTTCGCGTGTCAGAGTTTATTATAGTACGTGAGAATGATTCTTGGTCTCAAAGCCGGTTGTGTCGCTGAACCAGGCCCCCAGAGAGTAAAAAGATCAAACGATAATCCGTCATATGCTCCAGTGATAATGAGTTCTGGGGATGTCGTGCCTTTAATCCATTGAGCAACAAGATTCCTCACATTAAATTTGTATACCCGATTGCTCCTGTCTGTGTAGGGTGTGCCATAATCGGCATAATTGTAGATATCGGGTGAACCATCACTCTTTGCCTGAAATGCGATCAGAGAATCATGGGAGATGGAAGGTGATGAAGATTTCAATGTTAATTCCAGCACTGCGCCGTAGAGCAATGTTCGAGGCGATAAATGTAAAGTGTCAAACGGTATATCTCCATAGTAGGAAATTCCGTCTTGTACAAGTATCGCAGAGTCGCTGCTGACCAGCAATTTGCCTTTTTTTTGTACGGATGGCGGCGGAGAGACATCGGCTATATACCTTGAAGCACCATACGAGTGCGTGTACGTCGCCGTCACGCCACTTTTCATGTACGTGATTTCGAGGACAGGGCGCATGGCCGGATCAAGAGTATTGAATGAATAGTAACTCTCCATGAGATCCGTACTTTTAGGTTGGAGAACAATTCCATCATTCATGTCCGTGGTATCGGTATTGGAACGAAACCATGTAGTGACGGTATCAGCATCGAGAATCAATGTCACCCATCCTGAAGTGTCCCGTACCGGAGCTTGTACGACGGGACTGGTATTTGAATAATATATTCCGGAAGAGGTCAAATCGGAGAAGGTGAGAGAATCGTCCGACCAGCTCTTCGTTGCATAAAACCCGGAAAAGTTTAATGGTGACGCACCCAGGCTGGAGAGGACTTTGAAGTGAATTTTTGCACTAACGATGGTATCGCCAAGAAGCGAATCCGGCCATTGATCGAACTTGAGAAATGCCCAGGATTTATATTCCCACTTGTCTGTTGTTGTATTGATACCAAGCATGAACCGATCGAGATATTGAGTAGAAATATCCCATTGTGCAGAAGGTCGGAAGGAAGCATAAAATGTATCGATCCGCACAGGTGAAAAATCTTCTTGAGAAAGAACGTTCACACCGACGGGATTAGGTGTGTCGTTACACCCGATAAGTGACCATATCAATAGTCCGATAGAAAAGAGCAATCCGAAGCGAGACACATTCAAAGTACGATATCCTTTATCTATTTCAAATATGACAATAAATCCTCTCGAGAACCCCTTGTATGGAGTTACCTTGAAGAGAAATTGTCCAAACAAGATCTCTTGCTGCAGAACCCGAGATGAAGTGTTGATTGCGATCGAGGAAGTGCGGTGAAGGTGAAATTCTCCACTGACGGTTAGGAAATGTTCCTGCACGCTCTTGTTTCACGCGGTATGTCTTAAAAGCTCTTTATAAAGATTGATGTACTTCCGAGCAGAATTCTCCCAGGAGAAATCGCGTAACATACCATTCCGCATCAACCGTTTCCATTCTTCGGGCTGTTGGAAGACTTTCAGCGCTCGTTGAATGACCTTCATGAGTTCCTTCGATTCATACTTTTCAAACTTGAAGCCGGTTCCTTTTCCGCTCCCGGTATAATCTTCTACCGTATCGTCCAATCCGCCTGTGGCACGGACAATGGGGACTGTACCATAACGCATACTATACATTTGGTTCAATCCGCACGGTTCATATTTAGACGGCATAAGGAACATATCCGTTCCCGCTTCAATCATGTGCGCTAATTCATTATCGTAACCAATAACGGCGGCAATGCGTTTTGGATACTTCTTCTGGAGCGATTCAACCTTCTTCTCGTACTCATGCTCTCCTGCAACAAGCATGACAAATTGAACATCCAGGCGGCACACTTCTTCTATCACATCAAAGACGAGATCAAATCCTTTTTGATCAGCCAGACGGCTGATCATTCCGATCACGGGTCGGTTTTCGGAGAATTCTAATCCAAGCTTGGTGAGCAAAGCACGTTTGTTATCGATTTTTGCTTCAATCGATTTCACGTCAAATTTTCTAAAGCTGAATTCATCTGTCGCTGGATTCCAAATCTGATAGTCTATGCCGTTTAAAATCCCATGTAAATCTTTACGCCGCGTGCTTAGGAGACCATTCAATCCAGCCCCAATTTCAGGTGATGAGCAGATTTCTTCAACATATTTCTCGCTGACAGTGGTAATGGCATCCGAGAAAAAGAGGGCTGTTTTTAGGAAATTGAAATTCCCATAGGCTTCGACGCCATCAGAGCGAAAGAGTGCACTTGGCAGATGGGATTTTAGAAAAGACTCTTTGGAGAAAGCCCCTTGGTAGGCCATATTATGTATGGTAAAGAGTGTTTTCGTCGATTTAAAGAACGGATCAGCCGCATATAATGTCTTCAGATACGCCGGAATGATGCCCGTCTGCCAATCGTTGCAATGAATGATGTCCGGCTGCCACCCCAGGCGTTTCAAAGTCTCAAGAACACCGCGGCAGAAGAAAATGAATCGCTCATCATTATCTTTATAATCTTTCTTCGTTGTGGGGCTTTGGTACAGGCCATCGCGTTCGAAGTAATTTGCATTATCTAAAAAATAAACCTGGACTTTTTCCTTCAAATTATTGATGAAGGATGACTTCACATTTCCTAACTCGATGGTGGTTCCCACGGGAACGGGGATGTCTCGTAACCGAATGATGTCATGAAGTCGGAATTTGCGCTCTCCAATAAAGCGGTAGCGAGGCATCATAATACGGATCTCATGACCGAGATCTTTAATGGCCTTGGGGAGGGCACCTGAAACATCGGCAAGCCCTCCGGTTTTCGCGAAGGGGTCTACTTCGCTTGAGATAAAAAGGATATTCAGTGGTTTCGACATAACACCTGGTCTGTAGTAAATTGGTTTACAAAGACTAATTTACCCAAATATTGCCACAACTGCAAAACAAATCTTGATTCGATGACATGATGAACCTCCGTTATTTATCGGATAATCAATCTGCTTGACAATCTTCAATTGATTCGCTATCTTTCACACAACAAGAAATTCATTGTATTACGGAGTGTATATCGAGGATTTGCGAAAGGTTCCTTCCTGAAGTGTTGTTAACACAACTGAAGGAAGTGTGTACGTAAATTTCCCTTTTGCAAGTTCGGCTGAAGTACACGTTCGAAGAATGTAGCCGAACGAGTCGTTGTTCTCGTTTGGCTTTTTTTTTATGAAAAAGATATTGACTATAGGTTTCATCGTTATCACTTCTGCACTGGTGAGCTACGCTCAACCGTTGTCAGAAATTCGCATTGTACATGAAGACGAGCGTTCGCTCGTCCTCGAGTTCTCTCCGCACATGACCATGGAACAGGTGCAGGGTACGGATGGGACAATCTTCACACATTTCCGATTTTTTAACAGTCAAGTGATTTATGATTCCAATGGACAACCAGATTATCTTAGAGCAGTTCAAATACTGCTTCCCTCTCCGAAGTACACTCTGCAAGTTCTTACAAGCGAATTCCAAATTCAAGACTCTATGAAGCTCTTGCCAAAACCGGTTTACCAGCGCTTAAAGGATTTTGGGCTGAGTGTGAGCTACCATGAAAATAAAGATGCATTCACCGCGAAGGGAGTAAATCAGCATCCACTTGCCGAACTGGTGAGAATCGGCCAATCCAGTCTGAACTGCCGGGGAACTCTCGTTTGGCACCCGCTTCAAGTTCTTGAAAAAGGGAAAATCAAGGTTTTCACAAAGATCATAGTCCGTCTTGCTTTTGGCGATTCGTTTCAGCCAGGAATTTCCTCGACTTCTCTTTTGCGGGGAGAATTTCAGCCGAAGGAACAACCAATCGCAAGTGCAAAAATCGTCTCCCGGCAATCGAGCGCAAATGATTCTCCGCTTGCTTCTGGTGATTGGTACCGGATGGAGATCCAGGATGCGGGGATGTATAAATTGGATTATGAATATCTTCAAAAATTAGGCATTCAGCTTACCGATATCAATTCCATCAGGATCTTTGGGAACGGGGGATTAGCGATTCCGGATGATAATACGACTCCGAGACCGAATACATTAGAGGAACTTCCGCGGCTTGTGATACGAAGCAGGAACGATGGCCTTCCTGCTCAAGAAGACTATATTGTCTTCTACGGTAAAGGAGTGCGGGGGTGGCGATATAACGGCAATAACTCATTTCAGCACTACATTCATCCATACACCGAAAAGAATTATTACTTTTTTACGTTTAATCAGGGTAATGGGAAGGGTATGGATTCTCTTTCTGCTTCACCTTATGCACCATCGGCATTTCAACCGGCCACATTTCAAGAAAAACTCTCTATTGAACAAGAACGCTACAATCTCATGGGTTCCGGTCGTCAGTGGGCAGGCAAGCTTTTTTTAGGATCAGATAACTCTGATTCGTACTATCAGTCGTTGCCCGGATTGTTGCCGTCATCATCCATCAAGTACACGTTTACTTTTTTACATCGATCAGCTTCTCTTGATACGTTGAACATTTATGAAAACGGTCAAGTCCTGGCTGGACCTCTGTGGATGGGACCAACTAATCCAAGCGATGACGTTGGTGTTCCATATGCTCAAACTATTACAGCCACGGCAGTTTGGAATGCAGCATTGCCCGGGAATGCAAGCGTAATCAAGATTCGTGTGGGAAGTGGAAATCAGGATGCAAAAACGTGGCTCGATTGGATGGAGCTCACATATCAGCGGAAATTCGAAGCTGTATCTGATGCACTCATTTTTACGACCTCCGATATGGTAGGCCCTGTTCAATTTCGTGTGAGTAAATTTTCATCTGCGAACATTCTCGCATTTGATATCACGGACCATGCGAGCGTCAAACACCTGACTCAATTGGAATCTGGTCAAAATGATTCCTGCAGGTTCCAACTACAGCAGGTCGCCGGGAGTGTCCAAGATATAGCGGTCGTCGGCACGCAAGGATTCAAAGTCCCGCCACAAGCGGTAAAAATTTCGAATTCGAATATACGCGGCACTCAGGTCCCGATAGATTTCATTATCATTTCACCTGAGGAGTTTCTGCCTGAGGCGCAAAGATTGAAGGCTCACCGCGAGTCGCATGATAGTCTTCGCACATTGATCGTGGATATCAATCAGGTGTACAATGAATTCTCCGGAGGTCTTCCAGATCCTCTGGCCATAAGGGAGTTCCTTAGATATGCGCTGGGGAACTGGTCAAGCCCAAAACCCCGGTATGTCTTGTTGTTTGGCGGTGGACATTTCGATTATAAAAATGTGAGCACAAGCCAGCGCAATTGGATTCCCCCGTTCGAAACAGATGAATCTCTTGTTCCGATTTCAAGCTATCCCACTGACGATCAATTTGCAGTGCTTGGATCTCCCTATACAATGTACCCTTTTGCCATAGGACGAATTCCTGCTCGCAGTGTCGCAGAAGCGGCAGTAACAGTTGACAAGATTATCGCATACGAAACAACATCACCCGCCGATTCGTGGCGCAACAGAATTCTCTTTGTTGCGGACGATGGAAAAACTTCCCAGGGAGACGACGGGAGTGTCTATACGAATCAGACCGATCAACTGGCCGAGTCTGAGTCCTACACTCCAAAAAGTTTTGAAAAAAATAAAATTTACATTGTCGCCTATCCGACGGTGAATAGTGCGGCAGGGCGAAGAAAACCGGAAGCGAATAGAGCCATTGTCGATGCGATCAATCAGGGAGCAGTGATTACTAATTTCATCGGTCATGGGAATGAGCGAGTCTGGACCCATGAGTCTGTATTTACAAGGGAAGATGATCTACCGCAATTGATCAATCGGGATCGCTTGACATTTCTTATGGCTGCAACGTGCAGTTATGGACAATACGATAATCCTCAGGAAGTAAGTTCGGCTGAACAATTCGTAACGATGGAACAAGGCGGTGCTATTGCCGATGTCGCAGCAGCGCGGCTAGTGTATGGACCACAAAATTTTTCGCTGAATACATCGCTAATTACCAACCTGCTGGTCAAAGATGCAACAGGTAGAACTCCGAGATTAGGTGATGCTTGGCAGGCAACAAAAGGTTCAAATATGGACGAAAACAGTATAAAGTTTCATCTCCTTGGAGATCCGGCACTCCGGCTTGTTGTACCCCAGAATAAAGCAACCATGGACAGTATCAACGGTCAGTCCACTGTTGATACGATCCGCATGAAATCATTATCCTATGTACATCTTGCCGGCACGTTAAAGCAAAATGATGGAACCCTTTTAAATTCCTTCACGGGAAAAGGCACGCTTCAGTTATTCGATTCTCAAAAAGATATCGCGATCCAGGATGGAGTGAGCCTTTTTAAATTCAGTGTTTCCGGAAGCTTACTGTATCGGGGTGAAATCTCCATTACGAATGGACACTACACCGCTACGGTGCCGATTCCCAAAGATGTAACCTTCGGAAAAAGCGCACGGATTTCGCTGTATGCATCGAGTGATCAAACTGACGGTGTAGGGTATACAGAAAAAGTTATCATTGATGGAGTTGATACCACGGCGGTGACGGATACTGTAGGACCACAAATAGCGATCTATCTTGATGCTCTTACTTTTCAATCCGGCGGTGTTGTGCAGAGTAATCCGACGTTGATCGTCCGGCTGGAAGATGAAAGTGGCGTGAACACATCAACGGTTGGTGTGGGGCATCAATTGTCGGCAACGATCAGCCCTTCGTTGAAATCAATCGACCTCTCAAATTATTATCGCAGCGACCTAGATACTTACAGATCCGGAGAGGTGCGCTACCAAATTCGCGATCTCCTTGATGGTACATATTCCGTGCGTGTCAAAGCATGGGATATCCACAACAATTCTTCAGAAGCAGAAACATCGTTTGAAGTACATGCTGCAGATGATTTTGCCCTGCTTCATGTTGTGAACTATCCCAATCCGTTTTCGCGGTCGACGGTCTTTACCTTCCAGAGAACAGCGAGTGATCCTATCGATGTTGAGGTGAGGATCTATTCGATTGCGGGTAGACTTCTGCAGTCGCTTCAATCGCATGCTGTCGCAGGAACTTTCGTGCACATTCCCTGGGATGGAAAAGATCGTGAGGGAAGCAATCTTGCGAATGGGATTTATTTCTATAAACTGGTCGTACGAAGTCAGGACGGCACAAAAACCAATGAACAAATTGGAAAATGCGCTGTCATGCGGTAAAAAGATGACAGCGCGCACACGAAATAGACTTGGAGTACAGTGAATATGGAATCTCAGAACAAAATGGAGTATGTTTCAAACGCCGGTAACGATAGAGATCGGCAATTATTTCAGTCTGGAGGGTTACTCGTTATGATACAGAAGCTTGCAGTACTTATAATCGTCCTGGTGGTTGCATGTTCACCAGCAGCCACAGCACAAACGACGCAGACGACGGCAGTCCCGTTTTTGCTGATCGTACCGGATTCCCGGGCAGGTGCGATGGGAGAAACTGGTGTTGCTATCGCTGATAATGCCTGGGCGATCTTTTATAATCCTGCCGGACTTGCCTTCCAAAAAGGGTCGGAACTTGCCTTGACACATACGAACTGGCTCCCTGGACTTGGACTGTCCGATGTGTGGATCGCTCATGCCGGCTACAAACAGCCTCTTGAGCAATTGGACGGGGTAGTTGGTCTGCAATTGACTTATCTCAATTTGGGAGTTTTCAATCGGACAAATTCAGTTTCTTCGGATGTCATCGGGACGTTCAGCGCATATGAATTTGCAGTGGCAGTAGCGTACAGTACAAAAATCACAGAGCAGCTCGGCTTGGGAACAAGTGCACGGGTTATCTATTCTCATCTTGCAGATTATGGAACTGAAAAAGAAAAGGGAAGCGGGATTTCAGCTGGATTTTGTTTTGACATTGGACTGCTCTATCGCCCTTTGTTTTTCCCCATCCCCCTCACAGGAATCGATTTAGGCAAAAGTATTAGTTTTGGAATGAGCATATCCAATATAGGTCCCAAAATGTCGTACATCGACAAAGCTCAGGGCGATCCGCTGCCAATGATGCTGCGCCTTGGTATTGCGTATAATGTCCTTGAGAGCGAATTCAATAATATGATTGTCACAGCAGAAGTCAACAGATTGCTGGTCAACAGGTACGGTAGCGGATCCGATGAATTCTATAAAGCATTCTTTACGACCTGGACTACTGGAAATTTCGGCGAGCAGATACGGAGATTTACTTCAGGATTAGGAATGGAATATTGGTATGGTGCACCAAAATTACTTGCTCTTCGTCTCGGGTATTTTTATGAAGATCCACGGGAAGGAAATCGTAAGTTTATGACGTTTGGTGCGGGGATTCGTTACGATCTCTACGGCTTCGATTTTAGCTACATCAGCGCAATGGAAGAACGGCATCCGCTCGGAGAAACCCTACGACTTACTCTATCGATCGATTGGGGTGTCGAAGCCCTGTAGGCGATGCATAGTCAGATCGAATGTTCCTCAGAAAAACAGGAGTTCTTGTGTCCCGCATATTGCCATTCTGTGTGTTGCTGTGCATCTATTCTTTTGCCGCAGCACAACAGCATATTGTCCTGTCCCGCGTATCTCATGGGAATACCGTTGCATCTGCTCCTCAGAGTAATGCGGCACGCCCGGTACAGAACATCCACATTCTTGCCGTTATGGTAGATTTCCGCACGGATAACGAGGAACAGACAACCGGCGACGGAACATTCCAGATGCAATCCACCGCCGTGCCGATGATAGATCCTCCACCGCACGATTCGATCTATTTTCAGAACAAAGTGAGATTTGTAGAAAATTATTTCCATAAAGTCTCTCATGGTGTGCTGACGGTGACTGGTGATGTGTTTGGACCAATTACGCTTTCCCAGCGAATGTCGGCTTATTCTCCTCCAACAAACAGCTCAGATAATAGGAAGCTTGCGGAACTGGCGGCCGAAAGCTGGCACAAAGCTGATTCGATCTATTCGGGAATAGATTTTTCCCGCTATTCGGCATTCGTGATATTTCATGCCGGATCAGGCCGCGACATAGATCTGGTAAGCGCCTTAGGATATAATCCCACACCGTTTGACATTCCTTCGCTCTTTTTGGATTCCACTGCATTCGCAGCTGCATTAGGAGGCTTCACAGGGATTCCTGTCGACGGAGGTTCTGTGTTTATCAAAAATACTATCATCCTGCCGGAAACAGAGTCTCGTGTTATTTCAACAGGTGCAGGAAGTGATTCCCTGCAGTATAGTATTAATGGATTGTTTGCAGCATCGATTGGAAGCTTTTTAGGTCTTCCGGATTTGTTTGATACAAAGACCGGGCGCTCTGGAATCGGACAATTCGGTCTCATGGATGGAGCCGGCATTTTTGCCTATAATGGATTATTTCCGCCGGAACCAAGTGCATGGGAAAAAATTACACTGGGATGGGTACAACCCATGACGATTACGACTTCGACATCGATTCTTCAAGTTCCAGCCGTCGGACTCACATCGTCAAGTACAGATACAATCTATAAAATACCTATCAATCAGTCTGAATATTTCCTTCTCGAGAACCGCAGCCGCGATCCTGAGGGAAATGGTCAATGGGTGACCACCGTGAAGAATAATGTGGATATCCTCCGGCATTATGGAAGCGATACCGCAGGGTTTAATTATTATGATGTCAAAAATATTGATGGTTCGGTGGTGGACGTTGAAAATTTTGATTGGGCTGTGATTGGTGAATCTGATGGCACCGGGAAATACGACGGGGGCGGTATCCTGATCTGGCATATCGATGAAACGGTGATTGAGAATGGCATGCGAACAAATTCTGTCAATGCCGATCCGGAACATCGGGGTGTTGATCTGGAAGAGGCGGACGGATCCCAGGATATCGGACAAAACTATGAATTCCTTACAGCCGGTTCAGGGACAGAAAATGGAAGTCCTCTCGATTGCTGGTTTTCGGAGAATTCAGCAATTCTCTACAAGAATGTTTTTGATCGCACATCGTTCCCTAATAGTAATAGCTTTTCCGGTGCTGCAAGCTTAGTCACCGTAAAGAATTTTAGTCCGCGATCATCGCATATGGCAATGTCCGTCGAAATCGGAAATTCGCGTGTCACACGGCTGCCATCGTTTTCTCAAAATCTTGGTTCACGGAATTGGGGAGTTCCGACAACCAGTTCTTCAGGTGTTTTCTTAACATCTGGCCAGCAGGTGTATGCATTTACGTGCGATGGTCGCAGCAAGACGTCAGATTCGACAGGCTTGCTTTCCTTAGTAGGCGGAACAAATGGCGTTGCTGTTCGGGAACCAGCGACACAAAGTCTCCTCGTAGGTTCCCAGGATAGCACAGTGTATATCTGGGATGCTTTCGATTCAGATGCAAATGGTATCTACGACAGTATTCATACAACCCGTGTCAATCTTGGAAAAAGACTCACCGGACAGCTCAGTATAGCAGATCTTGGTCTTGTGCCGAGCATTCTTGTCGGTGGAGACAGCATCTGGCAGATTCGCCTCGATGGCGCTCTCATGAATTCACGGGCTTTGCCTGCTCAGCAGATTTCTGCATTCACCCAGCTTCCCACGCCTTCATTATCGAAACCGGTTGACTACTATTTCATCAGTGGCCAGACCCTCTTTGGAGAAGCATCGTCCGTTGCACTTCAACGCTCGTCCGCCCTGTGGTCGATTGCAGGAGCTGTATCCAATGATGGAAATTATATCGCAATTCTCGAGGGAAATGAAAACCGACTATCGGCATATTCTCAGGATCTTACCCGCCAATTATTTGACATGGTCCTCCCTTCGAATACCACTTCATCATTAGGTATCGCTGATATCGATGGTGATGGTTCAAAAGATATTGTTGTTTTAGCGGCTGACAAATTGATGGTTCTGAATCGACACGGAGTGATGCTTGATGGTTTCCCCGTGAAGGTAGTACAGCAGACATCATTTAGCGGCACGCCGCTGATCGGCGACATCGACAATGATGGATCAGCTGAAATTGTCTGCAGCACAACAGATGGCAGGTTGTGGGCATATCACCGCACAGGAAGTCTCGCAGAAGGGTTCCCGATCCAGGCTGGAATGCCGAACACCAAAGCATTAGCATTTTTTAAAACCGTTGCAAGCAAACTCGGTGTTCTGGTGGTACCCGAATCCGGTTTTGTTGAGGCAATACAAATTCAAACTCCCTATACTCCTTCTGCTATCTCATGGTCACAGTCCCTTGGCACCAGCGAGCACACAAATGCTGATTTCACGGTCGCGGTCATACAATCGCCGACTGCGGAATTCTTTCCACGATCACGGGTGTACAATTGGCCCAATCCGGTATATGGCAGCTCGACTCATATCCGTTATTACACGTCGGAAGATGCAACTGTTTCGGTGACCATTCTCGATCTTTCCGGTGTTAAGATTACAGAACTCCAGGGGAGAGGAACAGCCGGAATGGACAGCGAAATCCTCTGGGATGTCTCATCGATTCAAAGCGGAATCTATCTTGCCCGAGTCGCAGTGAACAGTGCAAAGAGAAGCGATATCGCTTTTATCAAAATTGCAGTCGTGAAATAATGCTTTCAGCACAATTTCATATTCTGTGGACAGTGGGGCTGCTTGAAGCATAACAGAGTTCTCATAGTCCTATTTTTCGTTCTCCACGGGTCATCTGTTTTCAGCCAGGACAATTTTAACCACACGGAATTGGAGTGGCAGACCATTGAAACAAAGCATTTTTTTATTCATTTCCATAATGGTGCTGAACGTACGGGAAGGGAAGCGGCAATAATAGCTGAGAGCATCTACGGACCGGTGACGTCAATGTATGGACATGAACCTGATACACGCGTCAGTCTTATCATCCGTGATCACGATGATTACTCAAATGGTGCGGCGTATTTTTACGACAATCGGATTGAACTCTGGGCGCCGGCATTGGACTTTGAATTACGGGGTACACATCCTTGGATGTGGAATGTCATAACACACGAATTCACACATATCGTTCAGATTCAGACCACCATGAAGTTCGGCCGAAAAGTACCTGGGATTTATTTCCAATGGCTGGGCTATGAGGAGGAGCGGCGTCCCGACGTGCTCTACGGTTATCCCAATGTCATCGTGTCGTATCCTTTTTCCGGTTTTATTGTGCCGAGCTGGTTTGCCGAAGGGACAGCACAATATAACAATCCGGCCCTCAGGTATGATTATTGGGATTCCCATCGAGATATGATTCTGCGTCTGTATATGATCGATGGGCAGCCGCTGTCGTGGGAAGAAATGGCCGTCTTCGGTAAAACAAGCCTTGGCAACGAGTCATCGTACAATGCCGGATTTTCCATTGTTGAGTACATTGGAAAAACGTACGGTGTGGAAAAGCTACAGGACATTTCGCGGAAACTCTCCCCACCGCTGCGGCTCACGATCGATGGCGCCATTGAAGCATCGCTGGGAAAATCGGGAAATGATTTGTACGAAGAGTGGAAGAGAGATAGAAAAATTCATTACCAGTACAGTATCGACTCTCTCAAGCTGATTCTCCGGGAAGGGGGACTGATAGAAAGTGAGGGATTTGGAAATTTCTATCCTGTATTTTCCCCTGATGGTTCATCGATTGCGTATATCTCTAATAAAGGCGAGGATTATTTCTCTCAAAGCAGTCTCTACATTTACGATCGCCGTACGAAAAAGTCAAAACAGATTATTCCTCGAGTACGTTCATCACTTTCCTTCTCACCTGATGGACGATATCTGTACTATGCACAAATTACCCGGGATAATCCTCATTGGTCGGAATACAGCGATTTGTTCCGATATGATCTCGTGAGAGATCACGAGGAACGATTGTCCTACGGACGTCGAGCGTTTAACCCGAAACTTTCTTCCGACGGGAAAAAACTGGTCTATGCTTTCGGCAGCGATGGTACGCTCAATATCGGTGTCTGCGATGCTGATGGAAATCATCCCGTCAAACTCACAAAGTTTCAACATGGCGAACAAGTGTACACACCGGTCTGGTCGAAGGATGGGAAGAAAATTGCCTTCGGTTATTCCCTTGAACACAATCAGTCAATAGCTCTTATTGATGAAGACGGAAAGAATGATCACCTGCTTCCTCATGAGGGGGATTGCAGGAATCCATTTTTCGTTTCGGATTCCATCCTCTCATTCTCATGGGACAAAGGGAGGATCTTCAATATCTACACACGCAACCTTCGCACTGGTGAAGAACAACAGATGAGCAATGTTCTGGGAGGAGCATTTTTGCCTTCCTTCAATAATCATGGTGATCTGGTATACGTTACCTACACATTGACCGGTTATAAGATTGCCCTGATGACGGAAGATACACTTCAGAGGACTATTCTAGCCAGCCTTCCTCGATCTCAGGAGAAAAGAATTTCCGAAGAGCGTATCCCTGCAGAACAGAACGTGATGACCTCTTCAAACAACCCTCTTCCAGCACTTTATGATTCCATCTCGGTAAAACCGTACCGGTCGGTTTTTACAAATCTTTCGTTGATACCTTTGCTCCGCATCGACACCTATAATGAGGGAAGCAGCGGACTTGATATTGTGAAACCGGGCATCTATATCAGTTCATCAGAAGTGCTCGACAAAATGAATATCTTTGGCGGCGGTGCAATCAATCGAAAGCTTGAGCGTGATCTATTTCTTGCCGTGGAGTATAGAGGCCGCTTACCCCTTCTGTATCATGTTGGCTTAGAACCAACGGCTTCGCTCGAACTTTACAATACTTCACGTTCACGACATGTCTCATTTGAACTTCCCTGGAATCCCGACCCCCTGAAATTTGAAACCGACGTCACTTACAACCTATTTGAAATTGATTTATCGTTGAAGCAAAATGTGTTTTTTGAAAATTGTGAGATGAGGCTTGCCTATTCCTTGAGTCGATACAATCAGAATTTTGAGAGTTGGTTTTATCAAATTCCTGGAGATCCTGGGAATAGTCAGGTGATTCCGGCAACACGATCTACATACTTTATTGGAAATACACTTTCCGCCCAATTCACCTATGACGGAATTCGTCAGACGCTGGACAAAGCGATCAATCCGGTTGGACGGACGTTCTCTCTGAAATATTTTCATGAAATGAACCAATTCAATCCCATGGACTCTGCGCAGTATAAAGATGGATTCCGGGTTCCCATCTATACCGAATACACCTTTGATAGACTTGAAGTGCAGTGGAATGAACACCTTGCTCTTCCTTTCCCGCACCAGACATTTTCGATCTCCCTCCATGGAGCCGGAATTCTTGGTGATTCTGTCGACGAGTTCTTTGACTACTATGCAGGCGGATTTATTGGTATGCGAGGGTATCCGTTCTATGCGATTGGAGGGAATAGAACACTTTCCATGAATGCAACGTACAGATTCCCCCTTGCAACGGCGCTCAATTTCCGCGTTCTCCAGTTTTACTTTACGAAGCTCTTCGGGTCTGTGTTTTATGATATCGGGGATGCATGGACAGGGAGGATACCTTCTTTCGGTCAGTGGAAGCGAGATGTCGGGTTCGAGCTTCGCCTGGAATCTTTTTCTTTTTACGCTTATCCCACACGGTTTTTTTTCTCGGGAGCTTATGGGTTGGATCAGTTCTCTCGTACGGTGAAAGACATTAATACGCAAACCGTTACCTACGGACGTGAGTGGCGCTTCTATTTAGGCATTTTGTTTGGATTCGAGCTCAATGATATGATGCCTCGACTCACTTTGAAGGGACTATGAAAAGGATGAACAAAGGACGAACATACGCAGCGATTATCCTTCTGCTGCTCTTTATACCGTCAATGTACGGTCAATATAAAGTCTCTCTGTCATCGCGCGGCACGGCAGAGGTGTTGACCGGCAACTTGACATTCGACTTGGCACAGCAATCGTTAAAAGAAACGGAAGAGAATCTGTCAGACACCTTGGAAGTCTTTTCTTCAAGAAAATATTCTCCGCTGACAGCCGGACTGCTCTCAGCAATTCTTCCGGGAGCAGGTCAACTCTACACAAAAAATTATTGGCAAAGTGCTGCATTCTTCGGTGCGGAAGTGATCATGTGGGTCTTGTATTCAAAGTATGAAAATCAGGGCGATCAACGGACAGCGCTATTTCAGCGATATGCTGATGAACATTGGTCGGTCGTTACTTATGTGAACTGGATCAAATCAAATTATATCAATGAAGCCTCAAAATATGCCATGGAAATCCCCAATGCACAGCCCCCCCCGTGGAACCAAATCGATTGGACCCAGCTCAATTTATGCGAAGAAGAAATTGGGAGACTATCGCAATCTGGCTTCTCCCATAAGCTGGAAGTCCATGGCGAGCAGCAATACTATGAAATGATCGGCAAATACCAGCAATTCGGCGGCGGATGGGATGATGCGGCGACATTTAAACCAGGCGGGTTTACAAAACAGGATATTATTAACGCCAATGTATCTCCCCGGTTTCTTGCTTACAGCCAGATGAGAGGGGATGCAAACAGTTCATATAATATCGCCACAACGGTTTCCTATGTAATTGTAGCAAATCATATTTTCGGAGCACTTGAAGCTGCCTGGAATGCAGCGAGATTTAATCATAAAATTCACCTGGAGGGGCACATTCAGTCGCGAACGCTCTATAATCAGCAAGTAGAGTTTGTTCCAACATTCCATCTGCAATACGAACTCTAGAGGATATTTCAGCTTCTCATATCAGTTGAGGGATGAGAAATGGTAGAATTTCTTCATAAATATCGGGTTCTTGATTCGATGGCGTTTGTTTCATATCTTCATCCGGAAGATTCATCCTGTGATGTACCTGCCTGAGAGTATGAGGAGAGCTATTGGCAAGTGTCTCAACCTCTTGAAAATATAGCATATAAAAGGATTTTTGATACATGAATCCATGACTGTCCGGCTGAGATAATTCATAATTCCTGTAAAGCATTGTCAACATGAGTGATACAATCATTTTGAAGCGGTTTCGATTTCAATTCGGAAACACAGTGTGTGCTCAAGTGTTTTTAGAAATTGTTCAATAAAACTTCATCGGTACGGAATTTGTTTCATACGTCAACCGGACAGTTGTGACATGAATCGTCTTTTTTCCCCGTGGCGTTCTGCGTATATTCATTCATTCCAAGAGAAGAAGCGGTCTCGCGGGTGTCTCTTGTGCAGGATTAAAAAGGAAAAGAATGATAAGATAAATCTCATTGTGTGGAGGGGAGAATACTGTTTCGTTGTATTAAACAGATTTCCCTATAACAGCGGTCATGTGATGATCGTACCGTATCGTCATACAGCGCGATTTTCTAAACTTTCAACAGAAGAGCATAGCGAAATTATGTCTGTCCTGGCCCGCACTCTTGAAGCACTTAATCGGATTTCTCAACCTCATGGGTATAATTTCGGAGCAAACTTGGGGCGGGTAGCAGGCGCAGGCATTGATAGACATATTCATTTTCACCTCGTTCCTCGGTGGAATGGAGACACAAATTTTATGCCGATCCTCAGTGACATTAAATTGGTATCGGAGCGTATACAGGATGTATGGGCGAAGTTAAACAAAGAAATGAACAAGAAGAGTTGACCCGGTTATGGATAAATTTCTTATTACAGGCTTCTCAGGGTTTGTCAGCAAGCACTTTTTGGATCTCTTGGAAAACCGAAGAGAAAACGCCTCTATTCTTGGGGTCGATCTTCATCCACCGTCATTCCGGACAAATGACTTTCACCATATTCGATGTGATTTTGAAGCAATGGATTTGCTGAATAAGGACGTTGTTCAAAATGTCGTATATCAATTTCAGCCGAACTATGTCGTTCATTTTGCATCCTACAGCAGTGTGTCGTTCAGTTGGAAGAATCCGATCCTGAGTTTTCAGAATAACACCAATATTTTCTTAAACATCTTAGAAGCACTTCGCCTGCCCTCCCTTCAGGCTCGTGTCTTATCGATCGGGTCATCGGAGGAATACGGCAATGTAGCGCAAAGCGCCATACCGCTTCGCGAGGAACAGCCGCTCCGCCCTGTGAGTCCCTATGCGGTAGCACGTGTCACACAGGAAATGTTGTCGCGTGTATACGTCGATGGATATGGATTCGATATCGTTATGACGCGATCGTTCAACCATATTGGCCCCGGACAAAGTGAAATATTCGTTATTCCTTCATTTGCAAAACAGCTCGTCGAAGGATCTGAACGGAAAGACAAGAAAATCTCCCTGACTACCGGCGATCTCTCTATTGTCAGAGACTTTATGGATGTCCGTGATGTTGTCAAAGCTTACTATGCACTGTTGAAAAAAGGACGCTCCGGTGAAGTGTACAATGTCTGCAGCGGGCGGGGAATTTCGCTCTCGGAAATTCTTACGATGATGGCCCAAAAACTTTCTGTGACATACGAATCCGTCACAGATAAGAAATTAGTGCGCCCGAAAGAAAATATGGTTATCACGGGATCGAATGAGAAGATAAGGAAAGAAACAGGATGGGCGCCGGAGATAGTGCTGGAATCAGCTGTAGAAGATATTTTAACTGATTGGAAAGAAAGACTTCATATCCATTAATTGAACTGTAAGGATATCATGGAAAAACAGATTCGAACATCCATTGTCCTGTTGAGTTTTTTCGCTCTTGTTGTTTTTTCAACAGCATCATTTGCTCAGCAGCAAGAAATTATCAAGCAGCAAGCCGAAGAAGAACTTCAAAGATCAACACCCGATCAGGTGAGGGCGAAGATCAAAGAACTCGGGCTTTCAGAAAAAGAGGCGGAAGCAAGAGCGAAGGCGGCCGGAATCGACCTACAGAAATATCTCGGCCTTCCGGAAACCCAGCAGGATCTCCAACAGCAAAACCTCCTCCAAGACCAGTTGCAGGGCGCGCAAGATCAATTACAAGACCAACAGCAGGATCGACAACAAGATAGACAACAAGACCAAAAACAGAGGCAGCCGAAAATTAGGAAGCAACTCCAACCGCAGTATGAGCTCAGACAACAGGATTCACTAGAACTCGGTATCCCGCAAGTTGTTAGCATGCCGTCGGCTTTAGCAAAGATTCTTACCGTTGTTCCGGGATTCGAAGGAAGATCCGGTGTTGTCGGATTGCAGCCCTTCGGGTATAATTTATTTCAATATCCGACTTCGACTTTTTCACCTGCCATCAATATGCCGACACCGCCAACCTATATTTTAGGCCCCGGTGATGAGTTGTTGTTAACCATGTGGGGTGAAACGCAGTTATTTTCTCGATTGATCATTAATCGGGAAGGCAACATCATTGTTCCGAATGCGGGACCGGTCCCGTCTCAGGGAATTACGGTAGAAGCATTAAAAGCGAGACTGCTTAAACGGTTGACATCGTTCTATTCAGGTCTTCGGAATGGCACCCCAGATGCAAATACCTGGCTGGATATTTCAATCGGAAAATTGAAGACAATACAGGTTTTTGTTCTGGGAGAAGTGAAAAAACCTGGGGGATATGCGATTTCTTCGATGTCAACATCCTTTCTTGCGCTCTATGTAGCAGGAGGTCCCAGCAGCAATGGATCTCTCCGTTCGATCGATGTGCTGCGGAATAGTAAAACTATTTCGACAATCGATTTTTACGATTATGCACTTCGAGGCGATCAATCGAAAGATGTCCGCTTGCAGGATGGCGATGTGGTATTTGTGAAATCCATCGGTAAAAGGACTGCCTTGACAGGAAATGTTATACGGCCGGCGGTTTATGAGCTGAAATCTGAGGAAACACTTAAAGATCTGATTGTAATGGGCGGCGGCTTGCAGGTCGATGCATACTATGATCGTGCACACGTTGAGCGTATTATTCCATTTTCAGAGAGAAAACTCTATGAAAAGAATATTCTTGATCTCGATTTAAAATTTTCTTCTGCTGAGGACTTATTGAAAAGTTCTTTCATACTCGAAGATGGTGATATCGTCTCCATTCTTCAAATAAATAAGTTCCTGCAAAATAGGGTGTTTATTGCAGGGAATGTGAAAAAACCCGGTATTTTTGCACAAACAAAAGGAATGAAAGTTCGAGATCTCATTCTTGAAGCAGACAGTCTGTTGGATGATACATTTACCGGGAGAGCAGATGTGGTTCGAGTGATGTCCGATTTGCGAAAACAGATTCTTCCCTTTAATCTCGATCTCGCGATGCAGGGTGACCTCACCAATAATCTTGAATTGGAATCCGAAGATTCTGTGACTGTCTATAAGCAGGATTATTTCTTTCCTGAACAGACTGTCTCCATTGCCGGGGCAGTCCGTAAACCGGGAACATATCTACGTCTAGAGAAAATGACTGTTGTCGATCTTGTCGTCAAGGCCGGGGGATTGACGGAAGATGCATCAAAAACAAACTGGGAACTGGCAAGACTCGATACCTTGAAAATAGGAGCGTTGAGTAAGATCATCAAATTCAACGTACCGGAGCAATATTGGGATAATCAGTTGGGGGACGTTGGTGTTCTGAAAGATTTTGATCATGTCATGGTTCCCTCGAATCCTAAGTATAATCGGCAGCGGGTCGTTGAAATCAACGGCTATGTTCTTTATCCGGGCAACTACGCGTTACAGAGAGAAGGAGAAAAATTAGCGAGCCTCATCCAGCGTGCAGGTGGATTGCGGCAGGGAGCCTATCTGGAAGGATCAACATTGGTTCGGAAATGGAATAATGCAGGATTGGTTCCTATCGACTTCATGAAAGCGCTGGCTGATACGGAGTCACTTGAAAATGTGACACTGCTTGCAAGCGATGTTATCTCTATAGCCTCCAAACAGGAAGTCGTGCTTGTTCGCGGTGAGGTATTTGTGCCGGCCGCTGTTGTCTTCAGGAAAGGAGCAAGTCTCAGTTACTACATCAATCAGGCAGGTGGGTTTAAAGATGAAGCTGACGGAGACAGAACATTTGTCACTCTTCCCAACGGAAGAAAGTGGGAAAAGGGCTGGTTTGTTTTCCCCGATCAGGAGATCCTTGGCGGCAGTCTTATTGTCGTTCCGAAGAAAATCGAAAAGGAAGACACGACACTGCCAGTGTTGCGTGATTGGGCAACAATCATGGCAAGCATAGCAACGATGCTTGTGGGGATAATTCAGATCACGAAATAGAAACAAGGAAAAAGTGTAAAGGAAAAAGATGAATGTAAAAAGTAATGCTAATGGACAATAAAGAAGAATACGAAAAGAAAAAGTGGGATCGTTGGCAGTTCGACAAAATAAATTGTTTCCTGTGTGCTTATTCAAGATTAATAAACCACGGATGAAGAAATTATGGCAAAAACAAAAAATCTGATAGCCGAAGATAAACCTGCCAAGCAATCAGGATCCATGGATTGGATGCATATCGCAGCGCTCCTCTGGACCTCAAGGAAACTTGTTGTGATGGTGACAGGCGTCGTCACCTTGCTGGGTCTTATTGTCAGTTTGTTATTGACCGAAACATTCAAATCGACGGCTGTTGTATTGCCGGATACAGATAAGTCGAAACTTGGCGCCCTGACGGGGAGTATGTCCGATCTTGCTGCTCTCGCTGGTGTCAGCGTCGGGGGGGAAGGTTCGATTGTAAAACTGTATCCAACGATCATTAAAAGCGAATCTGTTTTGAGAAATGTCATTTATGAAAAATACAAAACAAAGGCATATAAAGACTCTGTCAACCTCATCCAATATTGGGAAATTAAGGAAAAAAGTCCCGAAAGGGATTATGAAGTGGCGTTGCTGAACCTCCGGACGGAATTGCAGGTTTCCATGGATATCAAAACATCGGTGATAACGATGAGCATCGAAACAGAGGAGCCTCAATTATCGGCAGATATTCTCAATACCGTCATACGGACACTGGATCAATTCATTCGGACAAAAAGAATTACCAATGCTTCGGAGCAGCGGAAATGGATCGAGGTGCGGTTAGCAGAAGTTAAGGAGGACTTAGGGAAATCGGAAAATGCATTAAAGGATTTCCGGGAAAAGAACAGGATGGTCGCTGGTTCACCTCAGCTCTTGCTGGATCAGGAACGACTTATGCGGGAAATGCAGATCAACTCGACCATCTATATCGAACTCAAAAAACAGAACGAACTTGTTAAAATAGAAGAGATCCGCAATACACCCATCATCAATGTTTTGGATTATGGACGCCCGGCTGCAAAAAAAGAATGGCCCAAAAAAGGTGTCATTGTCCTGACCGCATTCTTCCTTTCCCTTCTCGGAGCATCAGGATATCTCTATGGACGTGAACAATATGGTATGAAGTTCATCCAGATGAAGAAGGATTGGGTTGCAGCGGTTTTGAGAAGATCATGATGATTAAAAACATCATGTTTTTTTAAAAATATATATAAAAAACGGATATTGAATATAGAAGTTGAGCAAGAGGGTAGATTTGTAATAATTAAATAGAAGCGAATAATGACGTAGAAAAAGGAAATTAGAGCGTGATACGCTACGCTTAAATTAAGTGTGAATATTAAAGCGTAATCATAATAATTGTATTCTGCTAATTGTATGGAATAATATCTTCCTAACACTGATACTTTGAGAAGCTACATTGTTAATTATCGTAATGTTCGCTCCATTCAATATGAGTTAAGAATCGGAACGAGAAAGTTATTGGATGATAAAGAATATTCTGAAAAAGGTTTTACCGAACATTTATTATATCATGCTTCGTGATAGAAAAGAATATTTGGTATGGATGCTAAAAGGTAGCATGAATCCACCACCTCATTTTGTCAAACAAAAAACGATACAGAAGTATAGCAAAAAGTATGGATGTAAAACCTTAATTGAAACAGGGACGTACTATGGAGATATGGTCGCTGCACAAAGACAATATTTTGATAAGATTGTCTCCATTGAGCTTAGTCAAGAATTGTATGAGTTATGCAAAGAACGATTTAAGAATGACCAGGGTGTTCTATTGTATCAAGGCGATAGCTCAAATGTACTGCCCAAAATAATTGATAGTATTGGTGCCTCTGCAGTATTTTGGTTGGATGGACATTATTCATCCGGGATCACTGCAAAAGGTGAAAAAGAATGTCCTATTTTTGAAGAATTGCATGCTATCTTCTCGGTGAGACAAGATGAGCATGTCGTTTTAATTGATGATGCAAGATGTTTTATTGGTGAAGGTGATTACCCAACAATAGCGGGCCTAACAAAATATATCAAAGATGCCGATAGCGAGTATCAAGTAGAAGTCAAGAACGATATAATTAGAGTTTATAAACCCCAAAGAAGTTAAAATTACGACAACGCAAAACACGTTTGTCAGTGTTAGATTATAGAGGGATAATCATTGTCAAGAGTGAAATATTATTTCTGATATCCTCCCCGAAAGAGTTAACCTTCTTATACTGACCACTCAATGGATTACAATAATTTTAGATGGTTATTTCTAAAGCGAGAAAAATACTAATTTGCCAAAAACGCTGATAAAACATATTTCTAAGGTACATGTTATTGATCTTGGCTGGTTAATTAGCACACAGATTACGCTTTTATTCCTTGGTTTATTATCGATAAAGATTACAAGCAGCATGGGCCCCGCGGAGTTCGGGAAACTGGCCTTGGCTATCTCCGTTATGAATTTTCTTATTCTCTTTGTGTACAACCCTCTTGAACAAACGTTTGGGCGATTCTTTTTTGAGTATTATTTCTCGAATAATAAAAGTGCATACCTTCAATTTCTTTTTCGAACGGTAGCTCTATTGGGAGCTATTGTTGTTTTATGCATCATATGTCTGGGTGGAATTTTCCTGATGACGAAATTTCAGGTTGACAAAATATTATTTATGGTATTAGCAGGTGTCTATGCATTGCTGATGGCGAGTATTCTGCCATTCCATTCACTCATCAATTTGATGAGGCAAAGAAAAATCTTTTCCTTGATGCAGATCTATGACAAATTGAGTCAAGTGCTTGGGTTGATAGGTTTATTCTTCCTTGGAATGTTATTGAGCACTAAGGTGCTTGCAGTTTATGTATTTTTTGCATCGATAGGTTTGTTAATACGTCTTCATTATTTTAATAAATTAAGTTCCTTTAGCTCCTTTAAGCAGAGAGTGAATAAACCACAGGATCCGATTGAAAATAATATGAAGAAAGAAATGCTTGTGTTTGTTCCGCCAATCTTCATCCTGGGACTCATGAATTGGTTGCAAACAAATAGTGAAAGATGGATAATTCAGGCCTCCATGACTACTGCAGATGTTGGTGTTTATTTCTTAATGTCGACTATTGCTAATACGATCATTTCTATGTTTGCTACCGTTGGCACCCAGTTTGTAAATCCATACATTTACGAAAAATTTTCTGATTTAACGAATCATGAAAAAGTATTACAAGGATTTAGGTATTTTAATATTTTTGTTATCAGTATTGCTGTTATAACAATTATTGCCTGCATTATTACTTATTTTGGTAGAGATATACTTATTCGATTTATTAGTAATCCGCAATTCGTGGCTTCTTCATACCTTCTGCCACTAGTAATTATTGGAATTGGGTTATATAACATCGGACAAACTTATTGTTCGATAGGATTTTTACTGAAGCAAAATCAAAAATATTACATTCCTAAAATTATCGTAAGCACACTTACGGTAATTGTTTATATGTATGCAGGGAAGTATCATGGATTATCAGGGATCGCTATTTCTTCGATTACGATGGGATGCATCTTTGTTGCACTTATTTATGTTGTTAATATATTCATTAAAAGAAGTATTTTATTATGAGATAAGAGAAATAATTTCGGTATGAAACTGATTATGGCATCATTTATGATTGTTTATTGTGAAGGATTATAAAAGGTATTTCAACGATCGAGGTCTGATTTGCAAAAAATGAAAAATAGGATAAGGCGTATGCAAAGTAGTTTTTATCGATTAATTCATGAGTCAATGGTTTTAAAGAAGAAGGGTCTCCTGGAAAAACAAAATATTGCAGGTGTAATATTCTCAAGGGGGATTCAAAAAAACCCGAAGTACATGCTCGTTGGCTCCGGACGTATGCAAACAGAGCTTGTAAGAACACTTCAAAGCGTTGGCTATGATGTGGAATTTGCAGGTCAAGAAGACAAAATATTCACCCGTCGCCTTCTACGTGCAAATGTGATAGTGGGATTAAGTCCAGGAATTGTAAAATTACCTCGTCAGATTCATGCACTCAAACTACTCTATACTTGTAATACCCACGTCAAGGAAAGATTGAAACGGCTTCAGGCCACATCAAAAAAATGGCACCTGCCTATCGATGAGGATAGTTCTGAAGAAATCTATTTGAAGGCATATGAGCGTGCTGATTATTTTCTTATTGCTGAAAATGCGGAAGGAATTAATAATTTTATCAAGCATGGAATAGATCCTGCTAAGATTAAGAAATATCATAATTGCTGCGACACTGATATATGGGTGCCCTCAGACGTTAAAAGATCTAAATTTACTTTTGTCTGTTGGTCTTCTTCATTTGGCTTGCGAAAAGGGCTTCCTTCACTCCTTAAAGCTTGGGAGCAATGGTATTCTGGACAGATTGCGGAATTACATCTCATAGGTATGCCAACAAAGACCTCTGATTTGTTGTTACATGGGAAAAGAAAAGGAGAAGTAAAACCTGGTTTGTTCCTTCATTTAGACTCTTATCCGGCACAATATCAGCCTGTCGTCGATTTTATCTCTCGCTCTCATATCGCAGTCTATCCCACACTTGAAGACGCTATGCCATCAGCATTACAGGAAATGACTGCTTGCGGATTGCCTGTAATCACAACAAAAGAATCTGGATGCGGGTTTACTAAAGAATTTTGTCAATATGTTCAACCTGATTCCACAGAATCCATAGCTGAAGGGCTTGAATATTGGTTTGCAAAGAGGGAGTCGCTGCAAGGACCTGCCCTTGCAGCGCGGGAGTATATGCTTAAGAATCATTCCTGGAGCCATTTCAGGACCCGATTTGCGGAAATCATGAAGGAAGTTGCTCCTGGCGGATATGCCGAGGACATAGATCGATGAAGAGAAACAGAATAATAGTATTCGGTATTCTTCTCTTGCATTGTGTTGTTCTTGGCCAAACAGCGACACATACTCCGGGTTCTTCTCAGGGGAAAGTATTGTATTCGCATGAATTCAAGAATCTTCAGGATGCTGTGCAGCATGTACAACGAGGCGGCGGAACTATTTACATTACAAAAAATGATACAATTTCTAATCTCATTCTGTCAATACCACATCTTTCCCTTATAGGGCTTGCCGGAGACACATTGTTTCTCGCAGATGGTTCATTGTTTGGTATAAAGATTCTGAACACACATCATATCCAGTTGAAAAATCTCATTCTGAATGCCCGGAAACTGAAAGGGGTTCATGCGTTAGTGCATTCCGGTGGTTGGTATGCCACATTCGAAAATATTGAAATCATAAAAGACAGTTGCTGGGCGGTGCCAGCGGCATTCTATATCGATGCTGGGGAAATCGGAACATTCGTATCGAGTTACTCGCAAATCATTACGCCCACGTTGGAAATTCATGGCAATGATTCTCCCGCACCGACCAATGTTACAACGCTCATGTTTCGGGGATTGGATGCACTGCAGGTTCGTATTTCGAATGCAGATGGAATTTCGTTTCAGGGGGCAACACTTCAGGCGGGTGACACATTGGTTATTGCATCCCATGCAACAGCTCTTTCTTTTGAAAACGGATGGTACGAAGGAGAGAGCCAGGGGTACTCACTGGAGGATGTCTGTGGTTTCGTTTCAAGAAATAATTATGTGTATATCACCGGTAAGTATAACGTCCGTCCTGTGAAAGGGAAGAGTACATTCTCAGATTTTATTTTGCGTGCTTCCTCTGATTCGACGACCAATATTCGTGCAGTAAAATAAATTACTCCTACAGTATGCACACGGATGTTTATTATGTCATCCTGTCCCGACTTGTCGGGATCAGGATCTGTGGAATAGATGCCGAAACGAATTCAGCATGACACGGCGTCTCATTGTCATCCTGAACTCAGTTCAGTATCTGTAGAATAGATGCTGAAATAGAATAAACAGTCTAAGAAAAGAGAAATCTATGAATAGTGTTCATGATGCTCAAATGAAGTGCGCAATTATCACAGGAGGCAGCGGCACAATTGGTTCGATCGCTTCCAAAGCATTCTTGAGTGTTGCTATGAAGGTTGTCTCTCTCAGCAGAAGAGGCAACCCGCCACAAGGATTTAAAGATGAGAATACTGATTTGATCCACTGTGTCAAATGTGACGTTTCTGACGAGAAAAAGGTTAGCGCAACAATTGCAGAGATCAGTTCCCAATGGAACGAGATAGACATTTTGGTGAACGCCGCCGGTATTCAAGGCCCTTTTGGAATATTCGAAGAAACGAAACCCGAGGAATGGAAAAGGAATTATGAAGTAAATGTCTACGGCACATATATCATGACAAGAGCTGTTCTGCCGTTTATGGGGAAACAGAGACGGGGAAAGATTATTAATCTTTCAGGCGGAGGATCCACTGCAAGCAGACCCCGGTTGTCTGCTTATGCTTCGTCAAAGGCAGCTGTAGTGCGCTTTACCGAAACCATTGCTGACGAACTGCGAGCAAGCAATAGGCCTATTGATGTTAATGCGATTGCTCCTGGCGCTGTCAATTCTTTTATGACAAAGGAAATATTGGAAAATCGAGAACTGGCAGGCGAAAAAGAATTCGCCGATGCGACCAAGACACAGAAGACAGGCGGGACAGATCCTGCATTGCTAACTGAATTCTTTCTCTTTTTCGCAAGCGAGCATTCGGATGGAATATCAGGAAAACTGATCAGCGCTTTATGGGACGATTGGAAAAACTTTCCGCAGCAAGTTGTTCCATTGCAAAAAAGTTCATTATACACACTCCGTAGGATTGACAGTAAATCGTTTTATGAAAAGAAAAAGTAACTTCTCTGAAGAATCGGGATCGATACAGAAGGTATTAAGAAAGATACAACTCGTCAGTGTAAAAAATATTATTAACTATAAAAGTTACTGCTTGTACCTTCTGGATGAAGGAAAATGATGATGGTAGCACATCGTTCACTGAAACAGATTATTAAATCATGGTTAAATCGAACCCCCCGTTTGTTCGAATTAGTCCTGCGTGCGATTGGAAAGCCTACTGTCGAAATGCGACTCTTGATTTCATCTCTCCACCATGGAGATACAGTCTTCGACATAGGGGCTAACATGGGGCAGTTTGTAGGTCTTTTTTCACGATTAGTGGGACCTACGGGTTCAGTCCATGTATTTGAACCTATTCCCCCTACATTTTTGAGGTTGGAGAAGAATATTGCGTCACAACATCTGCCCGGAAAAATTTATCTGAATCAGATGGCCCTTGCAGATCATGACGATCTGATGACAATGTATGTCCCAAACAATCACTATACAGAAGGATCTTTGCATAAACACCTCGGCAATGGAGCTTGGATTGGAGATCAGGGACCCGAATTGAGCGCTTATAGTGGCATTCGAGTTATTACACTCGACCACTATTGCGAAAATAATAATGTCGGAAAGATAGCGATGATTAAGTGTGATGTTGAAGGAGCTGAACTCTTGGTGCTTAAAGGAGGCGCGAAATCTCTTTTGCGCACTCTCCCAATGTTGATGCTAGAATGCTATGAGCCATGGACGAGGGATTTTGGCTACAAACCACAAGAGCTATTTCAGTTTTTAACTGATTTGGCTGGGTATAAATTCTGGCACATCGGCAAAATGGGGTTGCAGGTATATGAACCTGACCACGATCCGCTTCCGGGATCCTTTCCGGAGTACTTGAATTTCCTTTGTGCTGTTCCCCAAGTTCACGGGAAGCAGCTTGGAACCCTAACAAAAATAATAATAAACTGAATCAGCTACGGAAAATAAACCCGGCAATTCTGGATCTTTTAGCAGACATTCTCTACAATCAGGAGATTTTAAAATAGTCGTCGCTTTTGACTTCAATGTTCATGACTTTCTGATATTGGTATTCTATCGAACGTAAGAGAAAATAACATACACGATTTCTATGAATACTATATTCTTTCTATTCTTGTAAGAGTTTTTGTTAGTAATCTATTATCAACGATTATGAATTCATGTTAAGAGACATAGTCAATAGTTGTGTAAAAGTATTTAAGCTGCAATCCGTAGCTTA